>JANQFG010000218.1 GCA_028277985.1 bacterium | reverse complement strand
TCCCCGATCTCCCTGGAGATAAGTGGCTGTCCCCGATCTCCCTGGAGATAAGTGGCTGTCCCCGATCTCCCTGGAGATAAGTGGCTGTCCCCGAACCGTGAGGCATTGGCTCGTGGGTGTGGTTCGATGTGACCCATCTACCGAATTTCTGGGATATTGTGACCCATTCCTGCCTGTGGCCCGTATCCGCTTGTAAAATATGGACATTTCCGCCGAAATTCCGCATCCGATTGGGACATTGTGACCCAGACAGGTGGGATGAACGTTCCCGCTTCCTTTCCCCCTTCTCCACTATATGCAGCAAAATCATATAGTTAGGTGTACCGCGGGCCTCTGGCACCGTTCTTGCCATTCCTTGTCTCGTGAAAACGGCCCTCTTCAGGGTCTGTAAGCAATCAAGGGAGAAAGGAGGGGATTCCCATGGCTACATGCAATGAATGCAGACAGTTCTTCCAGATGGACGAGAACCCTGACAAGGGGGACTGCGTCCGCCGTGTTGTGGACCCCAGGCAGGCCTACTACAAAGCCAAGCCTGTGGATGCGGAACGGGAAGCCGGCGACTGTCCTGACTTCCAGAAGAAGTCCTGAACCCCGGATGAAAGAGGATTTCCGATCAGCTCTCGACCCATATGAACGAGGAGGCAACCATGGCGGAACCGGCGCAAAAAGCACTGAGCGACTATGTAGAGAAGCATGAGTGGTGGTGGGTAGCCGAGAAGAAGCGCTCGAAGCGTCTCGATTATCTGCGCAAGGCGGTATGGAAGAAGGGCGCCCTGGGGGGGAACTACGCACCGGGGATCAAGCTGGACCTCGAGATGCCCACGCTCTTCACGGATATGTGGAGATTCTGGAAATACGATCCAGTCATGCTCCGTCGGGCCAAGGCGCTTGCCCACGTGCTCGACAACATCACGATCTTCATCACCGATCAGGCCCAGCTCGTGGGTTACATGGGGAGCCTTCCCCACACCATCGCGTGGCGTATCGACGGCGCCAGCATGGTGAACGAGGAGGCTTACAACGAGCCCGGCATCCACGAGGAACCGGAGGAGGAGTCCCTCAAGAAGGTTGCGGAGCTGAACGAGTACTGGGCCGGCCAGACGGCCGTGGACAAGGTCGCCAGAGTGCTCGACCCGGAGGATGCGGTCAAGTTCATGAGCGGCGCCATCGGCTGGGGCGCGCCCACTTCGGCCTACGGCTACTCGAACAAGAACTACGAGTTCTTCATGACCGGCAAGAGGGCCTTTGAAGACATCCTGGAGGAGATCGACCAGGCGATCGAGAAGGCCGAGGAGAAGACCATCGGTGTTCCAGGACCGGAGATCCTTTCTCTGTACGACCGGATCCAGAACTGGGAGGCGATGAAGCTGGTTCTGGAGGCGGCCATTCGTTTTGCCGGGAGATATGCAAGGCTGACGCGGATCATTGCGGAGAACTTTGAAAGTGACCCGAAGCGAAGAGAAGAGCTGCTCCGGGTGGCCGAAACCTGTGAGCGGGTTCCGGCAAAGACCCCGCGCAACCTGCAGGAATCCCTTCAGTACGACTTCTTTGTCCAGATACTCTCCCGCCTCGAAGCTCACGAGGGAGCCTGGCCCTCCCGGCCCGACTACTACCATGGACCGTACTATGAAAGGGATGTGAACATAGAGAAGAACATCACCCGGGAGGAGGCCCTCGACCTGATCGGGGAGTTCATGATCCGCACCTATGAGGTGGGCGGTTTCGGTCCCAGGTGGGCCCGCGAGGGGTTGCAGGGAATCACCGGGACGTGGGTCTGGACTATCGGTGGGGTCAAGCCGGACGGCTCCGATGCCTGCAACGAGATGACCGTCGCACTGATGCAGGCGGCCAGGCTCGTCCGGGTGGCCAATCCCACGCTGAGCTTCCGGTGGCACCCGAAGGTCAAGGAAGAGGTGATGCGGGAGTGTTTCGAATGCATTCGCCAGGGGCTCGGCTATCCGAACATCCGGCACGACCCGATCATGGTGGCGAACGCCATGCACTGGCACGGCCATCCGATCGAGGAGGCGAGGCTCTGGGTGAACCAGGCCTGCATGTCACCCTGTCCGCCTACCAAGCATGGGCAGCAGCCCATGCGTATGGCGTCGGCAACGGCCAACTGTGCCAAGATCATCGAGTACGCCCTGCACAACGGGTACGATCACGTGGTCAACATGCAGATGGGACCGAAGAGCGGAGACGCGAGGACCTTCACCGATTTCGAAGAGCTCTTCCAGGCATGGGTCCAGCAGATGGAATGGCTCTTCAGCACCCTGGTCCGGACGGTCAACCTCGGCCGGTACAAGGACCGCGAGTTCTACGGAAGGCCCTTCCTTTCCGCCATCTCGGAACGTTCCGTGGAATCAGGCCTCGACATCTGCAGCCCGGAAGGGGAGCGAGGCAACTGCTGGATCACTGCCTTCACCTGGGTGGAAAATGCCGACGGCCTGGCAGCGGTGAAGAAGCTGGTCTTCGACGAGAAGAAATACACCATGGAGCAGCTCGTCAACGCCCTCGAGACCAACTGGGAAGGCCAGGAGCAGATGCGCCTCGACTTCGTGCGAAATGCACCCAAGTGGGGCAACGACGACGACTATGTGGATGACGTGATGATCCGTTGCCTGCGCGAGTGCGCACGTTTCTCGCGCGTGCTCAAGTGCCCCAGCGGCAACAGCTGGCCCATCCTGCCGGAGAACGTGAGCGGCAACATCCACTACGCAAACATCGTCGGTGCCCTGCCCAACGGCCGCCGGCTTGGGGATGCCTTGTACGACGGAGGCATATCGCCCGGGCCGGGCCTGGACAAGAAGGGGCCCACCGCGGTTCTCAAATCCTGCGGGAAGATCGACCACGTGACCGACGGCAGGGCCTTTCTGTTGAACCAGCGGCTCTCGCCCACCCAGCTCGCCGGAGAAGCGGGCTACCAGCTCTGGAAGGCGTACATGCGAACCTGGGCCGACCTGGGCATCGATCACGTGCAGTTCAACGTGGTGTCGGATGAGACGCTTCGCTCCGCCCAGAAGGATCCGGAAAGGTACTCCGAGCTCATCGTGCGGGTGGCGGGATACAGCGCGCACTTCGTGGACATCAGCCGCAAGACCCAGGACAACATCATCCAGCGAACCGTTCAGGGTATCGGTTGAGGAACGCCAGAAGCGGAGGAGAAGGATATGAAGTGTACGGAATGCAACTACACGGCTCCGACCGAGAGTTTTCGATATCTGTACAATGCACGCATCGATGCGTCGGTGGCCCTACGACAGTGTCCGGATTGTCAGGAATGGCTGGCCGTGGACGAGCTTTCGGGTGAAGCAACGCAGAAGGTAGGTCCCGGAGAGGCACCCTGGGGCAAGTCGGCCGGGGTGGAAGGTCTGGCTGCGGACGCGGCTTAGCCCATCGAACGAGGAAAGAGAAGCCATGGTAGTGGAATGGGAGGTGGGGGCGATCCCCCGCAAGCGGGCCGCCCTCACACCGGAGAAGACGGCAATCATCTACGAAGGTCGGTCGATCACGTACCGGGACCTGAACGAGGGCACGAACCGGTGTGCCCACATGCTCCTGAAGATGGGGATCAAGAAGGGCGACCGGGTAGGGCTGGTGCTGCTGAATTGCGTGGAGTTCCTCGAGATCTATTTTGCCTGTGCCAAGCTGGGCGCGATCCTTGTACCCTTCAACTGGCGGCTGGTCGGGTCGGAGCTTGCCTTCCAGGTCAATGACTGCGGGACCCGCCTCCTCGTTTTCCACGATTCCTTCCTTGGCAGCATCGATCCCATTCGAAGGGATCTCAGGGTAGACAGGGACAAGTTCCTGTATCTGAGAAGCGGCAGCCCCGGCCAGCCGGAATGTCCTGACTGGGCGGAAGAGTTCGAAGCCTTGGTCAGGCACGAGCCGATCACCGAGCCGGTTCCGGAAAGACCTGTCGACTTTGATGATCCCCTGTCGATCATCTACACCTCGGGCACGACCGGCAGGCCGAAGGGCGCCGTCCTTTCCCACTCTCAGACCTATTTCAAGAACTTCCAGGTCGGCATCTACACGGGCGGTGTCAGCGACGATGTGGTCGTGGCCCAGTTGCCCCTGTTCCACTCGGGCGGGTTGTTCATTGTCGCGACCCCTGCACTGTGCGCAGGCATGAGCATGGTGATGCGCAGGGGCTTCGACCCTGACGAGTTTGCAGCGGATATCGAGCGCTGTGGGGGGACGATCGTCTTCGCCCTGACCACCATGTGGCGAATGGTCCTCGAGACGGGAAAGCTGGACCGGATCGACACGAGCAGTGTACGGTGCGTGGTGGGAGGAGGGGAGAGGACACCACCCAGCCTGATCGATGAGCTGGCCAGGCGGGGCCTCTACATGCAGCAGGGTTTCGGTCAGACCGAGAACTCCGCCATGATGCTTCTGCCAAGAGAAGACATCTTCCGGAAGCGGGGCTCCATCGGGAAGCCGGGTTTTTTCACCGATGTCTGGATCGCCGGGCCGGACGGAAAGCCGGTTGCGCGAGGTGAGATCGGCGAGATCGTCGCCCAAGGGCCCACGGTGATGAGCGGCTACTGGAACCTGCCCGAGGCAACGTCAAAGACGATCGTCGACGGCGTGCTGCGCACCGGTGATCTCGGCTACATGGACGAGGAGGGCTACTTCTACATCGTAGACAGGGTCAAGGACATGTACCGGAGCGGAGGGGAGAACGTGTACCCCGCCGACGTGGAAAGGGTCCTGGTCACCCATCCGAAGGTAGCCAATGCGGCGATCATCGGCGTGCCGGACGAAAAATGGGGAGAGACCGGAATGGCCTTCATCGTGTCGGAGCAAGCCGAGACGGTCACCGAAGAAGAGATCTACAGCCATCTGAACGGAAAGGTCGCCAGGTTCAAGTACCCGCAGCACATCCGGTTCATAGACGAGCTGCCGCTCACGGCCACGATGAAGGTGAGAAAGGCGGAGCTGAAAGACAAGTACGCAGGCAATCGACTATAGACGTCCCTTCTCGAAGTGCGCAACGATTCGCTGCCTCACGTCTTCCATGACTTCCTCCCAGGGACGCGACGCAGTCTCTTCCTCGGGCACCGGATCCAACACCTCCACCTCGATCGTTCCCGGCGTGACCAGCAGATCCCCCGAAGGAAGCACTTTCCGGCTTCCGTGGACCACCACCGGCAGGATGGGCCAGCCCGCGATCTGTGCAGTCCGGAAACCGCCCTTCTTGAACGGGCCGATCTTCCCATCTCTGCTGCGGGTCCCTTCCGCAAAGAAGAGCATGGATATGCCGGAAGGCAACGTCCCGATCCCGTCCTGAAGGCTCTTCACCGCCTTGGCAGGATCGGACCGGTCCACATAGATACAGCGCGTGACGCCCACCGCGTACCCGAAAAGGGGGATTCTTCTCAACTCCTGCTTGGCGATGAACCGGACAATGATCGGGAGCTCGGCGACGAGGGCCAGGATGTCGAAGTGGCTCTGATGGTTTGAAATGATTACGTACGAGCGATCCTGTTCGATTCTCTCGAGTCCGCGAGACTTCGTCTTCACACTGGCCGCCGTGAGGATGATGCCGTACCATATTCGGACAAAGAATTGTGTGCTTCTCTGGCTCGGGTCCAGGCGCGCGGTCAGAACGACCGGAAGGAAGACCAGGAGCGTGGCCAGGCCGATCCATGAGCAGACCCAACCGATCCTCAAATATCGCAGGAACCCTCTCGCTGGGCCCTTTTCCGCGTCGCCCATCGATCCCTTCCTCTCTCTTGCAGATACGATCGCCCCTAAAAAAAGGCTATCATGTTCGTCCTTTCGTTGACAACGTGGAGGTCCGGCCGTTCCATGAACGGGGCGACGTGCATCCCTCCGTTGCGAGAGAGGAACCAGGAAGGAGTCCATGTACGGGAAGCGTTTGGTTCAGATGGGGGGCCGCTGCTTGTGGAACCCGGTCGCCTGCTGGAATGCATAAGCCAGTTGAAGCACCCCGAAGTCGTCCTGGTGGCGACCGACGATCTGAACGCCCACGGGCAATCCTTCAGAGGTGAAGCCGCAAGGCACGGAAACGGCCGGGAGCCCCACGGTCGTGATGAAGTAGCAGGACTTCATCCAGTCGATGTAGGTCTCCATCCTCACCTCGCCGATCTGCTTCACCCAGCGTTCCTTCACGTCAAAGGGCGGGACCTGGCTCACGGGCAGGATCATGAATTCGTAAGTGTCCATGAATTCCCTGATCCGGTGGTAGAGCTGGGTCCGCTTGGTTTCGATCCGTCCCAGCTCGGGCCCGGCAAGCTTCTGGCCCTGTTCGGCGTTCCAGACCAGGGTATCCTTGAGTGAGTCCTTTTGTGCTCCCCCTAACACGGCCAGAGAAAGTTCCACGAACCAAGCACGCCAAGCCTTGAAGATCTCGTCTGCATCGGTGTAATCAGGCTCGGCATCATCGGTCGAACAACCCAGGGATTCGAAAACGTGGCGCTGGGCGTCGATCGTTGCCGTGACCCGCGGGTCCACGGGTAGGCCGTTCAGATCGCGGCCCCAGGCAATTCTCGTTTGTTTGAAATCTCTTTCTAGAGGAAGGGAGAAAAGGGAGCCAGGCTCGTTGATACTGATCGGGGATCGTGGGTCCGGCCCTGCGATCGCACTGAACATCAGGGCAACATCCTCCACGGTACGGGCCATGGGGCCATCCACCGTGTACGTGAACCAGGCGGCTTGCGTCGGCCAGACGGGTACACGGCCCGGGGAGGGCCGGAAGCCCACAACGTTGCAGAAGCTGGCCGGATTTCTCAGGCTGCCGCCCATGTCGCTGCCGTCGGCCACCGGGATCATGCCGCAGGCGAGGGCGACGGCGGCCCCGCCGCTGCTTCCCCCGCATGTCTTGGTCAGGTCGTAGGGGTTGAGGGTTTCCCCGAAGACTTCGTTGTAGGTCTGAGAACCTGCCCCGAACTCCGGCGTGTTCGTTTTTCCGATCATGATCGTGCCCGCCTTTTTCAGGCGCTCGACGATCAACTGGTCCTGATCCGGCACGAAATCCTTGAGCAGCGGGGATCCGAAGGTGGTGCGGACGCCCTTGGTCAGGGCCAGGTCCTTGTGGGCGATGGGAAGCCCGAACAGGGGACCGGTTTTCTCGCCCCTGGCAAGGGCTTCGTCGGCGAGATTCGCCTGTTGCAGGGCCTCATCCGGAATCAATGTGACGATGGCATTCACCGTGGGGTTGACTCGATCGATCCTGGCAAGATGAGCTTCCACGACTTCACGGACAGAGACTTCCCTGTCTCGAATCATTCCGCTCAGCACACCGGCAGGCAGAAAACAGATGTCCGATGTCGTCATCCCTTGGTCTCCCCGTTCTTCTTGCCGGCCTTCCTTCTACCACGAGAGCCTTGTCGTTTTGCCGGAGGGTCCTCATTCCGGGCGATGAGCCACTGCGCCAGCGGCTCGAAGACCCATTCCTGCGCGATATTGCTCACGAAGAGGTCCGCATGAGCCACCGGGACCTCGTTCGTGCCCACGCACAGGATGTCCTTTACGGTAGAGCCGATCTTTCCGTGGGCGCTCAGGGCCGAGGCCTCCGGGACGATTCCGTCCGCGTTCGAAATGACGACCAGCAACGGGTTCGTCACGGTTCCGACCGCTTCGGTCACGTTGACCCCTCGGACGACGAGATCCCCCTGCTTCACCCACTTGGCAATCTCGCGGTTGAGTCGTCGGTCCGGGTTCTCCACGGTTTCGATCATTTCGTCCATTCTGGAGGTGTCCACGATTTCCGGATGCAGGTACACGGACAGCAATTTGGGGGCTCTTGTGAGCAGGGGCATGGCGAGCCTTGCGAAGGGGCGGACCCCGCGAATCGCCAGCATGCCTGCCACCCGGGGAGAGCTGAATGCGGTTTTCAGCATTGGGTTCACCTCGACCCACTTGAGGGGGGCCCCGATCGTCACCACGGATCCCAAGAGGCTCTTTTCCTGGGAGAAGGCGAGATTGGCGTACAGGTACGTGCCTCCCAGGCTGCAGCCGACCGCGTCCAGGCTCTTCGCTTCCGTCTCCGTGTGCCCGACGATGAACTCAAAGGCGGCTCCCAGGTCGGTCACGGCAGCATCGTAGAACCCGTACTGTTTTCTCCCGCCCACGCGCCTCGAGGTGCCCTGGGCCCGGAGATTGAGCGACCAGACCTCGAAGCCCTGGTCGGCCCAGTAAGCCTCCATCGACTTGCCCCTGGGGTGGTATCCGAAGATGAAGGCATTCATCCCGTACCCCGGGATGATGGCGACCGGCCTGCGGGAACGATCGAGCGCCGCGGTCTCATAGGTCTGCTTCAGACCGAGCAGCCAGCCGTCTCCGTTCGGCACAAAGTGTTTCTTCTGGATCACGAGTCGTTTTCCTTTACGCTACGCAGAGGAATTCCTCGGGTTCGCGGTAGCCGAGAGATGCGAGCTGCCGGCGAATCACGTCCCGGACCCCCCAGGACCCGACGGCCGCGAGAAGCATGCAACCCTCGTAGCGGGCGGGCAGGTCCTCGTATCCGATGACCGGTTTTCCGTCCCACACCGTACCGATCCGTTTCGGGTTGACGTCCACGTACCCCATCACCCGAAGGCCCGCCTTCTCCAGGGCGGCTGCCAGGTTCTTTGCTTCCCGGTTGCCGGCCAGCACGATTTCCCGGTTCTCTCCCAGGCACCCGGCAAGATGCCGGGCCTTGCATTCGCGGAAGGCTTCCCGGCTGTAGCTGGGGGAGCGCCGGGTGATCCGGTCCGGTCGGTCCATCCAGCAGAACAGAACCTCGGGGACCTTGGCGAACCGCAACCCACTGGCGTGAAGACGGAGCCAGAGGTCATAGTCTTCCGGTCCTTCACCCCGATATCCATCCACCGCTTCGAGCGCCTCGCGGCGCATCAGAACCGAAGGGTGCACCAGAGGGGATTCGATGAAGATCTCCCGGGCGATCTCCTCCGGCGTAACCAGGGAGTTGAGCCAGCCTTCATAGGCAAGCATCCCCAGGGAGGCCTCCTTCCGGGGAAAGATCCGTATCAGGCAACCCACGGCGCATACATCGGACCGCTCATCGAGAAAGGCCTTCTGAAGGGCCAGTCTGCGGACGTGGGATACGTCGTCCGCGTCCATCCGGGCGATGTATCGGCCCGCTGCCCGATCGAAGCCGGCGTTCAAAGAGGCGGCGATGCCCTGGTGGGGCAGATGTACGGCCCGGATGCGTGGATCTTCGCGGGCCAGGGAGTCGATCATGCCGGGCGTGTCGTCCGTGGACCCGTCGTCGAGCAACAGCAGTTCCCAATCCCGGAACGTCTGTCTGCGCATGCTGCGGACGGCACGCATCAGGTAGGACGAATCGTTGTGGACGGGAAGCAGGATGCTGATGGATGGACGGGGTGCGGACATAGGCAAGGTCCGGCAGAGAAGGCAGCGGGACTAGGTGGAAGTCGTCGGGGCCTTCGCCTTCTTTCTTTTTCTCGGGCGGGTTTTTCCGTGGCTCCCCCGGAAGATCTTCCCCTTTCGGGTCCTCTTGTCTCCTTTGCCCATGCCTTGTGCTCCTCTCGAATGTCCGGTTGCGGCGTAGCAGTTCGATGATAAGAAAAAGCATTATAGATGAATGGCTTAAGGTCCGCAAGGGGGGCAAGGTTTGGGGCCTGACCCCTGACCCCTGCGCCCTGATCCCTCTTCTTACGTCATCATGCCCCCGTCCACGGTGATGCAGGAGCCGGTAACGTAGCTCGCAGCGTCGCTCGCCAGGAACAGTGCCGCCCCGACGATCTCCGAGGGCTCGGCGTGCCTCTTCACCGGAATCTTCTGCAGGGCGAAGTCGTAGATTTCCTTTGTCTCGATCAGCACCTCGGAGAACTTGGTGTTGGTCAGGCCCGGGCAGATGGCATTCACCCTGATGTTGACGAGCGCCAGTTCTTGAGCAAAGGTCTTCGTCATGTTGACCATGCCGGCCTTGGTGACTCCGTAAATCCCCTGCATCGGGTTCGCCTTGAAAGCGCCCACCGAAGAGACGTTGATGATCGAGCCTCCTCCCTTCTGCATCATGATTCTTGCGGCCGCCTGGGTCATCAGGAAGGGCCCCTTCAGGTTGACGTCCAGGGTCTTGTTCCACGCCTCTTCGCTTGCATCGATGATGGGGCCGAAGTAAGGGTTGGTGGCCGCGTTGTTCACGAGGATATCCACGCTCCCATAGGTCTCCACCACCTTGTCGATGAAGATCTTGATCTGGTCCGGCTTGCCCACGTGGCATGCCATGGCCAGGCATTCTCCTCCGGTCTTCCGGATCTCTTCCGCGACTCCGTCCAGGGCCTCCTGTTTCCGGCTGGCCAGCGCCAGGCGCGCGCCCTGTTCGGCCAACCCGATGGCGATGGCTTTGCCGATTCCACGACTTCCACCCGTTACGACGGCGACTTTTCCGTCCAGTCGAAATTTGTCAGCGTACATCTGCGCTCTCCTTGACGGTCCGCTGAAAGGATCCGGTTTCTGTCTAGGCCGCGCCCGGGACGAAATTCGGGTTTCGCACCTCTTTCAGGGAGATCGCCTCCTCGGGACACTGGTAGGCGCACTGGCCGCATCCGATGCAAAGATCCTCGACCACGGCCACCTTGTCATCGGCTCCACCGCCGTCCATGGAGAGGGCATCCACCGGGCAGGCCTCCACACAGACCTGGCAGAGCGTGCACTTGTCGGAATCCACCTCGGGCAGGAATCGACTCGGAGCGAGGAGCACGCGCTTCCTTTCCTTCAGGATGAGGGGAAGAACGATGCAGCAGCAGGGGCAGCAGTTGCAGATGATGTGCTCGTTGTCCGCCCGGTTGTCCGTTACGTGAACCAGGCCCGCTTCCTCCGATTTCTTGATGATCTCTTTCGCCTCCTCTTTGGTCACCTCCCTGCCGGTGCCCCGCTTGATCGTGTATTCGGCGGCGCGGTTGAGCTGCAGACAGACTTCCACGGGGGACTCGCATTTCTTGGCCGTGAGCCGGCAGGTGCAGGCAGTGACAGCGAGGCTTCGGGCATCGTCCACGATCTTGAGTGCGTTGTCGATCGGGAGGATCTGGGATCCGCCCCCTTCCATCGGCGCTTCCACGGGAATGACCCGTGTAAAGGCGGGAAGGTCCATGGCGGCAAGGGCCTGGGCAATTGCGGGGTACTCCTCATCCATGAACTCCTGCCATTGATCCAGGAATCCTTCGGGTGCTTCGGGCCACAGGATCGTGGCGTCGTGGAACTGGAGAAGATGTCGGGCCGTGGAATAGGTGACAACGCCTTCCTTCTCACGGTCGAAGACGACCCCCTTCCGGAAGAGAAGATCCACCATGGGCTTGGTTTCCTCCGGCTTCCGTCCCGTCTTCTCGGCGAGCTCTTCCATGGTTCCGGGCATGGCCAGAAGAAGCCGGGCCTCCTCTTCGCTGCAGAGGACCTCCCAGAGTTTCTCGATCCGCTCGGAAGGGGTTCCTATTTTCTCGGCGAGTTTCTGATACGGTTTTTCGCTTCCCATGGTTACTCTCTCCTGTTGTTCGTTGATGTGACAGAAGGAATACGTGGCTGGTGTCCGGATCCGACGAGCTGTTGCAACGAGACAATGGGTAGCTCGAGTTCGGGCGGTTCAGGGGCTGTCCCCAACTCGAGAACGGGGGTTCGACGGAATCCCTGTTGGTCAACAGCCCCAAAAAGGATAGCGGACCCTTTGACCGGAAGCAAGCAGGGCTGCCGTGGACCCGATGCGGTACGGGCCCGGGCATTGACCTGATGATCGACCTGCCCGATAATGGACCGCTCAGGCAATTTCTTCGATCGGATCGTTCAATGGACGAGGTCTGGTACCGCAACGGGTTGAAATTCTGCTGCCAGCAGTGCGGCCAGTGCTGCTGGGACGAAGGCGACTACACGGAAGTCTACGTGGAGAAGGACGACCTTCGGCAGATGGCTGCTTACATGGACCTCTATCCTGACGCCTTCTACAGACGGTTTGTCAAGAATTCGGAAGGGTTCGACGTCCTGAGATCCCGCGATGGGGCGTGCATCATGCTGCGAGGGGGCCGATGCCGGGTGTACCCGGTCCGACCCAGGCAGTGCAGGACCTGGCCGTTCTGGGTCGAGAATCTGCGTCGCCACGTATGGTACGGGGAAGTGAGGAAACGCTGCCCCGGGGTCGGCAAAGGGTACAAATACGGGGTCGACGAGATCGAGAAGATCCTACTCAGCGGTGAACCCGTTTCGTGAGCCTTCCCCGCGCCTATTTCTTCTTCTTCCGGGTGGTCTTCTTTCCCTGCAGCGCGGAGCGGACCCACTGCCAGCCTGCGGCGGTTTTCGGGTGACCGCAGGTCGTCATGGCCATCAACACGGTCTGGTTGATCTCGTCGATGGTGGCCCCATGCTCTTTGGCCATGATCGCATGCCGCTGCGTTGCGGTTTCCAGCCCTGCACCTACCGAGATCCCCACCTTGATCAACTCGCGCATCTTGCGGTCCAGGGGGCCTGCCTCGCTGCATGCCTTTGTAAGCTGTTCGTGGGCTTCCCACACATCCGGATACTTCTTCACGATGCTCTTGAATGTTTCCGGCAGTGCTTTCTTGGCCATGACTCGAAACCTCCCTTCGTATTGTTTTCATGGGTTCCGTGTTTCCGAGCCGCGTAACGATCATTTCTCACGGTAGCAAAGCTCATCACAAAGTAAAAGAGAAATCTTTTCTTCCGCGCTCGGTCTTTCGGGCCGTTTTTTTCTTGCATTGCCCGCTCTGACGGGTGTACCATTTTAATTGAGGGGACATACCGGGAGAAATAAAAAGGAAAGCGGTCACAGACCAGAAACCCTTTTGAGCCGGGCATGGCGGCTCAGGCTCGGAGAGCCCCTCCCGGAGCGATCTCTTATCGAAAGAGAAAAAGCGGGTAATCGCCGGCACAGGGATCCCACAAGCCGGATTAAGAAAACGCCCGTCCACTGCCCGGGATGTCCCCTCACCCCTCAACTCCTCCCGTTCGCTATTCATTGCCCTTGTTTCCACGACCCGTGCCTGTGTCCGAGGGAGTGGCAGGTGGCCAGTGGCGGGTGGCCCTCTCCTCCTCCCAATCCGTTCCGATGAGCCTCCCTGATACCTATCGGTTCTCCAGGTAGTCTACCAACAGACGGACGCCGAAGCCCGTTGCGCCCTTGACCGGAAGAAAGGGTTCCGGGATCTTCTCGCTCAGGGCCACGCCGGCGATGTCCAGATGCGCCCAGGGTGTCTTTCCGGCGAACTTCTTCAGGAAGACCGCTCCGGTGGATGCACCGCCGAAACGCTTGCCATCGTTGTTCACGTCCGCAAGGAGAGGCTTGGCCGCGTAGGCATCATCCACCGGCATCCGCCACAACCGCTCCCCGGTTCGTTTGCCGGAGGCCAAAAGCGCCTCTGCCAAGCCGTCGTCCGTGCTGAACAGACCCGCGTACTGCCCGCCCAGAGCGACCATGCACGCTCCAGTGAGCGTCGCCAGGTCGATCAGCTCCTTTGGCTTCTCCTTTTGGATCACATAGGCGATCGCATCCGCCAGCACCAACCGACCTTCAGCGTCCGTGTTGCCGATCTCTACGGTCAATCCCTTGTAGCTCTTCAGTATGGCGCTGGGCAGGTAGGCCTTGTCCGAGACCATGTTCACCGCACAACCGCACACACCGATCACGTTCACCCGACTCTTTCGGAGCGCAAGCGCCTTCATCAGACCCATGACGGCACCGGCACCCGCCATGTCGCACTTCATCGTCTCCATCGAGCCGGTGGGTTTCAGGTTGTATCCTCCGGTGTCGAACATGACACCCTTTCCCACGATGGCCCGGAAGGGCTTGTTCTTTCCTGCGCCCTGATACTTCATCACGATCAGCCGGGGCTGCTGCGTCTTTGTCGCGCCTGCGCCCACTGCGAGGATGAGATTCATCCCGAGCTTCTTCAACCGTTTCTCGTCCAGCACGTCCACCCGGATGCCCAGGCCGGCCAGTTTGGCCGCCTCGCCCACCATATACTGAGGCAGCGCGATGTTCGGCGGCAGGTTGACGAGCTCGCGGGTCAGGTCCGAGCCCGCCATCAACCCGTGAAAGCCGGACAATGCCCTTTTCACCGGGGAAACCGAGGCACTGTCCACCGCCAGCACGACCCTGCGAAACTTCGCCTCCTGATGGGGCTTCTGGTCGGTCTTGAAACGATCGAAACGGTACAGGGCCAGGTGTAACCCCTCGAGAAGCGCCTGCGCCGCATCCCCTGGGGGCACTTCACCGGTCTGCGAACCCAGGCAGATCGTTGCCTCGGCGAGCCCGAGCTCATCGATCTTCTTTCCTATGTCCAGGCCTCGCATACGCCAGTCGTTCTCCTTCATCTCCTTCCACTTCCCGAGGCCGCAGATCAGGGCGCGGCCATCCCCCCCTGAGAGCCCGGTGACGGTGAATATTTCACCTGCGGCCCCTTGAAACCGGCTGTTCTTCGACGCCTTGGCGAGGGCTCCCTTGTGGAGCCGGTCAACGGCTTGCGCCTCGGGCAGGAGGCGGGCCTTCTCGTGGGCGAAAACCACAACGGTCTTCATGGGACGTTTCGGGTCAAAGGGGACAACGCTGAATTTGAACACGGATCGAGCCTCCTCTCTTCGGTCTTCATGTCTCTGTGGGCAGCCGACGGGAAACCGTCGTTGGGTGTGCCGGGACGGCCTTCTAGGATCCTCTCTTTCCCTGGCCCGCCACCGCCTGCACGGCCCTTTCGATTTCCTCCTGATCGCCCAGGTAGCGGTGCCGGATCGGCTTGAGGTCCTCGTCCAGCTCATAGACCAGTGGGACACCGGTGGGGATGTTCAACTCCAGGATCTCCTCGTCTGAAACCTGATCCAGATATTTGACCAGGGCCCGAAGGCTGTTTCCATGGGCAACGATGAAAACCTTTCTGCCCCTTCGGATCTCCGGCGCGATCGTCTCGTGCCAATAGGGAAGAAATCGAGCGACCGTATCCTTGAGGCATTCGGCGACTGGCAGCTCCGAGTCGGCCAGCCCATGGTAGCGCGGGTCGTGCCCGGAGTACCTTTCGTCCGTCCTGTCCAGCGCGGGGGGCGGCGTGTCATAGCTGCGGCGCCAGATCTTCACTTTGGCTTCGCCGTATTCGGCTGCCGTCTCCGCCTTGTTGAGGCCTTGAAGCGCTCCGTAATGGCGTTCGTTCAACCGCCATGACCTGTGTACAGGGATCCACATCCGATCCATTTCATCCAACGCGAGCCACAGGGTCCTGATCGCCCGTTTCAGCACGGACGTATAGGCCGTGTCGAAGGTATACCCCTCGGTCTGGAGGATTTGTCCGGCCTGGCGAGCCTGGCTGACTCCGTGTTCGGTAAGATCCACGTCGGTCCATCCGGTGAACCGGTTGGACCGGTTCCATGTGCTTTCGCCGTGTCTGAGAAGAACCACCGGGTACATCTCTCGGTTCCTTTCGCATACGCTTTCTCGAATACTCCGTTGCAGTGTTCGATTCAATCCGGACGCGAAAGGTCACGACAGTCTTCATCGGGAAGCCCTGTGGAGAGGTTGCGCATCCCGGTTCGTACCGTCTACCGGCTGCCGACCCGCAACCGGAAATCCAGCCCAAAGCTGCCGTCGGTCCGCTGGGTACCCACCACGTAGAACATGTCGGTGAGAAGGTAGCCCACTTGGGCTTCGCTGACCTGCTGACCGCTTCCCAGGGCGAAGACGCCTCTGACGTCGACGCGCTCGTTGAACTGTTTCCCCACCGTTGTCTTCACGCCGAAATCCTCGCCTTCCGTTCGTTCCATCACGAAAGTGTCCAGGCCCGTCAGGGCCCGGATCTGGCCGCCGAACAGGGCGCCGATGCCGGATACGGCAAGCCTCTGCGCCGTCTCCTCCATGTCGGTGGATTCTTCTGACGCGGCATAGTACTCGTCCCGGGTCTTGCCGGTCAGCAGAACGAAGATGATGTCCTCGCGTTCCAGGTTGGGCACCGAGCGCAGCTCGAGCTCGATCCGATCCAGGGGGCCCATCAGGGTGAGATAGATCAAGTACTCCCTGCTCTGGCCCTGGATCTTCACCTTGGATTCGAGCTGGAGCCTCGGCTTGCCGCCGGAGGGGTCTGAAAAGGCAAGGCTGCCCTGGGTGATATCAAACCTCTTGTTGCTGTAGAAGATTCTTCCTTCCTCGGCCCTGACGATACCCAGGGGAACGGGCCTCGCCGCTGTCCCCCTGATCTCCATGTTCGTGGAGAGGATCAGTCGGCCCAGATTGTTTCGAACAAAGAGGTTGGGACCGCTCTCGACACGCAGATCCATCGCCATGTTCTTCAGGAAGGGATCCGCCTTCTTTATCCTGGTCTTTCGCGGACGGCTCGGAAGGAGCACCATGCCGACCAGGCTGAAGTCCTCCTCGTACCTTGCTTCGATGATTTTCAGGGTTCCGCTCAGCAGGGAGTCTTCCCGGTCACCCTCGAAGGCAAGATCTCCGTGGAGGTTCCCCACGAGAGAATCAGACAGCCGTATCGGCACGGCTCGAAGCGAGGCTCGCACATCCTCAAAGGCGAGAGGCTTCAGGGTCATGGCCCCGGACCCCCTAAGCTCCCCCTCGGCCACGTTGGCGTGCAATGATTGCAGGGTGAACCGATTCGACTCGGCACGAAGAACCGCATCGACCGAGTCGGCAGGGTAGGCCAGTCCAGGCACCTTTACCTGGCCCGCCGTCAGATGAACGCGCCCGTCCAGAAGCGGAGACGACGTCGATCCCCTCAGGGTAAGATCGGTTTCCGCCTCCCCGGTGTCGAACCTGACAAGGGGAATCAATGCCTTGAACGGCCTGAGGGGCAAGGTTCCCTTGACGGTCAAGTTGTTCTGTCTGCCGAGGCTGCCTTTCAGCCGAAGGTGAGAGTTGCCCGCACGCAGGGTGGTCAGGGGTATCGTCACGTTCCCACCTGCAAACCGAAAGGACGCGGGTTCCACCAGTTGCAACGAATCCTCGCCTTCACGCAAATCCAGTTGTCCAAGCTCTATCTCGCCTTCCCACCGTTGAATGTCCGTCATGGGGCCTTCGAGGTTGCCGGACAGGCTTGCCCGACCGGTCCACCCCCGCAGGTTCGCAGCCTCCAGCAGGGGCCCCACCGGAAATCCTTCGAGTGATCCCTGAAACGAGAAGGTCTGCTCCTCTTTCATGCCGATCGCAGCCTCGAACCAGCCCGTATCCGTCTTGCCTTTCAAATGAAGTCGTGCAGGATCGAAAATGAGGTCTGTGTCGAGAGTGCCCACCGGAATGTCTTGAATCGTGAGTTCCCGGGTGTGAGCCCGAAGCTCGACCCTAGGGGCGCTTGTCGTGCCCGCGAGGCTTCCCTCTATTCGGCTGATTCCCTGTACAGGCATATTCTCCCTGCTGACCAGGTCGGCCAGATCCAGCTCGGTAGATCGAATTTCGCCTGCGATCGCCCCCGTCGGGACCTCCCACTGCCCATCGAGTGACACAGAGGCCTTGGAGCTTCGGATGACTGCGCTGGGAGTCCACTTGCGGCCGTCCCGGCTCGAGGCCTCCAGGCGGACCTCGTCGAGCGGGATTCCGTAGACACGGTTCTCCCGCAATCGAAGCTCCAGGGATCCGGCCGGTTCGGCAATCGCTCCGTCCAGTTCGAGGCGCATCCGGATATCACCGGACCGAATCTCCCCGGGCTCGACCTCCTCACCCACACCCTCCGTGTCTTCTTCCTCGGTCTCCGAGGATGGTTCGCGGTCCTGTTCCTCGAGGAATGTCAGTCGGAAGGAGCCATCCGACAGCTCTGCGTGTGCACGGAGGCGGGGCGAGCTCGCAGGGCCCTCCAGGGATCCCTTTACCCGGAGTTCGCCTCTCCACGCTCGGAGGGAAGGCAGGAAAGATCGAGCGGGCTCGAGAAAATCCTCGAGCGCCAGATCGGCATTTCCCTGGAGTGCTAGATTGCCTTCACTGGTGAGAGGGTAGCTCCCTTGCACGGAAAGAGGCCTGCCGTTAGCCTTGAACGACGCTTCTCCCAGAAGGCGTCCTTCCGCGATTCGCACATTGACCGGGCGGGAAGACTCGATGACGAGGCCGGGGAACTTGAAGAGCAACTCGTCTATTGCCGCTTCGCCGGTCCAGGTCTCCTTCCTGTCCAGATGTCCTAGGAATCTGCCCTTGCCGTTTAGGGAAAGAATCGAGGCAGAGCGAACCCACTGCTCGGCAAGAAATGAAAGGTCGAGCCCCTGGGCTTGGACGGAAACCTCTGTACGCAGGTCTTTGACCGTCATATCGCCCGCGAGCCGAAGGGAAGGCTCCGCCTCGATCTCGCATGCCGCGACTCCATCCCGGAGGCTGGCAGAGATTTTCGCCCCGTCTGCGGCCTCGCGCAGAAAAGGAACGGTGCCGGCCGTCCCCTGAACATAGAGGCCGCGGTCGAGGGAATACCCTCCGTCGGCGTGCAGGTTCTCCAGCAAGGGCTCAACGAAAGCGATCTCGTCCGTGTGCAGCCGAAATTGAATCTCCGGGGCCTGGAATGTTCCCCCTAGGGTTCCGTCCGCCTGAAGGCCCAGCACACGCATACCATCGATTTCATAAGGCCGGAAGGATTCTTCCAGAGATGCCGATTTCACCTGGAACTCTCCGGTCATCCGGCCCGACGAGGGCACGAGACGCGCCTTGCCGGTTGCCCGAACCTCTGGATTCGTCAAGGCGACCGATTCGAGCAGGACATCATCCTCCGTGACTCTGCCCTTGATTCGGGCCCGGACGTTCTGGCCGTAGATCACCCCGCTCAGGTCAGCCTCGACAGCGGGGCGGTCCAAACCTTCGACATCGAGCTCTAGTCTACCGCTCACTCGCTCCACACCGACTCCACCGACCCCGAAGACCTCGAGGAATCGATCGAGGGGCAATTCAGCCAGTTCCGCATCCAGGTGAGTCTTTTGCTCCGGAACCGAATGCTCTCCCTTGAAGGAGAGCGTGGTGTCCCTTGAAGTCATATTGAAAGAAACAAGCCGGACGAGCCCGTCGGTGAGAGAACCATGACCCTCTGTGCTCATCTGAAGGGGAGGCTCTGTGCCTCGCCCTGCTTCCAGGGAACCTTCCCGCAGGAGCAGTTTCGCTTCTAGCGGATGCCCGGAGAAGCTGCCCTCCATGTCCAGGGAGCTCCACTCCAGTGCCAGGTCGTCCTCCAGACCCACCACGCGCAGCGAACCCTCGGCGGCTTGGATCTTTTCTATGCGGACCCGATGGATCAACCATCCCCAGGATTCCAGACTGCCCGTCCCTTCCTGGGCGGGTCGATTCGGTTCTTCGGTATGGGACTGATCTGCCGAGGCAAGCGAGATCGTGACACGAGGATCCCGGACGTCGAGAGAAGAAACATCGATCCTGCCGAGGGCCAGCAAGGTGGGCCGATACGCGATACTGAGGTCGGCCAGCTCGCAGAGCGTGCCCGTCGACGTTTCGACCCGCACCTTCGAAAGATCGAGTCTGCCCGGGACATGTCTGTAGCCTTCGATGTCCACGGTTACGGGAAGAAAACGGTTCGCAGTCCTGAGGCCGAGCTTGAAAGCCGGCGGAAAGAACAGGACCAGGGCTGCCAGGAGCATCGCAGCGATGAGCGCCCCCAGCAAACCGAAAAGCAACCGTTTCATCATCCCTCCTGCCTAGAACGGGAATCCAAGGGAGAAATGGATCTGACCGCGGTCCTCGGGGGAGTTGTCCTGGAGTTGATAGCCATACTCCAGTCGGATGGGCCCCACAGGAGTGTATAGCCGCAGGCCCGCCCCCGTGGACCAGCGAAAGGTGTCGAGCTCTATATCGCCGAACCCCTCGGTCAGGCTCCCCACATCCACAAAAGCCACGCCGTGTATCAACCGGTAGATGGGAAAACGGACCTCCATGTTGCCGACGATCCGGGTGGTGCCTCCCTTGGGCACGCCGTTCACATCGGTCGGCCCCAACGCGTCTCTCGCAAAGCCGCGGACCGTGTTGTTTCCACCGCAGAAGAGCAGATAGGTCGTCGGCACCCGGTCGGTCCTTCCGTAAGGCTCGACATGGTCCAACCAGATCCTGGAGGCGATCGTAACGCCTGGCTCGAACGTATGGTAGTCCTGCCACTTGAACTGACTGACGAAGAGATCGTCATCGCTGGCCCAGGCCTCGTTCGAGAGCCCGAATCTGAGCTCCCCGTAGGAACCCTGCGTGGGGTAGAGCTTGTTGCGCCTCGTGTCCCGTACGACCTGCGGTCTCACAAAGAGGTTGAATGAGGTGGATGGTTCCGGTGCGTCCGGTGCGTCGCTCACCACATCGTAAACGTTTGCCCAGTCGAAGAGCAGAAAGAGACCGGGCGAGTAGGTGTTCCGCAACTTCCGAAAGAGACCCCCTTCGAAATTGATCCTCTGTTCGGTGTAGGAGGTCTGCTCTCTCCTCTCGTACTTCACCTGCGCGGTCGCGGTCGCCCGTTGTGCGAAAACCGTTGGGTCGGCCAGACCGAGTTTTGCCTCCGTCTTCTCGTCACCGCCGATCACATCCAGGGTGACCTTCTTGGCCCGGCCCAGCAGGTTCTCCTCCCTCAGGGAAAGAAGCCCCTCGAATCCCCAGTCGGTGTCGTAGCTGATTCCGACCTCCATCCCGAGGGATCTCCGCTCCTTCACCTCGATCAGGACCGGCCGGCTGACCTCCTCCTCTGTATCATCGTCAGGAGTTCTGGGGGCCGGCCCCAGGTCCGGGACCCTCAGCGAGAGCCCTTCGAATACACCGAGCCGGTAGAGGCGTTTCCGGGTCTCGGAGAGCTCCTTTCTACTGATCGGCTCTCCCTCGGGGAGCCGCAGGGAATGTTCGATGGTCCGGGAACGGGTCTTTCTGTTCCCGGATACGATCAGGCCCGAGAGTCGATAGCGAGGCCCCTCGACGACCTGGAGTTTCACCCTCACCCGCTGGTCTTTCCGGATCTCGTAGTCTGTATCCACTCGGGCAAGCAGATGCCCTCGTTGTGCATAGAATTCCGCGATGCGTGCGGCCTCTTGTACGAGCCTTCCCTCATGAAAGGGCTCTTCCGGCTTCAAAAGGAGCACGCTCTCCAGTTCCTCCTCCCACTCCCCGCTGACTCCGTCGATCGTGGACGAGGCGATCGTGTACTGAGGCCCTTCCTTGATACGCACGAGAAGCTCGGTCCTTCCCTGCTTGTCCCGTACGGACCGAAGGGAATACTCCACAGCCACGTCCAGGTATCCTTTTGCCACGTAGAGGTTGACGAGAGCGTCGTGGTCTTTCTCCCACTTCTCCGTGACGAAGATTCCACGTCTCACCAGGAGCAATTGCCTGGGCCGCGTGAAAACATGCTTTGAGAGGGTCTTGTCCGGTACGGCCGTGTTGCCCTCGAAGGCAATCCTGCGGATGAAGGATTTCTTCCCCTCATCGATCGTGAAGAAGACCTTGATCTCCTCGTCCGTCACCTTCCTCTTGAAAGTCACCCGCGCGTTCGGGTACCCGGCCCGTTCGTAGCGCTGCTCGATCGACTCGGTGCTGTCCTCCGTATCGAAGAGGCCGTATCCCTGGTTCACGAAAAACGTTGTTGCGTCGAGAATCTTTCGGGTCGGCAACGCTTCGTTCCCCTGCACGGCCATGATCAGTCTCTTGCCTTCGTCCACGCTGACTCGCAGAAGGGGTCTCTTCAGGTTGTCGCCGAACTCCGGCCTTTCGACTCGAATCCGTGCCACGGGGTGCCCGAGCTCGTGATAATAGTCCTCCACCCTGCGGATCCTTCGGTTCAATCGTTTCGTGGTCACCCAGGGCCAGATGCGGAGGATCTTCCGGATCTGTTCCGGATCCCCCTTCTCGACTCCCTCCAACTCGATCGGGCCGAACCGGATGTGGTGGCCCCGCTCGATCCGGTAGTCGACCCGGAACGAGCCGTCCGAAGGATCCTGTTCAAAGCTCGGGATGACCTCGGTGTTGTACCAACCCTTTCTCTCGTATAGAGATTGGATCAGCGCTACTTCGCCCGGCAGGGCTTCCTCGCGAAAAGGATCTCCCTGCTGCATGCTAAGAACACGGTAGATGGAGGAGGAGAGGACGAGCCAGTTCCCCTTGATCCTGATCCTGTTGACCCGTTCGATCTGCCAGAGATCGAAGAGGACCGAGATTCCTTCGGGCCCCTCCTCGATCTTGACCGATGCGGACTTGAAGAGCCCGCTGTTCTGGAGGGTCTTCTCGATGGTTCGGACCTTGTCCCGGGTTGTCCGGCCGCCTTCCTCGAGGGGAATCAGGGGGAGAAAGGTTTCGGCGGGTGGAGACTCGTACTTGGCGTGCAGTTCGATGCGTGCGACCGTGAATGCCTCTGCCTGTGGCCAAACCGGGCTGGGAAAGAGCAGGAAGACGATCCCGAGAAGAATGAGCAATTTTGGGGTGTTGGCTGAGCGCATGGGGTTGTAATCCTACTCGATTTTTCACGGTCGCGCAAAAGCGAGGGCCCGGAATCGAGGTTTGTAGCAGCCAAGTTTCGTGCATTATGCGGGCTCGCGGCTTGCACTTCCCGTGAGATTTGGAATCATAGGGGATACAAAAAGGGCCAGGGGGATCGATCCGGGATGGATGAAACTTCGAAAAGCGGAGCTCTTTACCGGCATTGCCCGGACTGCGGGGCGGATGTGCCCGTGGAGCGAAGGTTTCCGAGAAGCACGCTGATCCTTTCGGTGCTGATGGTGCTTTCGTTGCTCGTGACGGTGATTTTCTACCCCCGAATCATCTTTCTTTTTATCCTCCTGCCCGTCGGGTTTGGGCTGTGGCGAAAGGCAGACTACTGCGCGGTGTGCGGCAGGCGGCTCCCTCTGTAAACGCCCCCGGGCTAGGGTTTCCCATGGAGGCATCTCGACCGGATGAGCGATTCGACCGATCATGAAAGATCTTCCTGGACTCTTGCGGCCCTCGCCCCGGGGATCCTCGTTGCCGCGACAGGCGTTGGAGCGGGAGATCTCCTGACGGCAAGCATCGCAGGTTCTGCAGTAGGGGTCGCGATCCTCTGGGCAGCCCCGGCAGGGGCGGTCCTCAAGTACTTTCTCACCGAAGGAGTCGCACGCTGGCAGATGGCGACTGGGACCACCCTGCTGGAAGGATGGGTCACGCGGCTCGGCCCCTGGTGGCTCTGGATCTTCCTTATGTACCTCCTTCTCTGGAGCTTCTTTGTCGGGGGCGCCCTGGTGAGCGCATGCGGCCTTGCAGCAACGGGATTGCTCCCACTGGGGGAGGACCTGCGGGTCTCCAAGGCCCTTTGGGGGGTCCTTCATTCTGTGGCCGGATACGTTCTTGTCCGTATCGGTGGTTTTCGATTGTTCGAGAAGATGATGTCCGCCATGATCGGCCTGATGTTCGTGACCGTGATCCTGACCGCGTTCCTGATGCGGCCCGACTGGAGTGCCGTGCTCAGAGGGTGCCTGGTGCCCGGAATCCCCGAGAAGGGTGTCGGATGGCTCATCGGGGTCATCGGGGGAGTGGGCGGAACGGTCACCCTGCTTTCTTACGGCTATTGGATTCGGGAGAAGCAAAGAAGCGGAATGGCCGGCCTGGCGGCAAGCCGGATCGATCTTGGCGTGGGCTATCTGATGACCGCCCTGTTCGGCATCGCCATGGTGATGATCGGTTCCAGGGTGAGCATCGAGAAAGGGCCGACCGTGGCACTGGAGCTTGCCGGGCAGCTGGAGTCGGTCCTCGGGCCCGCCGGCCGATGGGTGTTTCTCTTCGGGTTCTGGGGCGCCGTCTTCTCGAGCCTGCTGGGTGTCTGGCAGAGTGTCCCTTACCTGTTTGCAGATCTGGCCGGGTTGACCGGTAGACAGAGGCGCGCCGCGCTCGATTCCCTCAGCGAAACTCGACTCTATCGCTGGGTTTTGTTGGGGATGACGGTGGTTCCCCTGTGTCTGCTCTGGATCTCGGTCCAGCAGGTTCAGCTCGTCTATGCGATCGTAGGCGCCTTCTTCATGCCCTTGCTGGCCCTGAGCCTTCTCATCATGAACAATCGAGAAGCCTGGGTCGGAGCCTCGTTCCGCAACGGCTGGGTCGCCAACTCTGCGCTGTTGATCACGTTGCTCTTCTTCGCTTGCGTGGCGGCAAGAGAGATCGCAAGAAGGTCGGGCAGCTTCTTCGGCATCGGATGAACCGCCGAAGGGCTCGAGCATGCGATCGAGATTGTCCTTGACGAAGCCCGCCATTTCCGGGAAAATCGGGTAGCACCCTCAAACATGCTCCCGCACTGCGAAATAAGCGGTGCCTGAACCCAGCAGAACGAGCTGGTCCGGATTTTTTCGCGAGTCTCTCTTGGCACTGTGGCCAGCCTCTTTTCGATAAGGTCGGAGTCCCTGAACCGGCCTCAAACCCTCGATTCGGGATTCGCAGTGGCAATTGAGAAGTCCGAGAAACCGGGCCAGCCGGGCGAGGAATCGGCGGCTCTGTCCGTAGCGCAGATCCTGGGGATTCTCGACCATCTGGAGGAATGCCTGATGGTCGTCGACGAAGCCGGGACCCTTCGCCATTGGAACGACTCCTCTTCCGAGCGCTTCGGAGTTCCGGAACAGCCTGCCCTGAATCGCCCCTTTGCAGACCTTGTGCACCCCGAGGATTCCCCGGAAATCCTGGAGGCCCTTTCGTTCTTCTTCAAGAAGAGAACTCCGCCCATGAAGTCCGGTGGGCCGGAGATACGGCTCCGCATCCGGGATGCCGAGGGTTTCTGGTTGACCTGTATCGCACAGTTTCGCGTCGTCCGACCGGCAGGAAATACGGATCCACTCTGTCTCCTGAACGTCCGGGAGGATCGGGAGCGCAGGAAGATCGAGCCCTGGCGCGAGAAGGTGCAGGAGCTCGAGGAAGAGGTCCAGGCGAAGAGCCGGAGGCTGGCCGAGTCCGAGTCGGACTACAGGAGCCTGATCGAGACGATGAACGACGGCTTCTGGGTGCTCGACACCCAGGGCCGCATCCTTTTTGCCAATGAGAAATTGGCCCGACTTCTGGGCTACGGCGTATCCGAGCTCGTGGACACATCCGCCTTCGAGCTCTTCGACGAAGCGAACGCCAAGTTCTTCTTCGATCAGATCGACAAACGCCTGGAAGGGGAAGTGGGAACATATGAGATTCAGATGACCCGGCGTGACGGGACGCAGATCACCTGCTTGATACGGGGCGCCCCCCGGTTCAACGCGGAGGGGAACTGCACGGGGACGCTCGCGAACATCACCGATATCTCGGGTCGCAAAGGGCTCGAGGATCGCCTGCGGGCCTCCGAGAAGGACTACCGGGATCTGTTCGACAACATGCAGGACATCGTCTGCCGAATTGGAGACGAAGGGAGGGTCACGGCCTTGAACCGGGCCGGGGCCAGAATCCTCGGTTTCGAGAAGCCGGAGGATGTGATCGGCAAAGAGTTGAAAGAGTTGTACGTCAGCCCTTCCGAGTGGACGCGCTTTGAGAAAGAGCTCGGCGAGAAAGGGTTCCTGGAAGACTACATCGTACACCTGCGCAGGAGAGACGGGCAGGCCCTCTCCATGTCCGTGAATGCGCACATCCTCATCGACGAGAGGGGATGGCCCGCCAGTATCGACGGCGTGTTCAGGGATGTGAGTGAACGTGCCAGGATGGAAATGCAGCTCCACAGCTATGCATCGGACCTGGAAAAGAAGAACGACGAACTGGAGAGCCTCATTTACTCCATCACCCACGACTTCAAGTCCCCTCTGCTCGTTGTCGGGGGCATGGTGACCCGGCTTCACAGGCTCGCCTCTTCCATCCTGGGCGACAAGGGCCTGCAGTATCTGGACTGGATTCGAATCAACGTGAACAAGATGGACAGGATGGTCAGTGACCTGCTGGAGTTCTATCGGGCCGACAAGATCCTGATACCCTTTGAAACGGTCTCCACCGGAGCCCTGGTGGATACGGTCATACGGGATGCAGAGCCCCTTGCCAGGGAGAAGGGAATCGTCCTTCGGAAGAAAGGCCCCTTTGCCCTTGTCCAGGGGTACCGAAACAGGCTCTATCAGGTCCTGTACAATCTGGTGGAAAACGCAATCAAATACACGGACCGGCCCGAGGGCGCAATCGTCGAGATCGGGTGTACCCTGGGAGACAAGGAGCACGTGTTTCGGGTGAGCGACAACGGACCGGGCATCCCACAGGATCACCAGGCAAAGGTGTTCCAGATCTTCTACACCCTCGAGCCCGAGGAGGTATCCGGAACGGGCATCGGGCTGTCCATCGCCAGGAAGATCATCCAGAGCCACGGGGGACGCATCTGGGTGGAGAGTGAGCTGGGAGAAGGCGCGACCTTCTGTTTCACCCTGCCTGTGTCGGAAAATACCTGAACGTGATCTACACGCGGGTGGGGCTTGCGAGCCACTTCAGGAAGAAGGCGGTTCGGCGAGCCACGATCGCGGGCCAGGAAAGCCCACCCTTGTGGAAGCGGTCCGGGGCGATCAACTCGGGCGGGAACCGGTGGGTGTGAGCCTGGAGGAGAAGCTCGGCCGCGATCTCGCCCAGGGCCGGAGCGGTCTCCATCCCGTGACCCGCCTGACCCGCGCACCAGAAGAATCCCTTCACCTCCGGATCTTCCCCGACGATGGGAGCATGGTCTGAAGCGATCGTCCTGAGCCCGGCCCATTGGTTCGTGATCGTCTTCGGGGCAATCTTCGGTGTGAATCTTGTCAGGAAATCGGCGGCCTTGGCGACCTGCATCTCGTCCGTGTGGGCATCGCACGGCTCCATCGGCTCCTGGTCCATCGGGCTTGCGAGGACTCCGCCCGATTCGGGTTTGAAATAGAAGTGCCTCGATGTGTCCATGGTGAGAGGCCAGTCCTCGATAGGAAAGTCGTCCCGGGGCTGCGTGACGATGATGTGACGACGGCAGGGAGTCAAGGGTAGCGGCCTGGCACCGGCCAGGACCGCCATCGAGTTTGCCCAGGCACCGGCCGCGTTCACGACCCGCTCGCTGGCGATCTCCCCCACGCTGGTCGTTACCCCGCACACTCTCTTCCCCTCTGTGTGGATGCCCTCAACCTTCGCGTTCAATTCCAGTCTCGCCCCGCCTCTCTTCGCACCGTTCAGGAAGCCCCAGAGCAGGGCGTGGACATCCAGGGCCCCGTCGTCCGTGATGAACACACCGCCGTCGATGAAATCCTCTTCTAGGGCCGGCAGCTTCTTCACGGTCTCTTGCGGGCTCCATTCCTGAGATGCGATGCCGAGCCTCCGGGAAAGCCTTGCGACCCCACGCAGAAACTTGAAAGGAGCCCCCTGGCCGACCACGAGGATTCCGTTCGGGTTGATGAGGGGCACGTCGGCAAAGCCATCGGGCGGAGAATAGAAGAAAGGGGCGCTCATGATGCTCAGCTTCATGAAGATCTCATCCACATCCAGCTGACTCAGTACGGCCGCGCTTCGTCCCGAGGTGTGGTACCCGGGCGTGTCTTCTTGCTCGACGATCAGAACGTCCTTACAGCCATGCTGAACGAGGTAGTAGGCCATAGATGCGCCTGCGATGCCTGCTCCGATAATGACCACATCAGCGCTCTTCATGATTCCCCTCGTTCTGTTTCCATCTTTCGAGGCTTCGGTCGGCGAGTCGGTCTTCGTCCCATCAAGGTTTCATCGAAAAAGAGATGGTTTCCTCGAAATGGTGAGGATCGACCTCCTCCAGGATGCGAGCGATCTCGGCACGAATGCAGCGCTTCATCTCCGCGTAGGTGGCCGACTTCTTCTTGCCGAGCATGCTCGCGAATTCGACGCATGCCGGGACCAGGTCGTCTATCGGTTTGGTCTCTTCCACGAAGCCGATTTCGACAGCCTCGGGTCCGGTCAGTCGTGCGCCCGTGTAGTAGAGTTTGCGGAAGCCGTCCGGCCGCATGGTGGCCTGGCAGATGGCGATCATTCCGGGGAGAAGAGGTATGTTGATGTCCACCTCCGGGAGGCAGATCCAACCCCGGTCTTCCCGCATGAAGCGAAAATCCAGGTGGGCGGCCATGAAGAGTCCGGCTGCAAAGGTGTGTCCGTTGAGAGCCGCCACCGTGGGCTTCGGATAGAGGGTCCATTTCCTGAACATGTCGTTGGCGAGCTGAAGATAGCCGAGCACATCGTCCATGTTGCCCGCATGGGCCATGAGCCAGTCCAGATCGAGTCCGTTCGAGAAGAACTTGGGGTCTGCCCCGGTAAGGACGATCGCCCGAACCTCCGGATCCTTCTCCGCCTGGTCGAGCCCGTCGATCATCGCCCGGACGAAGTCCGGATGGAACCGGTTATCGCCCTGGTGGTCCATGGTCATGACGCATACGCCTTCCTGTCTTTCCTGCCGAATCATTTGACTGTCCCCTTTCTTTTTCGACAAGTTAGGTATCATACCAAATCGGAAAACCGAGGATCAAACGCGGACCCATGAGGATCGCACGTCTGCGCACTTCTTAAAAAAAGGCACTGTCATCGCCCGTGGCGCAGGACTTCGATCGTTTTGCCGCCCCACTCCGTGCTGTGCATCATCTTGCCGTAGTGGCTCGTTACATGGGAAGGGCCGTAAGCGATCAGGGGAACGGGTGCGTTCGTGTGGCTTCCCGTGGACCAGACGGTGAGTTGACGCTTCGAGACGACCCGGGCCAGCAGGTTTCTCCTGAAGTCATCTTTCATGCTGTAAAATCCCGTGGGTTCGGTTTCCTCTCGGAGAATCGTGGCCGCTTCTTCTTCCGTGATGGGGAACTCGGTGTTCGCTTCGATGATTTCGGCCAGTGCCTTCGGTTCCTGCTGGGACTCCGGCAGGGCATCGAATTTCCGCATGATTTCCCGGTAGGTCAATTTCTGGGCATAGATCGCATCGAGAAGGCGACGGTCACCGAAATTCTTCCGGGGCTGGAAGATCTCTCCCTGGAACGCTGAACCGGGGAGGGATCGAGGTGCGGGCAGGTTGAATCGGGAATAGCTGAAGCCGAACCCGCCTGTCTCGTGGTCGGCCGTGACCAGGACCAGGGTGTCCCGCCTGCCTTGCGTCCACTCATGCACCAGGGCGATCGTCTCATCGAACTTGATCATTTCGTGGAGAAGGGCGCCGGTATCATTGCCATGGCCTGCCCAATCGATCATGCCGGCTTCCACCATGAGAAAGAACCCGTTCGGATTCGTAGAGAGCATGTCCAGGGCCTTGGAGGTCAACTCCTTCAGGGTCGGAATCGTTCTGTCCGGGTCCTCCCCGGCTCTTGTTTGCTCGATTCCGGCCATCAGAGCGCTGCGGCCGAAAAGGCCGAGAACCCTGTTTCCGGAAGCCTGCTGGAGCTGCGCCCTGTTGAAGCAGAGGGCAAGCCCCCGTGCCCGTGCCTCCTCGAGCAGATTCAGGTTGTCTTCCCGCTTCGAACGAATTTCGATCGTTCCGCCTGTGCGTCGCACGAGTTCCTTGTGGGTTTCCGAATCCGGGTCGTTCGCCTCTTGCGGAATCCACCACTGCAGGCCTCCGGCAAGCATCACATCCACGTTCGCCTCGAGGAGATCGACGGCGATCTCGCCCTGTTTCGATCGGTGAGTCTGATGGGCGGCAAACGCAGCGGGCGTGGCGTGGGTAATCGCCGTGTCCGTGACCAGTCCCGTGGATTTCCCCATCTCCTCTGCGACCTCGAGGATGCCCTTCACGGCATTGCCTTCCTTATCGATACCGATCATCTCCCCACCCGCCCACTTTCCGCTTGCTATCTGCGTGGACGAGGCCCCGGAATCAGCCACGAGGGCATTGGCCGGTTCGTTGCAGGCAACGCCGATCGTGCCTTCCTCCATGATGCTCTCGAGCGCGGCCTTGCCCCCCCTCGGCCGATAGACCGACTCGGGCGCATAGCGGGCGTAACTGACAAGGAGACCCAACTGCTGAAATCCCATGCCGTCGCCGATCATGATGATCACGTTCTTGATCCGAGCAGGCTCGGTCGTAGGAGGCGGCGTATTCCTGGGAGACAACCTCTCACAGGCGAGGAAGACGACAGAGACGAGGAGCGCGATGAGGAAAGGATTCAATTGTTTCATCTGCCTCTTCATGGATTACCTCTTTCTCTTGGATGCTGCTCCCTTCCGCCCATCGGCACCCAGGGCGATGGAACCCCCACTCCTGGCTCTAGTTATCAACCTCTAGGAGTGGTACAATACGGAATGTTGTCTCATGGGATGAAGTTGTGAACGATTAGACTCGCTGGACGAAGCCGTTTCTTTTGATCAGACATGTTCAGAACTCCACCACGCGAAAGCGAAGCCGTTTCATGGGCCTATGTCCTGCTCTGCACACTCGCCATCTATGCGACGGTCCCCATTGCACGTGATATTCAGGAATTTGTTCAGTTAAACTATGGCCGTGAGATATTTCTCTCTGCCGTCATGACCTGTGTGATTGCGGCAGCTGCGGGAACGGTATTCTACCTTGTCTACTTGTACCGCTCAAGGGTCTGGAACAGGCTTTTCTGGCTCTTCGCCATCACGTCCATATGGGTTCACACCGCCCTCCAGCTGAAGCATTCTCCCGAGGAAAGCGTGCATTTCATTGAGTATGGAATTCTGGGGCTTCTGCTCTACCGAGCCCTTGTCCACCGGTTTCGCGACCGTACGGTGTTTCTCATCGCCCTTCTCCTGGGAGTCATTGTGGGCACCGTGGATGAGATCATCCAGTGGATCGTACCGGAGAGGCTCTTCGGTTTCGGAGATATCGCCTTGGATACAGTCTCCGTCGGGCTGATGCTGGCCATTGTTCTCATGGCTTTTCGGCCGCCTATCATAGACAAGAGCATCTCCTCTTCATCTGTCCGGTCTGTCTGTCGCATTCTGTTGACCGTACTTCTGCTTTTCACAATGTGCCTTCTCAATACGCCCGACCTTGTTGCCTGGTATGCGGAGCGAATACCGGGCCTGGCTTCTTTGAAACAGAATGACACGGTCATGACCGAATACGGGTATCGCTATGTGGATCCCGAGATTGGAACCTTCTTCTCCCGATTCACCATCGAAGGAATTCGTCGGCAAGATACCGAGCGAGGTCTGGAAGCGGCACAAATCATCGATCGCTACCCTTCAGATGAACAATACGGAGATTTCTTGAAGAGATATACTCCATCAGTGGATCCGTTTGTTCATGAGGCACGCGTGCACGTATTCAGGAGAGACCGCTATCTGAGAACCGCCTATCAGCCCCAGGACGGTGAGAAGAGACAGCGGCATGATTGCACGGTTGCGTACAGAGAAGATCAGATCTTGAAGAAGTACTTCACACGTACATTCAGCAACTCCCGATACGGGTTATCCGACCAGGACTACGATTTCTTGATGGACCGGCTGGATGAAGACCATCCCTACGTGAGTGGAGTGAGCGATCATTTGATAACGCGAGTCAACAGAGTGCAAGTCTTCTTCCTCATGATGTCCCTCATGGTATTGACATTCCTGGCTGAGCGCCTGTGCGACAGGCGTTTGAGAGGACGGCCGTCTCCCATCCGATAGCAGCAAGTCCGAAGGTGCCTGCACCCCAAGATCTCCTCCAAATCGTCCCGGATAAGCTCCTACCCCTGCATTCCTCCGCTTCGTCAAGGGATTGTTAAGGTCTGTTCCATATTCATGATCAGATCTTAGTAAAAAGGTAATCGAACGGCAATAAGAATGCTTTATTTCTAGGACGATACAATAAATTGACAGGCTTGTTGCCTGCGACATCCCGAAAGAGTCCATGGAAAGATGGACCCGGGATCAAGCAACAAGAAAGAGTCGTCTCGAACAAAGGAAGGACAGCACATGAACGAAAGGATGCTCAAAGCGGATCTTCACGTCCACTCGAGGTACTCCAAACGGCCCTCACAGTGGATTCTCCGCAAGCTGGGGGCATCGGAGAGTTACACCGATCCGCTCGAGCTCTATGCTCTGGCAAAGGGGAAAGGCATGGATCTCGTGACCATAACCGACCACAACACGCTGGCCGGAAGCCTCGAGATTGCCCATCTGGAAAACACCTTCGTCAGTGAGGAAATCACTACCTATTTCCCGGAAGACCATTGCAAGCTCCATGTGCTTGCATACAACATCACCGAAGCACAGCACGAGGATATCTCGCTCCTGCGTGAGAACGTCTTCGAGCTTGCACCCTATCTCGTCCGGCAGCGGATCGTCCATGCCCTTGCGCATCCGATGTATTCGATCAATGATCGGCTGACCTTCGAACATTTCGAACAAACTCTTCTGCTTTTCAAGAACTTCGAGCTGAACGGCGCCCGCGACGGTGAGCAGAACCGTGACCTGGCCGGAATTCTCCGGAATCTCACCCGAGAGGATCTGGAGAGGCTGTCGGAGAAGCACAGCCTGGAGCCTTTGTTCTCGGAACCCTGGAAGAAGAACCTCGTGGGCGGCTCCGACGATCATTCTTCTCTCAATATCGCGAGCACCTACACGGAAGTCGATGACGTGGACAACACGGAGACCTTTCTTTCGGCAATCGAGGAAGGTCGATCGCGTGTGGGGGGAGAGGCCTCTTCCCCAAAGCACCTGGCTCATACGATCTACAGCGTGATGTACCAGTTCTACAATTCCAAGTTCTCCCTGGATCGTTTCAAGAACCAGGATGCCGTATTGAAATTCGTGGACCGGGTTCTGATTCCGCCCCGAGAACAGCAGCAAGAGGGTCGAGTCGGTGAAGCGAGCCCCGGAGCCGATCCGAAAAGAACGGGGTTTCGTTTGAAAGCCGGGCCCACGACGATGCATGCCCTGCTCAAGAAGGAAGCCCGCAAGATCATCCTGAACGATGCAGAGATGTTGGGTCTCATCGGCTCCGGCGAGATCGAGGCCGGCTCCACGACCGAAGTCTGGTTCCGTTTCGTGGACCGCATATCGGAGAAGGTTCTCAGGCAGTCCGCCGACACGATCCTGGAAAGCGTCTCCGGCGCGAACCTGTTCGACATCTTTCACACGATCGGGTCCGTCGGTTCCCTTTACACCCTGCTCGTGCCCTACTTCGTCGGCTACACCCACTTCACCAAGGACCGGCTGCACGCCTCGACCTGGGGAGATCGTCTGGCCGGAAAGGTGGAGAAAGGACAGTCCCATCGACTCAAGATCGCCCATTTCACCGATACCTTCCACGATGTCAACGGGGTGGCGACGACCCTGCAAATGCAGCTGGAGATCGCCCGGAAGAACGACAAACAACTCGAGATGATCACGTGCGGTCCGGAGGCGGATGCGGACGGTATCACGAACTTCGAGCCGATCGGGACCTTCGAGATGCCGGAATACGACCTGATGAAGCTCTACTACCCGCCCCTGCTGAAGATGCTGCACTATTGCTATGAGAAGCGTTTTACGCACATCCATGCAGCCACGCCGGGTCCGATCGGGTTGGCCGCGCTCGCCATCTCCCGAATCCTCCACCTGCCGCTGTACGGTACGTACCATACGGCCCTTCCGCAATACATCACCCAGCTGACCGATGACGGTTCCCTCGAGGAGCTCACCTGGAAATTCATGCTATGGTTCTACGGTCAGATGGACGTCATCTATGTTCCCTCCCGAGCAACGGGCGAAGAGCTGGTCGAGAAGGGCATCCCCCAGGAGAAGGTCAAATATTATGCCCGCGGGATCGATATCGAGAGATTCCATCCTTCGAAAGCAAACGGATTTTATAAGCGGTTCAAGGTGATCGAAAAGGAGCTCAAGCTCCTCTACGTGGGACGGGTGTCCAAGGAGAAGAACCTGCCCCAGCTCGTTGAAGCCTACAAGAAGCTGGCTGAAATTCGTGACGGCGTCCGGTTGGTTGTCGTGGGAGAAGGCCCTTACCTGGAGGAAATGAAACAGGCGCTTCAAGGCCTGCCCGTGACGTTTACCGGATTTTTGGGCGGCGAGGATCTGCCCCAGGCGTATGCCTCCAGCGACATCTTTCTCTTCCCCTCCACCACCGACACCTTCGGCAACGTGGTGCTCGAGGCCCAGGCTTCGGGGATTCCAGTCGTGGTCACGGATCAGGGTGGGCCGCAAGAAAACCTGATTCCGGGAAGAACCGGCTATATCGTCCGTAGCGACGACGAAGAATCGTTCCTGCAGGCAGTGCTGCAGCTGATCGACAACCGGAAACTGCTCGAGAAGATGAAGAGGAACGCGCGGAAGTACGTGCAGGATCGTTCCTTCGAAGCGGCCTACCTGAGGCTCTGGGAGAGTTACCGGAACTGTGATCCCCTGCGCCGGGCGAGCAACGCATGCTGAGCGCTCGTGGGGGTAAGAGACGCAGATGAGGATTCCCTTGCGGGCCGGGCCACTGCTGGCCGACCTGTTTCGCAAGAGGTTGCCCGGGCAGGTGGTGATACAGATTACAGACCGCTGCAATGCCTCCTGCCCGCAGTGCGGGATGCGGGCCTCTGAGAAGTTCTCCCGATCGAAATTGCCCCTGGAGCATGTGAAAAGGATCCTGGACAGCGCGGCCGAGAAGGGGGTCCAGGTCGTCTCCTTCACCGGTGGTGAGCCCTTCCTCTTCCCGGACGAGCTGATCGAGATGATCCGTTACGCGGGGGAGGCCGGGATCCGGTGCATCCGCACCGGAACGAACGGTTTCTTCCTCAGGGGCGGTAGCGGGGAGAAGGGTCGGTCCAGGATAGCGCGGATTGCGGAATCCCTGGCCGCGACCCGACTGCGCAATTTGTGGATCAGCCTCGATTCTGCCGTGCCGTCCGTGCATGAGCGCATGCGCGGGCTGCCGGGTGTGGTCGAGGGGATCGAGTGGGCCTTGCCCATCTTCCACTCGTACGGCATCTATCCGGCCGTGAACCTCGGGATCAATCGTCACATCGGAGGCGAGTCGGCCGCAGATGCTTGCCGATCCCCCCTCGAGACGTTGGAGCAAGAGCGGGCTTTCTCCGAGTTCTTCAAGGAGGCCTTCCGGCGGTACTATCGGTTTGCCATCGACCTGGGCTTCACCATGGTGAATGCATGCTATCCGATGAGCGTCGACGTGGACCGAAGCGCGAACGATCTGAACGCCGTCTATGCGGCCACCTCGGCGGACGATGTTGTGAGGTTCACCCGAAAAGAAAAGGCTCTGCTCTTCGAGGCGCTGATGGAGGTGATTCCGGAGTTCAGGCACAAGATCCGAATCTTCTCACCACGCGTCTCGCTGTTGGCGCTCCACCGTGAATACTCCCACGATGAATCTCGTGCCGCCTATCCTTGTCGGGGAGGAGTAGACTTCTTCTTCGTCGACTCGAGGGACGGGAATACCTACCCTTGCGGTTATCGTGGCTGTGAGAACATGGGTCGATTCTGGGATCTCGACAGAGGCGGGTCTGCTGCCGAGGCATCCTGTACCCTCTGTGACTGGGAGTGCTTTCGAGATCCTTCGGAATTGGCCGGGCCCCTCCTGCAGGGTGCTTCGAATCCTCGATCCCTGTGGAAGAAAGCGCGGTGCGACCAGGAATACTTTCGCGTCTGGACTCAGGATCTGAAATACTACCGGGCCTGCGATTTCTTCGACGGCCGGAAACCTCCCAACTCCCATCGTCTTGCCCGATTCAATCGTCCCGCCTCGATTTACCGTTGACATTGTGCCCATGTCGGAATAGGTTCTGGCCAAGGGGTCTATCCGGATCTTTCTCGGAGGAACGTCCCATGAAGAGTTCAACCCGGGTGTGTCTGCACTGTCTCTGTGTGATGTTTGGCGTCTTGGTGGGCCTGGTTGCTGCCGGGTGTGGTGACGACAAGGACGAGGTGCCACCGTCGCCGGCTAGCCCCGTCTTCGTGGAGAAGGTCAGTGGAGATGAGCAGATCGGCGAAACCGGACGTGAGCTTCCGGAGTCTATCGTCGTGCGTGCGTACGATGACGAGGGGGCCGGAATAGAAGGGACAACGGTTGCGTTCACGATCACCGGAGGCGGGGGGACCGTATCCGGCCCGTCGGCGGTTACGGATTCCGACGGAATGGCTTCGGTCCGTTGGACACTGGGCATCGCCCCTGTCCAAAACCGGTTGAGAGCGTCCGCCGGGGACGACGCTGTCGATTTCGCAGCGTGGGCGAACCCGGGAGAGAGGCCGGCGTTGGAGCTTGTCTTCGAGGGGCCGGCGGGAATTCCCAGCGAGGATCTGGCCTTCGAACAGGGCAGGGGGCTCTTCCTGGGCAGCCCCGGGGCCATCCTGAATATCACAGCTCCCGGATCGAGCGCGGTCGAATTGCAGCTCACAGGCGAGGGAGTCGAGAGCCCGGCAGGGATCGCTTTCGGGTCCTCTGGAGATCTGTACATCTGCGAGAACGGGGAATCCGGCACTTCGGTAAAGCGGGTCACTGCCTCCGGCCGGAGCGAGATCCTTTCCGGGGGATTCGGAAGCCAGCCCTTCGCGCTTCCCAACCACATGGCGGTCCACAGCTCGGGCGAGATCTATGTGTCCTCCACCTGTGACCAGATGATCTACAGAATCTCGCCGACCACCGGGGAGACGACGGAGTTCCTTTCCATCCCCGGGCCGAACGGCCTTGCCTTCGACGCCGAGGAGGCATACCTGTACATCCTGACGGAGAATCCGGCCTTCTTCTGTATACCCAGCCCAAGCGTCTGGGGGGGGCTGCATCGCGTGTCCATCGGTCCAGGAGGAGAAGCGGGCGACCTCGAGACGCTGGTCGACGAGTTTTCACTCGCTGGGGACGGGCTCGCCTTTGACGAAGAGGGCAACCTCTATGTTGTCTTCAGCGCCTACATAGAGCTTTTGCCGACGAGACTCCTTGACAGCTCGGTCTTCGTCTATACACCGGACGGAAGATTCGAGGAGCTCTTCACCGTGGACATTCTGCAAGGGGACATCATCACGAACATCGCCTTCGGTGTCGAGCCCTTCGATCCTGAGTCTCTCTATTGCTACGGTTTCACCGGGCGGCTCTACCGGGTGAACGTGGGAATCCGAGGAAAGCCGCTCCCCTGAAAACGAACCCGATCCGCAAAGGAGAACCCCATGGAGGCTTGGAGCAAAGTCCTCTGGCTTGTGGTCGTGTTGATGGTGGGGTGTTCCGGAACGAGGCCGTCGAACCTGGGGGTGCAGGAGGGAAGACTGGCGCCCTGCCCGAGCTCGCCGAATTGTGTTTCCTCACAGAGCACGGACGAGAAACACGGCATCGATCCGATCGCCTACGACACATCCCTCGAGGAAGCCCGGGATCTCCTCGAGAAGATCGTGCGCGACATGCCTCGCACAAAGGTGGTCCGCCTGGAAAAGGAATACATGCACCTGGAGTGCAGCTCCCGGCTCTTCCGGTTCGTGGACGACGTGGAATTCTGGTTCGACGAAGCGAACAAGGTCATTCATTGCCGGTCCGCATCTCGGAAGGGATACTCGGACCTTGGGGTCAATCGGAAGCGGTTGGAGGCGGTTCGCGAGCAATTCAACGAAACCGGGCAGGGCGGTTGAAGCAGCCGGGGAATCCTGCAGGGGAGGATTCGGGTGAGGAGGAAAGACAAGGAAATCAAGGCCCTGGAGGAGATCGTCGAGATCATCGAAAAGGCACCGGTCTTGAGGCTCGGGCTCTGCAAGGACGACGTCCCTTACGTGGTGCCCATGAATTTCGGCTACCGCGACGGGTGCCTGTATGTTCATTGCGCCCGAGAGGGCAGAAAGATGGACATGATCCGGGCGAACCCTCGCGTCTGCTTCGAAATCGACACAGACCTGGAAGTGATCCGGGCGGAACAACCCTGTGACTGGGGCATGAGGTTTGCCAGCGTGATCGGTTTCGGGACCGCTTCGGTCCTGGAAGCCCCGGAGGACAGACGAAACGGGTTGGACGCCATCATGGAGCACTACGGGTGCGGGCCTTGGCAGCCTTACTCGGAATCCATACTGAAACACACCGCGGTCATCCGAGTTCAGGTCGAGGAGATGACGGGGAAGCGATCCGGTTCCCTGTAAGGCTGACGGGGGCCGGGAATCAGTCTTCGAGGCCCCGGTGTTCTTCAATTCCGGGTGCCCAGTCCGCCTGTCATGCGCCCTGTAGGTCCCTTATCATGAGAATCCAGTCGCCGGCGTGCAGGCAACCCGGATATGGGACTACAGGCAAAGAGGTGACAGGCTTGAAGCCTATGTGTTCGTAGAGCCTCTTGGCGCCTGGGTTCTCGGACGCGACGATCAGGCTGAGGCGATCGCACAGCTTGGCTCGGGCGCGATCCTCCACGTCGGCAAGGAGTGTTCGTGCCACCCCTTTGCCTCTATGGCCCTCAAACGTAGCGATTGCATTGATGTACCAGCTCCCCGGCGCCTGTGCCTCCAGTTCGACCAGGGGGCGAACAACCTCCGGGTATTCGGAAAGATCCCCCACTCCATACGGGTCGGGCTGTCTATAGGAAAGGACCATGCCCACCAGACGGTTGTCCGCCGTACAGACCCTTGCACGGGTATAGCTGAAAACACCTTCCTCTCGGGCGGCACGCCGGGTCCCAACATCCAATGGAGATTCTTTTCCCTTCACTCCCCCTCTCCACAAGTACTCCGGGATGCCTTCGCCCGCCAGATTGAGCAGATATGCTATGTCGCGGGCCTCCGCCTCTTCTGCGTCTCTGACGATCAACATCGTATCACTCGGATGGAGGGGCGTACTTGGCAAACATTTCGGCCCCGGTCATGTTCTCGGTCTCATTGGAAAAACAGTAGTAGGAAGGTTTTTCATCGATGAACACCTGATGATCAAAGACAAGGCGATCCTGCTCGTCCAGAATGCCCGCCGGCATGATGTACTGCCGGGCATCCTTGAGTCGATAGAACAGGTGGGTTCCACATTTTCTGCAGAAGCCGCGTTCGGCCCATTCAGACGAGTCGAACACGGAAACGTTGTCGTCACCCTCGAACGACACCTCCGTGCCGCAGTCGACCGCCATCAGGGGGCCGCCACCCCATTTTCTGCACATCGTGCAGTGGCATGCGCCGACGCTTCTGTCCATGCTCTTGGCCACGAAGCTCGTGGCACCGCAAAGGCAACTCCCCTTTCCCTCGATTCTGTCCGACATGTCGTCCCCCTTCGGCTGGCTTCTGGTCCGGTTCCGTTACGATCCCCTCCATCCCTTCAGGCCTGGTTGCATATCTTTTGATGAACCGCGGGCCCGCCTGATTCATTTACTTCCCAAGGCCGTTTCGCTGCAAGTCCTTTGTTCCGGGATGCACTCTAGCCTGCCCGTACTGCCTTGTGCCCTTTCCGCTGCTGAAAACGGCTCTGTTGGTCAATCTCGGTCAAAAGCGCCTTGCTTGATGAATGTGGAGACCTGGTGGAGGACGCCTTCATCGTTCATGATGAACGGATGTGTCTTGTGTACGATCAGAAAATCCTTCATGCCTTCAAGCCTTGCGCTTTCAACGGAAACCTTGCCGTCGTCGCTTCCCGGGATGAGGAGCGATAGAATCGGGTTGATGGACTGGTCGCCTGTGATGATCCCCACTTCGTAGGTCGGAATGCCCAGACTCCTGGGAACGCTCGCGTCATCGGTTCCCAGCTGCTCGCCGGCCGGACCGTTTATCCATTGGAATATGCGCGAGTCTTTCAATTTATCCACCACCTCGCTTCCGTTGTTCGGCGGACTCAACATCACGACACGCCCCATCCTCGGGACTTCGTTGTGTTCGAGATAGTATCTGACCAGGATGCCGCCCATGGAATGCGTGACAAAGTGGATTTTTCCCGCGTCCCGCTTCATGCACAGGTCGATCGCTTCCGGTATGACCTCGATGGAGAGTTCTTGAATGGTTTTTTCGCGTGACGGGTAGCCGATGTTCTGGACGGTGAAGCCGCCGTTCTCCAGATGCCTTTCCAGGTTCGACAAGGATCTTTCCGTGCGCGCCAGGCCGTGCAACAGGACGACACACTCGCGCATCTCGCCCTTCGCCACCGGGAGACAAGGATTGAGAGAAAGGAGGAGGATTATGATGAGGATTCGGCTCATTGCGTATGCCCGCAGGAAACAGCCCTTCGAATACGGATCCAGAAAAACGGCGTTCGTCCGGCATGTGCCTGTGTGTCAAACCTCAATGCCCGAGCCCGGATATTCATCGTCACCTTCATCCGGTTCCATTGGCCTGTCCGTCAGCCAGGCAAGTGCCGCATCTGGCGAATCGAACAATCTCATTTGTCCGCCCCGGTTACGTGCCACGGTCTCCAAGAACCGCATGTTCTGGCGCGTCCCGGGAGAGGGTACGACGGCGACTCTCAGGACTCTGGCGGTCTTAGCCAGGTTTTCCCCAAACTCGAGCGAAGGAAGAGTAGAAGGGAAGGATTCGGCTCTGGTCTGATCGACGAGTACTCGTGTCAGACCTTTCTCCCGGTTGAGCTTCAGGGCGGTGTCGAACGATCCCTTGATGTCTTCGACCGTCGCCTCTGCGGAAGAGGTCACCTGAATGATTCGCAGGTCTTCGAGGATCGATATTTCCTCTGGCATGGTCATTTCCCCAGGCCGAGCGCATGAATGGCCAGGCGTGACGGCAGGCGCATCTGCACGTGTAAAGGGGGCGAATCAACAGCATCATACCAGGAAACGCATGTTCGGGGAAAGGGGTTTCTTCTTTTCTCCGGAGCATCGTGGAGGCCCCCGGTCTTGTTCTGCACTTCACGGATAGACGGCTGTGAAGCAGATCGCCCCCTTTTACGGCATCTTCTTCGCTACAACAAAGTAGTTCGGTGGAGCACGATGCAGATCTTCGGTTTCGACGATCCGGAAGTCTGCGCCTGCGATCAGGGTCTCCAGTTCGGAGGGTTTGAAAGACCGAATGGATGGAATGATGCGTGTTCTGCTGAGGAACAAGAGGAAAGACTTCATGACGGTCTTCTTCCCACCCAGGCAAGCTGTTGAAGAAATGAAGAGACCTCCCGGCTTGAGCAATTCGTTGATTCTCTGCACGGCCTTCCGTGTGTCATCCAGTAGATGCAGAATATTGAAAGCCAGGATCACATCGAATGATGCTTTGTCGTATCTTTCATCAAACAGGTCGGATTGAACAAAATGTATATTCTCGATGCCTCGTTCGGCTGCTTTTGTCTCTGCTTCATGGATCATTCCGGAGGATGTATCGATAGCGTGAACCTGCTTTGCGTTCTCGGCGATTTCGGTGGTTATGATCCCGGTTCCACATGCGAAATCCAGGACAATATCGTCCGGACCGAGATGGCTCTTCGTTTTTTCGACCGTCTTGGTGTAGACCTGTCCATATTTTCCGGCTCGCTTGTCATATTTCTTTGACATTCTGTTCCAGAATTTCTCTGACCCGTGCATTCCATCCACCCTCTGATACGCAGTCCGTATACACGATTGTGTTCATGGTCGGCTCCCACCAGCGTTGAAAGCTCGACCTTCGGATCATTGGCTTGCCAGCACCTCGATGATATTCGAGCAGCCTCCATCACGCAAATGGCGGGCATGATCCCCGATGTGATCGAACCTCCGTCCGACGATTTCGGAGCACTCGAATTTGTAGTCCGTGCATTTCATGAATCTTTCAATGGCTTCTGTGGCTCGAGGATGCTCGAACTTGAGTTTGCCGGGACCTTTCCTGATGGTGTTCATTCCGATGATCCATATGGCGGCCCCAAGCGCGCCGCAGGCACCCCCACAGAGGCCGATTCCGCCTGCAAGGCCCGCTGCCATGACCGCGTGCATCTCGGACACGCCCATCCTTCTCGCGAGCGTCGCCGCGCAGCTGACCGGAGGAGAGGGTACGTCGATATGGTTCTCCGAAAGAGCTGTGTTGATCTGGCTGAATGCTGCCGGGGCATATCTCGAGGCCCTTCGAAAGCAGCCTATCGTCCCGCCCTTGATAAGGAAGTACGTGATCATCTGCATGGTCGACGATGACTTGTCAATATCCGTTATCTCGAGGCAATTGATGTGATCGTTGCAGGCACGGAAGGACTCAACAAGCCCTTGTGCCGCGACGATTGCCTTCGTTTCGGCCAGGGAACCGGGTCCGAGGGATCGATACGCCTGTGCCCCTGCGGCGAGGGTCGCGCCCCAAATCATGCCGCACTGGTAGCCATGCTGCATGATCCCGCCCGCTAGAGGCATGGTGGCGTTCTCTTCGGGCTTCATCGGGTAATCGAAGGCGCTGTTGAGAACGGTGAAAAGCGTATCCGAGCATGCCCCACGCCTGAGAAAGGTGCCGACCGTTCCTATTGACGAGATCCCACCGGTTGCTGTCGTCATTTTGTTCCCTTCTGTTCACACAGTGATGATGACTTTGCCTCGGGCGTGTCCCTTGTTCAGATACCGGAAGGCCTCAGGAGTTTCTCTCAGCGGGTAGGTTCTGTCGATAACCGGTTTGACCTTGCCGGCCTCGATGAGCTCATGGAGAGCAAGCAGGTCCTCCTGGTTCGGGGTTGCAACGAACGGGCTTCCCTGCCGGCGCATGAGCAGAGAGACCAGGAGGGCCCTTAGAACGTAGCCCAAGCCGGCATTTGCGCTGTTAGGTATGTGCATCCCCGTGGGGGTAAGGACGCGTCTGCAGTCCGAAAGCGTATGGTTCGCTACTTGATCTAGAATGAGATCGTAGCGCTGCCCGCCCTGTGTGAAGTCGTCCCGGGTGTAATCGATGACATGGTCCGCGCCGATCGATCGGACCAGGTCCGCGTTCCTCGTGCTGCAGACGCCGGTGACTTCCGCTCCGAACGCCCTGGCAATCTGCACGGCGAACGTACCCACGCCTCCAGACGCACCATTGATCAGGACCTTCTCGCCCGGCTGCACCTTTCCTGCATCGCGAAGACCGCGGAGGGCAGTGAGTGCGGATGTGGGCACGGCCGCTGCTTGTTCAAGTGTGAGGTTCGATGGCCTTGGCAGGAAGTCCTTCGCCCTCACACGCACATACTCGGCGCAGGTACCACAGCAAGTACCGAACACCTCTTGACCCGGACGAAAAACACCGGCGTTCTTGCCGACCGCCTCAATGCGGCCTGCGAAATCGTACCCGGGAACACGGTTCCTCGGTTTGGGCCACCCGACACCCAAGCGCACAGGGTACGGCACGCCCCGCATGATGAAGTAGTCACCTGCATGGAGGGCAGCCGCGTGAACGCGTACCAGCACGTCGTCATCCCTGACCGGTGGCCTGTCGATTTCCTTGAGTTCAAAGACATCCGGTGAGCCGTACCCGTTCTGCACGATCGCTTTCACGGTAATTCCTTCACAGTGTGATCCGATGCATCCGACCGGCCGGGCCCAACGCGAATGACCGAGACCAACGGCATTCCCAGATCACGCACTTTTCTGAGCAATGCATGCAATGCTGCCTGATCGACCACCGGGCCGGTCAACACCGTATCGCCGTTGTCTTCCAGCGTGATCGTCAGTCCGTCAAACCAGTCCGTCCATTGGCGACCCAGATGACCCTCGATTCGAATTTGATAGACCATGGGATGACTCCGATCAGCTATTGGCGGAGACTGTTTTTCTTCACCCATGCCGGCTGCAGATCTCCATAACGGCCGGTGCCCTTGCTCGATGTACGAACAGAATAGTCCCCGTACGGTATGGGCGTATAGCTACCAAAGTATTGTTTCGGGTATTGTTTTGGGTCTTCCGGGCGGGGGCGGGTTACAGGAGACCCAACTCACGGGCACGTGCCACGGCTTCGGTGCGCCTTTGGACCTGCAATTTGCCGAAGATCCTGAGATTGTGCCCTTTGACCGTGCTGAGGGCGACGAAGAGCCGCTCGCTGATCTCCCGATTCGAGAGTCCCTGAGCAATGAGATGGAGTACTTCCAGCTCGCGCTGGCTCAATGGCTCGACAAGGGGTTGAGTGGGTGGGGCAGGGGGGGGATGGAATTCGCCCTCGCTGCTTCGGTCGCGTGCTTCAAAGGCAGCGAGCAATCTGCCCGTATGGTCCGGCATGATGCCATGAGCAGCAGCTTCCGCCAGGAGGCGAGCCATCGGCTCACCCTCGTCGACAAACGTGCGGATGAAACCGCCCGGCTCTGCCAGTGCCAACGCATTGCCCAGCAGCTGTAGCGCCTTGTCCTGTTCGTCATTCGCGTGCAGAGCGAGCGCCTGCAGAACCATGATCCGGAGCCGTTCATCCTCCCAGCCCTTTGTCTCCATCTCTTGGAGCAATGGCCCCAGCAAGGCCAGCGCAGCCGACGCATCGCCCTGGGCCAGGTGTACCCGGGACCGGCTCAGGGGGAGCTGGTGCGTCCGAGCCAGACGATCGGCTTCCGCGAGATTGCCCTGTTGAAGCAACGTCAGCACCTGTGCTGCGGCAACCTCAGGCATCCAATGCTGGAAATCATGCTGATGCACGAACTGGACAACCTCGCCCAGATGAGCGGCCGCTCCGGCAGGATCTCTCCGGGCCAGCTGCAGGCGCGCGAGAAACACCTGGCAGCGGACGGCTCTGTCGTTGTTTTCTACCTGCCGCGCCAGTCGGACGCTCTGTTGGGCGTGCCGTTGGGCGGCATCCAGGTCGTTCCATTCGTAGAGAATACGGGCCAGGCCGAGATGGGCCTCGCACGCAAAGGGCAGCGGCTGGTCACCAAACAGTTGCAGGGCGCGCCGGTAGGTCTGGGCCGCCAGGCGGAGTTGGTTGTCTGCTGCCTGCAGGCTGGCCAGGCCGATGGTAGCCACCAGGGTCGTCATGATGTTCCCGGATGCTTTGCTGACAGATATGGCTTCGGTGTAGGCCCGGCTGGCAGCTGCACGGTCTCCCTGAAGATAGTAGGCATATCCCAGCTTCCAGGCAGTGAAGGTGCGGAAAGACAGGTTGTCGGGGTGCAGATACTCGAGGGCGCGGCGCGACTGGGCAATGATGGTTTCCACCTCGTACTGATTGGCAGCCACCGTGGCCCGTGTGGCGGCAATGCGTCCCACCAGGTCTCGGTTCTTGTCGTTTTGCTCGGCGGCCTCCAGGGCAGCCTCGGCAGCCTGCAGTGTCTGTTCGACCCGTGCCGGATGTCCCGCAGCCAACAGCACCGAGGCATACGTCGTCCACAACGAGGGCCTGTCATCCAGTACCGTCGTAGGCAGGGAGCCCAGCCAGTTCAGCACGGGGCCGACGGCACCGCGAAAGTGCAGGGGCATCCCCTCACCCTCGATCAGGCGCTCGGCTCGCTCGAAATCATTGGTGGCGGCAGCATGTTGAAAGGCTTCGATCTCCAGGCCGTTTTCCTCATACCACACGCTTGCACGCGTGTGTAATTCGGCTACACCCGTGCCCTCACCCTCTGTTGACGAGGCGGTCCATAGATTCAATCTCTGCCGCAGTAAATCAGAAAAGAGATGGTGATAGCGGTACCAACGCCGCTCGTTGTCCAGGGGGACGATGAACAGGTTGGCGTGTTCGAGATATTCGAGGGTTTGTTGCGCGGAACCAGAGGGGGCGAGCAGAAGGGCATCGCAAAGGGGGCCGCATAAGCGGCCCAGGATGGATGTTTGCAGCAAGAAGGCCTGTACGCTTTCAGACTGCTGTTGCAGGACCTCTTCGACCAGATAGTCCATCACGAAATGATGGCTGCCGGTGAAGGATCTTATGAAGCGGGTGGCATCCTCCTGCCCCTGCATCGAGATCGCCGCGAGTTGCAGGCCTGCGATCCAGCCTTCGGTGCGGGTTTCCAGAGAGACGATGTCTTGCTCGGTGAGGTTCAGGCCCATCACCTGGTTGAGAAATCCGGAGGCTTCGGAGTGAGTGAACCGCAGGTCCGTGACCCGCAGCTCGATCAATTGGCCCTGGACCCTTAGCCGGGCCAGGGGCAGATGCGGATCCTCACGGCTGGAGATGACCAGGTGCATCTGTGGTGGCAGGTGTTCGAGCAAAAAGGTGAGCGCATCGTCGAGCGGCTTGGTATCTATGACATGGTAATCGTCGAGGACGAGGATGAAATCGTTCGGCACCGTGGTGATTTCGTTGAGCAGCGTCGTTAGAAGCGATTCGGTGGGAGGTGGCTGGGGGGATTGAAGCGCACCGAGCACCCCTTCTCCGATATCCGCAGCGATCGTCTGCAGAGCAGCGAGGAAGTGAGCCAGAAAGCGTGTAGGATCATTATCCCCTTCATCCAGGGACAGCCAGGCGGTCGGGCGCTCGGAACCGGCGATCCATTCGCTGACAAGCGTGGTCTTGCCAAAGCCGGCGGGGGCGGAGATGAGGGTCAGTTTGCGGTGCAGACCTTCGTTCAGCCGCTCGATCAGTCTTTGACGGAGGACCCTTCCGGGCCGGGGCGGGGGAATATGGAGCTTGGTGGCCAGGATTGGCGCAGGCATGGGTCAGATCCTACTGGACAGGAAGCACAATCAGCTCCTCTATGGGCACATCAAGGAGATCATCAAGAGAAACACCCACCGTCGCTCCCTTTCCTCCAAACTGTGTGCCATAGGTTCGCTCTCTGAAGCGGTGAATGGTCGCTTCGGCGACTCTCGAAGATAGAGGAACAGATCGGGTCTCGCCGACCAGTCTTCGTGCATGGCTCAGGAAGTACTCGACGAAACCGCGTACTTCCGGACGGGCCGTCGCAGCCTCCGAAACGTAGATGAGAAGAGGTCTCGATAGAGGCTTGTATGTTTGAGCCAGGACATTGGCTGGTGACGGCGTCTGCGGCCCGACATCGTCCGAAGTATCCTTGTCGTGGATCGCCAATGCTCTGAGACGGTCGACGTTAGCCTCGTAGTAAGATAGGCCGAAATACCCCAACGCACATTCATCCTTCGCGACAGCTTCAACAAGGAATTTATCGTCATCACTTGATACATAATCCTGCCTACTCGAGCCTGCCTTGCCCATGATGGCCTTTGTGAAGTAGTCGAAGGTTCCGGAGGCCTTGTCCGGAGCGAACAGATGCAGAGGCCTTTCCGGCCAATTCGGCTTCACCTGGTCCCAGCGGACCACCGTGCCCTCTGAGTCGGGCGCCCATATTCGAGCCAGTTCTTCCTTCGAAATGGTCCGGGCCCAGGTATTGTCGCGGCTCACCACGACCGCTACGGCATCGTAGGCTATGGGGAGCTCGATGAAGCGAATACCGTTCGCCTTGGACACTTGCACTTCCTGACGCTTGATGGGTCGCGAGGCATTCACGATGTCGATGGAGCCCGAAACGAACCGCTGAAATCCTGCACCTGTGCTCGAGGAGTGGATCTCGATCCGTGTGCTGTCATGCTTCCTTTCGTATTCGCGTGCCATGGCGAGGCTAATCGGGTAGACCGTGCTGGATCCTTCAATTCTGACGGTACTGTTCTGGGGGGGCGCTGGGTGCCGGGCAGAACAGGATAACAGGGCCAGCATCATCGCGGATGCGGCACAAAGCATCAAGAGACGCATTTGTGCTCCTTTCCTCTTATCGTGATCCGGACTCTATCATTCCGTCGATCCAATGGTAGAAACCATGGCACCAGAGAATAATAGCACAGCTCCCACGATCTTTTTCAATGTTACGGGATCTTTGGGAGATTCTAGCACACCAAAGTGACTGACGACCATCGCCATGATGATTTGGCCCGCAATGGTCAGAATGAAGAACTGCCTTGCCCCGAGTTTTGGAATCAGAAAGGTCGTTCCCAAAACAATAAAGGCACTGATAAAGCCCGTCAGAAATAGATAAGATGGCACTTGTCTGACATTACCGAGAGTCTCAACCTCTCCCCAGACGGCGAACAACAGGATGGATGTCGCGAGTGCGACAAGAAAGAACGAGATATTGGCCGTAAGCGGTGACCCTATGTATCTGGATACAGCGCTGTTCATCGGAAAGTATATAGAGATCACCGCTCCGATGCATAGGGCCAGAAGAGTGTAGAGTCCTGCTTGCATGATGTCACCTGTGGCTTCGCTAGAGAACGGTTCTTCGGATCATTTCTTGCCATGCTTCTGGACGGATTTGATATAACGGCCGAAAGCTCGGTCCTTCTTCCTCTTCTCTACGTACGAGAGATCGTGGTGCTCGGTTTCCTTCTTGAGCTTGCGATAGCTCTGATACCGGCCTTCGCTCAACTCCCCTTCGTCCATCGCGGCTAGAACGGCACAACCCGGCTCTTGTGTGTGGGTGCAATCGGAGAAGCGGCAGCCCAAGGAGAGATCATGAATCTCTGAGAAACTCGCATCCATTCCTTCGCTCGTACCAAGCAAGCCGAGTTCCCTCATTCCAGGGGTGTCGATCAACATTGCGCCCTGGTCAAGAACGAGCAGCTGGCGGCGTGCAGTCGTGTGGACGCCTTCGCCCGTCTCGCTCACCGCCTTTGTGTCGAAAGCATCGCGCCCGATCAGGCGGTTGATGAGTGTGGTCTTACCCACCCCCGATGAGCCGAGCAGGCAGAACGTCTTGCCCGGAACAAGAAGCTCACGAAACTCGCCCAGCCCGTCTCCCGTTGTATTGCTGAGAGCAAGAAGATCCGTTGTGATACCCGCATGTCGGATACTCGCGATCATCTCGTCCAATTCCCGGGGTTCGATCAAATCGCTCTTGCTCAGGATGATGAATGGCTTGATATGGCCTTCGCCGGCCATGACCAGATATCGTTCGAGTCTTCGTATGTTGAAATCGTAGTGACAGGACTGGACGATGAAGGCGACATCGATATTTGCCGCAATCATCTGGAAGTCCACTGTCCTGCCGGGAGACTTGCGGCGCAGCGAAGTCCTTCTCGGCAGGATCCCGTGGATGATCGCTGGGCTGCCGGGTGTGTGAAACTCTACACAGCACCAGTCTCCGACGCACGGGATGTCGATGATGGACTGAGCCGAGAAGCGGAACTTGCCTGCAAGCTCTGCCGGGGTCTCCCCGTGTTCATTGCGAACGAGGAAAGCGCCTCGATCGACTGCCGTCACACGAGCAATACTCTGCCCTTGCTGCAATGCAGCTTCGGCATGTTCGTCAAACCACGGGTCAAAACCCAGAGCACTCAGATTCATTTCTCTTGTTTCAGCGAACGTCCGGTTCAGCCGGGCGCTTTTGCATGCCTGCGCTCAGGCGATTGCGCGGACGTGTTGTGGCGGGTTGTCCGGTTTCCAGCGATTGTGTCCTCTACTTCTTTCAGCCAAAGGGGAATCTCCTGTTTTCCTCGAGGCGAGAGCTCATACACGCCAACGGAAACCCTGTCGAACCACCCATACACGTTTCTGTACACGATATCCCTGGCCTTCGGTTCCCGAAGGGTCCGGGCAATATGTGCAGCCTTGGTCGGGCCTTGCTCCTCCAGGAATCGGGCAATTGCCAGGGCTCGTTGTCGGTAGACGGTCATGATGCCTTTTCTCTTCTCTGTCCCGCCGAGGTTCGGGTCTCCTACGCGCTTCATGAACTCACCCAGCAGACGCTCCTTTCGGTGTTTCGACTTGCGAGGTCTGTACTCGCCTGGATCGAGAAGTACCTCTACGCTGCCGGTCTCGAGGACCGGATCAATCGCCAGCAGTCCCAAACCGAGCATCCTGAGCAGCTTGATAACGCGCCTGCGTCGCCTCTTCAGGGTCTTGCATTGCGCGGGAATACCGATATACACCTTCGGAGTCAGCGAGAGCCTCTCCACAGCCTGAAGGACCAGGTCGAGATTGAAAGACAGTTTGAGTTCCACGACTACTGGAGGTTCGTCGCCGCGCACGGCCAGGGCATCACAGTCCTGAACCTCCCCCTTTACCTCATAATTCTGAGATTCCAGAAACCGCTTCAGAGGCGGGTAGAGATCAGATTCCTTCATTCCATTGCCTCCCCGGGGTCTGTGGTTCTCCTGTTATGTTCGCTCGCAACAGAGTCCCAGGATCAACAAGGCCATCGCCGCAAAGGCCGAGATGGTTCTGACGTGGTTCCAGGCGGTCCATTTGTCGAGGTAACTGGCCCACAGAATGGAGCTGTCGGGGTCGTCCGGCGATACCGATGCCAGAGCGTTGTTCTTGGGCACGTTGAACACGACCGTTACCAGAAAGGTGCCAACCATATAGAGTATGCTTCCGAGAATCAAGTAGACGACGCCTGATTCGCGCCCGCTCAACAGCGAGGCGGCAATGACGAGCGTGCAAGCGGCTGCCGTGCCGAAGAAGACGGCTAGAAAGACCGGATTGACGATCGCCACATTGATGGATTGCATAGCGGCGATTCCTTGGGCTGAAGGGAGGCGGGCGAAGGCCTTCATCACGGCAACCGAGAAGACGAAGAAGAGGCCGGCCATCAGTCCACATCCGAGGATTGCGAGAAACGTCAAGGCGAAAAGCAGATGGTCGGAAGATAACACATTGCTCTCCTTGTTTGACTGCCAAGGCCAGGGCAAGCAGAAGACGAAAGACCCGGCCCCCACAACCCTCGTGAACCTTGGTCTATGACTCGTTTCCGAGATTGAATATTCGCTCGGCGTTTCGAAAGAGAAAGAAGTCTCTTTCTTTTTCTCCGAGCTCCAGGCCTGCCAGATCTTCCAAACATTTGGCAGGGGTTATCATTGGATAGTTCGTGCCGAAAAGCACCTTTTCCTTGCCGTTGCTCTTCATGAATTCAACCAATTCTTGCGGAAAGCGTCTGGTTGTGTATGCGGAGGTATCTATGAACACATTGGCATGTTTGGTTGCTACAGCAATCATTTCCGTGGTCCATGGATATCCGATATGGCCGCAGACGATCTTCAATTCAGGGAAATCGATCGCAACCTGGTCGATGTAGGGAATCGGACGTCCGGGTTCAGACGGACAAAGGGGACCCGTGTGGCCGACCTGGAGACAAACAGGAATGCCTTGTTCTACACACTCAGCAAACAGGGGGTAGTACCTTCGGTCCGTTGGGGGTAGATTCCAGAACCATTGAACAATTCGAAGGGCTCGAAACCCGAAATCATTCACCAGCCGCCTGAGCGTACGGATCGCATCCATCGGTCTATACAAGTCTACGGATCCTACCCCCGTCAGCCTGTCCGGATAGCGAGCAACGGCTTCAGCTACTTCTTCGTTGGAAATCAATTGCCCCTGCGGTCCCCACCATGCGCAGATGAGCCCTTTCTTGACGTTCGCCTGATCCATTGCATCAATGGTAGCCTCGAGCGGGATTTCTTCTGTTACCTTTTCAATCCCCATCCACCTGCGCAGAGATGCAAACATCGGATGATTGATGAACTCCAGGTTCGGATGTTGCATCCACGCATCAATGATCGGGCAGTCTTCTTTCATCTTATCCTTTCCGGCCTGCCATCCATGCAGGGTACGATGAATGGATTGATCGCAGGTCCCCTTCGCCACTACAGGTGGTTCGTCCCTATGAAGAACAACACAACCAGGGGGGCTACTGGAGATTGAGATCCAATGACTTGTCAAGAAGAACGGACAATGTCAGAAACGAGTCTCTGGCTTCCCCAAACCATTCCGATAGCTGCATGGAATTCTCGGTCACGGGCTCATTGACCGCAATCGTATCATCGCTTGGGATCATTCCGAGTAATCTGGATAGATCAGCAATCTGTTTGACGATTCTTGCTTTGTCCTCATTGCTCGGTTTTGTTCCTTCCATCGGTTCCATCTCCTGTTTCAGTTGATTCCAGACCTGCTCACCTAATCTCTGACCTTTATTCTATCATTATCCCTTACGGTGCGCTTTCGCTCTTCCATTCATGTCTGAGTATCGAGTATACCGCCTGGTCGACGAAACGATCGTTGATCCACTCGGCTTCCCGAAGATCTGCTTCGTGGGTGAAGGGAAGACGTTCGGCAACGGCTCGGCTTCGACTGTTCCCAGTGGCCGCGCGGAGTTCGATTCTGTTGACATCGAATTCCCGGAACAGGTAGTCGATCAGCGCCCTCACGCATCGAGTCATAATGCCACCGCCGGTGACGGATGCGGCCAACCAGTATCCCAATTCTACAGATCTGTTCAGCATATCGATAGGTTTACACCCACAGATTCCCACGATTGCCTTTCGATGCACGATACAGCAGACAGGGCCTCGCCCCTCGGCATCTTGATCCCGTGCAGATTTGAGGAACTGGCGGATACTCTCCTCTGATGTGGTGCCGTCCACCCAGTTGAGCCACTGGCGAAGATGCGACCGATTCGAATCGACAAGCGCGAAGAGCCCTGAAACGTCATTCATGCGCACCGAACGGAGACGCGTGTTCTTGTCAATTGCGAGATCCACCATTGTATCCCCCCAGCGAACGACCAAGGTCACCGTTTCTCTCTACTGTGAATCCAGGTGATTGCGCCCCTCTGCAATCAAAGGAAGGACATCATTTTTCCCGACAAATTCGTAGATAATCCGGCCTTTTCGCAGGAGAGCTTCCTTCGCCTTCATGGATTCGAGCTTGATCATCAACTTTTCAGCATTCATAGTATCCGGGGTTATGATTACGTTTACCTGGACGCGTTTGCCGTTTACGTCATAGACCGTGTTTCGAACACTGCTGAGGCCCGCACCAAGTTTGCCGCTCATGGATTCAACTTGCTCCGCCGGCACTAGAAAATCGGAAGTAACTATCCAATGCCCAGGCATTGAGGGCATCGAGGCGACTTCGCCGCCGAGCGCTTTATTGCTGTACAGTAAAGACACGGAAAGACAAAGCAGGATCGCGGGTGTTCCCTTGCATTTGAGCCTGATTCCTCGAATCATTGCCACCTCCTCATATTCGTTATAGTGATGGTTTTGCCATTTCTGCAATTCATCACAGTACCCAGAGAGCAAGGGGCTATCGCATCATTCCCTGATCCTTCCACCGAGAAATGACATAGTCGTAAACATGATCCGGATTCCGCTCGAGCAAGAACTTGCGCATTATGAAATTGTCGACTCGTTCGAGCATCCTGACGCGCCACGGGAGCGGTCTCCTTGCGGTAACCGCTTCATAGAATTTGTCAGCCGCTTTGTCGAGAGCAGGCGCGACGTCTGCAGTGGTGAGAGTTGTCGGTATTCCGGTTCGAAAGAAGAGATAGTCACTCACATAGGTGTGAAATTCACGGAAAGTGAGGAGTCTTCCGAGCGGTTTTCGGCCGCCGGCCTTGCCTACAGCACCGACAGCCAGGATGTACTTGCCACGAAGCTCACGGCCAAAGCCCAGGATGTAGGTGATTCGCTCATAGAACAGCTTGAAAATGGCCGGAAAGAATCCGTTGCGAACCGATGCGCCCGTGACAATACCGTCGCAAGAGCGAATACGATCGATAATCTCGTTCATGTCGTCCTTGATGGGGCAATTTCCGGTCCGCAGACAGGTGAAACATCCGACGCAATCGCCCATGGTGCATTCACCCAATCGTAGGTGATCGATCTCGGCTCCCTTTTCCGCAAGATGGTCTGCGATATGGCCAACGCAGCCGTGCACAAAGCCTCCCTGCTTTGGATTTCCATAGACACAGAGAATGCGTGCTTTGATTTCCGTTTCATTCATAACACATATCCTCAGGCTCTCAAGTGAATTGTCGACATGCTCCAGCTGCACCGCTCGTCCGCGTCCGCTGGAAGCAATTGCTAAGGGCTCAACTTCTTCTTGAAGCCCTTGTGTGTATCGGGAGAATAGCCTTGAGCCGCGTAGAAACCGTGAGCGTCTCTCCTGTCGTTCTCGGTAACGAACAGCACTTGGGAACAACCCCGATCCACGGCCCGTTGCTCGACTGTGGACATTAATGCGCTGCCTATTCCTGCGCGTCGGTGTTTGTCATCCACAATGAAATCCTCGATTACCATGAACGGGCTGCAATCACCGTAAAGGGTTCGGCAGACGACCCCCATGCAGAAACCCAGAAGCACACCATCCTGTTTAGCCCCGAGCAGTACATAGTCAGGGTCATCTGACAGGCGTGCGAATGTCTTCACCATGCTTTCCAACACGGATGACTCGCCCCAGAATTGGCTGAACAGTTCTGACAGTGATCCGAGATCTTGTTCCTTCAGATCAGCGATTTCCATGGCACATTGGCTCCGGAGAACGGCATGGTGAACCGAGCAGCGGCTAGACCGGCGACCGGTTATCGCAATTGTTCTGTTGTTTCAGCGATTGTTCATTGCCAACTTCACGCCAATACCGATGAGTGCTGCTCCGGCGAAACGGCTGGCGACCAAGGCCGCATACCGAGACCGAGAAAGACGGTTTGCCACGGCGTTCCCCACAAGAACGAGGCCCGTCTGAATCAGAAAACTGAGAGCAGTGACGTGGACCATGAGCGCAACAAGGGTAACTGGGGTTGACTCGTCGCATAGAAACAACGGAAAGAAAGCCATGAAGAACATGATGACTTTAGGATTCGTGAGGCTGACTGCGAAAGCTTGCGTGAAAAAGGTCCACCCTTGTTGCACCGAGGCCGGATGAATTGCCTGAGCGGTCGGCGATGAGCGAAGGAGTTTCCAGCCCATCCAGCAGAGATAAGCAACACCGATCCATTGCGCAACCGTGAGAATACTCGCATGAGCGCCCAGTATGGCGGACAATCCCAGGACTGCGGCAAGCATGTAAGTGAAATCGCCCGACAGGGTCCCAAGGACTGCCTTCATGCCGCCGCTTAGACCTTTCCGGGCGGTAGCATTCAGGATGGCGATGGTTCCAGCGCCGGGAAAGAGCTGAAAGAGAACGACTGCCGTTATGAAAGTGCCATAGTTCTGGATATCGAACATCTACGATCCTCGTACAGCCGAACGGTTGGGCTGTCTTGTCTCAGCGCCATTCATGCCCACAAGATAGGCATGCTGGCTTATGCACACAGATCATTTCACCACATATGGGACAGGCCCATTTCTCTTTTTCATTCAGAATGAAATGCCTGATACCCGATTCCTTTATCATTTGGAGATTGTCGATCATACTCATTCCATATTTTGTTCTGTATCGCTTGTCCAATTGTATCAACCTGGCACAGGGATAGCTGTCACAACGATCAGAGCAATACTTGATCTTGCCGCCGGCAATCTGATCGCAATTTCTTATTTTACATTTGCCACGATATTTGGATTTCTGACTTTCTTTGCCATCGATCCTGAGACATCCCGGACATGTATTCTTTTCTCGAATGAATCCCCAACAGAGGCGGCAGTTCATTCCACAGGGTGCAATCAGATTCGTGGGAATTGCAGTCTGTTTTTTTCGATGCGCTATTGTCATGATCTGAATATCCGTAGATGTTGTGATATGTTTTGCGCCTACAGTTGATTCAGCAACGAATACAAACGACCGAATCTGAGAGGCTACACCTGCTTTCTGAATCCAATTCTATGGTGGCCTTTTGGGAAATCAACAAATCGCGTGAATTCTTTATAACCCAGTTGGTCATAGAACTCTGCTGCCTGCCAGCTCTGGGTCCAAAGCCAGAGACCTGTCATGCCCTGAGAAAGCGCATATTGCTCTGCTTTGTCCATCAGTTCTTTCCCTATCCCTCTGCCACGATAGTTCTTGTCCACCCAGAGTTCGTCAATGTAGATCCAATCCCATAGAACATCAGCTGTCAGAACGCCAACCAAGAGTTCACTCTCTTCATACACCAACCAGTTAATTCGATCCTTCTGAAAAGAGGGGGCTGAACTCTCTTTGGTATGGATCTCAAACCCAGCGGTTACCAATCGTTGCTGATTCTCGTTCAAATGCCCTCTGGAAAATCTTACTTGTATCATTTTGCAGCAACCCATATTCCTATTAACCGCGGATAACGATGACGATCAACAGCGCACCCCAACCGCGCCCGCTGCATCGACTGGTTAGCTTTCGGATTCCTTTTGAAGGTAACGGTTCAAGAATTCCCGTGGCCGCAGAACTTCAATACCCCGATAGTCGTTCATCTTCAGAAGATGCTTGTCTCCGCTGATCAAGATCCTGGTTCTTGCAGCCAACGCACAGGCCAGGAATTTGTCGTCGTCCGGATCCAGGCATGCGGGTTCCGGCAACTCCGGGGCTGCAATCAACTGAGCTTGAACGGTAAGCAAGTCAAGGATCGGGTCATACTCCACGCCCGGATAGAGTTCGGCCAAAGCAACACCAACTCGCTGGTATTCTTCCAAAATCTCGGGGGAGAGGACGATCTGAAGCCTCCCGTCTCGCCATGCCTGAAGGACCTTGTAGGGTGGACCTGAGAAGAACACCGCTGAGATGAATACGTTGGTGTCGAGGACAACTCTCACTTACGCCCTCTGACTCTCCTGATCGCGGCGGGAATGTCGGACCGTTTCATGCCCGCCTCACGCGCTTGTTTCCGTGCCTGTGCAATCAAGTCATCAAATTCGGTCATCGATGGAGCCGTGATCGCCTTGAGGATGACTGTGCCCTTCTCTCCTACGACGACAAATTGCGAGCCCGGCTTCAATCCGAGTCGTTTTCGAATCGCCTCGGGTATGACGACCTGGCCCTTCGAGGACATCTTCGTGGTTGCTACTCCAGCCATTTCTCCCTCCAGGATTCTTGTGTCTTACCAGTAAGAATATACCGCATCTCCCTTGTTCTGACAAGACAAAAATGTGGATCACAACGGACTCTCACCGCTGCGACCACGAGCACGTCGTCCTGGATCTCGGAGATGATTCGGTAGATTCCCTGACGCACCCGATAGCGATCCTGGCCCGACAGTCTCTCGCAACCCGGTCCTCGCGGGTCCTCCGTTTTCTTCAGCCCCGAACGTTGAGATCGGCCGCCGCCTTGGGCCGTCGGCTGAATTTCGTTAGGCGGCCTTTTTCGCTACCATGAACACGGCTTTGTTCTTGCCCGGTTGCCACTGGTAATCAATTTTGAAACCCGCTTCGGTCAAACTGTCCTGCAGCTCTTTCGTGCTAAAGACCTTGACCATCGGTATCAAGCGCAAGAACCTCCCAACGGGCAAGACAATTCTGAAAATCTTCATCATATCTGCAATGCACGCCGTGCTGGTCACAAACACGCCACCCGGTTTAAGCATCTTGTGGATCTTGGCAATCACCTCATCCTTGTTCTCCACCAAGTGCAAGACATTGAGGCCCAGCACGGCGTCCAGAGTTTGGTCAGGGAGGCTGATTGTATCAATGGCCGTGCACTCGAAAGTGACGTTTTCGACATTCTGGGCGGCTGCTTTGCCTCGAGCAATTTCGATCATTTTCGAGGAAATATCCGTTGCGAGGATATGCTTCACATGAGGCGCATGGAGGAGGGCGGTCGACCCGGTTCCGCAACCAAACTCCAATACCTCCATATCCGGCCGGAGATACTCGCGCGTGATCTCGAGCTTCTTCTGATAAGTGGCCTCATCGCTTATGGGCTGTTTTGAATACCGTTTTGCTATTCTGTCCCAGAATTTAACTGACTGATCCATTCTTACCGCCTCCAATTCTGCCTGGCGATGTGGCTCACAGGCCGTGAGTCAACGAGGGGTCCTTGTGCAGCCGTTTGTTAAGGGCCTGCTTACTCTGCGAACATCTCCTGAAGGACGGATAGAACTTCAGAGCCGGTCTTCTTGCTGATTGTTCCCAGCTTCCTTGTCAGCCGGATCGAGTCTACTGTCCGTAGTTGGTCAAGAACCACTTGTCCGGCCTTCCCTTTGAACTTGCAGGGTACCCTCGTAGGGTACGATCGGCCTTTTGTTGTCATCGGGGCTACGATCACAGTCCGGATGTGATGATTCATTTCGTCAGGAGAAATGACTAGACAAGGGCGCATCTTCTTGATCTCGTGGCCTATCGTCGGATCCAGATTCACCAGAAAGACTTCAAAACGGTTGATTACCATTCCCACTCGTCCTCTTCCCACTGAGTTCGAATCTGCACGTCACCGTCCACTAGAGTATCATCACCCGCCCCTGCCATCTTTCCGAAGCATGAGGCCCAATTAGCCCGAGGACGGTCTGCCGGGGCAATGATGAGACGGTTTCCCTCTACCTGGATCTCAACTTCTTCACCGAGACCGGTTTCTTCGATAAGCGGTTTTGGGATTCGAACCCCCCGGGAGTTGCCGATTTTGACGATTCTCGATTTCATGATTCGTGCACCTCCTTTGTGATTACATTGTAATTACAATCGGAGGTTCTGTCAAACACTCTTTTTGAGCCGGTTTCCCCTCTCCGGGGGCCAATTCATGCGTGACCTTAACGTTAGAGTTCACCAGTGCCGTCAAGGCGTCTGGTGCCGCGACTTGTTAGGCCACAGAGCGCGATCTGAACATGTAGATCGCCCACCCTAGCGTGTCGCGCCCCCAACGCAGGTATGCCGTCCTCGCCTTGTTCACGCGCTCAGCCACTTCCGCCAAGTCTGGATCATCCGGATGGGTGCGAGCGTACTCGGCCGTCGCGAACCATTGGAGGCCCTCATACCTGTCCCAATCGTCCTCGCTGCTCACGATGGTGTGAACGAGCTCCGCTCCTCGCCGCTCACCGGCTTCTGCATTCGAGGAGTGGCTTCCGAAATCCTCTCGCGCGCACCCGGATGCCTCCAGGTAGTCCCCTGACGGCTCCTGCCGCCAATATGGCTCTCCCACGATTACCCAGCCGCCGGGCCTCACCATGCCGATCAGAGCCTCGAGAGTTTTAGCATGCCCCCCGAAGACCCAACTGGCACCGATACATGACGCAAGATCTAAGCTGTGCGGCTCGTCCGGCTTGAAATCAGCACCATTCATCTGAGTGAAGGTGATTCCAGCACCCAGTGCCCGCGCCTTGAGTCTTCTCTCTGCATCGGCGATGAAGAAAGGAGAAAGGTCGATGCCCGTGCCACGAGCGCCATAGGCTTCCGCCAAGCGAATCAGGAACTCGCCCTTACCGCATGCAATATCAACCACCTGCGCGTTCGTCGGGAGGCGCAGAAGTTCCACGAGCCGCGCTAGTTTTTCCTCGCTCGTGGGATTGCATACCACATGTTCACGGTGAGTGATGTCGTAGAGCTTCCATGTGTCCATGATTCTCAATCCTTCGATGGCCTAACGGTTTGGATCACCAGGCCGCCGCGGCGATATCTCCTCTCGGATGCGCCCGGATCGGCGTATCTGGTGCATTTGCTGGTTCGCCGGCACTCTCCGGTCCCTGTTCATCTCATCACCACTCTGGCCTTCAATTGCTTCGGACTCAGTCACTGCTTGTTGTGCCTCTCAGCTGAGCTAGCCTTGACGTGTGGTGGCTGAGGAACCATGGGGCCAAAAGGGGATAGTACTCGCGTTGGATATCGAGAGGCAGATCAAAGAAGCTGACCCCTGTCTTTCCTCGACAGCGTTCTGTCCCGCATGTGCATTCCCAACTGTCTCCTCCAGGGTTGTTGATGAGATAATCGACGGTGATTTCCTCGCCTACCTCAATTGATCTCCGCGCAATCAGGTCGATCTCTGCTCCGCGATACCACAGGTATGCATTGGGATCGCACGAGTGGTTCAGATACCTATCAGGCTCGCCCACCAGCAGCAATCTTCCATCCGACAAGAACGCATGGTCTGGATTATCCTCCTGACCGAGCGGCTGTTCGTCAGTCACTTCGCGGTCAATATTCACGACTCGAATTCGCTCGTGTGAGGCGAAGACACGTAGCGCGAAGACGCCAAGGCCTCGACCTTCGGACTCGCGAATCTCGACATACGTCATCTTGTCTTCACTCCTGTGACTGCAAGCATTGGTTGGGCTCGCAGCTTTCGTGGACCCGATAGCCGAATCGGACGGGTCGCGAACAACGTCCTTGACAACTGTCACGTGACACGTTACAATCCCATCATGATCAAGACCTTTGCCGACAAGGAAACATAGCGGGTCTTCGTTGCTGGCAAGTCAAAACGCCCGCCACCGGAATTGATCCGCAGGGCCACAAGGCGGCTCGAATATATCCATTTGGCAAAGACCCTGGATGATTTGAAAGTGCCTCCCAGCAACAGACTACACAGACTAAAAGGTGATCGAGCCGGTCAATATTCAATATCCATAAACGATCAATGGCGCATCTGCTTCCGTTTCACCGAAGGCGACGCTTACGATGTAGAAATAGCCGATTCCCATTGAGGAGTCACGTTATGCCCATTCCGAACACAATCAGACGGCAAATCCCGCCGACACATCCAGGGGAAATGCTCCGAGAAGACTTCATGCCTGACTATGGACTGACTGCGACATCCCTCGCTTCGGCCCTGGGTGTATCCCGCCAAACGGTAAATGAGATACTCAGAGAAAGACGCGCTATCTCGCCTGTCATGGCGTTGCGTCTGTCTCGGTTGTTCGGTAACTCTCCCGAGTTCTGGCTGAATGCTCAGCATTCCAGGGACCTTTGGGAGTCAGAACAGCGCTATCAGAAGGAACTCGCTCAGATTGATCCTCTGAGTGCGGCTTAACCCGCAACTATCAGAACTCGCAGATTCAGCCTGCCCCGGCTTTCCTCACCGACTCCCTCTCCCCCTCTATCGGCTACCTTCTGTTCTGCCATGCGCTGCAGGGTCACTGTCCATCGTCCAGAGTTGACCCCGTTGATGTTTCTTGTGTCGGCTGCATGCGCTTGCTATGAGTTGTATTGCCGATTCTTAACGTATGACCTTTTCGATTTAATCTTTCCGTTCTCGAAGGTGAATACGTCACAGCCATCGACTTCAATTTTAGCCCCGTTTAGATATGTACCAATCATTGTCCACTCTGAACAGCCATAGTTGTCTTGTGAAAAATGGATTGCATTCTCAAATCTAACATCTGGGATATCCGTCCACACTTCCATGAATCTTGCTCTCACCGCATCATGGCCTTCATATCTAATGCCATATCTCTCTGGCCCGCCACCTGGTTCGAAAACACAATCCTCCGTCATGAACTCCATGATTTTATCGATGTCGTGCTCGTTCCAGGCATCGCTGTATTCTTGCAACTCTTTCTTAGTCATGATTCTCCTTCAGCACCCATAACGTTTCACATGACCCGACGCGCCGATTGGCACTGCGGTTTGTTTCAATGCGGCTTCCAGGCTCTGCGCGGCCCGTTTCCATGCGACTGTTCGACGCTGACCTCGGTCGTGACGGATAATCCTTGCGTTAGGATCGAGTCTGTGGTATATACCATGGTATCCATCTCTGGCTAGAGAGGAGACTCGTCATGAAAACTGCTCGATTGTTCATCAATGGCCGAAGCCAGGCCGTGCGGCTCCCAAAGGAATGCCGTTTCGAAGGGTCCGATGTTTACGTCAAGAAATACCAGGGTCTGGTGATCTTATTCTCCAAGGACAACCCTTGGGGCACTCTGCTCGATAGCCTTGAGCGATTCTCGGACGATTTCATGGACGAAAGAGAACAGCCGCCCACGCAGCGACGGGATCCGGTTTGATCAAGTACCTTCTCGACACGAATATCTGCATCTATCTCATCCGCCGAAAACCGGAGATTGTCCTGAAGCGCATCCAGGGGTTGCAGGTATCCGATCTGGGAATCTCCTCGATTACGCTGAGTGAGCTGGAATACGGCGTTGCCAAGAGTCGAAAACAGGAACAGAACAAGCTCGCGTTGACGGAATTCCTTACCCCCATAGAGATCATGCCGTTTGACGATATGGCCGCGAAACATTACGGAGAGCTGAGAGCGTATCTGGAGAAGCGTGGAATCCCCATCGGATCTCTGGATATGCTGATAGCCGCTCACGCTGTTTCGCTGCAATCTACCCTCGTCACGAACAACGAATCGGAATTCAGTCGTGTCCCGGGACTGAAAATCGAGAACTGGACCAAGTAGAAATCCCTCCTTCGATTCTTCATGCGTCGAACGCGCTGGGTGAACTGCCGCGCTTCTGCGCGGCCCGTTTCAGAGAGGTTATGCCGTTCTTCTCAGTCTATCGATTAGCCGCCTTCTTCTTTGCCCTAGGGAGTTCTTCCCTGATCACACGGCGCAGGGTGTCTTCGAGGGACTCCTCCTTGGAGGAGATGTACTCACGCAGAGCATTGTTCAGAAGGGTCTGATAATTCCCTCCTCCCGCGTCATGTACCCGTTCCCGGAACCAATCGAGGATGTCGTCATCGATCCGAATGGTTATCCTGGTCTTGCCGGGAGGGGTCTTTATGACCGGGCCTCTCTTGCCCTTGCTGAAGTCATATTCTTTCTTCACTTTGCACCCTCATATTTCCTTCGCTCTTGTGATGTAGCCCTTCGGGCCGAGATCAAACGAACACGATCGCCTCGCCATGTGTAGATCACAACAAGAGTTCTTCCCATGGCGTCGGCTCCGATTGAGATGAAACGTGCCTCTTTCTCATCTTGATCCGAGATTGATACGGCGAGTTCATCAAAGAGAACCAGGGCCGCATCCGCGAAATCGACGCCGTGCTTCTTCAAGTTCGATTCCGCCTTCTTCCTATCCCACTCGAATTCCACATGCCCCTCATTGTATGTACGGATGTGCATATATGTCAAGCATATTCTCTACGTCGGCATAACGTTTGAGCTGAGTGCTGCGCCGCTTGCGGCGCATCCTTCTCCAGCGATTTGTTATGTGCTCTATTTCCTGCTGTCGAGATTGACACCTTCATTCCCTAACTTCCTTGAAGTACGCCTTCTGAGCTGCCTCAAGCTAATCAATCCAACTGAAAACAGAAAAAAGGATCCCATTCCTCCTAAATACAGAAAAACGATGAGGGCGATAGCCGCCATTGCCACTGTGTCAAGAAGAAAACTCTTCATTCCTTCGCTTTCGCTCGTCTTTCAGCGAGCAAGTTTGGCGGCCCGCGTCGGTCTGAATCCTTGGTCACCTCAAGGATTCACATATTAGTGATAGCTCTTCAACTGGGTATCTATATTCGATGGCCCCCATGGGCATACGGTTGAGCCTCCTAATAATGCTTGGAACCGAACAGCTATGAACCCCTCCTTCAGACAAAATGTGGAACTTGTAGTGGTAGGCAAGGTCATTCATAGACCCAAGGACACTCTTGTTGTTCGAGTTTCCGTATGCCAGCTCGGTGTACTCACCCATTATCTGTTGTACACTTGAATCGGGTATCTCTTCTTCGACAAGGACACACCGTAGAAATTCTCTAAACAGTCCATCTAATTCCCTTATTCGAACCCTCGTTAGGTCGGGGGCAATGAAGTTGAAAAGAGTTCTGTCGTTCACGAAGAGCGCACACTTCCTGCGACCTATGTAGATTAGGTTCGCATGCCAAGATCCTAGCAAAGAAGACTCCGGATCCTTCTCATGCAGATAAGATTGCTTGAGCCCCATCTCTTTCTGGAGCCTCTTCGTGCATCGAATCAACTGCATATCTCGTCCTGGCACATAACGGTCTGGGTGAATTGCCGCCCTTGGGTTGAGTGCCAAACCTCACGCTGCCAAACTCTCCTGCGTGGTCAACTGCACGCACTTGTTGAACCGATTCGTCATCAGCCGCGATGACGAACTTGGGCCGTTTCTTTCTCCATCCCTTTCGAAAAAACATGTTGACAGGTACATATAATATATGCATAATCACAGCATGAGGATTCGTTGGGACCCCCTGAAGGCTGAGTCCAATATCCGGAAACACAAGGTCCGGTTTTCTGACGCGGAGTCGGTCCTGTTCGATCCGGCAGCCAGGAC
>JANQFG010000200.1 GCA_028277985.1 bacterium | reverse complement strand
GTCCTGGGCCGATTCCAGGACCGCCTCCGCGCCGATCAGCTCCTCCTCCCTGAGGGCAACCCCGGTCTGGGCCTGAAGCAGGTCGATGGGGGCCATGGTGCCGAGCCGGACCTGTGTTTCGTTGTCTCGAAGGAGATCCCGGGCCAGCTCCAGGGATTTCTTCCGGACCTGCAGGTTCTCGAAGGCAAAGGCCAGGTCCCAATAGGCCTGGGAAACGGCTACCAGGATGTCGGCGACGAACTCCTGCCACCGATCTTCACTGATGAGAAGGAAGTTCTCCGCGATGCGAATCGGCGCGGTCTGGAAGGCGATTCCGGCGTTCTTGAGCAGGGGCTGGGTGAATCCGAGGCTCAGACGCGTGGAATAGTAGGGATTGATGACGAGAAAGCTCGAGTTGCTCTCGAAGCGATTCATTTCGAGCTTCAGTTCCATGAGACCTCCGGTCCTGACCGGTTTGCCCATGCCGATGTCGAACAGGGTGTTCTTTCTCCTGAAATAGAAGGTATCCGCACCCTGAAGCTGAGAGGAGAGGGGTTCGCTCGAGTAATCGTGGGAGAAATCTGAGAAGACAAAGGCGTCGAACGCGCCTTTCGCCTTCTTGATTTCCATTTCGGCGATGTCGGTCGTATAGCGTTCGGAGCGCAGGTCGAGATTCTGGCGCAGGGCCATCCGGAATGCGTCCTCGAGGCTGAGGGGCAGGGGCGTGCCTGCAGGGACCAGATCCCTTTCCATGCTGAAAAGGTGGATCTCGAAGGCCTCCCGGTTCTTATGGGTCCATTGGTCTTCGACCATGGACAGAGGCCCGGGATACAAGCGCGGGGTCCTGTCCGGCGTTTCTCCGGCGTGCACGGGCGCCGAGAGAAAGAGGCACAGAAAGACCAGGACCGAAGACGGACGTGGCCGGTGTTCGGGTCGCTTGTGCGACCAGGGAATCCCTTTCATGGAACCATCCTCCCCTTTGGAAGCGTCCGGAAGAGATCTTGTAAGCCTCTTGTTTTATGAGGAAAATAAGCATATGAAGAGAAAGGTAGAAAGCTAGCACAGCGGTTTTGCGAGTGTCAAAGAGCTCGGGCTTGAGAGGGACGCTTCCCATGGGCCAGGGGAAGACGCCGCGATTCATTGTGGATTCCATGCTCGGTCGTCTGGCGCGATGGCTTCGCATCCTCGGATTCGACACCTGGTATTTCCGGGACATCGACGATCCCGAGTTGCTGAAGATCCATCAGGAGACCGGACGTGTCCTCTTGACGCGCGATACCCGTCTGGTCCAGTGTCGTGGGATCGGGTGCCACGTGCTCGTGCACAGCGATGGCTGGAGGGATCAGCTGCAGGAGGTTTTTACGGCTCTTTCCCTGGACCTTGAGCGGGATGCGATGCTGACGAGGTGCGCGCTCTGCAACCTCCCTCTGGAAGATCTCGGGCCCGACGAGGCGTATGGAAGGATTCCGGACCATGTTGCCGCCTCGACCTCGGTATTTCGAGAATGCAGGTCCTGCAGAAAGGTCTACTGGGCGGGCACGCACCGGAAGGGAATGGAAGAGGTGGTTTCCATGCTGCTTGCCGAGCGAGAAGACGGACGAGAGCGGTCGTGAGGGGTGAGGGTGTCACAAAAGAAAGTCCCAGGGGGGCATCGCGGCCTGCGGGTCATTGCCGGGTCGGTCCGAGGGCGTCGGTTGACGGTGCCTACAGGCAAGGACATCAGGCCGACCCAGGACAGAATCCGAGAGGCCTTGTTCTCCATTCTCGGAGAAACGGTGGAGGGGTCCATCGTACTGGATGCCTTTGCAGGCAGCGGAGCGCTGGGGATCGAGGCACTGAGCAGAGGCGCGGATCGCGCGGTCTTCTGTGACGAGAAACCCGAGTGCGTCCGTGCAATCCAGGAGAATCTCAGGAAGTGTGAACTGGAGGACCGGGCCGTGGTGTTCCGATCGCGGGTGCCGGAGGGGCTCGCGGAGGTGCGGCAGGAGCTGTCCGAACCCTGTGACCTGGTGTTCCTGGATCCGCCGTACGGGGCGGAAGAAAAGGAGGCTATCCTGGAGGGGTTGCATCGGTTTGCTTTATTAAAAGAACGTGCTAGGATTGTCTTCGAACACGCACAGAAAGGCGCTTTCACGAGTGTTCCCGCATGTTTCGTGAGGGTGGAGGAGCGAAGATACGGCGATACCCTGCTAACCTTTTTGAACTACCAGCCGGGAGAAGAGAGAGACGATGGGCGGTGAAGGGAAGAAGAAAAAGAAGAACCTAGTGATTTACCCGGGCTCGTTCGACCCGATCACGTACGGCCATGTGAACATCGTGGACCGGGCCTTGAATATCTTCGACAAGATCATTGTTTCCGTCGCCATCAACACCACCAAGAGCGGCACCTTTACGATCGAAGAGCGCGTGGACATGATGCAGGAAGTTTTCAAGGACGAGCCGGACGTGGAGGTGGATTCCTTTTCCGGGCTCCTGGTCGACTATGTTCGCGAGAGGCGCGCCCAGGCCATTCTCCGAGGAATACGGACCGTCACGGATTTCGACTACGAGTTCCAGATGGCCCTGGCAAACAAATCCCTGGATCCGGATGTAGAGCAGGTCTTCATGATGACCGAGGGCAAATACCTGTATCACAGCTCTTCGATCATCAAGGAGATCGTTTCCCTTGGGGGATCCGTCGGGGAGATGCTTCCACCCATCGTTGAGAAGAGGCTGGGCGAAAAGCTCAGGACCTGAACATGCCGGATGCAAAAGGGACCGAAGGCCCTGATACCGTCCTCGTAGGTGTGACCGGAGGCATTGCGGCCTACAAGTCGTGCGAAATCATCCGATCCATGGTCAAGGAAGGGCTGGACGTCCATGCGGTGATGACCCGCAACGCCCAGGAGTTCATCACGCCTCTGACCCTGCAGGTGCTTTCCGGCAACCCTGTCTGGACCGAAACCTTTCATCTGACCCAGGAGCAGGAGATCGGCCACATTTCACTCGTGGACCGGTCCAGCCTCTTTCTGATTGCTCCGGCCACCGCGAATGTGCTGGGAAAGGTGGCGGCCGGCATTGCCGACGATCTGCTCACCACCATGGTTTGCGCCGCCACAAAGATACCCGTGGTCTTTGCGCCGTCCATGAACGTGAACATGTATCAGAACCCGATCACCCAGGAGAACATCAAGCGGTTGAAGGGTCTGGGATACGTCTTCATCGAGCCGGAGGAAGGCGATCTCGCCTGCGGTTATCAGGGTGTCGGAAGGCTCGCAGACCCGCAGGAGATCGTCGAGCACGTGCTCAGCCGGCTCGAGCCGAAGGATCTGCAGAATGAGCGGATTCTCGTCACCGCCGGGCCTACGGAGGAGGCGATTGACCCGGTGAGATTCCTGACGAACCCCTCCTCCGGCAAAATGGGGTATGCGATCGCGAGAGCCGCGGCACAAAGGGGTGCCCAGGTAACCCTGATCAGCGGTCCTACAGCGTGCACTCCCCCTCTCGATGTGACGCTCGTGCGGGTGCGCAGCGCAGAAGAGATGCGCAAAGCCGTCATGAAGGCCTTCCCGAAATCCACCACCGTGATCATGGCGGCTGCCGTGTCGGATTTCTCCCCGGCGAGCCGCGCGAAGCAGAAGGTGAAGAAGCAGGACGCTTCCCTGACGGTGAAATTGAAGACGACGCCGGACATCCTTTTCGAGCTGGGGCAGAAGAAACAAGACAGGCTTCTCATCGGCTTCGCTGCGGAGACGCAATCGCTCGTCAAGAACGCCAAGGAGAAGGTGGAGAAGAAGAACCTGGATCTCATCGTGGCCAACGACGTTTCGAGAAAGGAGATCGGCTTCCAGTCCGACAGCAATCAGGTCAAACTGATCGGCCCGGACGGGAAGGTCTCCGAGCTTCCTTTTCTTCCGAAACGCATCCTCGCCCACCGAGTGCTCGACCAGATAGAGATCCTGCGAAGCAGACCGGGGAAGAAAGGACGCCGATAAAAGACGCGGGGGCCGGGCTACAGGAGGCGGGGTTTGGCGGTCTCTTCAAATACAGTGGAACCGATAGGCTCTTCGTGACCCGGAGCGTTCATCTCGTCTTCTTCCGGTCGGAGCGCCTTCAGGGCCTGCGCGAGAAAGCCGGGCTCCAGCTTCCCTCTCCTGTCCAACACCCGAAGGTTTCTGCGAATCCATTTTGCCGAAAGCAACGCATCCTTTCCGGTCGGATCCAGTTTCATGCAGGCGGCCCGCTCGAGATGCATGAGGAAGTCGAGGGTGTTTCGAAAGGAGAGTGCCCGGTACTTGGCTGCGTCCCGTTCCGAAAGGGTCCAGATGGATTTCTCCGACATGTTGTCGAGCATCTTCTGCCACTGCTCCATCCGGTTGAGCACCAGCAGGCTCGAGAAGATCCGCTTGTCGGTCTTGAAGGAGAAGAGGGTCCGCTTCACCACCCTTTCGAGCAACTCATCGTCTTCGTCGTGCTGTGGGAGGCGAACGATCTCCCGGGCAAGGCCCCAGAGGTTTCTCTTTTCGAGCCTGTCGAATCGTACCTCCCAATAGGCGTGTCGAAGGGTCTTGGTGGGGTAGGTGCGTACGTAGCACTCCGGAACGAAATAGTTGTGGGCAACCGTGTCGGCCGCCAGATGGCTGAGATAGCCGTAGGCAAAGGCCTCCTGTGCCGGGGAGTCGGCCTCCTCCAGTACCGAGAAGCCCACGAGCCAGTTGTGGGAGTGGTCGTGGATCCTGGCAAGGCCTTTGGCAAAGATGATGTCGGCACCGATACAACCGTAGAGGTAGTCATACGGGAAGGCTTCCAGGACCATGCGAAGGCTGTGGCCGAGGAGGCTGGTGTGACGAAGAGCCTCGATGCCGAGCTGAAGATGGGTGACCGGGCCCCAGGCAAGGGCGTCTTCCGGGAAAAGGAGCCAGGCAAAGAAGGCTACAATGAATCCAACTGCGTAAACCATGAAGTTGACCCTCGAGCGGAAACAAGTTTATATTTATTTCAGAACCCCGGATGTGGCGGTTCTGCGTTCTCGCTGCATCCAACCTATAAGGGTGAAGATCTCTATGAACCGGTGCAAAGAGTGTAGTATATTGGATTTGAACCCCTCATTAAAGGTTCGTATGTTTTTTGTAAAAGCTTGAATAGGAGACAAAATTCCCATGAATAAGAAAAAGCCCCGATCCCGCCTGCCGGTCAGAACGCGCGGGCCGATCCTGGTCTCTGCATTCCTCCTGCTGCTCGGTTTCTGTCTTGTTTTCGTCCCGTCTCCCGATGCCACCAAGGGTCATATCGCCCACCTCAAGGTCAAGAGCACGATCAACCCCGTGATCAGCGAGTACATTGACAAGGGGTTGAAGGAGGCGGCCTCGGCCGGGGCGATCTGCGCCATCGTACAGATGGACACCCCGGGCGGCCTCGACACGGCCATGCGGGACATCGTGCAGTCCATCCTCAACTCCCCGATCCCGGTTATCGTATACGTCGCACCGAGCGGCGCACGGGCGGCCTCCGCCGGGGTGCTGATTACGATCTCGGCCCATGTAGCCGCCATGGCTCCCGGCACGAACATTGGGGCGGCCCACCCTGTGGGGTTGGGCGGGGGCCAAATGGACGAGACGATGATGAAGAAGGTGGAGAACGACGCAGCCGCCTACGCAAAGAGCCTGGCCGAGCAGAGGGGCAGAAATGTCGAGTGGGCCGTGAAGGCGGTCCGGGAGAGCGAGTCGGTTTCTGCTCAGAAGGCACTGGAGTTGAACATCATCGATATGGTGGCCGCTAGCCTGCCGGAGCTGATCGAGAAGCTCGAGGGAAGGGAGGTAGAGACCGTCTATGGAAAGAAGACCCTGGCGCTCAAGGACGTGCCGGTGGAGACATCGGAAATGGGGTGGAGGTATCGGCTCCTCGATACCCTTAGCAACCCGAATATCGCCTATATCCTGATGATGCTCGGCTTCTACGGGCTCTTCTTCGAGCTGTCCAACCCGGGTGTCATCTTTCCGGGGGTGTTCGGCGCAATCTGCCTCATCCTCGCCTTCTTTGCCCTGCAGACCCTGCCCGTCAACTACGCCGGGGTTCTGCTCATCCTTCTGGCCATCATCCTGTTCATTGCCGAGATCAAGGTGACCAGCTACGGGGTTCTCACACTGGGGGGAATCGTCGCGCTGCTCCTGGGATCCCTGATGCTCATCGAATCCCCGGATCCGGCGCTTCGGGTCTCCTGGTACGTGATCCTCCCCACGGTCGCCACCACGGCCGCCTTCTTCATCTTTGCCGTCTCCTTCGCCTTGCGGGCCCAGTTCCGGCAGCCTACCACCGGGCAGGAGGGGCTGGTCGGAAAGCGTGCGAGGGTGGTGAGCCCGATCAAGCCGGAAGGAAAGGTCTTCGTCCACGGGGAATACTGGAATGCAGAAAGTGATGACGAGATCGACAAGGGGGAATCCGTCGAAATCGTCAGCGTGTCCGAGTTGACTCTGCGAGTGAAAAAAGTCTTGGAATAGGGCCTACCCGTTCCGCCACACCTTTTGGAGAGAGGAGAAGAGCATGATTTCCACCCCTATTCTCGTCGTACTGGTAATCCTGGGCATGATCCTGGCCAGCGCAATCCGAATCCTGAAGGAGTACGAGAGAGGCGTCATCTTCCGACTCGGCAGGTTGATCGGAGAGAAGGGGCCCGGCCTGATCCTGCTGATTCCGATCATCGATAAGATGCAGAAAGTGAGCCTCCGGCTGGTCACCCTGGACGTGCCTCCCCAGGACGTGATCACCCGGGACAATGTGTCGATCAAGGTCAATGCGGTCGTCTATTTCAGGGTCATGGACTCGAACAACGCCGTCGTGCAGGTGGAGAACTACCTCTACGCCACTTCCCAGCTCTCCCAGACCACCCTGAGGAGTGTCCTTGGCCAGGTGGAATTGGACGAGCTCCTGGCGGAGAGAGAGAAGATCAATGAGAACCTCCAGGACATCCTGGATCGGCAGACCGATCCGTGGGGCATCAAGGTCACGAATGTGGAGGTGAAACACGTCGATCTGCCTCAGGAGATGCAGCGGGCCATGGCTCGGCAGGCCGAGGCGGAGAGGGACCGAAGGGCGAAGGTCATCCACGCCGAGGGCGAGTTCCAGGCGGCCTCCAAGCTGCAGGAAGCGGCCAAGATCATGGAACAGAACCCGATCACCCTTCAGCTGAGGTATCTGCAGACCCTTACAGAGATTTCTTCGGAGAAGTCAACGAACACGATCTTTCCGATTCCCCTCGACCTGGTTGCTCCCTTCCTGAAGAGGTAGGGACGAGGTCTGGGAGGGATCCCGCGAGGAGGATTCGGACGGTGGGTGCAGTCGGCTTCACCACCTCGATACCCGTCGAAATACTGCTGGCAGCGGGCAGCCGGCCCGTGGATCTGAACAACGTGTTCATCTCCAGTCCGCAAGCCCACTCCTTCGTCCGGAAGGCGGAGACGAACGGCTTTCCGTCCACCTGTTGTGCCTGGATGCGAGGAATCTACGGCGTGCTCTCCACCGTGGAGGTGGATGAGGTGATCGCCGTAGTCCGGGGAGACTGCAGCCAGACCCAGGCCCTGATGGAAGTCCTCCAGATGGAGGGTACCCGCGTCTATCCGTTTGCCTATCCCTATGATCGTTCTTCCCAGGCCATGGAGGGTGAGCTCAGGAAGTTGCGTGAGCATTTCCACGTCCGGCAGGATGAGGTCGATGAGGCGAAGAGGAATCTCGACCGCATTCGGCGCAAGCTCAACCGGCTGGACCTGCTCACCTGGCGCGACGGCCTTGTGTCCGGAGAGGAGAATCACCGGTTCCTGGTCGCGAGCAGCGACATGAACGGCGATCCCTGGGCCTTTGAGCGCGAAGTGGATGCCTTCCTGGAGGAGGCGGCCGGGAGAGCCCCGTTGCCCGCCCCGGAGGGCCTACGGCTGGGGTATCTGGGAGTCCCGCCCATATGGCAGGATTTGTACCGGAAGATCGAAAGGCCGGGTGTCCGGGTCGTCTTCAACGAAATCCAGCGGCAGTTCAGTATGCCCTATCTGGCCCCGACCATGGAGCAGCAGTACCTGGAGTTCACCTACCCTTACGAGGTCTTCTTCCGTCTGGAGGACATCGAGCGGGAGACGGCGCGCAGGGGACTGGACGGATTCGTTCACTACACGCAGACTTTCTGCTTTCGCCAGATCGAGGACAAGATCCTGCGCCAGCGCCTGCCCAATCCCGTCCTGACCCTGGAGGGGGACCGGCCCGAGCCCCTGGACGCCAGGACCGAAACGCGTATCGAGGCCTTTCTGGAGATGCTCCAGCGGGAGAAGGGGACGGCCACGGCCGCGGGCGACGGAAATTGACATTCACCCGCCGATTCGGTAAGGTTTTTGGACTTTTGTGCTCTAGGATTCAACGACTTTCGTAGGGCTTGCCCGCACATGGCGCGAAGCCTTCGGCCGCGAGGTACGAAGCTTCATACGATATGCGGGCGCGCGCCCTGTCAGCCCAGTGTGATGCAATGGGAATGCAGCCCAGACCAAAGCGTAGAGGAGGAAGAGCCGCAACGCCCGTTCCGTAGGGATACCTACCACTACGTTCTGCCCTCCCATCTGATCGCCCAGCATCCCCTCCCAAGAAGAGATGAATCACGATTGATGGTTCTCGGTCGGGGAAACGGATCCTTGCACCATTCTACCTTCAGGAACCTTCGGGATTATCTGCAGGAAGGGGATCTTCTGGTGGTGAACGAAAGCAGGGTGTTCCCGGCACGGTTGCCCGGGCGCAAGCCCTCCGGTGGGAAAGCGGACCTGCTCCTGCTGCAACCCTGGGACGCAGGGACGGCCTCTCGGGCCTGGTGGGATGCGAACGAATCGGAGAGCCGTGAATGGGAATGCCTGATACAGGCTTCAAGGAGGCCAAAACTGGGGCAGTCCTTCGTCTTTTCCCATGGCCTCGAAGGCGTCGTGACCGGAGATGGGGAGGGGGCGTATTGGGTACGTTTCAATCTGGGCGGGAAAGAGCTGTTCGAGTACCTGGAGAGCCACGGGTCGATTCCCCTGCCTCCTTACATAAGAAGAGGCCGCACGAGTTCCGGGCCGGAGGGATTCTCTGAAGTGGAGGGGACTCCGGAGGACCGGGATCGGTACCAGACGGTGTTTGCACGCAACATCGGGTCCGTGGCTGCTCCGACAGCCGGTTTCCATTTCACGGAGCCTCTGTTGAGATCCCTGGAGGCGAGCGGGATCGAGATGGCACGGATCACGTTGCACGTCGGACAGGCAACCTTTCTGCCGATCCGGAAGGAAGACATACGAGCACACAGCATTCGGCCCGAACGCTTCTGCATCGATGAGGAGGACGTAGAAAAGATGCGGAAGGCGAAACAGGAGGGGAGGCGGCTCGTGGCGGTGGGCACGACCGTGGTGAGGTGCCTGGAGTCGGTGGTCGCCGAACGGGGGCGCTTGGAGGCGTGCGACGGGTGGGCAGGCTTGTACGTCCTTCCCGGTCATCGTTTTCAGGCGGTGGATGCGCTGATCACGAATTTCCATCTTCCCGGGACCTCTCTGCTGGTTCTGGTGTGCGCCTTTGTGAAGAGGGAATATGTCCTTCGTGCCTACGCGGAAGCGATTCGCGAGGAGTACCGCTTCTTCAGCTACGGGGATTGCATGCTGATCCAGTGAGCCGGTATCAGGAAAATGAGCGTAACCTTTACTCTGGAAGAAGGCGAGGAGACAGGGCCTCGGGTCGGGCGGTTGGACACACCCCACGGGTCCGTGGAGACCCCCGCATTCATGCCGGTGGGCACGCAGGGATCCGTCAAGGCCGTAAGCTCCGAGGATCTGCTGGATCACAAGGTTTCCATCGTCCTTGCGAACACGTACCACCTCTACCTGAGGCCGGGCCACGAACGGATCGAGAAGCTGGGCGGGTTGCACCGCTTCATGAACTGGAAGGGCCCGATCCTTACGGACAGCGGAGGCTATCAGGTCTACAGCCTGGGCGACTTGCGAAAAATCTCGGAAGAGGGTGTCCTGTTTCAGTCTCACCTGGACGGATCCGAGCATCTCTTCACGCCGGAGAAGGTGGTCGAGGTGCAGCAGGCCTTCGGGTCGGACATTGCCATGGTGCTGGACGAGTGTACACCCTATCCTGCGACCCACGAGGAGGCCAGGGAAGGAATGGAGAGGACCCTTCGCTGGGCCGAACGCAGCCGGGAGGTATGCGGGGAGGGCGGGATGGCCCTCTTCGGGATCGTACAGGGGGGCGTCTACCCGGATTTGCGGAAAGATTGCGCCGAGAGGCTCAAGGACATAGGCTTTCCCGGGTTCGCCGTCGGCGGGCTCGGTGTGGGAGAGGAGAAGGAAGAATGCCTGTCGGTGCTGGATTGCATGACGGACTTGCTTCCTGCGGCCTCGCCCCGATATCTGATGGGCATGGGCACGCCGGAGGACGTGGTGGCGGCGGTGGCGAGGGGCATGGACATGTTCGATTGCGTGTTGCCGACAAGGAACGGGAGAAATGGTACCCTGTTCACGCAGTCCGGCAGGCTTCGCATCAAGAACAGCCGCTATGCGGAGGACCTGCGTCCCATCGACCCGGATTGTGAATGCTACGCTTGCCGGAACTATTCGCGGGCCTATCTGCGCCATCTTTTCCTGGCCAGGGAACTGCTCGTGTACCGGCTGACAAGCATCCACAACCTCTATTTCT
>JANQFG010000160.1 GCA_028277985.1 bacterium | reverse complement strand
AGAATGTCACGGGTCGGTTCAAAACCAGCCACGGCGGGTCGATTCAAAACCAGCCACCTGATTTCTCCCTTTTACCTCACTTCTCTTCGCTCTTACAAGCCTGATTCTTGTCTGATCTTTTTGCTTTGTCTTTCAGCCGGTAGCTTTTCCCGGTGATCGTGATCACCTCGGCGTGGTGGAGGAAGCGGTCCAGGATTGCCGTGGCGGCCGGCACGTCCCCGATCAGCTTACCCCACTCCTCGAGCGGCCGGTTCGAGGTCATGACCGTCGACTTGTTCTCGTACCGCCGCATGATGATCTCGAAGAGGTACTCTCCCGATCGTTTCGGCAGCCGCTTGATCCCCATGTCGTCGATGATCAGGAGGTCCGCCTTCAGGTATCTCTTCATGACCCGATCGTCGCCGTTCAATGCCTCGTCCTGGAGAAACTCGCGGACCGTGTCGAAGATCGATCGGTAAAGGACGGTGTATCCCTGGCGGATCGCGACGTTGCCGATAGCCTGGACGAGGTGTGACTTGCCGACCCCGGGCGGTCCGAGAAAGAGGATGTCCTTCGCCTCCGCTACAAATCGACAAGTCGCCAGATCGTAGATCTGCTTCCTCTTGATCGACGTGTTGAAACGCCAGTCGAAATCCTCGAGAGTCTTCTGCTCCCGAAAAGCCGCAGCCTTGGTCCTTCTGGCGATCAGACGATCCTTCCTGACGACGAGCTCATCCTGCAGGACCAGTTCCAGGAATTCGGCATGATTCAGCCTGTTGCCGGCAGCCTCCTCGAGACGGACGTCGAGGGTGCTCGACATTCCCGACAATCGGAGTCGCTTCAGCGCGCTGTGCAGTCCTTCCGTCATTTCTCACTCTCCTTTCCGATAGGCCGGTAGGGGACGATCTCCGCGCCCGATGCGGTGAAACGCACGCTGTCGAGCTGGCCATAGTCGGTGATGTCCCTGATGATCGGATGATGCTCCATGAAATCGAATTGCTCCTGCGGTGGCGTCTGCCGCTTGATCGTTTCCCTGAGATGACGTAGGCGGAAAGCGCCGTGCCCAAACGCGATGCCGCAGGCTTGATCGATCTCGCCGGCGCTGTGCTTCCCCGTGAGAGACAGCAGGCCGGCCAGCACACGGATGCCGGCCACGCCGCGCTTCTCCAGCATCGCCCGGGACCAGCCCAGTGCCTGAGGGCCGACGAGGCCGACTTTTCTCAAGAGCCACTCCGCACCCTTTTCGACCTTCGAGATCTTCTCCGACGCGATATGGCGAGGGTCCGTGCTGAATTGGCCAGGCTCCCGCCGGCTGTGGAGGGCGATCTGTTCCAGCGACTCGTCCCGGCGCCTGATGAAAACGCGGACGAGACGGCTGTCCCATCTGACCAGGACTCGACGGCCCAGGTACTCGGGCGGCACGGAGTAGTAGGTCTTGTCCACTTCCACGTGACCGTCACGGTGCACGGTCCTCTCCCCTTCCCGGAAAAAGGGGAAGCGGGCTGCCGGGAGGGGCTTGAGATATGCTCGCTCCACCTCTTCGAAGACCTTGCCCACTTGTTTTCTGGTTGTCCCGTGGATGCGAGTGTCGGCGACTTTCGACTCCCACTCCCAGAGATGCCGGTTCTGGGCCTCGATGCTCTCAAAGGTCCTCCCCTTGAGTGCGTTGTCCTGCACGTAGTCGATGCCGCGTTCGACCTTTCCCTTGTGCCGCGGAGTGTAGGGCTTCGTCGGGAGAAACACCGTCCCGTAGTGCTCGGCAAAGGCCTCGACCTTCGGGTTGATCTCCGGGTCAAACCAGTCGGCGTCCTTCACGGCGGCACGGAGATTGTCCGGCACGAGGGTCGCCGGCACTCCGCCGAAATGAAGAAAGGCGTTCTCAAGGCACCGGATGAAATGCTCCGTCGTTTGACGCGACACGGTTTCGCTGTAGGCCTTCCGCGAGTGGCTCAGGACCACACGCAAAACGTGCGTCCGCTTCCGCCGCCCGTTCCGTCCCCGCACAAAGGCTCCCTTGCCGAAATCGATCTGGCCTTCCTCGCCGGGGTCGCACTCCATCCGCCGAAAGGGGAGAGGCGACACCTTGATGAGGTGCCGGACGAAGCGCTTGACCGACGAATTGCTCCCGTCGAAGCCGTGTTCAAAGGTCAGGTCCTGCCAGATCCGCTGAGCCGACAGCCCCATCTCCAGCATCTCTTCGATGACCTGGCGGTAGGGCTCGCACTTGCTCTGCCGACCCGCCGACCCGGGGGTCGAAATGGCCGGTTTTGACGGCCCCGTCGGCTCTGACCCGGGGGTCGAAATGGCTGGTTTTGAGGTTCCGGGCGGCTCTGACCCGGAGGTCGAAATGGCTGGTTTTGGACCTTCTCGTGCAAGGCGGACGTGCCGGGACACGGTCTCCCGGTTGATGCCGAGTTCCCTGGCAATCTTGCGGAAAGACCACCCCAGATCGTGAAGTGTTATAATCTTCTGCTGCATAGCCACTTTGAGCTGATTCGCCATCTCCGATACCTCCAGCTTGAGTTGTGCTGAAGATGATCGTATCCGGCGGATGCCAGTACTCTCAAATGTGGCTGGTTTTCAGGTGACCTTTAGTGGCTGGTTTTGACCGACCCATGACAC
>JANQFG010000157.1 GCA_028277985.1 bacterium | reverse complement strand
AAGGCAGACCTCCATAGGATAGGTAGAATCCTCAAAATCCGGGTCGAGCTTCTTGCGGTGCCTGCAGGGACAGACCGAGACGCTGAAATAATCGTGCTGGTCGAGCACCTTGACCACTTCTTCATAGGGCCTGATGCCCCGGTTATCCTCGATGGTTCCCTGGATAGGCAACGTCCGGAAAGGCTTGTTGCGGACGTGTCGCCATTGCTCGAAACCGCCGTGGTAGTAGTACTGGTTCGCCCAGGGCGCGATCGCCTTGGCGCGGTCGTCCGTACTCCCGGGCCAGAAGGTGCTGCGAAAATCCACAAAGAAAGCGTCGTTCAAGCTGTAGCGGACGGTGTCGTCTTCGACAACTCGGAAAACGAGACCCTTCTTGGCCATCGCCTCCATCCGCGGCATCAACTCAGCCGGGTCCATCTGCTTCTGCTCGGCCAATTCTTCGAGACTCTTCCCCGCAGAGGGCATGCCATCAAAAGTCATCCCCGTCAACAGGGCTGCCTCTTCAGGCGTATAGGTCGCCTTGATCATGGGCAGGGTTTCTTCTGTATCCACAAGGGCGACAAAAGATTGTTTCAGCCAGCTTATCAGACTCTCATAGATCTCTTGCTCAGACATGGCTCTCTCCTCCTCTGCGTGTACGGAAATGTGAAAAAGTGGGACCATACTACACCCTGAATTATTCTTGCCATTGCTTCTCTATGATTAAACCGGAACGACCGGTTGGCTCGGGAATCCAGTTCTTGAAAATCATGCACCAGGAGCCTTCGAGAGAGTCATTTTGGGACAAAAATGTACGACTCAGACCCTTCCAGCTTGGAGAAATCGGTTTTCACCGTGCAAGACCGCAGTGATGATGGAAGGGTGCTGCCCACAGAATGGATATCCGTCCCTAGAACCAGTACGTCCGATCCTTGCGCACGGACTCTGTCAGCTGTTTCAGTCAAGCCTTTCTCGTCTATATCAGACACGACGACTTTTACTTCTTCAGAGGCGTAAGCTAGAGCGGTTGCCCTCCCGATCCCTGAGGCCGCTCCCGTCACGACTGCAATCCTGCCTCCGAGCATGCCTCTCATTTTCTTCCCTCCTCCTCTATGAGCGTCTCGCTATGCATCAGACGTTCGGATGCAGGGCCCGGGTACTCTTCAAACAAGATTTGTCGCGGCCCTTTGAGCACCATAGCTTTCCTTGTCTTCCCTTTCCCGGTTCCTGACGCGCCATGTCCAGGTGGGAAAATCGGGTAAATCGCCATAGATCGGATGCTCTTCGCCATCATGGATGCCGGCGACCCTCTTGGCGGCCGCTTTATACCTGGGCCAGTCCGAATTCCTGAGAATGTCCATCTTTTGCGCGGCCAGCGAGCCTTCTGCATGGAGGGTCAGGTTTTGCATGAAGTAGGAGGAGAGGTCCTTGATCAGCTTGATGACTCTGAAACGGTATTCGGCGGGAACACCCTCTTTGCCGGTCAGGTACTTCTCTACATAAGGCCCGATTTCGGGATGCAGCAGATCGTTGCCCGAGGGTATGGTGCTGACAATACCACCACCGATGTCGTGCAATATCTTGATGGCTTCATGGAAGTTCTCCGCGAAGAAGTACTTGGCCGCATTGGAATAGACCGTATTCGGGATCACAAGGCCGGTCTCCTCATCTTTGGAACAAGCCATACAGGAGGCCAGGCCCAGGGCTTCGGTCGTTTCTGTATACCAGGCCAGCCAGGCGAGCTTGTCCTGGACGTGGGACGCCCTGTCTATGCCGTTGTACTCAGCCATCAGCGCAGCGGTGCCGACCAGGATTTCGTTTTCCGTGTACTTGTAGGCATCGGCGCTGACGCGATGATAATTGGAGAACATATACGTAAACAGGCCGGCGTATTGCCATTCGCGGCACAGGAATACCCGTTCCTTCGGGATGAACACATCATCGAAGACCAAGATGGCTTCAGCCGTATAGATATGAGCCGCAAGCGGGCTGTTCAATGCGTCGCCATCGTCATGGGCCTCGGGCTGTGCCATGATCATCTTGACACCCTCTGCTTCAGGGCGGACGGTGAATGCCACTGCATAGTCCTTGTCATCCTCTTTCATCGCCCTGGTCGGGATGACGATGATTTCGTTCACGATCGGTGCAAAGCTGATATGAGCTTTGGCTCCGCGAACCACGATCCCGTCGTCCCGCTCCTCAACCACGCGAACATAGTGGTCCGGATGGGTCTTCTGCTTGGAAGGCCGCAGGCTGCGGTCCCCTTTCGTATCGGTGACCGCAACCGCCACAGCCGCATCTGTGTCGATCAGATGTCGTCTGAATGTCTCGACGCGCTCGGCGTAAGAGGTCCCCAACTCCCTGTCGATCCGCCTGCTGGCGGCCGTGATGCTGTTCAATCCGTCTATGCCGGTGAATTTCGTTCCACCGGGCATGCCGAAGCAGGAGCGGGAGGTCAATTGGACGATCTTCCGTTTTCGCATCAGATCTTCGGGCGTTTCCATTGGCTTGAAGACAAAATTGTAAGGAATGCCATTGTGATCTTTTTCCTGGATCAAATCCTTGTATTTCGGATCATTCGCCAGGTGGAAGTCCAGAGCGCCCATTTCAACGGCTGTTCGCAGTGATTTGTGGGTGGTGACGTCGTCTACCCGCTCGCCGTCGAACCAGACTTCCCTTTCGTCTCTGAGGCTATCCAGGTACTCCTCGACGGATTTGATCGCCATTTTGCCTCCTCCTTTGGATTCCAATTTGATTCCAATGCAGAGTCGCCCGCCGAACCGTACATCCGTAAGCTTCCTTATTAAGTAGACAGTCTCAAAGTAGAGTTTCCGACCAACGGAGGACTCCGGGTCTACAGTTCATTTCCGAAAATAGCGACGCTACATACGGTACTGCCGCAGATCCCGCCCAGGTTGTGGGTCAGGCCAAAGTTGAGATCCTTCCGGATCTGCCTCTCTTCCGGCTCCGCTCTTCCTTGGAGCTGTTTGTAGATCTCGTAGGCCATTCTTATGCCTGAAGCTCCGATGGGGTGGCCGAAGCATTTGAGGCCCCCGTCGCTCTGGCAGGGAATCGTTCCATCTAGATCAAAGAATCCAGCTTCCACATCTCGCCTCGCCTCGCCGACGGGAGAAACCTGAAGGCACTCATACGTGATCAGTTCATTGATGGAGAAACAGTCGTGCACTTCCATCAGGCTGATGTCTTTCCTGGGTGACGTTATGTCCGCCTCCTCATAGGCTTTCTTCCCGGCGATCCGGCTGGACTGAATGTGGATGCCGTCCCAGCTCTGATGCATCAGGCCCGTTGCAGGGGTCAAGGACATCTGCAGGGCCTTCACGTAGATCGGATCCGCTCTGAACTCCTTCGCCATCTCCGCATTGACCACGATTGCGGCTGCCGCACCGTCGCTCACCCCGCAGCAGTCAAATATGGAAAGGGGATCCGCAATGATCGGCGCGCCCACCATAGTCTCCAAATCGGGTGCGGAGCGCAGATGTGCCCGTGGGTTCATGGAGCCGTTCTGGTGACTCTTCCAGGATATCCTGGAGAGCACCCGTTTCCCTTCTTCGCGGCTCAAGCCGTACCGGGAGAAGTAGGCATTGGCTACCTGTGCGAACATTCCCGGAGCAGTGAAGTTCGGGTAGTAGAACTTCCTCTCTTCCCCTGTTGCCATGTCCGGCAGCCCGCCAAACCCGGTATCTTTCAGTTTTTCGCAGCCCAGGGCCAGGGCAATGTCGCACGCACCGGAAGCGACCGCATAGCTGGCGCCCCGGATCGCCTCCGTCCCTGTGGCACAGAAGTTCTCCACCCGCGTAACCGGGATGTTTTTGAACTTGAGAGCCCTTGCAAGGGGCAAGCCGCTCTTTCCCACGTTCACTTCACTCACGCAGGCACCCCACCAGGCCGCGTCAATGTCGTCGGCTCGGATCCCTGCATCCTTCAGAGCCTCCTGAAACGCTTCCACGATCAGGTCATCCGCGCTCTTGTCCCAGAACTCGCCGAACTTCGTGCAGCCCATGCCGATGATGGCCACTTTGTTCTTGATTCCTCTCGCCATATTCACGCTCCCTCATTTACCTGCGTCCGCGTTCACAGGTATGGCCTTCCAGAAATAGGCGTAGATCCCCCTTCTCTTGTCCACGTATTTGCGTCGAAAGCCCATCTTTACCGGGGTTCCCACCTCAAGCTGGTCCAACTCACTGTCCGTGATGTCCAGGTAAAGCCTTCCGCCATCCGTGAAGTCGATCAGGCCGTACAGGGCCGGAGGAGACACACTGAAGGCCAGATTGTCGCCGGTGAAGGATTTGATCTTCCCCACTCTGTCTTGGAAAGGATACGGTTCCATCTCATCGACGACGCCACAGTCCGGATTGACGCACACGCGTTGTTTCGGATACTGCGGCGTACCGCACGCCTTGCAGCGCGACCCGCAGAGTGCCGCCAGTGTGTCACCCTCACGCTGCATGACCGACAGCCTCACGGGGGGTGTCTCCTCGCCGCGAATGCCCATCTCGACCGGGATCAGGTCACGGTACACCAGGTATTTCGTGTAGTTGTCCAGCTCAGCCCGTTGGTGCAGGTGTCCTTTCACTCCCATCCGGTCTGGCATCCTTTGGATCTTGTCCGTGGCCTCGAAGTACAAGACATCACTTCCGTTGCCGTAGCTCACCACCAGGATCTTATCTCCTGGTTTCGCCTCTTCGAGCGCTGCGACCAGGCCCATAACCGACATGGCAGAGCCGGTGTCGCCTACGTTGGCCATCAGATTGTCCTGTAGCTTGGACGGGTCCAACCCGAGCCGCTTCCCGATCCCTCTCACGGCGGCACTCGAAGGACAGGCCAGGACCACCTTTGCAAAGGCATCGATAGCCAAGCCGTATCTCTGCAAGAATCCGTGCACTGCGTCGACAAGGATCTTCCCGTACCCCTCGTCACGGATCCATCTCTCTTCCCAGCTACGAATGAAGCCGTCTCCATCTGTTCGCCGGTAGTCGGCCATGTCCTGGCTGAGGGAATACGTTCCCTTCAGTTCGGCCACCACGTCATCCTTTCCCAGGAGAATCGCCGCAGCACCGTCCCCAAAGGTGTGTTCCAGGGCGCTCCCCGGCTTCCCCTGCCGGCAGTCGGAGGTACAGACAAGAACGCTGTCCAAACTCCCTGCCTTCACCGCATCACACGCGTACAGGAGGGCCGTGGTCCCGGATCGCAGACAGCTTCCAAAGTCGGCGGTCCGAATGTCGGGCCGGAGAGCCAGTGCGGCCGAGCAGATCCCCGCATTCAGCCGTTCCAGATAGGGAACAGTTGTCGAGCTCAGGGACAGACCTCCGATCTCGTCCCGCTCGATCCCCTCCAGACAGTCCTGGGCGGCTGCGACGGCCATGGTCACACTATCCTCGTCGTAGTTCGCTACGGTCCTTTCTCCCTTGGCCACACCCGCCGTGGCTGTGTTATACCAGCCCATGGCCTCGTAGATCGTCCTTCGAAGAATCCGGTAACGGGGAATGTAGGCTCCGTAAGAACGTATCCCAACCATCGTTCGTTTCCTTTCCTTGCTCTCTGCTGCAGACTATAGACTATTGATCATAGAGCTTTTCGAATTTCTGCCCCTTGTAAGTGGACCGCTCCAACTCACCCGGTTCCTGCCAGATGATCTTCGGGGTGATCTTCACCCGCGAGTGGAACTCGTGAAGCATCTCCTTCTCCAACTCGGGTAGCTTGTCAGGCGGAAAGTCCGGAGCCCGCTCGATCTTGATCTCCAGAGGCGGGACGACCATGGGCGGCTTTTGGGTAAGCACGATGCGATACTGACCGGACACCCTGGGAGAGAAGCTCTCGACCACACCCGTGATCTGGGTCGGATAGACCATGACCCCCTTGACCTTGAGCATGTCGTCGGTGCGGCCCACAATCTTGTACCGGAACCCGGTATTTCCGCAGGGGCACGGTGACATGGTCACCTCGTGGATGTCCCCAATGCTGTTCCGGAGCCAGGCCAACCCGTCCCCCTCAATGATCGTAAATACGGCCTCACCGCGGGCACCGTCCTCCATGGGGATGGGCTCTTTGGTTTCCGGATCCACCAGCTCGTATATACAGAGATCTTCTCCGAGAAAGTGCATGCCCTGATATTCCGGATGGAGACAAGATCCACCCAGAGCAGCACCGAAATCGATGAGCCTGGCGCCGAACCCCTGCTCCAGTGTCTCCTTTAACTCGGGGACTCCTGCCCCGGGCTCGCCTCCACAGAACAAGAGCTTGAAACCCAACTCTTTGGCCGGTACGCCCAGTTTTTCCTCGGACTTCTCCAGAAGATAGGAAGCAAGGGAAGGCGTGCCCAGAAACACGGTGGGTTTAAAATACTTGACCATCGATAGGATCCGTTCGGTTCCCAGCTCTGCGCCGACCGGGATGATCATGGCCCCGAGGCGGGTCAGGCCCATGAGGGTCCCGGTGCCCGCGATCACCATGGACAAGGCGAAGCTCTGCAGAATACGGTCGTCCCGGCGGGCTCCACCGCGCCAGAAGACCCTGCACAGGGTCTCACCCCAAAGGTCGTACACATCCTTGGATGCCAGAGGATAGGGCGTCGGCTCGCCGGTGGTGCCGGTGGTGCTGTTGACGAGAATCAGGTCTTCCACACCAACCGGCATTTCGTCTTCCATGAGCCGGACCATGTTGCCGCCCTGAGCTTGGGAGTGGAGCCGGAATGTCTCCTTTGTGTACATGGGAACGATCTTGGAGAAGTCCTCGAGGCTTTTGACCTTGGCGTCCACGTTGTCCAGGGTCAGGCCGACATCGTTCATCCTTTTTCGATGAAAAGATGAATGGGTCAAGTAACGCTTCAGCATGATTTTCAATTTCTCGAGCTGAAGATCCTTCATGGCCGGGGTGTTCAGGAAGGGCTCGATATCCATGTTCCAATAGGGTCTGTCTCCATACATCTCAGGCAACCTCTCTCGAGTTCTTCTGACGATTACGATCTCCTATTTGCCTTTCAAGAAAGCCCACGGTCTTGTGGCCCTTCTGTCAGTCGAGCTTCTTCATTCGCTCACCTTCCAGTTTCTTGACGTTTGTCTGGACCTTCTCCATATGTTTCGCAACGACAGCACCCACGTTCTGCTGCACCAGAGCTTCCGCAGCCTCATACTCGGGAACGTCTTCCACTTTTATGTGCCGGCGATGTTTCCACCAGTCCGGCTCCACCTTCACCATGGGAACACCGGTCCCGGCAAAAGGCTGTACCGCCTGGGGGATGGAAGTGCAAATCAACTGCTTCCAGTATTCGTATTCCGCTTGAAAGGCAGGTCGGTTGTAGTACCAGATATCCGTGCAGGGCCCGAGAGGAAGCCCATTGATCACGTTACAGCCGGGAAGATATCCGAGTAACATGGATATCAGTCCTGAACTGGCCTCGATCCGATTTTCGATGTGAAACCTGGAGGCTGCATCGCATGCCCAGGAAGCGGCAACATTGTAATCGAAGTACTTCCAATTACAGGAAGGCCCTCCGAATAGTCTCCCCACGCCACGCTTCTTTTTTGTATGTTTGTTGAACTCGCCACAGGTCTTGAATCCGCAGGCCCCGCAATCCCATCCGAGTTCCGACTGGGTTACATCCGCGCCCAGGAGCAGCAGGACCGGCGGGTGTCCAGCGTCATAGGCTTTTCGATAGACTTCAGAGGAGACCCTCACAAAACTGAGAACCTTGGCCATTTCCTCGAGGATTTCGATTACGGGAAGCAGGTCTTCATCTGTCAGAATCGCCGACCGGAGCACCGTTCTCCCTGTGATCTGTGGTGCGTGCAGGAATGCCTGGGTGATGTTTCTTGCTGTGTCCAAGAGGTGGTCCTGGGCCTGTTGATTTCCGTCATAAACAGCCATTTTCTGCTCCTCTCTTTTCTTCGTTTCGAATTGCTGTAGAATTCCTGACGGATCATTCTTCCTCTTTCTTCGGCTTGACAACCCGACGGCGGTAATCCGTGGGGACCGCCTGCCGGGTGACACAGTACGTCTCCCGAATGGTCTCCATAATCGATCGCATGTTGATCAGGTGATAGTCCGGGTTGATGTCCACATAGGGGTTCTTCGCCTGGGCCGATATGGGCATTCCAATGACAAAGTGCGATTCCGGGCAGTATTCCAGCTCGAGACCCGCAAGGCTCGCGCTCAACAAAGGCCTGCAGTCGACGTGGAGGTTCAGGGCCATCCTCAAGGCGGACCCTACAGCGAATCCGAGGTCCCCGATCCTGGCCGTACACAGAGGACCCTGCATGAGTGTTTCCTTTCTTCTGTCCGTAACATCGATCATGCCAACATTCGCCCTGGGCCACCCTTCATACATCCTTTGACAGCTGGGTTCCCCATTGCACAGACCGCACTCGGCGTCCAGGGGGCTCTTGGCCGCCCGGTAGCAGCCGATGAACAGGATGACCTCGGACTCCCTGACCATCACCGCTTCGGTCTTGAACATGTTCTGCCAGACCTCTCGCTTGTTCGTGTAGGCAAGCTCTTCGATCTTCCTGGCTACCTTTTCCATCTCCTGCCTGCCGTAGACGAGATTGCATTCAATCAGCGGCACCCCGCCTATAACGGGAGCTGTGATAGCAGAATTCACCATGAGTCTTGCGGCGAGGAGCGTGCCTTCCTGTCTTGCAAGGTCATGGGGCGCGTCCGTGGGCCACTCGCGAACGTAGATGCTCGGCATTTGTATTATCCTTTCTTTTGCCTGGGATTATCTTCTCTCAAGGATCGTGATCGTCATGGAGGCTTCCTCTCAACCCTCGACCGGGGGCCTCGGGTAGGTCTGGAACAGGGTGTGGCCGCCGTGTCTGGCCAGAGTCTCGTTGTTGCCGTCCTCGATCAGTGTGGCTCTCGCATCCCGGTACAGCTTCTCGGGCAGGTACTCTTTGGACAACCCATTTCCGCCGAGCAACTGGATCGCGTCGTCCGCATTGTCCAGACACATCTGCGTTGTTGTGGTCTTCGCTGCCATCGAATACTCGGGGAATCCCGGGCTGATGACGTAATTGAGATTGGCGGCCGCCCTTGTCAGAGCCCTGCAGGTCTCAACCCGAGCAAACATTTGGAAGATTCTCTGCTTGATCGAGTAGTGCTCCATCAGGACGCGGCCCCCCTGCACCCTCTCCTTGCAGTAGTTGAAGGCCTCGTCGAAGGCGGCTCTTGCCAGGCCCGTCGAGCAGGCGGACATCATGATATTGGCAAACGCCAGGATGCCCTCGATGATCCCCTCATACACGTCCGGCCCAAAGATGGCGTTCTCGAGCGGCACCCGCACGTCCTCGAAGAACAGCTCCCCCTGGTTCAGGTCCCTCTGGCCGATCTTGTTCAGTGGCTTGCCCTTGGACGCGCCCGGAAGATCCATGGGAACGATGATGACGCTCCAGCCGGCAAGCCCCTTGGAAGGATCGGTCTGCACGTGGAGCAGGGTGTGAGTAGAAACCGTCCCGCCGGATACCCAGGCAGCCTTCTGCCCGTTGATGACCCACTCATCACCATCCCGTTTTGCCCTGCAATTGCACCGTACATTCGGGTCGTAGAAGATCGGCTCCCCCATGGCGATACAGTCGGAACCATGGTCCGGCTCCGTGCCACCCCAACAACCTCGGATGCTCCCATCCCTGCACTCGCAGAAAGGAAGCACGTACTTCTTGATGATTTCCTCGTTGCCGGTCAGGGCGGCTCCCATGGCGGCAAAGCTGGACACACACAGGTAAAGGGCCAGGCCGAAGCTGCCCCAGGACAGCTCCTCCAGGACAATGACGGTCTGATTCGGGGTAAGGCCCATCCCCCCGACCTCCGCCGGAAGCAGCACGGTGTGATAGCCCAGTTCATAGGATTTCTTGAGGAAAGGCCAGAAAGGCGAGTCATCAGCGATGGCCTGCTCCGGCGTCATTTCATCGAGCTCTTTGGCCACGGGCCGCAAGACCTCCTTGGCAAACTTGTGTGCAGCCTCCTTTAATGCTCGATCCTCGTCCGTCAGGTTCAGATTTACGTCGAAGTACGTCATGTTCGATCTCCTTTTCTTCGGATGAGTTGAGAGAGATGCTTGCCTAGCTTCCCTGGGGAAGCACCCGTGCTCAAGTCGAGTCGGACATCTTCACAGCAAAGGAGGCTCCCCTTAACCGGCCAAGATAGTAACGCTGGTAGCCGCGGGCTCAATGGTGGAGACGATTCCCCCTGCGTTGTGGGCCAGGGCGACCTTGGCCCCCTCCACCTGCCGCCTTCCGCATTCTCCCCTGAGTTGCCAGACAAGCTCCACGATCTGTGCGGCTCCCGTGGCCCCTAGGGGATGCCCCTTGGAGAGTAGCCCTCCGCTCGGATTCACCGGAATCTTCCCGCCCAGCGCTGTTACGCCCTCCATTACCAGACGACCCGCTTCTCCCTTCGGGCACAGCCCCAGGTCCTCCGTGGCGATTAGCTCGTGCGTTGTGAAGCAGTCATGAAGCTCGATCACATCCAGATCCTCAGGCCCAACACCGGCAGTCTCATAGGCCTCCCTGGAGGTGCGCACGCAACCTTCGATTGTGGCTGCTCCAACCCCTGTCTTGTACTTGACCGATGTGAAGGCGGATGCCTCCACCAGAACCGGCTTGTTCGTGTATCTCCTGGCCAGTTTGTTGGCCGTCAAGATCAGTGCGGAGCCTCCGTCACCGACCGGAGTGCACTGCAGCAGGGTCAGTGGGTCGGAAACCATGCGAGAGCTGAGGATTTCCTCCAGGGACAACTCCTTCTGGTACTGGGCATAAGGATTCAATGTGCCGTGCTTGTGGTTCTTCACGGAGATTTGAGCAAGCTGCTCCGCCGTGGTTCCATACTCATCCATGTGCCGTCTGGTCATCAATCCGAACATCGCCGGCATGGCCAGCCCCATATCGGCCAGCAGATTCATGCCATCATCGAACTCGATCAGTCCCTTCATTCTTCGGGTCATGTGCTCCACGCCAATCACCAACACCCTGTCGAAGACACCCGTTGCCACGGCGATGTACGCATCCCGGAAGGCCGCCGAGCTCGACCCGCAGCCATTCTCGTGGTTGAGCGTTGGGACCCCGCATACGCCCAAGTAATCTAGAATCCGTTGCCCGGAACTCGGTCCCTGGGTGACGTTACCCACGAAAGCGGCCTCGATTTCCTTATGAGACATACCCGCGTGTTCCAGGGCGTGCAGCGCCGCCTCTGCACCCAAATCCTCGATATAGCGGCCCGGAAACTTGCCAAAGCGGGTCATCCCGGCCCCTACGATCGCAACCTTTCTCATGGCTCCCGCCTCCTCCTTTTCCGCCGCCTCTATTGCCGGATAGGCCTGTATTTGTAGCCGATGATATCCTTCCCGGTGGCCACATCCTTCTTGATCTTGCCGATGGTCAGGGCGAGGCGCATGCCCAGATGGAGATCCTCAGGGTCGCAGTCCTCGATTTGGGAGAGAACATGGACATCCTTGCCGTCGGAGAGCTCGACGACGCCGAGAACATAAGGCACATCAAAGCCCTCATAGCCGATCCTCACAACCGTATAGGTGTGAAGGGTTCCGTGCTCGCCGATGAATACCTCTTCCATCACCTCGTCGGCGTCGCACATGACGCAGAGGTTTCGCTTTGGAAAGACCACTTCCCCACACTTCTTGCACTGGCTGCCGATCAAACGGGGCGTGTCCGACTCATCCCTGGGGAATACGAACAGCCCTTCACGAATCAGGATCTCATCTTCGATGAAGGCGGTCTTTTCCTTCCGCACGGCGTCCTTCCTCCTCGAATGCTTTGTTGGGTGACTGGGTTGGGAACGCCTGGGACTTCGTGTCTTGAGATCCTGAGAGCAATCAACGTGCCAGCCAGGGCGTCGTTGTAAACATTTGAAATGTAATGATTTTTATTTCGGAGAGGGTGTCCTCGACAGAAGAAGATTGATATTTCAACTCATATCCATTGAAATATCAATGAATGGCGGTTTGCTATGAACGGACTTCTCTTATCTGGCAGGGAGGTTTCTATGGGAGATGAAGTACCACGATTCTCGAAGAACCAGAGGGAATTCCTGGCTGTTCTGGCGTGCTTCCACGAGCCGGTTTGTATGGATACGGTCGGGGTACTTGCACCCCTTCTACCCGGGCCTCTGCTGGACTTCTTGGAGCGAGCCGAGGCAGCAGGATGGATCCACAGAACCGGCAATGACCTCATTGGACTGGGAGAAGGTATTCCGACCTCACAGCTCACGAAACTCGATAGGCTCAACTCACCGAAACGGATCCGCACCTTGCTCGATCGCCTTAAGGAGAACGACCTGTACGACTCTTTGGACCCCGCCGCAAAGGCCCGGCTGCTTGCCCGGGCAGGGCGGCAGGAGCAGGCCGCACGGATCGAAGGTAGTCTGGCGAATGAGGCCATCAAACGTGGGGATTTTGACGAAGGCATGAAGTCCCTCGAACAGGCCTTGGAACGACACGAATCCCTTCTTGGCCGAAGGGAGTGCGACTCGCTGTTTATCTCCGAGACCCTGACGTTCTCGAATCTCTGCTTTGTGGTCGGCAGGGGGCTGACGAAGGCACCTCCACTTCTGGCGAGAGCCCGGGACGCAGCGGATCGCCTGGGGGATCGACGGTCCAGGGCACTCATCGACCTGCATCTCGGTCGATTGTTCTATTTCTCTGATCGACGTCCCGAGGCTCTCGAAGCACTGACCGCCGGAAAGGCAGGGGTGGACGAGCTGGGGGATGAAGATATCCACCATGCGGCTGCAGAGTTCCTGGGTCTACTTTTTGTAATGCAAGGCAGGTTCCACGAGGCGAGAGAGAATCTCGAAAGAGTCGTTCACAGAACAGGAGCCCGCGAGGACAGATCACTCAATCCGACGGCCTCAATCTTTTTGGCATATTGCCTGGTCTATCTCGGCCAGTTTCGCGGCGGCATTGGGATCCTGGACACGGCGTGGCGCCGGGCCAAGCTGGAATCGGATCGGAGTTGGGCCGCGACATTTCGGGCCTCCCTGGGGACGACGCTGTTGACCGTCAACAAGCGGAGAGAAGGGCTCTTCCATCTCCGTGGGGCTCAACGAGAGGCCTTGGAATTCGAGAACGATCTGGCCTGCTACCTCTCCAAGGCAGGCCTCGCTTATCACAGCTTTCTGGAAGGTCGCCTTCGAGAGGCTCGCGATACCCTCGCCCAGGCAATGGAGGTAGCCGCACATAGGGGCATGCTTCGACAGTACGCTTCCCCTTGGATGATGGAGATGGTCTTCGAATTCCACCATCTCGGGTTCGATCCTATCCCCCAATTCGATTTTCAGTCCCAAGTGGATCGGGCAATGAGCGAGCCGAACATCCATCTCCGTGGCGTTGCCCTGCGGCTCCTGGCCAGAGAGGCTGCGGGAAGGGGGGATGGCGATGACCGCATAGGATCGTATCTCGCTCAGAGCGAAGACTGCTTGAAGCGCTCGGGCGATCCGATACAGCTGGGAAAGACACAGCTCGAGATGGCTCGTCTCAACCTGGGAAAGGGTGACCGCCAAGCAGCTCGCGAGATGGTTCAGGAGGCATGGGAAGGGCTGTCCGGCTACGGGGAGGAGTTCTTTCCTGATGACTTGCGACATCTCCTGGAAGGCCAAACTCCAGGGGTGGCGGGACCCCAATCGTCTGAAGCTGTGTTGGAGCGGTTCTTTGAGATGATGGAGGAGTTGATCCCCAGCCCGGATCTTGACGAAATCCTCTCGAAAGCCGTGGCGGCCACGAATCGCTTCTTCGGTGCCGAACGAGGGGGGCTGTTCTGGTTCGAAGGAAGCGGCAAGCGCCGCGCCAAACCCGTGCTCCGAGTCTCCTGCAATCTGACCGAAAAGGAGATTGCATCAAAGAGTTTCAGATCCCAACTGGAGCTGGTTCGAAGGACATTTCGTGAAAAGAGTCCACTGGTTGCCCGCCCGCAGAGTTTTGACACAAGACTCGGCGGCCAGGGTGTCCTGGCCATTCTCTGTCTGCCCATTGAGGTGGATGGGGAAGTATTTGCGGTTCTTTATCACGACAACTCTTACCTCGATGACTGCTTCGATTTCATCGAGGGGCCGCTGCTGGGTCGTTTGGCCCGTAATCTAAGCACCCTCATCACCCGGATCTGGCGCTATGGGCGACTTACGGAGGAGAAGACCCGAAGAAGCTTAGACCACAAAGCCCACGCGGAGGTTATGGATCCATACAGAATCGTGTACCGAAGCCCGTCGATGGTGCAACTCTTGGATCAACTCGACCAAATCGCCGGCACCGACTCCTTTGTATTGCTCACGGGCGAAACCGGTGTGGGTAAAGAGATCCTGGCCCAAAGGATCCATCGAAGGAGTCCTCGTCATGACCAGCCCTATGTGGTAGTGGATGCAACGACCATCCCTGAGAACCTCCTGGAAAGCGAGCTCTTTGGTCACGAAAAAGGAGCGTTCACAGGGGCGGATCGCCAGAAGCGTGGGCGGATTGAACTGGCGGACGGTGGTACGTTGTTCCTCGACGAAGTGGGGGAGCTTCCCTTGTCCATCCAGGGGAAGCTTCTGCGGGTGTTAGAGCAGAAGAGATTCCTGCGATTGGGTGGAACCCGGGACCTTAGATCCAATTTTCGTCTGGTGGCTGCAAGCAACCGGAATTTGGCGGCTGAAGTGACCGTAGGCCGCTTTCGGGAAGATCTCTTCTATCGACTCAACGTTGTTCCCCTGAACATTCCTCCTCTGCGAGAAAGAGGGGAAGACGTGGTCCTGCTGGCTCGCTACTTCCTCGATGAGTACGCCAAGAGATTCGGTCGGCCTGGGATGAGACTTAGTCGAACCGATGAGGCCCGACTATCACAGCACACTTGGCCGGGCAACGTAAGGGAGTTGAAGAACGTCATGGAGCGAACGGTCCTGCTCTCACGAGGCGAGGAATGCGAATTACGTCTTCCTCCTGTCGCCGAGTCTGGCGCAACCGACTCCTTCCTGGATCATCCAAGCATGGACGAAATGCAGCGACGGTATATCCGGTACATACTGGAGACGACTGGAAACCGGATCGGCGGACCCGGAGGCGCAGCCGAGATCCTGGGGATGAATCCCGGAACCCTGTATTCGCGTATGAAGAAACTGGGATTGAAGTGAGTGTGACGTCTCTGCCTTTTACATCCGGATCTGTCTTCTTTCCTCTCATTGCCATGCGATGTCCCTCCTTCTCTTGTTTGCTGTGATTTGTCGTTCCAGGCCTTATGGTCCAGGGAGAGACATCCAAGATTTGCCTACGCCGGATCCATCACAGTCTCTATCGATTGTCGTACTCTGTTCCTACCCGAAACAAGCTCTCTATCGATTCGTCCCACAGGTATGACGAAAACTCAAGATAACAACAAAGGAAGAAGCCAGTTTCTCCCTCATCTCTATCCATATTTCCCAATGAGTTATACTTGGTCCTGGGCCGTTTTTCGCCGCTCAATATCTCTGGTCAAAATGGATGGCGGACGGACTGGCTGTCCTCGCCTAAGGTAACATGTGAGCCGCAGGTCCGCAGCCCTTTCTTCGCGCATAAGATAATCACGCGAACTACTTAGATCTCTAGATGTTCATGTTTGCCGCTGATACATTTTCAACAAACCGGTTTGCCGGGACAGAAGACCCCTACCCTGTCCCAGATTCTTGCCCCCCTCTGAACTTGGTTGTCTATCGACCTCTTTCAGTATGTTCTCGACCACCTCTTCCACGTAGTTGCGTAAGTGAAAAATGGCTTGGTCCCATTCGCCGTTCTTTCGTTCACCAAACATGAGATACTCCAGAGGAACATCCAGATAATTAGCAAGTCTTTTGTAGAATTGTGGACGTGACGGGTAAACACTGATCTCCCAGTTCTCGTAGGTAGACTTCTGGATCTTCAGGTCAGAGCAAAGTCTCCGGATGGAGATGTTTCTCGCTTGGCGGGTTTCTTTCAGGCGCTTCTGAAACGTCATAGCGAATGCCCTCCGTGTTGAGTATCGGGAGGGCACCCGGTTAGTCACGAAAATTTTGTTGCATATTTGTAGCAGAGATCAGATGGGGGAGACCTAACTTACTGATTCGGAAAGATATTTTCGGACAACCCGGAGGCTTTTGAGTCCCCTGCGTCTACCAATTCCACCACTCCGGCATAAGGGCTCTTCTCGGCTCTCCCTGAAAGCCGACGTTCTCATAAAATCTACTTAAATCAGGGAGTTTTGTCAATCGGGGCTGGCCGCCGCGTCTACTCATCTCAGACTCCCTACTTGCCAGCATTGGCTGCTTCTCCAGCCGATGCAGTAGATGCTCCGGTCCTGTCGCTGGAAGATGCCCGTGACAAGATCGAGCGTTGGCGCATCGAGTACGACCGTTGCAGTCCGCATAGCTCGCTCGGAGATCGGACTCCAGAGGAGTCTACGGAAGCATACCTGAAGGCCGTGTGATTCTAGTTTCGCTGTCAGCTAAAGGGGAAGGGTCCACTCTCTTTCACGATCTCCACCCACGGGCAAATGTGAAATTCAGGTGGTTTGCAAGAGAGCGGGACTTTCTCGATGGGCTCGCTCTCGGGAATTAACCTAAACGTATGATAAAGAAAAACCTGGAACGAGACGATTGTAGTATGCAGAGGAGATTCATAACGGCTTTTTCATCGAACTAAACGCTCAGGTTGAATTGAACTCATGAAGACACAAAGCAGTGCATTGCGTGATCTCTCCATCATCGTTCTTCTCACAATCGCCTTCTCAGCGTTAAGCCTCTCGATCGACTTCGTTACCAGGCTCTATGCTTTCTTTGTCACCTCCCTGAACCTAGCCACCTTGAAGCTCCTCATTAACGTGGGCTTCTTTCTGCTGTGCGGACTTCTCTGGCTCACATACGGCCGCTGGCAAAGAGCTTCGAAGCAGCAGAGAGAGCTGGAGGGCATTGTCTCGGGCATCAACCCGGGTGTTCTCATGGTGGTGGACGCGGACAAGAACATTGTGATGTGCAATGCATCTGTGAAAACGATGTTCGGTTACGAATCGGACGAGGTTGTCGGTCAGAAGACCGAACTGCTCTACTATGACCGCCGTACAAACCCGAAAAAGAGGCACGAAATCTTCGAGGCGTTGAAGAGGCAAGGCTTTCATATCGGCTTCGCTGTGGGGAAGAAAAAGAGCGGTGAGACAATACCCCTTGAGATCATCACGGGTAACTTGAAAGACCGCCATGGAGCTGTGCTCTTAGTCAACGATATCACGGAGCGCAGACGGGCCCAAGATCAGCTCAGCTGGCAAAGGGCGGTATCGAATGCGGTTAACCAAATCCTGGAAAGCGCTCTAAGTTGCGGACCGGAAGAAGAACTGGCCAAGACTTGTCTGGCCATGGCGCGGGAGTTGACGCAAAGCCGTTCTGGCCTCATCGTTGAATTGGATCACGTGACAGATGTCCTCCCCCCTAAAACTCTTGAGACCCGAGAGAGGAAGATATCCATAGTCGAACATGACCAAGACCGAGCGCTGCTGCACCGGCTCCATACCGGAGGGCACCTGGTTCGGCTAGCCCAAGAGCGCACCGCGATCATGGTCAACGACAGTTCCCTTGGCACGAGACAGGAACATAGCGATGGGGTGGCTCGGTCCGCAGGGGCTTTCTTGGCCCTCTCCTTGTGGCACCAGGGCGGAACAATCGGGGTATTTGCCGTAGCCAGCAAGGACGGAGAGTACGGACGGGCTGATCAGGAAGCCCTGGAAAACCTTGCCGGAGCCTTTGTTCAAGCATTAGACCGTAAGCGGACAGAGGCGGCGCTGCGTGAGAGTGAGAGACGGTATCGTAGTCTTATCGAAGCCTCGCCTGACGCTATCATACTCACCGACCTTTATGGAAATACGATCACCACGAGCTCTCAGGCCGCTCTGATGTTCGGCCTACCAAGCTCAGAGAAGGCCGTCCAGAGAAACGTTTACGATTTCGTCGCTGAAGAAGATCAGACACGCGTCTATGATCATGTGCTACAGACCCTGGAACAGGGCAAGGTTACCGACGTTGAGTATCGCTTAGCAAGAAAGGATGGCACCCCATTCTGGGGAGAGGCGAGTATCGCCGTGATTACGAACTCGAGGGAGGAGCCGTGGGCGTTCACGGCTGTCATAAAGGATATTACCTACCGCAAGCAGACGGAAGAGCATTTGCGAAAGAGCGAACACCGCCGGGCGGAGGCACAACGAATCGCGCATCTGGGCAACTGGGATTGGGAACTAGAGACGAAGGAACTTTTCTGGTCGGGTGAGGTCTATCGCATCTTCGGTCTGCTGCCGGGTCAATTCGAGACAACTCAGGAAGCCTTCTGGTCCTCCGTTCATCCCGAGGATAGGGAACATGTCACGGAATCTGTGTGCCAAGCCCTGACAAGAGAAGCCCCCTACTCTTTCGACCACCGAATTCTTTTGCCCGACGGATCGGAGAGAGTCGTTCGCGAGGAGGCGGAAGTCACATTTGACAAGGCAGGCGCTCCAATCCGGATCGCAGGCACGGTTCAAGACGTTACGGCACACAAGCAGGCCGAAGAACGTATCCTCTGGCAAAACGCCCTCCTGACCGGTGTCAAGCACGTGCTGGAAGAGACGCTTGTCTGTAGCAGCGAAGAGGAGGTTGCGCGCAAGTGCCTCAGTGTAGCCGAGGGGTTGACCGGGAGCAAGTTTGGATTCATCGGGGTGGTGAATGTGAAGGGCCTGGTGGATAGCCTCGCTCTTAGTGATCCCGGATGGGATGCATGCAGAATCCCACAATCGAACTCAGTTGCGATGATCCGGGACATGGAGATTCGAGGTATCTGGGGGCGGATCATCAAGGACGGGAAATCGATGATCAGCAATGATCCGGCCTCCCATGCTGACTCGGTCGGGACTCCGGAGGGGCATCCACCGATCACATCTTTCCTGGGGGTCCCCCTGAAGCACCAGGGCCAAACGGTTGGAGTGATCGGACTTGCAAACAAGGAGAAGGGTTACTCATCAAACGACCTAGAGGCGGTCGAGACCCTGTCGGTATCCTTTGTGGAAGCTTTGATGCGTAAACGGGGGGAGAAGGAGAGGGAGAAAATCCAAGCCCAGCTTCGCCAGTCACAGAAGATGGAAGCACTCGGCACTTTGGCCGGTGGGATCGCGCACGATTTCAACAATCTCCTTGCGGTCATCTTCGGCAATGCTGAGTTGGCACATCAGGAGGCTCCTGAGGAGGGCACACTGCGGGATAACATCCAAGAGATCCTCTTGGCCGGGAACCGTGCCAAGAACCTGATAAGACAGATTCTTACCTTCAGTCGCCAGGACACGCCTGAACGCAGACCAGTCCGGATCGACCGGATCATTGACGAGACAGTGGAGTTCGTCAAGGCCTCATTCCCCTCTTCGATCGAGATTCATCTGGAGACCCGGGTCGAACGACCCGTAGTGCTGGCGGATCCCACCCAGATCCACCAGATCGTACTTAACCTGTGCGCGAACGCCAGGGATGCTATGGAAGGAGAAAAGGGGCTACTCCGGATTAGTCTTGCTGAAGAGAATCTCGACGCCCAGCCTTGCGGCCGTCACCCGGATCTCCAGCCGGGTTGTTACCTCAGATTGACCGTGAGCGATACGGGCTGCGGCATGGACCCTTCGGTCAGAGAGCGAATCTTCGATCCCTTCTTCACAACAAAGGCGTCGGGCAAGGGAACCGGGATGGGCCTTGCGATGATTCACGGGATCTTGGAAGCGCTTCAAGGTGCGATCAAGGTGGAAACAGAACCCGGAAAGGGAACGACCTTTGAGGTCTATCTGCCTAAGCAGGAAAGCGCATGGGTGGAGCAACAGGATGAAAAGCTCTGCTCCGAGTATCCGCCGGGAAAGGGCCGGATCCTCTTCGTGGACGATGAGCCGGCTCTTGTGCGCATGTGTAAACGGATGATCGCGGACCTCGGCTATGAAGTGATGGCAATGACGAGCAGTGTTGATGCCTTGAAAGCCTTCCGAGCACGACCCCTTGCATTCGACCTGATCATCACAGACATGACGATGCCGAATCTCACAGGCGTGGAACTCGCCCGGGAAATGTTCAAAATCCGGGCCGACATCCCGGTCCTGATATGCACTGGATTCAGTGAGTCCCTGACACCCGAGAAGGCCCGAGAGCTGGGGTTGAGGGGTTTGTTGATGAAGCCGGTCGCGAGCCGGGAGTTGGCCGAAGCCATCCGTCGGGCGATGCAAAAACCAGGAAACAGTAGCCTCCCTCGCCAGAGGAGTACGGTTCTCGTCGTGGACGACGAAGAGCCCGTCCACCGCATGCTCCAGCAGATACTGGAAGGGGAAGGATACAGGGTACTTCTCGCTTCAGATGGCAAACAAGGGCTCAGCGTCCTTGCCGAGGAAATCATAGTCCTCGTGATTACGGATATCTTCATGCCCGGGATGGACGGGTTAGAGGTGATCCGCAAGGTCCGGGAGGAGTTTCCGCGGGTAAAGCTGATCGCCGTTTCGGGCGGGTCCCGGGCCTTTTCCGGAGGTGATTTCCTCAGGATTGCAGACACACTCGGTGCGGATCGTATTCTGTACAAGCCCTTTGATCGGGAGGAGCTGCTGCACGCGGTCCGGGATTTGATCGGGGATGCCGAGAACGAGAGCCCGGAACCGATCGAAGCCGCCGCCTAGGCAACCGGTGGTTGGCATTTCACCTCATCAAGGTCTCGTTCGCGCTTGTAGACTGCCACATCCTCAGGCCTGTAACGCCACAACCGTCCCTGTTTTGTTGCCTTGAGTCTTCCGCGGTGGACCAGTTCGATTACATCGTCAGGACTGCAATCCAAGATGTGAGCCACGTCCTTTGAGCGAAGAATTCCCCGACCGTTGATGGTCATAGTGTCCACTCCGTTGTCAGATCTAGCCTTCGTCCCGAGAATTGCCAAGGGGTTGGGGGTCGCTAGGCTGGGGAGGTATGCCGGCCTCATAGACAGCTAGCGACCCCACAGCAGGACACAACACCTCATATATTTTAGCTTGTAGCATCTATGTTTGTAAAGAGAAGAATGTTTTGGGGAAAATGCGACACGCTTGATGAAAAAGAAACACGACTCAGCTGTTGCCCGAACGTCCAGAGAAGGCGCAGAAAAAACTCTACAACCTTCCCCCTGGGGCTTTCCAGATGGAGACTATCTGGGATTTGCTCGCTCCCCGGGTGTGGATCGGCTCTTCCCCTGACCGCTGGCACGACTTGAACCGCTCTCAGCTGTTCGCGAACTGCTCGAAAGTACGAATACCGAGAATTCCGGCCCGTTCGAACCGGCCGCATAGACCGCGGACCGGTATCACACACTGAAGCCTCTTTGCCCAGACAGAAATCACATACCAGACAGTATTGGCCCCATTCCAAAGCTCTCTTATATCACAACGAATTGTCTTCAAGACCCCGACGTCGCTACGGTCAGTTGCCGGTCCACCTTCAACCTGCGACTGATTGAGAGAATAGCTCAGGAGGGAGTGAGACACTCGAGGAGTGAGTAACTGTCTCGTATTGTCATGAAACCATCTTCTCAAGAAATGGAGTCTCCGGCAATACAGGGGAAGTTCATCTATTCATTCTCGGCGGCTTAAGTATGTTCTCAAAATGGCCGAATGAACAAAGCAATACATATCCCTCTTTCTAAAGGGGTCAAACCTTCGGGTTTGGCCCCTCTACTTCTTGGTCAAGCAACACCGGTGGACAGGAGTAGCTCTTCCTTCCGGCTGTGAACATTTCCTTCCTAATGTTGCATGAATATTTCGCGTTTAGACTCGGCAGCCAAGAGGAGGTTCGGGTTGATCGCGGTGAAGACTCATTCAGGCTCTTCATTGTCTCCTCGTTTCTGCTACCACCGGCGATACATGACCGCGAGGAGACCGATCAAGAGTAGGAAGGCTGTGTGTTAGAATACTGGCAGTAACAATCTGTGGTTTTCATGCCTCAATATCCTACCGGATCTAGCTTGTGGTGGTCGGTCTCGGTGACTGAAGACGCCCTTGAGAGGCAACAGTCGGAGACAATTCATTGGAGGATCGCGAGCTTGGATCAACAGGGGGAGTCTCGGATTGTCTCTAAGAAGTGAGTAGCCTTCGCGGTTTCGATTTAGAGCCTCTTCCCGGCCTCCTCCTGGTACTCTCCACGCAGTCACAGCAGACCCATTGGCTCCCTCTTTTCTCCCACCCGCACACCCGTGCCAGCTGACGGAGAACCCGCACATCTACATGTTCCATCTTCCTGTTGCAGTTCTGAGTATCACACTCGACATAACACCATGCGCTCATTGTACGAATCAGACCCATTCTAACTCTCCATCGGGTTTGTCTGATCACAAATTCCCTGTACATCAACGTTCCGATTCATTCGCTCATACAGATCCCTGCCAACCCTGAAATGGTCGTATTTCGAGGAAAGGGGCTCGGGTTCGGTCTTCCTACCCTTGGGGATCCAGCCCCCGTGCGGGATTCCAGTCTCAATAGCAGCGTCGAGAGCGGCCTGGTCCGCGCCGGTTTGTCCTCCTGAGACGATTTTCTTGATCACGGGTTCCTCCGCCGTCCTCGTCTTCCCCTTCGCTTCGCCGATCGCTTCCTGTCTGCCAGGTGTGGCGAATTGCCCTGATTGCTCCAGCCTCGAATGCAGCAAACTTGAAATCGGGCACCCTGCCTGACGTGCCCATGGAGGAGCTGATCATAGAGGCCCCCTCACTACCGAACGCGGGGGCAAACAGGGCCCGGCAACGCTCGTGCTGGCCGAAAGGATCGAAATCAGCCAGTGTTGTGTGCAAACGACCGTCGACTCGAGTCAATGTTTCGAAGAAGGGTCGGTATTGGTTTGAGAAGAAATGAAGGTCCATCTCGGAGAAGAGATCTCTAACACAGCTGGAGGCCCAGGACGCCCCAGATCTCTCGATCGCTTTCAGTTCTTCGGTCTCTGGGAATTGTAGCAAGGGAGCCTCCCCTTCACGGGTTTCCTTTTGGGAGGGTTTCCGCCTGGGTACACGAGTCGCCTTACTATCGTCTAAACAAAAAGCAGGCAACAATCAACCCCCTCGTCGTTCCGAAGGATCGAATTGGGCGTTGATCGGAGGTGGTTGCCTCTAATTCGAGGGGAAATTCCACCCCGCGCCAGTGATCTACATCTTTGGCCCTTCTTCACCGCTTCGACCTCGGCATTAACATGATCGGCCAGGCAAAATATGGGACCCCCAAAAGACATCGAAAATATAGTAGCAGCCATTGTGCAAGACCACGCGTTACGAGCATGAATGTCTTGTTTGGACTCATTTACCCGCCTTCCGCCACCTTGATTCACCCCCTGCTCCCCTAGATGAATCTACTAGTCATGGCCGGTGACTTCCCCAGAGTGCCGGTTCAGGCCTAACTCTGGCCACAAACCCATCCCCCCGGGCCGAGGCATTGGATAATTCTTGCCTAAAACCCCTTCTGTATGATAAGCATGCCGAGACATCTCTGTTATGGAATTCAAAACGCATATGACGAAATATAGCATAGACCCCATGATCTTGAACCAGGCCCAGGCTTGCGCGCGTGGATTCGCTTGTGCGGAGGAGGATTCCAACTGCCCCCGTTGTCCCGTGGATAGGTCTGCCGGGCTGCTCTTGGTCAGAACCACATGTCCGCCCGTGTGTCCGTACAAGCATTCTTTCAAAGGCGGCTTCTACTGTCTT
>JANQFG010000108.1 GCA_028277985.1 bacterium | reverse complement strand
CTCCGCTCAGGACCTTTGATCTGGACGACGACAACTCATTCATTCTGTGAAGGGAAGTTTACGATGCCCCATATGACGTTGGATCGAACGGACTTGCCGTCGCTGGCCAAGGAGTTGGCCGGCCAGGACAAGAGGCTCGTTCTGCCGGTTCGTGAGGGCCAGGAGCTTTTCTATCGGGAAGGGGCCGACCCGGCGCAACTCGATCTGAGCACGATTCCGAAGAACTCGATCAAGGAGTTCCTGTTCCCGAAATGCGAAAAGATCCTCGAGTACGAGTATTCCGGGAACGATGTGGTCATCGAGGATGTGGCTCCGGATGCGAGCCCGACGGTGATCTTCGGCGCACGGCCGTGCGACGCGGCCAGCCTTCCGGTGGTGGAGCCTCTCTGGAACTGGGACTACAAGGACAGGTTCTTCAATGACCGGCTCGAGCAGACCCTTCTCGTCACCTATGCCTGCAAGACCGCCCCGGATGAGGCATGTTTCTGTGTCTCCGTGGGTGTCAGCCCCTCCTTTGACCAGGGCTCGGATGTGATGCTCTATGAGGTGGACGATTCGACCGTAGCGGTTCGGCTGGTCTCGCCCAAGGGGCAGGCACTGGAAGGGGTCATCGCCAAGTTCAAGAAGGGCGAGGTGGCCGACGAAGCCTTGGAGGGCTTCGCCAAGGAAGGGGAGCAATCCCTGGCCCACCGGAAGCAGCTCGACAAGGTCAAGGATTGGCTCGAGGATCACTTCGAGGATCCCCTTTGGGAGGAGAAGGCCTTCCGCTGTATCGGATGCGGAACCTGCACCTTCCTCTGCCCGACCTGTCACTGCTTCGACATCCAGGACGAGTCGGTCTTTGATGCGGGCTGCAGGCTGAAGAACTGGGACGGCTGCCAGTTCTCCCTGTTCACCCTCCATACCTCGGGTCACAATCCCCGGGACACACAGCCGAAGCGATACCGGCAGCGTATCTATCACAAATATGGGATCTATCCGGAGAAGTTCGGCAAGACCCTCTGCACCGGGTGCGGCCGGTGCGTGGCTTACTGCCCTGTGAACCTCTCCCTGTACGATGTTGTGGCAACCGCGCAGGAACGGGCAGAAAAAGGAGAATAGGGGTGGAGAACATCTACAAGCCCTATCTGGTTCGGATCGAAGAGAAGCGAACCGAAACCTACGACACCACGAGTTTCAAGCTGGCTTTCCTTGACGATGACGTAAAGGAGAATTTCTCCTACTATGCGGGCAATTTCGGCGAATACTCCGTATTCGGGGAAGGCGAGTCCACCTTCTGCATCGCAAGCTCTCCCACCAAGAAGGGCTACATCGAATGCTGCTTCCGGGCGGCCGGGCGCCTGACCAAGTCCCTGGCAGCCAAAGAGGTGGGGGACGTTATCGGGTTTCGAGGTCCCTACGGCAACAAGTTCCCGATCGAGGACTTCTACGGAAAGAACATCGTCTTCGTCGCAGGCGGCATCGCCCTGCCGCCCGTGCGCTCCGTGATCTGGAACGTGCTCGACCTGCGGGACAAGTTTGAAGAAGTTACGATCGTTTACGGCGCCCGCTCTGTGGCCGACCTGGTCTACAAGCACGAGCTGAAGCAGTGGGAAGAGATGGGCGACGTGAACCTGGTCCAGACCGTGGATCCGGGCGGAGAGACCCCGGACTGGAAGGGCCAGATCGGTTTCGTTCCGAACGTGCTGGGAGAGGCGGCGCCGAATGCGGAGAACAGCATCGCGGTGCTCTGCGGACCTCCCGTGATGATCCGCTTCACCCTTCCCGTACTCCGAGAGCTCGGCTTCCGGGACGAGGATGTCTGGACGACCCTGGAGAACCGGATGAAGTGCGGGCTCGGCAAGTGCGGTCGCTGCAACGTGGGCCAGATCTACGTCTGCAAGGAAGGCCCCGTCTTCACGGCAGCTCAGGTCGCCCAGATGCCGAATGATTTCTAGTGCTCCAGAAGTAACGTAGGCAAATGCACGACACATCCAGCCTCTGTCATTCCCGCGAACGCGGGAATCCAGGGGTTTTTCTTTGGATGAAGAGGCATCTTGAACTGGACCCCCGCTTTCGCGGGGGCAAGCTTCTAGTATCTCGCATCTATGCGCGGCACCTGTCTTGGTCCCCTAGTCCTGACCCCTGATCCCTGGCCCCTGACTCCCGAAGTAGCGTGTCGTCTCTTCAACCACTTTTCCTGCCAGGGCGACGAGGCCGATCAGGTTCGGGATCGCCATGAGTGCATTCATCATGTCGGCCATCAGCCAGACGAGATCCAGCTTGACCATCGCACCCACAGCGACGAACACGCAGTAGACGAGGCGGTAGGGCATGACGGCCCTCTCTCCAAAGAGGAACGTGATCGACTTCTCTCCGTAGTAGCACCAGCCCAGAATGGTCGAAAAGGCGAACAGGATCAGGCCCATCGTCACGATGATGCCGCCCTTTCCCCCGGGAAGCGCGCCCGCAAAGGCGATCGTCGTGAGCTCGGCACCGGTTTCGCCGCTCGTCCAGACGCCCGTTGCCAGGATCGCCAGCCCGGTCATGGTGCAGACGACCAGAGTGTCGATGAAGGTCTGTGTCATGGAAACAAGTGCTTGAGTTGTGGGGTCCCGGGTTTGGGCTGCAGCAGCAGCGATGGGAGAAGAGCCGAGCCCCGATTCGTTTGAAAAAATGCCCCGCGCCACACCCCAGCGGATCGTCATCCGCACCGTGGCCCCGGCAAAACCACCGGCCGCCGAGGTGGGATTCAGGGCATGGGTGAAGATCAATTGCAGCCCTTCGATCACCTTGGCCGAATTCTGGATCAGGACGATCGTCGCCCCGGCCATGTAGCACAGGATCATTACGGGCACCAGGACAGAGGCGACCCGGGCGATGGATCGAATGCCCCCGAGAACAACCAGGGCGGTCAACGAGGCGAGCACAATACCGGTGGTCGTGGGAGACACATGGAAGACGGCCTCGACAGAATCGGCCACCGAGTTGGACTGAACCATGTTTCCGATACCAAAGGCTGCGATGCTTGCAAAGAAGGCGAACAGAAGCCCCAGCCACCTGGATCCTAGACCTCGGGAGAGGTAGTACATGGGCCCGCCGCTCATGGTCCCGAGGCGGTCCTTCTCACGGTACTTCACGGCCAGAACCGCTTCGGCAAACTTGGTCGCCATACCGACCAGGCCCGTTACCCACATCCAGAAGAGGGCGCCCGGCCCACCGGCGGCCAGGGCGGTCGCCACACCCGCGATGTTTCCGGTTCCCACGGTTGCGGACAGGGCGGTCATCAGCGCCTGAAAATGTGTGATATCGCCCTCCTCGGCACCCGGCTCCTTTCGTTTGACCAGCGCGAGGTGGAGGGCATGGAACAGGGAGCGGAATTGGAGGCCTCGCAACCGAAGGGTGAGGTAGATGCCTGTCCCCAGAAGGAGAACGAGCATCGGTGGCCCCCAGAGGATCTGGTTGATCTGTTCGAGCAGTCCGAGGATTCGCTGTTCCATGGACGTAACAATATGGGGTCAGGCCGAAACTATCAACCCATTGGGTTGATAGTTTCGGCCTGACCCCCGTACCTGCTACCTTGATGGAGAAGGCCGGAAAGGATACGATTTCAGGTTTGGGGTAACATATCCTATACAGCGAACCGAAGGTGGAGGGAGAGAGGCATGAGACGGCGAACCATACAACGACGAAGCGTTGCTCTCAACGGGATCTGCTTGCTGCTGGTTTCGGCCTTGGCAACGGGCTGCGTGTTCGTGTCGACCAAGGGATTGTTGAGCAAGGGCCCCCAGCCCTATGATGAGAAGGTGCTCTTCGGAAGAGGAAAAGACAAGATCCTGTTCATGGAAATCAAGGGGCTCATATCGGAACGGAAATCGTCAAAGCCCTTTCAGATACAGGTCGAGCCGAGCATGGTGTCCTCGGTGAAGGAGCAGTTGGACAAGGCGGCCGGCGACGAGCGGGTCAAGGGAATCCTGTTGATGATCAACAGCCCGGGCGGCACGGTCACGGCCAGTGACATCATCTACAACGAGATCCGGCGGTTCAAGGCGCAGAGGCAGGTCAAGGTGGTTGCCCTCCTGAGCGGAACGGCTGCCTCGGGCGCTTATTACGTTGCCCAATCGGCAGATCGGATTGTCGCGTATCCGACCACGGTAACCGGAAGCATCGGTGTGGTCCTCCTCAATCTCAACGTGGACGGCCTCATGGAGAAGATCGGGGTGAGCAACGCGACGGTCAAGTCGGGCATGTACAAGGATCTAGGGTCTCCGTTCCGAAAACCGGAGGAAGGGGAGAAGGAGATCCTCCAGGGCGTGGTCGATGAGTTTCACAGGCAGTTTGTGCGCGTGGTCGATGAGAACCGCGCAGGCGTGAATCTGTCGGCTCGACCCGAGTTGGTGGACGGCAGGATCTTCACGGCCCGCCAGGCCCTCTCAAACGGCCTGGTCGATCAGCTAGGCTATGTGGCGGATGCCGTGAGCTGGGTCCGGAGCGCTGCGGGTGTCCCGGAAGCCCGGGTGGTCCGCTATCAGCGACGGGGAGATTATCTGCCCAACATGTACGCCCATGGACCGGACCAGCCCGTTCAGGCGGAATTCAATATCATCAAGCTGGACCTGGAGGGATTCCTTTCAGGGATGGGGCCCACCTTCATGTATCTCTGGATGCCGGGTGTGTAGAGTATAGGGGTCAGGGCTACACTCTTGACAAAACACCGAGCGCCCATCTGACGATGGAAGTTTTGTCAAGAGTGTAGCCCTGACCCCTCTTGGTGGGAGGGGGAGGGATGAAGGGCGACGAAGAACAAAGGGGTCTCGTGATCCGGGTGGAGTGCTACGCCGGCCACAGAGCGAACGAGCGTCCGACCTGCCTTTGGATCAGAGACGAGAAGAAGGTCGTAGAGAACATCATCGATCGATGGGCGGGCGAAGATCACGACTACTTCAAGCTCCTCGCCGATGATCACAAGGTATACCTGATCCGTTACGACCGGCGGGCCGACTTCTGGGCGTTAGAGAAAGTGATGGAGAGGGTCGGGACGCACTAATGCCCTGTCCCTCCATATGATCTAGTGGCCGGCAGGGGCCGACGGGCCGGGCTTGAATCGATAGATCTGGTAAGGCCCTTTGCTCCGCACGTGGGAAGGGCTCCGCATGATCACCTCGTGAAGCGAACTGCACGTCACATACAGCCAGCCGTCCGGACCGAAGCTGAAGCCATCAGGCCATCGGAGCCTCGGATCCTTGATCAGGGTGCGAAGGTTTCCCGAGGGCTCCAACAGGACGATGGCGGACTCATCCGCATCCGATAGATAGATGTTGCCGTCGGTATCCGTCGTGATTCCGTCGCTCATCGTCTTCAGGGCAAAGCGCTCTACACGGGCAGCCAGGTCCTCTGCGGACAGAGTCCGGTTATCCAGATCGGCCCGTCGGACGCGATGCATGTGATCGTCGGTTACCGGAGCGAAATAGAGCCACTCCCCCTTCCGGTCCAACGCGATCGAGTCGACGCCCGGCCGTATGGCGAAGATCCCGAAAACGATCATCTTGCGACCCTGGACCACGGGAACGTACTCGTCGGGCACAACCGATTCGTGTCCCTCCAGGACCCGCCTTGCGGTCTTCGTCTCCACATCGTAGATCACCAGCGCCGGGTTCTTCCGGAAGATACTCGCATCGGCAATGTAGATCGTCTTGCCATCCTGCGAGACCTGGAAGTCATTCAAGTGGGAACCGAATCCGGCCGTGCTCGACGCAAAGTCGTGGTGATGAACGACCCTGTCCGTTGCGAGATCGATCCCGATGATGCGCGGCGTGCCTGTGCCGTGATTCGCATTGTCCAGGGTCCACAACCTGCCCTGCCGGTCGATCCTCACCGAGAGCACCGACTGGTAGGCAAGCTCCTCCGGCATATTCCTCGGATAGGGAACCGGCTTGCCTCCGACGAGTTCCACCACATTCACTTCGGGCTTCGCCTCGGGGTGAAAGGTGAAGAAGATCCTGCCCTTTTCAGACACGGCGATGTTGCCGGGCGGAAAATCCAGATCCGCTACGGTCTCCAGTACGGATGCCGGCATCTCCGGAGCCGTGGTTCTGTCCTCGAAGTGCTCTCCGCCGCCGTATCGAATCCAAAGGAAGAAGACAAGGAATGCGAAGAGCAGAACGAGTGAGACGAGGATCCTGGCGATCGTTTTCATTATGAGACTCCTTCCGCCTTCGCCGGGGACCCATATCCTGGAGGTGGATCAGCGGAAAGGCGTCCTTCCAAGGTTCCTTCTCTCTGCTACGGCGAGATTTCGTCCCAGTCGTTTTCGTGTGGCCATGGCCACACCGTCACTCCCGAGACTCCAGCTCTTCTTTCGAGATCCAGCCGCCGCCCAGGGCCTTGTAGAGCCTCACGTAGGAGCTGTAGTAGTCCTGGGTCAGCTCGGAAAGCTCCAGCCCGACCGAAAAGAGGGTCCGCTCGGTGTCGAGGACGAGGAGATAGTCGGAGAAGCCCTTGTCATACCTCAGCTTGGCCAGAGCGTCCGCATTCTTGGCTGCCTGGTACCTTCGTTTCACAGAGGCGATCTGTTCCCCGTAGGTTTGAATTTCGTTCAAGGCGTCGGCCACCTCCTGAAAGGCGAGGAGCACCGTGTTTTCGTATTCGTACAGGGCTTGTTTCATTCTCGCCCTCTCGATCTCGACGCGCCTTTTGTTCTTGCCGAAATTGTAGATCGGCCCAACCAGATTCGCGCCGATCGACCAGGCAAAGCCCTCGATCGTTATGGTCGAGAGTTCCGTGCTGGCACCACCCGCGCTTCCCGTCAGGCTGATCGCAGGAAACCTCAGGGCCTCGGCGACACCGATTCTCTCGGTCTGCGATTTCAGAGCATACTGTGCCGTAAGCACATCAGGCCTGCGCTCTAGTAGAGAGGAAGGCAGCCCGGCGGGTATGGTTGGCGGCTCTTGCTGTTGGTACAGGGCAGCACCCGTCTCGATTCCCTGCGGAGGCTTCCCGATGAGAATGCTCAGGGCGTGCTCCGTCTTGGCAATCAAGCGCTTGTACAGGGGGATCGCGGTCGCCGCGACCTCCTTCTGGATCTCCGCCTGATTGACGTCGAGCTCGGGAACGATCCCCTTGTCGAAACGCTGCTGAATGATATCGAGTGTCTCGATCCTTGATTCGAGGGTCTGGCTGGAGATCTCCATGCGCTGATGTAGATCGAGCAACAGGTAGTAGGTGCTTACCACCTCGGCGATCAGGGCGATCTGAACGGTTCTCATCGAGTACTCGGAGGCGACCAGGTCGGCCCGGGCCGCCTCGTTCGCCCTTCGAAACTTGCCCCAGAAATCGACCTCCCAGTTCAGTGTCGGCGCGATGAAGAAATTGTTGCCTACGGAGTCTGATTTTCTGCCTCCGCCAAAATCTCCCCTGGCTGCCCCGGCCTGCAGATCCAGGGTCGGGTACATGTCGGCCCGGGTGAACCCGAGGGATGCCCGTGCCTCCTCGACGCGCCCCGCGGCAATCAATATATCCTTGTTCTCGCGCAGAGCAGTCAGGACCAATGCATCCAGAACCGGATCGTTGAACAGCTCCCACCATTTCAAATTGACCGCCGCCACCGCTTTCGGATCTGCAAAGCGGAACTGCTCGGGCGTTGCAACGGCAGGCTTCTGGAAGTCGGGGCCCACCATGCAACCGGCGAGCAGCAGAACAGCGATCGTTGTGAGTATGCTGATCAAAGGTCTCATGTCTACGAAACCGATCCCTCTGTGTTCACTTGAAGCTCTCTTTTCTGCTCATACTTCGCGATCTTGCCGATGAAGACGAACAGCATGGGGTAGAAGAAGACACCCAGAAGGGTTGCCACGAACATTCCTCCCAGCAGGGCCATGCCCATCACGACCCTTGCCTCTGCCCCGGCTCCGGAAGCGACGATCAGAGGGAAGACCCCGAAGATGAATGAAATCGCGGTCATCAGAATCGGCCGGAACCGCATCCTGGCCGCTTTCCGTGCTGCTTCCACAAGAGACAGGCCCTTGGCGAATTCAAGGTTCGCGAACTCCACGATGAGAATCGCGTTCTTGGCCGCCATGGCGATCAACATGACAAGAGCGATCTGAGCGAATACGTTGAGCTCATAGCTCTCACTGAAGAGGCGGGCGAGCACCAGCGCCAGGAAGGCCCCGAAGACCGCGAAGGGCGTTCCCAGGAGGATGCTGAAGGGCAGGGACCAGCTTTCATATTGGCCCGCCAGGATCAGGAAGACGAAAAGCAGGGCGAAGACGAAGACGATACCCCCCGTTCCCGCCGCCTTCTTCTCCTGATAGGACATGTTGCTCCACCCATAACCCATGTCCGGGGGCAAGGTGTTTTCCGCTACCTCTTCGAGCGCACGGATCGCCTGTGCCGAAGAGAACCCGGGAGCCGGCGATCCGGTAAGCTCAACGGACCGGTACAGGTTGAACCGAATCGTGAAGTCCGGTCCCACGCTATCTTCGATGTTCACGAAGGCCGCCAGAGGGACACTGTCTCCCTGCGAATTCTTCACGTAAAACAGATTCACCTGATCTTCATTCAGCCTGTATTCCGGTTCCGCCTGAATGTAGGCCTTGTACAATCTGCCGAACCGGTTGAAGTCGTTCACATAGGAGCCTCCCAGGAAGGCGCCCACCGCCGTGTAGATGTCATCCAGCGCAATGCCTGCCTTGAGAACCTTGTCTCGGTTGATGTCCATGTACCGCTGCGGGACCGTCGCCCGGAAAGTGGTGAAGATCGATCCGATTTCAGGCCTCTCCGTCGCGTTCTGGATGAACTGCGTCGTCTGCCCGGCGAGGTATTCCGGGGTGTTTCCTGCCCTGTCCTGAAGCATCAGTGTGTACCCTGATCCGCTCCCCAGGCCGGGGATGGCAGGAGGCCCGAACGCAAAGGCCTGCGCTTCGTTGATGCCGAAATGAAGATCATTGTTCAACAGTTGAACGACCTCTTTGGCCGTTTTGTCCCTCGCACCCCAGTCCTTGAGCGAGCAGAAGAGGAAAGCCGCGTTCGAGGACATGCTTCCGGAGAGCATGCTGTAGCCCGCAGCCGAAGTGATGAACTCCACCTCATCGTACTTTCCGAGGATGCCTTCGATCTTCTTGGTCACAGCATCCGACCTCTGGAGGGAAGC
>JANQFG010000086.1 GCA_028277985.1 bacterium | reverse complement strand
TCGGAGCGATAGTAGTAGCCCGGCCACCTGGTTTCCTCACGGAACAGAAGGTGACGCACGTGGCTCTCGGCGATCCACATCCTGTGGATGTTCTCCCAGGCACGAGTCAGCTCGTTCAGGGTCTCGGCCGCCATCTTCTCTGCATCTTCCTTCAGCATGTCGAGAAGCTCCAGGCCTCTCTCCAGAAGCGGCTTGTTCGTCTCGAAGCAGGAGGACACGCCGCCGGCGTACTCATCCATGATCTTCTGGAGACGGAACATCATCTGTCGCGGAATGCTGTAGTTCGGGTTGATGTTCCGGTCGCTCGTCTCCTTGCTGTGCTGCTCAAAGAGATCCAGCGGCATAAGAACCTTCTTCTTGAGCTCTTCGACCTTCGCCATGTCCACGTTCGGTGCCTCGTTGTTGTCCACTATGTACGCGATGGCACCCTTTGCGGCAATCCTGCCCTCGGCGTGGGAGCCTGAGGAGAACTTGTGGCTCGACGCACCGGAGCCGTCACCCGCGGTGAACAGACCCTTGATCGTGGTCATGCGGTTGTAGCCCCAGAAATACTCGGGCGGGGCAATGTCCTCAGGTCCGCAGACCCATGCACCGGAACCACCGGAGTGGGAGCCGATGAAGTACGGCTCGCAAGCCATGATCTCAGAGGGCTTCTCTTCCGGCTGGATGTTGTGGCCGGCCCAGAGGATCGCCTGGCTGATGGTCATGTCAAGGAAGTCTTCCCATGCTTCGCTCTCGAGCTCCTTCATTTTCTTCTTGAAGCCCTTCGGGTCGTCCTTGTACGCAGCGGCCAGATTCTGGATCGCCTCGGCGGTCTGCATGTAGATCGGACCCTTGCCTTCGTAAACGTCCCTCATTCCGCAGTGGTTACGCAGACAGGCAGGAATCGGCTTGGCAAGTCCGTAAGGCGCCCACTCTGAGAGCTCGGCCTTTCTCTCCACCATGTACTCGCCGCCCAGGGAACTGGTCGCGCGGGACTTGAAGAGGAGGAACCAGGCGCCGACAGGCCCGTAAGCATCCTTGAAGCGGACCGGGATGAACCGGATTTCCTGGCAGGTCATCTCGGCACCGGCGCGGATCGTGAAGTACGCGGAAGCGCCGGAGTTGAAAGGCGGATACCAGGAGCGGCCGAGACCTTCACCGGTCGACCGCGGCTTGAAGACGTGAACCGCACCGCCCATGAGGGCCATGGTGGCTTTCGCCTTGAATACGTAGAACTTCTCCTCGCGGGTGCTGAAGCCGACTGCGCCCACGCACTTGTCGCCGTCCATGAGCGGCTCGACCAGGAAGACGCGCTCCAGGATCTCTGCGTCGTCGCCCATCGTGGCCAGCGCGTTCTTCGCCGCCTCTGCCACGATCACCTTGTAGGACTCACCGTTGATCATGACCTGCCACGGTCCCTCTCGAACGTACTTGCCGTTCTCGTCCTTC
>JANQFG010000072.1 GCA_028277985.1 bacterium | reverse complement strand
AGCACGAACCACATCAGGTACCCGAAGAGAAACAGCGGGACTACGAGCGGCCGTTCGCGCAGCGCGTACCTGCCCACACCCCTGGGGTTGGGATCGAGGTAGGGAAGCAGGGCGAGGCCCAGGATGATCAGCAGCGGCGCACCCACCCCGGCGATCCAGGGATCGAAGTAGACGAGCAGGTCCTGAAGGCCCACGAAGTACCAGGGCGCCTTTGCCGGGTTCTCGGTCCAGTTCGGGTCTGCGATCGCCTTGAGAGGGGCGTCGATCTCGACGGACCAGATAATCAGGACCAGCGTGGCCACCAGAATGGCAAGGAACTCCTTGAACACGAGATCCGGAAACGCAAAGACTTCGTCGCCCCGCTCTGCCTGGTCCTGTTTCTTGTTCGAAGCCATGGTTGTCCCCGATGTCTCACAATGCCCCTGAGGGTGCTCAGGGGTTGCTTCGTCGCCTTCGGCTACTCGCAATCTCCCGCTCTGTACCTCGGACTCTCCACCAATTGTGGATGCTGCGAGCGAAGCGTGGCAGCCTCCCCGCACCTTTGGCTGCAGCATCCAGGGGATGTTCTCCTTTTCGTAGAGTTGTTGTTGCGTAAGTTAACGAAGTAAACAACGTCCCCTACTCTTCTTTATTAATGGCTAATACCTTCTGTTTCACAATGGCCTCGATATCCCCCCATCCTTGCGTACCCTCCAGAAGTGGATGAACATCAGCAAACCGGCCACGACCGGAAGCAGCACGCAGTGCAGAACGTAGAACCGCAGCAGGGCATTCGCCCCCACGTCCGAATCCCCCAACAGGAGAAAGCGCATATCATTGCCCGGGTGAATGCCGAACCATTCGTGAAAGGGGCCGTCCGCACCCAGAAAGGGCGTGGCCGCAGCCATCTTCGTTCCCACGGTGATGGCCCACAATGCGATCTGATCCCAGGGAAGCAGGTACCCGGTGAAGCTCAAGAGAAGGGTGACAACCAGCAGCATGACTCCCACGACCCAGTTGAACTCCCGTGGAGGCTTGTACGAGCCGGTGAGGAAGACCCGTAACATGTGCAGCATCACCAGGATGACCATGGCGTGGCCCGCCCATCGGTGCATGTTCCTCAGAAACATGCCGAACCGAACCGTGTGCTCGAGAAGCTTCATGTCCAGGTAGGCATACTCGGGCACCGGACGATAGTAGAACATCAGCAGGATACCCGTGACCGTCTCCACCAGGAACATGAAGAAGGTCAATCCCCCTAGGCAGAAGGTGAAACGGACCTGCAGCGCGTCACGGGGCAGGGTTACCGGATGGAGGTGGAGCAGGGAGTTTGAGACGGTGGTAAGAGAGCGGTTCCGGGGCGTGTCCTCGAACCGATGCCGGAAGATGGATCGCCAGAGCTGGCTCTCGGTTATTCTTTTCCAGGCCATGGCAGCTCCGCCTAAGCAGACAGCAGGGTCTGGAGATGGGCGAGATCCGCGCCGAGGAAGCGGCAGGTCAACTTCACCAGTTCCCGGTAGAAGACGATCGCCTCATGGCATGCATCCTCGGGGAGCCGCTCGTAGATCTTCTCCAGCCTTTCAGACACCTGCCCTATCCAGGCGAGGGGATGCCTCTCCAGGAAATCGCGCTGGGCGCGGCGATAGCTGGACGGGTCTGCGCCGGTCTGCATGGCCTGGAGCTCTTTGAACGTGAGGTAGTGGAGAAACTCCATTTCCAGGCAGATGTGGTCCGGCCGCTCGTCCTGGGCACCCTCTGCATAGCTCAGCCCAAAGTGATTGTAGAACAGGATGAGCTCTTTCAGGACGACCTTCCGGTCTTCCCGCCAGGCGCCTTCTACCAGCGCGCAGGGGGGCCCACCGGGCCCGGACTCGAAGAGACGGACGAATTCCACCTCGATCTCTTCTTCTTCGACCCATCCGGGCAATGTAAGGCCCTTCCGTTCGCTCTCCTCCAAGGCGAAGTCATAAGGGATCTCGGCCAACAGGGCTTCCAGGGCCTGCACGAGATCCCCCTGCTTTGTCTGCCTTCGGAAGGATTCGTCCGGGTACCGGTAGACCTCTGCAAACATCGAATAGAGGCGGCTCCGGTTTCCCGAATGCCTTTCCATTTCCGTGCTCAACGGTTTGCTCTGGATGTCTTCCATGTTGTCTAAGCCTTGGTCTGTTTTTCAGGAAGCCGTTCCAACAGGGCCGGATCCTTGGTAAAGGGCTTGAACATACCGTTCCATTCCCTGGCAATCAGGATGTCCATCAGCTCCGATTTGCCCCCGCTGCGAACCTTGTTCATCTCGCTCTGCATGGTATCCATCGCTTTTTCCACCTCGGGACCGAAGAGGTAGCGGAGATAGGCCATCGGAATACGGGGCTTGGACGTGTCGATCTTGCCATCCTCGTCGAGTCTCGGGGGTGAGAGAGGGGGAACATAGAACACGTTCGGCTCGGTGCCGTATTCAAGATGCAGGGGCAAAGCGACCTTCCACACCTTGACCAGCTTGTGGATCGGCCCCTTCTCGTCGTCCATGAAGCCCAGGAACCGGACCCGCCCGGTGCACTGCCTTGCACATGCCGTTGCCACCTCTTCCTCCAGGCGGGGGTAGCAGAAGATGCATTTCATGCTCGTCTGCTGGACGAAATTGAAATAGATCACCTTGTACGGGCACGCCTCCAGGCAGAAGCGATAGCCCTTGCACCGTTCCTGGTCGATCACGACCGCGCCGTCCTCTTCCCGCTTGTAGATCGCGTTTCTCGGGCATGCGTCGATGCAGGCCGCGTACGTACAGTGGTTGCAGATGCGGGGCAGGTAGAAGTAGAAGGCATTCGGATACTTGCCTCCTCCCTGGTCCTCATCCCAGTTCATGGCCCAGTCCGGCTCGGTGCCGTCCGGGTTACGGGCCTGCAGGTGCTTGTCCCCTGCCTTGGAGGAGAAGACCTCCTCGAAGTTGAACTTCCACATGTCGCCGAAGTCTTTCCGCGTGGGAAGCTCTCCTCGTACCGGGTCCCTCACCTTCCCACCGAAGAGCACCTGGTATCCACCCCCCTTGCGCTCCCAATCCTTGGGCGACCCCTTGCCCGGCTGGGTGTTCACCTTGTTCCACCACATGTATTCCCGTCCCTCGACCTGGGTCCAGAGGGTCTTGCACGCCATGGAGCAAAGCTGGCAACCGATGCATTTGTTCAGATCCATCACCATGGCGACCTGGCGGCTGGATTCCCTGAGCTTTTCCTTGGAGGCCTGAAACTCGAGGGCAAGTTCCTTTTCCCGTTCGGTCAGCTTCTTCTCGTCAACCGGCATTTTTCGTCTCCTATCCTGACCTGCCTGAAGTCCCGATTCCGGGTTTGCTCACCTCAACCTTCCATCACTAGGCCGACCCACTCCTTGCTGAAGGACTTGACCCCGCCCCGCTCGCCGTTGCCGCCTTCCCACGCGGCAAAACCGACGGTGACGCTCTTCGCACCCGGAGCCAGGTTCACGGCCTCTTCGGCCACCTTGAGTGGACGACCCAGAACCACGCACCAGGTACCGTTTTTCCATTCCGAAGAGGAAATGAGGGAGGACTGGTCGGTGTACAGAGACGTGGAAAGCCCCTGGGCTACCTGGTTCTTCGGTTTCTCCTCGAAGTCCGGCCTCCAGTACCAGCTGTTCGTAGGGAAGTCCTTGGAGCCCATCTCCTTGATCTGGGTCTTCTCCGGATCCTTGAAGGGGAACAGGATGGCGATGCCGTCCGGGAAGGTGCCGATGTCACCGATTTCATAGTTCGGTGTCTCGCTCTTCCACGAGAACCAGAAGAAGACCTCATTGCCGTTGTGGGCCCCCTTGACCTGGATCTCTTTGACCGCCCCGATCTTGTTTTCGTCAAAGGTGGCCTTGATGTAGGGAGAGGGCTGGTTGGCCAGAGGCGTCGCGGTCATCTCGATGCGACTTTCGCCCAGGCCGGACCAGACGGCGGACCCGCACTTGAGAAGCTCCTCGCGGGAAGCGGATACCTTCTTGACGGTCACGCTTTCCATCTTTTTTGCTTCCTCCGGCATTTTATGCTGCCTCCTTTTCCATATTCCAGCAGGGTTGCTCTTCGGGATTCGGCTGGGGGCCCTGACCCCTGACCCCTGGCCCCTGATCCCCGTCTCATACCTTCACGACGTCCACGGCTACGGCCCGATCGATCGGGTTCAGACACCAGTTCCACCGGTAGTAGTTCAGGTGCCCGTACCCTGCAGCCAGATCCAGCCACTTGATCATACCCGGGATGGCCGTATCGTAGCTCTTCCACTTCTTGAACTGGAAGGGCTCCCAGGCATGGTAGATGATCACCTGTCCGGGTGCGGTCCCCTTGCCTGGACGGGCGGCCGGGCTAATCTTCACGTGGATCTGGAAGTCATCGAAGTCGTTGTGCACCTTCACGAGGTCCCCGTCCTTGATGCCGCGTTTCTTCGCGTCCTCCGGGTTCATGAACATGAAGGGCCGACCCTGATGGGTCCTGAGAAGCTGTTCGTCCGTGATCCAGATGGAATGAACACTCCACCGCTGGTGCCCGCTCGTCAGGGTGAGGGGATAGTCTCCGCCCATCTTCGGGTTCGGCTTGTGCACGGGCATCGCTTCCCCTGCTTCGATGTACCAGGGATGATCCAGGTAGAACTGCAGCCTTCGATTGTAGGTCGGGTAGGGAATCTTCTTCGATCCCGTGTGCCAGGTCAGCGGCACGATCGGCTCGTCCGGCTTAATGTCGGTCGATAGGTGCATGGTGATCGGGTCGAAGAGGGAGAGTCCCACGAAACGCACGATGCCCTCCTGCCGCATTTTCTCGAGGTTGGTGCCCTTGGGCAGATTGCCCATCATGACGCTCGTCTCGAGGGCATCCTCCATGATCTCTTCCAGATCCTTGCAGCCCATGGCCTGCTTCTTCTTCAGGTCGTCCAGATCGACCTTCCTTCCGGTACGAAGCTGGAACTTGGTCTTGCCTCTTCGGGCCGCTTCCTGCTCGATCTTCTCTGCCAGCAGCACACAGGCCTCCCACTCGTTCTTCGCCTCGCCCGGCGGCTCCACCGCCTTGTCGGTCAGGGTGAGCCAGGGCACGTGGGGCGTAGGGAAGCGGGTGTCGAGCTTCTCATAGAAGCCGGCGCAAGGCAACACATAGTCGGAATAGAGAGCCGTAGTGGACCATCGTGTCTCGAAACCGAAAACGAGCTTGTACTTCTTCCAGAGGCTGGGCAGGATGTTCTTGTTCCATCCCCGGTTCTTCCGCGCGGGGCTGGTGCCGATGTAGAAATAGACCGTAGGGTCCTGGTCCTCGTAAGGCAGGGCAAAGCCGTCCCACCACTTCTTGTCCAGGGCCTCCTTCATGTATTCCGGGAATTCCCGCTTCATGGTCGGGCAGTGCCATTCCTTCTTGTCCCAGGAATCCTTGTATCCCGAATGGAAATAGTAGAGGAAGGCGGGCGGAACCATGGTGTATTCATTGCGGTTTCGGTCACGCTCCAGCAAAACGGAGAGCATCTCGTCCGTCCGGGTCGGGTCCTCTGCCTTGTAGCGGTTGATGATCCTCTTCTCGTTGGTCAGCCGGAGGGTTGCCCCCAGGGGCCCCTTCCTCGTCTTGAGGGTTTGGAACAGGGCCCCCTCGAACAGAGACTCGTTCCAGCCCCGGATACCGCTGCCCTTCTTGCCGTAGCTGCCGGTGAGGGCCAGGAGCAGGCACATGGCCCGCTCGATCAGATCCCCGTGATAGTACTTGCACGAGTTCCAGCCCACCAGGACCTGAATGTGCCCCTTGGCCCGCAGGCACCTTTCGGCCTGCCTGCGGATCGTGTCCGGATGGGTGTTGCACTGCTTGGAGGCCTTCTCGGGTGTGTAGTCGCGATAGAGCTGCTCCTTGAGCAGATCAAAGGACGGACGCACCTCGACCTGCTTGCCATCCAGCAGCGTCACCTTGAAGGTTCCTTCCAGGGCCGGGTCCACCGGAAGCTTGAGCGTTTCCAGGGGGGCCTTTACCGCTGCCCCTTTTGCAGCGTCCCAGAAGTAGAACTGATCGTCCCTCCCGTCCTGCTCCATCTCCGCTACGCGAAGGAACCGGCCCGTGTCCGTTCGGACGAGCAGGGGCAGGTCTGTCTGCTCCTTGATGAAGGGCACGTCGATCCAATCCTTTTCGATCAGCACCTGGCAGATGGCCAGCCCAAGGGCCGCATCCCCGCCCGGCTCCACCGGGACCCATTCATCGGCGTGCATCGCGCTGGGCGAGTAGTCCGGCGCGATGGTCACCACGTCGGCTCCGTTGTAGCGGGCTGAAGAGATGAAGTGGTAAGAGGGAATCCGCGTGTAGACCGGGTTCATGTGCCAGATGAGCAGCAGCTTGCCGAAGAACCACCCATCCACCGAGTCCATGAACTGAAACTTGCCCACGCTCTGATAGACCCCGCGGTTGAAGTCCCCGATGGTGGAGTCCAGGTCCAGGGATGTCCCGCCCAGGAAATTGAGGAGCCGCGAGGCAGGAATGATGTTCAGGTATCCCCCGTTTCCCGGCCCCGTCTCGTTGATGATCGACTCGGGGCCCTGGGTCTCCAGGCCGTCCAGGATCCCGGAGGCGATACCGGAGAGGGCCTCGTCCCAGCTCACCCTCTTCCACTTGCCGCTGCCCCGCTCTCCGATCCGCTTCATCGGGTACTTTAGCCGGTCCGGGTTGTACATCATGTGGCTGTAGAAGGCCCCCTTCTGACAGCCCCGGGGGTTGAAGTCCGGCCCGGTCGGGTCTACCACCGGATACTTGGCCGCCTGCTCCTCGCGGAAGACCACCCCGTCCTTTGTGTAGACCCGCCAGAGGCAGTTGCCGGGGTAGCAGTCCACCAGATGCGTCCCGTAGGTAACCTTGTCCCAGGTCCACTCCTTGCGGTGGAGATCCTCCCATTTTGCGTAGTCCCACTCCCGGATCACCTTTTCGGTTGCATGGGCCCTGCCCCCCAGGAAACCGAGGGAGTTCAGGGACAGCATCAATGTAGAGGCGCCGGTCGCCTGGAGAAACTGTCTGCGGTCGAGTTTGATCCCCTCCATCAAGACCCTCCTTTTCTGTCTGTTCCGCGCAGTCCCGACCTGTTGACGCTATTCTCCGACAGCCTCCTGAACGGCTGTCAGACGAATGGCGTCCCAAGGGCACCCGAAGATGCGGGACCCGTTGGGGCCCCGGGCCACGCACGAGCCGCAGCCCGTGCACAGGACCGGATCCACCTGCATTCTCTTGAACGGGAAATGGTCGATGTCGTCTACGAGCCGGAGCGCACCGCACGGGCAATAGACCCGGCAAACCGGTGCTCCTCCGCAGCCTGTGCATCTCTCGGTGACGAACGCAATCTTGGTTCGCATCGGAGCCCTACGCTAGATCGATGTAGGCCTTCTTCTTTTCAAACTCCCGTGCCGTCAACACGACCCGGGTGTCCACCAGGATGTTGTCCTCGCTGTCCAAGCTGATCATCAGACGGTCCAGGGGGCGCGGCGCAGGGCCTGCGAATTCCCTCCCGTCCGAATGAAACTCACTGCCATGGCAGGGGCATTTGAAGATGCGAAGCCCTGGAAACCAGTTCACCGTGCAGCCGAGGTGCGTGCACCTGGCATACAACGAGTAGATCCTGCCGGGCTCCCGTACGACGAAGAAGCGAAGTTCCGGCTTGAACCGGCTGTCCACGGAGATTACGCCGTGAGGGTCCGGGGCCTCGGTGGAGAGGAAATCCTCGACACGGCCGATCTGGAAAACGCTGGGAGGGTGAAAGACCACGGAGGGGAAGAAGAAGCGAACCGTCTGGTAGCTCCCGGCGCCGATTCCGATCGAGAGGGCGCCCCAACCCGCAACCGAGATGCCCTTCTGAAGGAACTCACGGCGGGAGGCTCCAGCGGGCTCTCCTGTGGTGCCGGGCCCTGCCGAGGCCGATTCGGCGGTCGGGTCCTGGGCGAGTTGAACCGCCTCTTTCTTCATCCCAACTCCTGGGTGATCTTCCTAACCATGCGCCGGTGCAGAATCGGAAGAATCTTGTTCAGGCCGTTGATCGCGTCCTGCGCGAGACTGTGAATCTGGCTCGGGCTCATCCCCTTGCGCACGATTCGCTTGGTGAAGATCTCGATCTCCTTGCGCGCCAAAAACTCCATCAGGTCCAGGTGAATCTGGAGGTGTTCCACCTGGAAGTCGAGCTCTTCGTTCAGGCCGATCTCTCGGATCTCGGTCAGAATATCCACAATCTGGACGCACTCCTGGTCGAAACGGCCCTCTTCGTCCGCCTCGATCATGCCCATCGCTTCCAGGGCCTGGAGTTGATCCGGCTCGATCCCCGCCCGGGCGGCAAGCTCTTCTCGGCCCATGAGCTGGGCGTCGCCCGCCAGCAGGGAGTCGGAGAACAGGGGCTTGTCCATCTCCTTGAGGATCTGTCTCTGCTCGGAGTTGATGGAGGGGCCCCTGGAACCTACGATCATCTTGATGATGTTGAGTGGGAGGAATCGCTTCTTCTGAAGGTCCTTGATCGCCCGGATGCGCTCGATGTAGCTCTCGTCGTAGTAGGCCATGTTCCGGTGCGTCTTCAAGGGCTTGGGAAGGATCCCTTTCTGGACATAGTAGCGGATCGTGCCGCCGCTCACCCCGGTGGCCTGGGATAATTCCTGCATTTTCAACAATTTCTTCTTCTTCATGACGACCCATCGAAAAAGTTAAAAGTGCTGCTGTTTACTTTTGCCAAATTACCCCCTTATTCTCCGCCTTGTCAAGGAAAAACTGCGGTTTCGGTACTTATTAGTTGACAGCGTAACTTCTTATTCAATACCATGCATTTCGTTGAATGCGACTAGAGAGCCGGGCGGTCTTGCGCTCGGCCGGCCAAAGAACCGATGGAGGATCCAGATCATGGCCCGACAAAGGGTGTCCTACCGGAATCCATTCATATCCGCTCTTCTGTTCGCCCTGCTGTTCTTCATCGTCACCAACATCTTCTACTGGGTCTTCAACGAGAAGCTCTATTTCCAGGACTATCACTACTTCGAGTGGATGGAATACGTCCTCGGGACGATTACCACCTTCTTCCTCGCCCTCATCGTCGAGTTCATCCGCAATCTGATGGGAAAGAAGTCCGACACCAAGCCTGAGTGATCCGCTGCCGGTTCATCGGAAGGGATCGGGGATTGTCCCCAGTGTGCGCGCCCGCGCCTGAACGGCGGGGGGGTCTAACGGCCTAGGCAGAAAGGCGGCTATCCCCGATAGGGTAGGCACGGTGTCGGCATTTTTCGTGGACGAGGACGATCGAGAGTCCTGGCGGGGTCGAGGGGAGGACCGAATCGCTGATGGCAAACAGCCAGACCCCGAGGATGAGAACCAGCACCCTGCGCTACTAGTCTTCCGGTGAGAAGAACTTCGCTTTCAGAAATTCGCGGTTCAGCCGTGCGATGTTGGTGATCGAGATCTCTTTGGGGCACGTTGCCTCGCATTCCGCCTCGTTCGTGCAGTTCCCGAAACCGACCTCGTCCATCTTGCGGACCATCGCCTGGACGCGTCTCGCAGCCTCCGGCTTTCCCTGGGGGAGCAGCCCAAGATGGGAAACCTTGGCCCCCACGAAGAGCATGGCCGAAGCATTCGGGCAGGAGGCGACGCACGCGCCGCATCCGATACAGGCAGCGGCATCCATTGCCTTTTCTGCGATCTCCTGAGGGATCGGGATCGCGTTTCCGTCCGGGGCGCCCCCTGCGTTTGCCGAGATGTAGCCCCCGACCTGCACAATCTCGTCAAAGGTGCTGCGGTCCACCACCAGATCCTTGATCACCTTGAAGGCCCTGGCACGCCACGGCTCGATGACGATCGTGTCACCGTCGGAGAAGTGTCTCATGTGCAGCTGGCACAAGGTGGTTCCCTGCTCGGGACCGTGGGCGTGGCCGTTCACCACCGCGCCGCACATGCCGCAGATTCCTTCCCTGCAGTCGTGGTCAAAGGCGATCGGCTCTTTTCCATCGACGGTAAGCTGCTCGTTGATCACGTCGATCATCTCGAGAAAGCTCATGTCCGTGGAAATATCCCTGGCAGGGTATGACTCCAGCCTGCCCTTCTTCTCAGGGCCCTCTTGCCGCCAGACCTTCAGGGTCAGGTTGATGGTCTTGCTCACTTGTAACTCCTTTGTGTCAGCTCCACGTTCTCGAAGGCAAGCGGTTCCTTGTGGAACGCCGGCTCCTTGTCATCCCCTGTGTATTCCCAGCAGGAGACATGACAGAAGTTCTCATCGTCCCGCTTCGCCTCGCTCTCTTCGGTCTGATACGCCTCGTTCAGATGACAGCCGCAGGATTCCTGGCGGGAAAGAGCGTCCGAGATCATCAGTTCCCCGAACTCGAGGAAATCCGCCACACGGCCGGCCCGTTCCAGGCTCTGGTTGAAATCCTTGTCCGAGCCTGGCACGGTCACGTTTTGCCAGAACTCGGCACGAAGCTCCTGGATGAGCCCTTTCGCCTTGTTCAGGCCGTCGTTGTTGCGGGCCATGCCGCAGTATTCCCACATGATGTGCCCCAGTTCCCGATGGAAGTCGTCGACCGTTCGCTTCCCGTTCACCGACATGAGCCGTTCCACGCGGGCCTCGACCTCCCGGGTCGAGTCCTTGAACGCGGCATGATCGATCGGGGCGTCCGGAAATGACTCCGAGGCGAGATATCCACCGATCGTGTAGGGCAGAACGAAGTAGCCGTCTGCCAGGCCCTGCATCAGGGCACTGGCGCCGAGACGATTGGCGCCATGATCGGAGAAGTTCGCCTCGCCGAGGACGTACAGCCCCGGTACCGTGCTCATCAGGTTGTAGTCCACCCACACACCGCCCATGGTGTAATGAACGGCCGGATAGATCATCATCGGTGTCTCGTACGGGTTCTCCCCCGTGATCTTCTCGTACATCTGGAAGAGGTTACCGTATTTCTGGGCAATGACATCCCTTCCGTCCCGCTTGATCGCATCCTCGAAGTCAAGATACACGGCCAGGCTCGTTTCCCCGACCCCCTTGCCCATGTCGCACTGCTCTTTGGCGTTCCTGGAGGCCACATCCCGGGGAACGAGGTTGCCGAAGCTCGGGTATTTGCTCTCGAGGTAGTAGTCACGCTCCGCCTCGGGAATCTCACGGGGGGCTCGCCTATCGCCCGGCTTCGCTGGAACCCAGACGCGGCCGTCGTTACGGAGGCTTTCGCTCATCAGGGTCAGCTTGGACTGGTAGTCCCCGTGTACAGGGATGCAGGTGGGGTGAATCTGGGTGAAGCACGGATTGGAGAACAGGGCGCCCTTCTTGTAGGCGCGATAGCAGGCCGTTACATTCGAGGCCATTGCGTTCGTGGACAGGAAGAAGACGTTGCCGTATCCGCCGGTGCAGAGAACCACGGCGTGGGCCGAATGGCTTTCGAGCTCACCGGTGACCATGTTCCGTACGACGATCCCTCTTGCCTGACCGTTCACCAGCACGAGATCGAGCATCTCGCGTCGGGGGTACATCTTGACCTTGCCCGTACCCACCTGGCGCATCAGCGCGCTGTAGGCCCCGAGCAGGAGTTGCTGGCCTGTCTGGCCTCTTGCGTAGAAGGTTCTGGAAACCTGGGCTCCGCCAAACGACCGGTTTGCCAGGAGTCCACCGTAATCGCGGGCAAAGGGAATCCCCTGGGCAACCCCCTGATCGATAATCGCGGTGCTGACCTGGGCGAGCCGGTAGACGTTCGCTTCTCTCGCCCTGAAATCGCCTCCCTTGACCGTGTCGTAGAACAGACGCCATATGCTGTCGCCGTCGTTCGCGTAGTTCTTTGCGGCGTTGATTCCACCCTGGGCGGCGATACTGTGTGCACGCCGAGGGCTGTCCTGGATGCAGAAGGTCTTTACATCGTAGCCAAGCTCGGCGAGCGTTGCGGACGCGGAGGCCCCGGCAAGCCCCGTGCCGACTACGATGATATCGTATTTCCTCTTGTTCGCAGGGTTGACCAGTTTCAGTTCGAAACGATGACGATCCCATTTCTCTGCAAGCGGGCCGCTCGGGATCTTTGCATCAAGCTCCATGATGGTTCCTTCCCTTCCTCGTATGCTCAGGTGACGACCACGTATACGTAGATCGGTATCGCGCCGAAGCCGATGCCGACGAACAGGCTGAACAGGATCCCCACGGTGCGAATGAGGGGCATGTACTTGGGATGGCTGGCTCCGACCGTCTGGAAGGCGCTCCAGAATCCGTGACTCACATGGATCGCCGCCAGGATCATGGCGAACACATAGACGCCGACATAGAGGGGCTGAGAAAAGGCACTCGCCACGATCTCGAAGATCGTACGCTCCGACTTGTCAACAAAATGGAAGTTCAAGAGATGAAAGGTCACGAACGCGAGCAAGAGGATCCCGGTGTAGGGCATCGTGGCCGACCCGATCGTCCGGCCTCCGGCCTTCTTGTTCACACAGTACTTGACCGGTCTTGCGCGCCAGTTCTCGTAGAACAGGGTCAGTCCGGTCAGGACGTGTACGATCGCAAGTGCGAGCAACCCCAGCTCGAACACGATCACCAGCGGTCCCAACGAATGCAGATGCTCTGCGTACGAGTTGAACAGATCCTTGCCTCCGTAGAGGGTGAGGTTTCCGACGAGATGGACGACGAGAAACCCGCAGAACGCGAGGCCGGTTACGGCCATCATCAGCTTCTTCCCGATCGCAGCCGTCAGGGTGTCAACAACCCACTTCATCTTTTCCTCCGATTCCGTGACTGGGCCGTCTCCCGACCGCACGCCTCTAGGCTGTTAAGGTCCGGAGAGGATAGGTAAGAGTGCTGCCTGGCGAAACTTTGAGTATAGTAAAATTAGGAGATTTAATCAAGATTCGCGGCTATGCGAACCCTCTCGCAACGGGTCACCGGAGGCCTTGCGGGCAGGGGTTTCACGGCTCGTTCGAGGTTCTTAGTGAAGCGAGGAGGACACACTCGATTCGCGTTTCTTGATGCTCGAAAGTACGGCGAGGATCCTTCGCAGCTTTCCAGGGTCCCGGCAGGACGTCAGGTCCCTCGTGTCGCAGATCTTCTCGCACAGCCCCTGCAATCTTCGTTCGTCGCTGTCCTCTAGTTGCGAGAAGATCTGGCGGACCCGGGCCTGGAGAGCGAAGATCTGTTTCTGCCGACGCATTGCGGCAATGTGAGCCCTGCGGTTGCGCCGATCTTCAGGTCGCCACCCCCGGCCGACGAAGTGCTCCAGAAGAATCTCGATTTCTCCGATCGACAACGCCGAGGCCGAGGGGACTCCGAACTCGCCCATGAGCAGGGCCCGGTAGTCGGCGGGTGAGATCCGCAACTCCCTGGCGGCGATGTGGACCTTGGCGAGCAGGGCACGCCTTCGGGCCCGATCCGAATCCGGAACCGTCGGGGTGTCTCGCACTTCCGTCTCCTCCCGGGTCTTCATTCGCTTCCTCCAGTCATTTCCGAGATTTTCAACCGGCCCAACCCGGTAGCAGGTTAGACGGATCATCCAGCGCTGCGGTTCTCTGGGAGCGGCCGTTTCCCGGGCCGATTCACCGGCATGGTCCGACCCCGTTTTTCGGGTTATTTGAACAGCATTCATGGCAGAATTTTATTGTTGACAGGGAATTTCCGGGGTTGTATCATATAAATGAATGGCATTCATATAAAGAAAGGGCTTAGGGTGGCACAGGTTCGACCCATGGGCACCAGGGCGCGCTCCCTGGAAGACAAGGAACAACGGAAGCGTCTCATCCTGGATGCAGGCAAGGAGATCTTCTTCACCCGGGGCTACCGGGACACAACGATCGAGAAGATCACCGAACGCGCGGGCGTAAGCACCGGGACTTTCTACCTCTATTTCAAGAGCAAACAGGAAATCTACATGACCCTGTACGCGGACGGGATCGAGCTCTTCCGCGGCATGGCAGAGGAGGCGATCTCGTGGCCGGGCATGAGCGCTCTTTCCCGGCTCTCGGCAATCGCCCACGCCTACTATCGTTTCTACAAAAACCATACCGAGTACTTCGAGATTCTCGCCTTCATCCACATGCATCAGGCCGAGCTCAAGGTGAAGAGCGACATGAGCGCCCTCCTGGACGAAAAGGCGATCGAGCTTCTGAAGATCATCGAGAACGTCATCCGGGAAGGGATCGCAAGCGGCGAGCTCGTCCCCATGGACACGTGGAAGGCAACCAACGTTCTATGGGGACTGATGGACGGGCTCGTCATGCTTGCCGCAAGGGAGAACGTGATGGTCATGGGCGTCACCCTGGAGGACCTGATCAAGCAGGCGCTCCAGATGATGTTCTACGGGATGGACGGACGCAGGGAGGCCCGAGAGGAAGACCCGGACGAGGAGATCGTGCAATGACGGCAACCACACCGGTCGAATGGGACGCCGGCAAGGGAACAGCGCAGCGCTCCAGGTTCTTGGCCGCACTGGAAGAGGCAGCGGGTAATGGGACCAGCGCTTTTGTGAAATGGATCGCCGAACAGCCCGGACCCTCCACCGAGCGAAATCTTCAAAGGCGCGAGGCCTTCTTCAACACTACATTCAGCGTCTGCATCGAGCGCGCCCGCTATTTCACCGAGAGCTTCCGAGCGACGGAGGGAGAGCCGCAGGTGCTGCGGATGGCGAAGGCGTTCCGCAACTACATGGAGAAGGTGACGCTGGTGCTGGATGAGAGTGACCTGTACGCGGGCTACGCAGGCGGGAAGATGCTCTGCTCGCAGCTATACCCTGAACTCTCCGCGACCTATCTGGACGAAGACGCCTGGGACGAGGCCAGCACCTTCAACATCAATCCGGTCGAAATCAGCGAAGAGGAGATTGCCGAACTCAAGGGCATGGCGGAATACTGGCACGGACAATGTCTTCAGGACTACTACAACCACACGAAGCCCCACAACGACGATCTCGTGCACCAGCACGGGCTCATTTTCGCATACAATATGCTCGCCGGTATTGGTCATGTGATCGTTGACATCGAGCGCGGACTCAAGAGGGGGCTCGGCGACATCCGCGAGGAAGCCCTACGGAAAGCGAAGCAACTGGAGGAGCACCCCGAGGACGCCCTCACCCCGAAGAAGATCCTCTTCTACAAGGCAGTCGGAATAGCCATCGAGGGCGTGATCGCCTATGCAAACCGATACGCCCGCCACGCTGAAGAGCTTGCCCGGCAGGAACAGGACGAGAAGCGTCGCGCCGAGCTGACACGGATTGCCGAGGCCTGTCGATGGGTGCCCGAGCACCCCGCTCGCAATACCTTCGAGGCGCTCCAGTGCATGCTCTTCATGCTCGTAGCAAACCAGATGGAGTCTTGCGAGATCTCGATCTGCCCGGGCCGAATGGACCAATGGCTCTACCCCATCTACCAGCGGGACGTGGAAAAGGGCGTCTTCTCGAGAAGCGAAATCGTCGAGCTGCTGGAGAACATGATGGTCCGCCTCGGCCAGAGCTCGTGGCTCTACAGCGGAAAGCAGCAGGGGCTCCTCTTCTACCCGAAACGGGGGAACCTGGTGACCATCACCCTGAGCGGCAAGGACGAGGACGGCCGTGATCTGACGAACGAGCTCACCTATCTCATCCTGCACGCCCAGGCGAACACGCGGCTCGGTCACCCGTCTTTGGCGGTCAGACTGCACGAGAACTCACCGGAAGCGCTTCGCGAGGCATGCGCCCGCGTGATCGGAACGGGCAAGGGCCAGCCCGGCCTCATGAACGACGAGGTGATGATTCCCGCCCTTTCAAGGCTCGGCTTCGAGGAGCCGGATGCTTACGATTATGCGGACATCGGATGCATCGAGATGGGTAACGCAGGCACATCCATCGGGCCGTCGAGCATCGGGTTCGTGAACCTGGCCAAATGCCTCGAGTTGGCCCTGCACAACGGGCGTTGCGCGGTCTTCGACCATCAGGTAGGCCCGGAAACGGGGGATGCCCGGACCTTCTCCCACTACGACGAGATCATGAGGGCCTACGAGAAGCAGGTCCATTTCGCCATGACACAGTTCAACCAATCCGTGTCGGCCATCGAAATGGGCCACGAGCTCCTCCGGCCGATCCCCTTTCTCTCCTCCATCACCGACAACTCGATGGAGACCGGCCTGGACCTGACCAACGGCGGCTCCAAGTACTATTTCGCCGGGATCGAAGGCATCGGCGTGGCAGATGTGGCCGACTCCCTCGCAGCGATCCACAAACTGGTCTTCAAAGAGAAAAGAACCACGATGGCCGAGCTCGTCGACGCATTGTCGAAGGATTTCGCCGACAACGAGCGCCTGCGGCAGACGCTCCTCAACGGGGCGCCAAAATTCGGAAACGACGACGATTCCGTCGACGAGGTCGCCAGGGCGAGCTCGACCGTGTTCCTCGAAGAGGTGAAGAAGCACCGGGACTACTGGGGCAGCGTGTACAATCCAGGGATCTGGTCGATCGAGCTGGCCATGATCCTCGGTGGCCTCGTAGGCGCCTTGCCCAGCGGACGCCGTGCGGGCGAGTCGCTCACAGAGGGAGTCTCTCCGTCTCGCGGATGCGACCGGTGCGGCCCCACCGCAACGATCAAGTCCGTTGCGAAGCTCGATCACCATCTGATGGAGAACGGCAGCATCTTCAACCTCAAGTTCAACCCCCACATGTTCGAGGACGAGAACATCCACCGATGTATGGATGTGATGAAGACCTACTTCGACCTCGGCGGGTTCCAGCTCCAGGTCACCGTGGTCGACAAGCAGACCCTGCTCGATGCACGCGAGAAGCCGGAAGAGCACCGGGACCTCGTCGTGCGGGTCGCCGGTTACAGCGCCTACTTTGTCGAGCAATCACCCCGCGTTCAGGAACACCTCATCGAACGCACGGAACATAATTAGGGGTCAGGGCCCGGGGATCAGGGTTCAGGCCTCGCGCCCCCCACTCATGCTCTTCGTTCCCCGAATAGTAAAGGGTTCCTGACACCTCTATCTCGCGGACATTGCGAGGGCGCTTCAGCGCCCGTGGCAATCCCCCACCACCTGCCTCCGGGACGAGGCACAGAGCCGCCTTCTTCTATCTTGCCCTTCCTACCCTCCCAATGTTAGGATCGTTAGAAAATTATTATGGATATCTTCGCAAGAGGGGGGTAGCGCATGCAAAGGGTCGGCTACGCTTTCCTTATCGTCGCCCTTCTATCGGGGCTCTTCAATCCGTCCGCCCATGGGTGGGTAACCGAGGTGGTGGACCGGGCCCCGTCTGGGGGTGAGGGAGGTGAGGGCTCCTCCATAGCGCTGGATTCCACCGGAGCCGTTCACATCGCCTCCCTCAACTCGAGTGTGGATGGTGTCCAGTACACGACCAATGTCTCGGGTGACTGGGAAACGGTTCTTCTGGATCTTGCCGCCATGACCGGCACCACTTCGATTGCTGTGGACACCGCGGACAAGATCCACATCAGCTACATGGGTCACAACGGGCTCAAGTATGCGACCAACGCCTCCGGCGTCTGGGTCACTTCTTATGTACACGAGTATGATCCATGCGACTTCTGGTCTTGCTCCCCTCCACACAGCACTTCGATCGCCCTGGACAATGCGGACATTGTCCATATCAGTTATACCCGGTTCGTCGGGTATGGGCCCTTGGAAGAAGAACGCCAACTCAGGCACGCTCTCGGCGGTTCCGACGGATGGGCGACCGAGGAGGTAGCCCTGGGCGTCGCGCCTCGCCATTCTCTTGCGGTGGACGGATCCGACAAGGTACATATCAGCTACAGCGCATACCGAGAGGGTAGTGCCTTGGACCTGAAGTATGCCACCAATACCTCCGGTGCATGGGTGCTGGAGACCGTAGACGTATCTCCAGAGTACCCTGCCATCGATGTTGTGGTGGACGGCTTGGGGCACGTCCACATCATTTACTCTTCGCCGGACGGGATCAAGCATGCCTCGGACGCAACGGGCTCCTGGGTGATTGATACCGTGGGCGTGGGTGGAGGGACCCCATCCATGGTGATGGACGCATCGGACAATCTCCATATCGTCTGCGAATCGAGCGGCATCAAGTACGCCACGAACCTCTCCGGCACATGGTCGGAGCAATCCTTGGCAGAAGGCGATCATCCCTCGATCGCCGTGGGCGGCACGGGCAATATCCACATTAGCTACCACGACAGCGGAAGCCTCAACCATGCTGCGAACGACTCGGGTGTCTGGGTCACTGCCGCCCTGCCCTCGCCCACGGACCTGGGAAAGAAGACGTCCATAGCACTGGACTCCTCCGGGAAACTCCACATCAGCTACCTGGACCATACGACGGATACCCTGAAGTATGCCACGAATGCCTCGGGCACGTGGGTCGCGGAAAGCGTGGGTCCAGCACGCATTTTCAACACCTCGATTGCATGGGATGCCTCGGACAGTGTCCACATCGCGTACCGTGATCATGATGGGCTAGGCTATGCGATCAAAGCCTCAGGAGTCTGGATGACCGAAACGGCAGACGCTGACGGAGGAGTGGGCAACGCCATCGCCGTGGACAAGTCGGGGAAGATACATATTGCCAGCTCGGGTGTGAAGTACGTCACGAATGTCTCCGGCACCTGGGTCACGGAAGAGATCGATCCTTCAGGAGGGAACGACCTCTTTCTCGCTCTAGACAGCGAAGACAATGTGCATGCCTGCTACAGGAAATACAGTACCGAATACTACTTCACGTACGCCACGAATGCCTCCGGCTCCTGGGTCTCAGAGAGCCTGGGCAAGTCGCATGGAGAATGCTCCATTGCCATGGACAGCGCCGACAAGGTCCATATCGCCTATTCCGATGTGGAGGATGACCAGAGGTACGTGACCAACGCTTCGGGTGTTTGGGTGGACGAATTCGTGGATCTGGGGATCATCGGCATCATGAACCCTGCCCTCGCGTTGGACACTTCGGGCAAGGCCCACCTGAGCTACCGGAGCGAAACCTGTCTCGCCTATTGGTTCTGTTCGAATATTATCATCAAATACAGCACGAACGCTTCTGGCAGCTGGAAAACACGGAAAGTGAGCGACGCCCCTGGGGACAGTGTCGGGTATGGAGACCACCATTCCATCGCAATCGGCCCGGCGGGCACTGTCTACATCAGCCACTACCACCCCGAAGGCACCCTGCTGCTCACCTCGGGTATCCCTCCGAGCTCTTTCGGGTGGGGCGCAGCCTCGACCGTAGAGAGTGAATCCCGTAGGGCCTCTTCAATCCCGAGCTATCTTATCCTGCTCGGCATCCCCGTCGGGATCATCCTGCTGTGGAGGGCCCGCAGTGGAAGGCCCGGACTCTGGCGGTGACGTAAGTGGCCGAAAACAAGAAACAGCAGACAAGACCACCAAGGAGGTGTGCAAGGCATGAAGAGGACAAGTCTGACACTCCTGTTCGCAGTTTTTCTTGCGGGACTCCCGGACCCGGCCATCTCCGCATGGGTGACCGCGGTAGTGGATCGGCTGCCGGCCGGGGGCAAAGGCGGAGATGGCTCCTCCATAGCCGTTGATTCGACAGGGGCCATGCACATCTCCTCGATCAACCGGAGCGTAATATACGCCCTTCAATACACAACCAACGCCTCCGGCGCGTGGGAAACGATTCTCCTGGATGAAGCACACGTATTCAGCAACACCTCCGTCGCCGTGGACAGCGCGAACAGGGTCCACATCAGCTACATGCATGTGGATGGGCTCAAGTATGCCACCAACGCATCGGGTACGTGGGTCACCACCTTTGTGCAGAGATATGATCTCTATGATTTCTGGTCTCTGGGTCCGTACAAGCCTTACCGCACCTCGATCGCCCTGGACAGCGCAGACAAGGTCCATATCAGCTATACCCAAGGCATCGACCTGCTTGGAGATCGATATCAGCTCAGGTATGCCACCAACACTTGGGGAGCAGATTGGTGGAGAGAGACCGTAGACGACGAGCTGGACAGTCCGGTCTACTGGCATTCGATCGCGGTGGAAGACGCCGACAAGGTCCACATCAGCTACACCGGCATTGACGGGATGGAGTACGCGAACAATACATCAGGGGGCTGGGAGGCGGAAGCCCTGGACCCGTCCTCGGCCTATGCCTCCTCGATCGTAGTGGACGGCCTGGGGGATGTCCATATCGGTTACGTGAATGACTATGACAACGGGCACCTCTACTATGCGACCAATGCCTCGGGCGAGTGGGAGATGATTGACCTGGGTATCACCGACGACTACAGCAACCTATCGATCGCCCTGGACAGTTCGGAGAGCCTCCACATCGCCTACACGTCGGATGGCATCCGGCATGCCACAAACCTCACCGGAACCTGGGTGACGGAAAGTGTGGGAGAGGGATCCGACGCGTCCCTTGCCCTGGATGGCTCGGACAAGATTCATGTCAGTTTCAGTCGAAACGATGATCTGAATTATGCTACGAATATCTCGGACCTCTGGGTCACTGCCGCCCTGGCGTCGCCCGGGAACCTGGGAGACAAGACATCCATCGCCCTGGACGCCTCGGAGAGGGCACACATCAGCTATCTCGATGACACGAACGGGACCCTGAAGTATGCCACCAATGCATCCGGCGCGTGGGTCGTGGAAACCATAGGCCCGGCTTCGATTGACGGTAGCTACACATCGATCGCCCTGGACGGATCCGGCGGGGCGCATATCTGCTACCTTGCGGCGGATAGCTCCCTGGGGTATGCGACCAAGGTTTCAGGAACGTGGACGACCGAAACGGTGGCCGCCAATGGAAGAGCGGTCTCATCCATCGCCGTGGACGCGGCGGGCAAAGTGCATATTTCTCACGCTGGAGGGGAGTATGCCACGAACGCGTCCGGTTCATGGGTTACGGAAGAGTTTGATCCGTCCGGAGGCTGGGGCACCTCGATCGCTTTGGACGGGGCGAACAAGGCTCATATCTGCTACCGGGCGACGGGTGACGCGTACAGCTTCATGTATGCAACGAATGCCTCCGGCGCCTGGGCTACAGAGATCCTTGATCAGTCCTGGGGCGAGTCCTGCTCGATCGCAGTGGACAGCTCGGACAAAGTCCACATCGCTTATTCAGACAAAGACCTGGCCCACATGTATGCAACAAACATCTCCGGCGTATGGATGACCGAAACCGTCGAGCCGGAGCTGAGTATCAGGATGGACCCCTCCATCGCACTGGACACATCGGACAAAGTCCACATGAGCTACCGACACGAAACCTGTCTCCTGTACCCCTACTGTTCAAATCCCGTGGTCAAGTATGCGACCAACGCCTCCGGCCAATGGAGGTCCTGGGTGGCGAGCGATGCCGTTGGGTACGGGGATGACAACGCCATCGCGGTTGGCGGGACCGGCACCGTGTACATCAGCCACCACGATTTCGGCGAGGGAACCCTGCTCCTCACCTCAGGAATCCCACCAGCCTCTTCCGGGTGGGGTGCGGCTTCCACATTGGACAGCCTCCCCCGAGGCACTTCTGCGCTTCCGAGCTATCTTCTCCTGCTCGGCATACCCCTCGGAATCATCCTGCTGTGGAGGGCCCGAAAGAGGCACATGCCCTTCTCCCGGTAACATCGGTGGACAACAAGGAGTCGAAGAAGACGAATACATCTCGGAGGTGAGTAAGGCATGAAGAGGGCAAGTCTGGCACTCTTGTTCGCAGTTCTTGTTGTGGGACTCCCGAACCTGGCCGTCTGTGAGTGGATGACCGAGGTGGTGGATCGTCTCCCATCCGGAGGGAACGGGGGAGAGTCTTCCTCTATTGCTGTGGACTCTGAAGGTGCTATCCACATCGCCTCACACAACCAGAGCCTGGTTCATGCCCTTCAGTACTCCACCAACGCCTCCGGCTCCTGGGAGACAATCGCCCTGGATTGGGCAACCGAAGACAGCTCAACGGCGATTGCCGTGGACAGCTCGGGCAAGGTCCATATCTGCTACTTCAACGGATACTTGCCCACTCACCTGCGATATGCGACCAACGCCTCGGGCACGTGGGTCACTTCCTATGTGGATGAGCACCACCCGTTGACGTGGGGAACAGGAAAGCAAGCTTCGATCGTTGTGGACGGAGCAGACAGAGTCCATATTCTTTACGCCGAAAAGACCAGCCTCCTTGGGGGCGAACACCATCTCAAGCACGCCACCAACCTTTCGGGTGTGTGGGCAATCGAGACCCTGGGAACGGGATACGGGAGCCAGAACTCCATCGCCGTGGACAGCGCGGACAAGGTTCACGTCAGCTACACAACCACAGATGGCCTGGTGTATGCCAGCAACGCGTCCGGGGCGTGGGTACATGAGACCGCGGCCGCAGATCTTCCCGCTCACCATTCCATTGCCGTGGACGGCTCGAACAACACCCACGTATGCTACACGATTACGGGTTCCCCCTCCGAGCTGATCTATGCGACCCGGACCTCAGGCACATGGGAGATGATCTCCCTGGGCTCAGCACATCCGCACTATCCCCACTCGATTGTCGCCGACGGTTTCGACGGTCTTCACATCGCTTACACCTGGGAGGGCATCAAGCTTGCCACCAATTCCTCAGGTACATGGGTAACCGAATCCGTAGCAGCAGGATCTGGGTCATCGATCGCCTTGAGCGGGTCAGACGAGGTCCACATCAGTTACTGGGCTGGCGGGCTCGACTATGCGACGAATGCTTCGGGTGTGTGGGCCACGACCGCCCTACCGTCGCCCGGGGATCTGGGACTGGGCACCTCCGTTGTACTGGACGATCTGGAAAGGGTACACGTCAGCTACATCGACGAGACGAACGAGACGTTGAAATACTCCACGAATGCCTCGGGAGAATGGGTGACGGAAAGCGTTTGCCCCTCTCAAGGTATGCTGACTTCGATCGCTCTCGACGGGTCAGGCAAAGTCCATATCAGCTACGGGTCGGGCGGGCTCGCCTACGCGACGAATGCTTCGGGTGCGTGGGTCACAGAATCCGTAGACCCGGAATCGGGATCCTCCTCATCGATCGCAGTGGACACAGCGGGCAACATCCATATCAGCTACGGCAAAGTCATGTATGCGACCAATTCCTCAGGAGCCTGGGTCACGGAAACCGTGGAGTCGGAGTGGAACATCGAGGGACCTTCTTCGATCGCTCTGGACAGTTCGGACAAGGTTCACATCGCCTATGTCGCTCGTCAATATGAGCTCGAGGACAGCGTCAAGTATGTCCGGAAAGTCTCTGGGGCATGGGTAACCGAGGTCCTGGATTCGACGCAAGCATCCGCTTGCTCGATCGCCCTGGACAGTAGTGACAGAGCTCACATCACCTACAGAAGGTGGGACGGTGAAAACGAATCCTTGCGATATACTACAAATGCATACGGCGCTTGGGTCGAGGAGGCCGTGGAGTCAATGTTGGGCGTCGGATGGGACATCTCGATTGCCCTGGACCGTTCGGACAAGGCTTACATAAGCTACACGGGCGAAGTCGGTTTTCTGCCTCCATACTTCACCCTCCCCGCCCTGAAGGTTGCGACGAACGCGTCCGGACGCTGGGAAACATGGGCGGCCTACAGTAATCACCCCATGCGGTACGGTGAAGACAACTCCATCGCCGTGGGTAGCAGTGGCTCAGTGTACATGAGCCACCATGGTTCTGACGGAACCCTTCTGCTGACCTCCGGAACGCCACCGGCCTCTTCAGGTTGGGGGCCGGCGTCGACTATGGAGAGCGAATCCCGCGGTTCGCACGCGTTCCCGACCTATCTTCTCCTGCTCGGCATACCTGTCGGGGCCATCTTCCTGTGGAGAGCCCGAAGCACAGGTCAAAGGTGAAAGATCAAAGGCCCTTCCTCCCTGGCGTCCATGCTCTGGCTGGGGCGCTGGTGCGATCTCCCTGTCCTGTTTCGATTCACGCAGGGCGACTCGTGGAGGCTTCCCGAGTCACCACGGCTGAACCGAAGCACACGCCTCCGGCGCCTGAGTTTCGAACTAGGTGACAAGGGACTATGTTGCCGGAACACGGAGGCCAAGTGGATCGAAACAGGACAGGGAGATCGCACTAGAATCGGAAGGTCAGTTCTACACCAAAATTGAACACGCTGCCGCTCGAGGAGAGGTCCTGCTTCAGGGTGAAGGGGTTGTCCGGGATGGCCCGGTTCCAGTCCTCGCTCATCAGGAAGTGGTACTGGAAGAAACCGTCCACGGTCACCGGCTTGGCAAGAATCCCCCAGGGAGCGTCGAAGGTGTAGCCGGCGCCTATGGAAGGAACGAATCGGTCATTGCCGATCGGAAAGAAGCCGGTTGCCTGGTTCGTAACGGGAGTCGGCTCATAGTAGATTCCCCCCCTTACGTCCAGCTTCCGGGTAACCCGATAGACGACGCCCAATCTTGGGACAATGGTATTGTTGAACACGGGCTCGAGCGGGTCACCCAGCGGGCCGCTGTAGCTGCTCCAGCGATACCAGCTCACCTCACCGGTGATCCGCCACCTTTCGGTGATACGATACGCCGCCCCGCACGAAGCGTTCTCCGGAACGAAGCCGCTCACGTAGCGCCGCTCCAGTGTGGTCTGACGGAACAGGGCAAAACCCGTTTCCGCACCCCCGATGGAAATGGGAATCCGGGTTTGGACGATGGCGTTCCACCGCGACTCGATCTTGCTCTCCTGCCGATAGACCACGCCGATGCGCAGTCTCTCGATCGGCCGGATCAGAAGGCCGACCAGCAGGGAGGGCGTCCCCAACCGGGCCGTCAACTCGACCGGGCTGTCGGCGGTTTCGGTAAGCTGCACGTTCGCCGGGGTGACGAACTGCGAAACCAGGCCGACACCGAGGTACACGGCCGAGGTGATTCGGGTGGAGATCCCAAAATGAAAGGCGAGGGAGGCATTCCGCTCCTGGAAGGCCACGTCAAAGGGAAAAGTCTGATCGATTACGCGAGTCGTGACCAGCGCCTGCCGGGGCAGGAAGACACCGAAACCGATCGCCCAGGGCATGGGGAGACGCTTGGGTGTCATCCGCTGAATCGGCAGCACGAGGCCGAAGGCGGGGCCCGTGATGGTATCCAGGCCCGCGGGTTGGCGGGGAAACTGCGGGAGGTCCAGATCCGGGCCTTGCACGTAGTCCACGTTGATGGAGGGGCTCGCGCTGTAGACCCCGATCGAGAATTCGATATCCTCCGACAGGGCCAATGCCGCAGGGTTGTAGAAGACCGACGACCAACCCTTGGAGATGGCCGCCATCGCATTCCCCAGGGCCATGCCCCTGGCGCTCGCACCATAGGTGTTGAAAAAGCTGGCTCCGGCCCGGGAGACCGGGGCTGCAATCGAGAAGAGGAGAACCAGAAGCGTACAGATCCCCCAACGTCTCAAGGCGCCGGCGCTAATCAAGGGATGGATCATTCACCATACATCCGGTCGATCTGCTGTTTGTACTTGGTTCCCACAACCTTTCGCTTGACCTTCAGCGTGGGGGTAAGCTCTCCGGTCTCCTGGGTGAACTCCGAGGGCAAGACCGTGAAGCGCTTGATGCTTTCGTATCTGGCCAGCTGCGCGTTCGCCTCATCGATGGCGTCCTGAAAAAGGCCCTGGATCCTTGGATGCTCGATGAATTGATCCCTGGGCTCGGTGGCAATCCCGTTCTCCCGGGCATAGTCCTCCAAGTCCGGGAAACTCGGGCCGATCAGGGCGGTCAGGTACTTTCGTTTGTCTCCGATGATGCAGACCTGTTCGATGAACCGGTTCAATTTGAGGAGATTCTCGACATTCTGAGGGGCGATGTTCTTCCCGCCTGCCGTGACGATGATGTCCTTCTTCCTGTCTGTGATGTACAGGAAGTTGTCCTGGTCGAGGTAGCCGATGTCCCCGGTGGCAAACCATCCATCCTCGGTCAGCACCTCCCGGGTGTCTTCGGGACGATTGTAGTATCCCTTCATGACGCTCGGGCCCTTAACCAGGATTTCGCCGTCTTGGGCAATCCTTACCTCCAGATTGGACAGGGGCTGTCCGACCGAACCCAGCTTATAGGCTTCAGGGCGGTTTGCGCTGATCACGGGAGTGGTTTCGGTAAGCCCGTAGCCCTCCAGGATGAGAAGGCCGGCAGAGTGAAAGAACTCGGCAATCTCACGGGCCAGCGGCGCGCCGCCCGAGATGAAGAATCGGAGTCGATTCCCCATCCGCCCTCGGAGCTTCTCGAAAACCAGCTTGTCGGCCACCTTGTGTTTCAGCTTGAGTGCACCGGGGATCTCTTTCTTCTCGGTGATCCTCTTGCTCACCTCGCCGCCCACATCCATGCCCCAGCCGAAAAGTCTCTTCTTCAGCGCGGGACCGCCCTCCACGGTCGTAAGCACCCGGCCGTGCATCTTCTCGTACAGGCGCGGCACGCTGCACATGACAGTGGGATTGATTTCCTGGATGTTGTCCGGCACCTTGTCGATGCTTTCCGCGTAGGCGATCGTCCCGCCTCCGGCCAGGACGGTGTAATAGCCTGCCAGACGTTCAAAGGAGTGGCTCAGAGGGAGAAAGCTCAGCGCGATATCGGAGTCGGTGAGGGGCAGCGCCTCCAGCGCCCCCTGGAGATTCGATATGAAGTTGTTGTGGGTGAGCATCACCCCTTTCGGGGCTCCGGTAGTCCCGGAGGTGTAAATCAGGGTTGCCAGGTCCTGGGTCACCGTATCCTCGAGTCGCTTCTCGAAGGCTGCCGGATCGCCCTGGGCGTCGCCCAGCTCCTGGGTTTCGGCAAAGGAGAGGACCCAATCCTCGGGGTGTTCGGATTTCGGATCCATCAGGATCGCCTTTTCGAGGTCCGGGACGTTCTTCTTGATCTCCTGGACCTTGGCAAGCTGCTCCTCCGTCGACACGACGATGAACCGAGACCCGGAATCCTTCAGGATATGCTCGACCTGTTCCGGGATGTTGGTTGCGTAAACAGGCGTATCCACAGCGTTTGCGGACAGTACGGCCAGGTCCACGTAGGTCCATTCGGGCCTGTTTTCGCTCAGCAGGGCCACCCTCTCCCTTTCCTCGAGCCCGAGCGCCATCAGGCCCATGGCGAAACGTTTTACGTTCCGCCCCCATTCCTCCCAGCTGATGTCCCGCCACAAACCCTCACGCTTGACGCGAAGGGCCGCACGGGGCCCGTATTGCCGTACCCGGCTCCAGAACAGTTTTCCGATCGTGTCCTCGGAGATCATGTTCTCGTTCCTCATCCATTTTTTGAGGAAGAATCCCTCCTCCGGCAGCCGGATACTCCCACCCGGCGGCCTTCGGATCGCCCCGCAGAGCACAAGAAAATCTATAGGAAATCCCGGGTTTCGTCAACAAGACCGGCCCGGGAGGGCATACGAAAAAAAACCGCTGCCACCCCGGGGGGCAGCAGCGGTCTATGTAAAAGGCCCTGAGAGAATGAAGAAAAGAGGAATCCCTTCAAAAGCTGTATGAACTCTGTCTCAGGATCCGCGAACTCGAAAGGCCTCTACGCAACATTCACATGGGGAACTTGAGCTTCAACCATTTCAGAGGCCTCCAGGGATCCCTCCTTTCAGTGCGAGCACCCTTTGCCCTCGGTTCAACACCACGGTTCGGTTCCACATCCGCTCAGCTACGAGGGCTCCACATCCACTAGAGATCCGCAGCAATCAGCTCCGCAATATCCGCAACCTGAATATTCTCCTCTTCTCCCTTTGCCTTCATCCCATCTTCAAACATGGTCAGACAGAACGGGCACGCAACCCCTATGGTCTTGGCACCTGACTGAATCGCACCCTCGGACCGCTTCTCATTGATCCGCTCGCCCACGGTCTCCTCCATCCACATCCTGCCTCCCCCGGCACCGCAACAGAAGCTCTTGTGCCGGACCCGGTCCATTTCCACGAGCGTAGCCCCTGGAATGGCCGAAAGCAGTTCCCTGGGCTGGTCGTAGACTTCGTTGTAGCGTCCCAGGTAACAGGAATCGTGGTAGACGACCTTACCGTTTCCATTGAGTCCCTTCGGCAGAGGCAGTTTGCCCGCCCGCAGAAGCTCGAGAAGGAATTCGGTGTGATGGACGACTTCGTAGTTGCCGCCGAACTGAGGGTATTCGTTCTTCAGGGTGTTGTAGCCATGAGGACAGGCAACGACGATCTTCTTGAACTTGTAGTTCGCCATCACCTCCACGTTGCCCGACATCAGGGTCTGGGCAAGATACTCGTTGCCCATCCTGCGTGCCGAATCGCCGCAGCACATCTCCTCCTCGCCCAGGATCGCGAAACTGACGCCTGCAGCGTTGAGGATCTTCACCATGGCCTGGCTGATCAGTTTTGCCCGGTCGTCGAAAGAGCCTGAACACCCTACCCAGAACAGGACATCCGCCTCACCCACTTCGGCAAAGGTCTTCACGTCGAGATCCTTGGCCCAGTCCGCCCTGCTCGAATACCCCATGGACCAGGGGTTGTAGTTCGTTTCCATGTTTCGGAAAACGGACTGACACTCGGCAGGGAATTTGCTCTCCGTGAGGACCAGGTATCTTCTCAGATCGACAAGCTTCGGGATGTGCTCGATAAAGACGGGGCAATTCTCCATGCAGGCCGCACAGGTCGTGCAATCCCAGATCTCCTCTTCGCTCAACACGTCCCCGATCAACTGCTTCTCCAGGACCGCCTTCTCCTCGTCGGTCAGGGCCTCTTCCGGCTTGCCGTCGATCAGGACCTCGCCCCGTTCCTTCAGATGGAGCTTCAGGTTGTGGATGACGCGACTCGGACTCAGCTTCTTGTCGGTCAGGAAGGCAGGGCAGTTCTCCTGGCAGCGGCCGCACTCGGTGCAGGCATATTCGTCCAGGAGCTGCTTCCAGGTGTACTCCTCGACCTTGGAGATGCCGTAGGTCTCGACCGTCTCGTCCTCCAGGTCCATGGTCGGAAGCTCGCCACGGGGCTTGAAGGAACGGAAATACACGTTCGGAATGGCGCCCAGCAGGTGAAGGTGCTTGGAAAAGGGGATGTAGACCAGGAAACCCAGAATGATGATGTTGTGAATCCACCAGAAGATCGCAAAGAAAACCTGCTGCTGGCCGAGCTGGACATCCGTGGTAATCGGCCCGCCCAGGAGCTTTGCCACCACAGCGGAGACAGGTGCCCATCCGGGGGCCACGATTGCAAGATGACCCTCATATTGCCCGATGTTGATCTCCGTGCCCCGCGCAAGGAACATGAAGACGATCAGGACGAAGATCAGGCAGATGATGATGGTGGCATCCACCTTTGCATGGGCGTCATCCGACTCGAGCCGCAAGGGCTTCTGCACGTACCTGCGATACAGGGCTACGCCGAGGGCGATGAGCACGCCAAAGCTGACAACGTCGATCGCAAGATTCAACGGGGGATAGAGCCAGCCCAGAAAAACAGGGTCGAGGATCGTCCGCAAGGTGAATCCCGGCCAGACGCCCCTCACAAAGCCTTCTACCGTGGCCACGGTGATCAGCAGGAAGCCCCAGAAGATGACGAAGTGACCCCAACCGGCCGGCTCCCGAATCACGCGGCGCTGCCCAAGGACGAAGACGAGAACGCTCTTGATGCGGTCACCGACCCGGTCGAACCGGTCTTCTGCGACTCCCAGCAACAGGATCTTGTAGAGCCGGTAGGCCACGAAGCAGAACACCCCAAGGGCGCCCAGAAACAGGACCGCCGTCAGGATATTCGTCGGGGTGCCTCCCGGATACCATCCCGGCACATGTTCTGTCATTGAAAATTCTCCTATATGGCTAGTCTTGCGCCTTCAGCTTCTTCACCTCCTCGGTGAGAAGGGGAACGATCTTGAACAGGTCCCCCACGAGCCCGTAGTCGGCTTTCTGGAAGATCGGGGCCTCAGGATCCTTGTTGATGGCCACGATCACCTTGGAGGTCCGCATACCGGCGAGGTGCTGAATCGCGCCCGAGATTCCGCAGGCGATGTACAGGTTCGGGTTGACGACCTTTCCGGTCTGGCCGACCTGCATGTCATGGGTCGCATAGCCGGAGTCCACGGCTGCGCGGGACGCTCCGACCGTGGTGCCGGCGCCCAGTGCATCCGCGAGATCCCACAGCATCTTGAAATTGTCGGCCTCTTTCATGGCCCGACCGCCGGATATGATGATGGCTGCCTCTGTCAGATCCACCTTCTCGCTCGCGCCCTTGATGACCTCTTTCAGGACCGCCTTCAGATCCGCATCACTAACGTTCACATCCTTCTTGACGACCTCTGCCGACTTGGAGGCGTCCGCCTCCCCAACGGCGAGGACGTTCGGCCGGATGGATGCCATCTGCGGGGTCGCCTCGGGGGTCGTCGTCTCGACCACGCACTTGCCCGCGTACATGGGCCGCGTGGCGATCAGCTTCCCGCCTTCCACCTTCAGGTCAATGCAGTCACTTGCCAGGCCGGTACCCAGCCGCGCCGCCACCTTGGGCAGAAAATCCTTTCCGGAAGCGGTCGCCGGACCAAGCAGCACACTCGGATCACCCTCTTTCACCGCATCGCAAACAACCTTGGTATAGGCGTCGGTGGTGTATTCCTTCAGCACATCCGCATCAAAGACCAGCACCTTGTCGGCTCCGTACTGCCCCATCTCGGCGGCAAGTCCTTCCACTCCGGAACCCAACAGCAGGGCCGTTACCTCCTCGCCCATTTCCTTTGCCTTGGAAAGCATCTCAAGGCTCACCTTCTTGAGCTTTCCTTCCTTCTGTTCAGCAATCACCCAGATTCCCTGTGGCATCGTCCTGTCTCCTTCCTATACAAAATGGTTCTTTTTTCTCTATTTCGCCCTAGGAAGCTCTCTTCCCCACGAAGGGGCCTAGATCGCCTTCGCCTCTTCACGGAGCAGCTTGACCACCTGCGAGGCCAGCTCTTCCGGCTCGCCTTCCAGCACCTTTCCAGCCTCTCGTTCCGGCGGAAGGGCGTACTTGGTGGTCTTGAGCTTGGCACCTTTTTCGCCGACCTCATCAGCGGAAAGGCCGCTTCCGGCGACATCGATGACATCGATCGGCTTCTTCTTCGCCTTCATGATGCCCGGCAGGGAAGCGTAGCGGGGCTCGTTCAGCCCCTTCTGGCAGGCGATGACCGCAGGCAGGGAAACCTCGATCACCTCTTTGGCTCCACCCTCGATCTCGCGCTGGGCCACAGCGCTCTTACCGTCGTCTGCAATGTCGAGCTGCGTCACGATCGAGACATGGGAGAGATCCAGCAGCTCGGCCAGCGCCGCGTAAACCTGCGCATTGTCCTCGTCGACTGCCTGTTTCCCGCCCAGGATGATGTCATAGGAGAGGGGCTTGATGGCCGCGGCAAGGGCCTTCGCGGTGCTGTAGCTGTCCGCGCCTTCGAAGCCGTCATCGCACAGGTGCACACCCTTGTCGGCGCCCATGGCGAGACCCGTACGGATCGCTTCGGTCGCCCGCTGGGGACCCATGCTCACGATCGTCACGGTACCGCCCGCCTTCTCTTTGATCTTCAGGGCCTCTTCGACCGCGAACTCGTCGTAGGGATTCATCACGTACTTGATCCCGTCGGTCACGATCCCGGTGCCCTCTGGGTTGATCACGATCTTTGTCTCGGTGTCCGGCACCTGCTTCATGCAAACCAGGATATCCACGGCTCTACCTCCTTTTGTCGTTTCTTGACAATTGCCCGTTCAAACGAAAAACTTCGCCTTCCTTAGCCAATCTATTTATATTCATTTTTGGGTGATGGATGTCGGCTATGCAGCGGACTGCGAGGAATCCGGTCGATCGGAGTCCGCATTCCGATTTCGAAGGCCGTCGATGAAAAAGCGACTGATCTGTTCGACGGACTGCTCCAGGCTGTATTTCGGCTTCTTCGCCAGGACCCAATAGAGCAGCATCTCATCGAGCGCCCCGAAGATCGCTCGCTTGGCGATGGCCGGAATCACGTCCGGTCGAATCACGCCTGCTTCTATCCCTTCCTCGATGATCGTCCCGATGAGATCCAGGTACTCGAGAAACTTCACGGGCACATATCGCCGCATGAATTTGCTGGACTGGCGCAGCTCGATCTGCATCACCTCGGCCAGGTGCTTGTGCTCCTCGATCATGAAAAGGTGCTGGGCCACAAACGCCCGGACCTTGTCGAGCGGGTCATCTACCTTGGCGATCGCCTCGTCCACACGCTGTATCCACAGCTGCATCTTCTCTTCGAACAGGGAGATGAGGATGTCGTCTTTGTTCTTGAAATACAGGTAGATGGTGCCGTCTGCCACGCTGGCTTCCCTGGCAATTTCGGAGACCTTCGCGTTGTAGAAACCCTTCTTCGCGAAGACCTTCACGGCAGCTTCGATGATCTGGTCGTGCTTTCCTCGGTCTTTTTCTTTGACAGCCATTGTCGTACTCGTACTTGTGGCTGAAGCCCGGTCGCAGGGAGGGGGACTGGCTGGAAAAACGGGGTTCAGCGCATGGTAGAACGGTGAAGATGAATGAATACTCATTCAGACTTTTACCACCCTGATGTCGTTTTGTCAATACGGGGCAGGGCTTCTCGACAACCAAGAGGGCGCCCGGCGGGAAGTTGCACCGGCCGCCTCACCACTTTTTCCTAGGATTCAAGGGGGGTTCTGCTAACGCACAAGGGAGGCCGTGACCTCACGTTCCAGAGGATTTCGAGTGGTTTCCTCCCCCGCGGAGGGCCGGGCGGCACCCTCCGGTTTTCTCAGGATCCCCGGTGGTTTCTTGTAGCGCACTCGGCAGGGCAGAGCCCTGCCGTTTCCTCGCGCTACGAACCGATCAGGCCGTAAGCTCCTGGCTGATGTTGTACCCAAGCCGCCTGGAAATCTCTTCCGAGGCCTCTTTGACGGCGTGTACGAGATCGTCGACGATCTTCTTCTCGGTCATCCGCATGGCGGGGCCGGAAATCGATACGGCGGCTACAACGTTGCCCGTGTAATCCCGAACGGGCGCGCCGATGCATCTCACGCCCTCTTCGAACTCTTCATCGTCCAGGGCATAGCCCTGGGAGTTCACTTTCTTCAGATGGTCGACCAGGCCCTTCGGATCGATGAGCGTTTTCGGGGTCCGCTTCTCCATGATCTCGGGCAACCGCTTGCGAATCTCTTCCTCCGAATCGGAAGCGATCAGGACCTTGCCCACGGCCGTACAATAGGGCGGCAACCTCAAACCGACGCGCGACGCAACCCTTACGGTCTGGTTAGCCTCCACCACATCCAGATAAATCACATCATGGTTGCGTATGATGGCCAGATAGGTTGTCTCGTTTGCCTTTTCAGCGAGGCGCTCCAGGGTCTGTCTCGCCTGTCGAAGAAGACCCATCTGACGGATAAAGGTCTGGCCGAGCTCCAGGCTTTTCAAACCCAGCCGGTAGTTCTCCGTCGATTTGTTCTGCTCGATATATCCGCGTGCCTCCAACGTAGCCAAAAGACGGAAGATGTTGTTCTTGTGAAGCTTCAGCTTCTTGCTCAGCTCGGTGACGCCCAACTCGACCGCGTCCCCTTTGAACTCTTCAAGGACATCCAACGCGTGAGCAACTGACTGGATGATGTAGTTTGACTTGTCTCTCTTGACCATGATCGCTATCCCCCTTTCTATGTCCTCTTTGCTTGGGAACCTTACCTATCGACACGGGGTATGAAATAGGATAAAACCATCTTCTTGTTTCAAAAGTCCATTTCGTTTTTGATATACCGACTGAGGAGCGGTTACATCCCGGTGTTGTTCCCCAGAAATCATTAACAACGTTATATATTTAAGGAAATCGGCGCGATTGTCAATAGCTAAATTAGAAAATATTTTGATTCTGAATTTTCCTAATTGATTCGGCAAATTATAACGGCGGGATCGGGCGCAAAGGGGTCGTGAAGCCGAGCGTGCCGCCCGGACTTGCCTCGTTTTAGTGCGCTAGAACCGACGGTCGGTCGAGACGGACCACACGGGAGGAATCACCGAGCTCGTCGAGGAGAACGCGTACCGTTTTCTTCAGCAAGGGGTGCACAAGGTCGGGTGCAACCTCACACAACGGCTCCATTACAAAACGCCTGACTGCAACGCCCGGATGCGGTACCGTCAGCACGGCATCGGAATGGACGGTGTCGTTGAAAAAGAGAAGATCCAGGTCCAGCAACCTGGGTCCCCATCGCTCCGTTCGGGTCCTTCCGGACCGATCTTCGCCTTCCTGAAGCAGACGAAAGAACTCCTTCAACGGCAGTGACGTATCAACCTGTATCACGCAATTCAGGAACCATTCCTGGTCCGTGTTTCCAAAGGGCTCTGTCTCGTAGAGAGATGAGCAGGCCCGCAGGATGTTGCCGGGCTGGGCTCCGATCCAGAGAATCGCGTCCCGCATGATGGCTTCGCGGTCCCCGAGATTGGATCCCACACCCACCGTGGCCAAGTGCATCGACACCTTACCTCGCAGACCTTCCTGAGATTTTCCCCCTGTCCGGGTTTAATATGGGCCTTCGCAGGCGAATGAGTAAAGGGATCAGGGGTCGGGGCTCAGGGATCAGGCCCCGCCGCCCACACCCAACAGAATTTCCCTCTAGCACCTTCACTCGAATCTCGGTTGCCAAAAGAAAGAATGGAAACAGAAGCGCCAAGTATTTGGCCGCGATACACCGGCTCTCATCCTCCGCCAAGCGTTGTCCGTGGCCGATGATCTGAAGTCGCGTACGCTCTGGTGGTGAGGTGTGGGGCCTGACCCCTGTTCCCTGGTCCCTGACCCCCGAATTGGCTGTTTCTCGCGGCGAGAGATTTTCTATTTGCCCTTTCGCCTCTGATCGGCTACCAAAGCTCCTTGGCGACGCGTTGGATTCTAGCTAGTGCCTCTGCGAGTTTCTCTTCGCCCTGGGTAAGCGTAATCCGGAAGTAGCCTTCCCCGTGCTCGCCGAACCCAACCCCCGGCGTTACGACCACACCCGCCTCGGTCAGGACCTTTCCTGCGAACTCCTTCGAATCCACTCCTCCCGGCACGGGACACCAGACATAGAAGGCTGCCCGGGGGACGAACGGATTCAACCCGCAGGCTCGAAGCCCCTCGATCACCTGGTCGCGCCGCTTCTGATAGATTTCGCTCAGCTCTTCGGGGATCTTCCCGTTCCGGAGCAGAGCCTCTACCCCGGCGTACTGGATCGCCTGAAAGACGCCCGAATCGATGTTGGTCTTGACCTTTCCGAGCCCGGCCACGGCATCTTCGTTGCCCGCACAGAATCCGATTCGCCAGCCGGTCATGTTGAAGGTCTTGGACAGAGAGTGGCATTCGATCCCCACATCTTTTGCCCCCTTCGCCTGCAGGAAGCTGGGTGCCTCGTAACCATCGAAGGAGATTTCGGTGTATGCCGCATCGTGACACACGAGAATGTCATGGCGCTTTGCAAAGGCGACCACTTTTTCGAAGAACTCCACGTCCGCCGTGGCGGCCGTAGGGTTGTTCGGGTAGTTGATGTAGAGGAGCTTCGCCTTCTGGGCCACGTCGGCCGGAATCGCTTCCAGGTCCGGCAGGAACCCGTTCTCCTCTTTGAGCGGAATGCCGACAGCGGTACCGCCCGCAAAGGAGATGGCCACGCTGTAGACCGGATAGCCGGGGTCGGTGTAGAGACCCACATCCCCCGGATCGATGAAGGCCAGCGGCAGGTGTGCGATTCCCTCCTTGGATCCTATGAGGCTGATCACCTCGCAGACCGGATCCAGCGAGACCCCGAATCTCCTCTCATACCATTCCGCCACGGCCTGCCGGAATTTGAGCAGCCCCTCGTAGCTCGGGTACTGGTGGTTGGCCGGCTCTTCCGATTCTCTCTTCAGGGCCTCTATAATCGGCTCCGGCGTCGGCATGTCCGGATCCCCGATTCCGAGGCTGATCACTTCCTTGCCCTGGGCCTCCAGGTCGGCCTTCGCACGATCCAGCTCTGCAAACAGGTAGGGCGGCAGATCCAGGATTCGTTTCGCGAGTCTCGACTTGCTCATATCATCTCCTCTTTTCTTGTCTCGATCAGTGGCCGGGCCGGCCCTTCTCAGTAGGATGCGACTTCGTTGATCAAGCTGCCGATGCCCTGAATCCGGACCTCCACGCGGTCCCCGTGCTCCATCGGGCCGATCCCTGCGGGCGTTCCCGAGGCAATCACGTCTCCCGGATTCAGGGTCATGACCCACGAGACGAAGTGCACGAGGTGGAACGGATCGAACAGTAGCTGACGGGTGTTGGAGCCCTGCTTGCGCTCACCGTTCAAGTACGTCTCTATGTCAAGGGCGCCCGGATCGATGTCGGTCTCGATCCAGGGGCCGAAAGGTGCAAACGTGTCGAACCCCTTCGCACGTGACCACTGCATATCCAGTATCTGGAGATCCCGGGCCGTGACGTCGTTGAAACACGTGTAGCCCAGGATATGGTCCGCGGCCTCCTCTTCGCTGATCCTGAAGGCGGGGCGGCCGATCACGATCCCCAGCTCCCCCTCATAATCGATGCGCTCGCTCGCCTCCTGCAGGCGGATCGTCTGGCCCGGGCCGATGACGGCTGTATCCGGCATCAGGAAGAGCATCGGCTCTTTCGGCGGCTCCATCCCGGTCTCCTCGGCGTGATCCCGGTAATTCAGTCCGATCCCGATGAGCTTCGAGGGCTCGCAAGGGGCCAGCAGCTCCACTTCTGCCAGAGGGAAACGCTCCTCTCCATAGTCCACGGCCTCGAAGGGGGGAGCTTTCAGGGATCGGATTTGATCCTGATCATCCAGGATGCCGTAGTGAGTCTTCTCATTCGCCAGAAACCTTACTATGCGCATGTGGACTCCCTATATTCGGGGTTTTGCACCATCCTGCTGAATAACGCATACGGGCCGATAAATCAACGACCGTTGGCGGACCTTCTTTTTTTTTATTCTTCATGATGTTATGATTTTCCGTTCTTTCTCGGACGCGGGGAGATTCTCCCGATGCGGCCCGGCAAGCTCAACGGAAGGCAGTTCCAGCGAAGCCTTGAGAGACAAGGGATATGGGATCGTCAAAAAAAGAAAACGATGCGAAGGGGTACAAGTCCACTCTGAATCTCCCGAAGACCGAGTTCCCCATGAAGGCCCGGCTCAGCAAGAGGGAGCCGGAACTTCTCCAGAGGTGGGAAGAGACCCGCCTCTACGATCAGATTCGGGAGACGGCATCGGGAAGAGACAAGTTCATCCTTCACGACGGCCCGCCCTATGCGAACGGTAACATCCATACCGGGACCGCCCTGAACAAGATCCTCAAGGACATCATCGTCAAGCACAGGTTCATGGCCGGCTGGGACAGCACCTACGTGCCCGGATGGGACTGTCACGGTCTTCCCATCGAACACCAGGTCGACAAGATGCTCGGGGATCGGAAGAAGGATCTACCCGTAACCGAGATACGCAAGGAATGCAGGGCATACGCCACCAAGTTCATCGAGCTTCAGAAGGGGGAATTCAAGAGGCTGGGCGTTCTGGGCATCTGGGAGGACCCCTATCTGACGATGAATCTGGGCTACGTGGCCCAGATCGTTCGGGAGTTCGCCACCCTCGTGGACAAGGGAAGCGTCTACCGGGGAAGGAAGCCGATCTACTGGTGCGCCCAGTGCCGGACAGCCCTGGCAGAGGCAGAGGTGGAATACGATGAGCACACCTCGCCGTCCATCTACGTGCAATTCCCATTCGTATCGGATGCGCCCGCACCCCTGGGAGACCTCCCGAAGGACAAGACCTCGGTCCTGATCTGGACGACCACCCCGTGGACCATCCCGGCGAACCTCGCCATCTCCTTTCATCCGGACTACGCATACGCTGCGATCCGGGTCCCGGACGGTCGGTGCTTCGTGATGGCCGAGGATCTCGTCGAGGCTGTCATGACCGAACTGGGTTTCTCGTCCTACGAGAAGGTGGGGAGTCTGCCGGGCAGCCAGTGGGAAGGCCTCCGATGCCGGCACCCCTTCTTCGAGCGCGATTCGGTCATCGTGCTCGGGGATCACGTCACCCTCGAGCAGGGAACGGGATGCGTCCACACCGCACCCGGTCACGGCCAGGAGGACTTCGAGACCGGCCTGCGTTATGGCCTGGACGTGCTGGCACCGGTGAACGACGAGGGGAGATTCACGGAGGAGGCCCCGCCGTTCCAGGGCCAGTTCGTGTTCGAAGCAGACCCGAATGTCACGGCCCTGCTCGAAGAAAAGGGCGCCCTGCTCAAAGAAGACCGGCTCAAACACTCCTATCCCCATTGCTGGCGGTGCAAGGAGCCGATCATCTACCGGGCGACCGACCAGTGGTTCATCTCGATGGAGGCCGAGGGTCTGCGGCGAAATGCCCTGGACAACATCATGAAGGTGGAGTGGATCCCGCACTGGGGGCGGGAGCGCATCTACCAGATGATCGAGAACCGGCCGGACTGGTGCGTCTCCCGCCAGAGGTCCTGGGGCGTACCCATCATCGCGTTTCATTGCACATCGTGTAACGAGGTCCTGCTCGATGGGGACGTGATCCGCAGCGTGGCGGACCGGTTCGAAAAGGACGGGTCCGACTGCTGGTTCTCCGACCCGGCCGAGGACTTCCTTCCTCCGGGTACGACCTGCAAGAAATGCGAAGGCTCGGCCCTGGAAAAAGACAATAACATCCTGGATGTTTGGTTCGACTCCGGGGTGAGCTTCGCTTCGGTCCTGCTCAGGCGCTCCAACCTGCACTACCCCGCGGAAATGTATCTGGAGGGGAGCGACCAGCACAGGGGCTGGTTCCACTCCTCCCTTCTCGCGTCGGTCGGAACCCGCGGGACCGCGCCCTACCGGAGCGTCCTGACCCATGGCTTCGTGGTGGACGGCTCGGGCAGGAAGATGTCCAAGTCCCTTGGAAACACCATCGACCCCATGGAGCTCATCTCCCGCTACGGGGCGGAAATCATGCGGATGTGGGTCTCTGCAGAGGACTACCGGGACGACATCCGGATTTCCGAAGAGATCCTCACACGGCTTTCCGAATCCTACAGGAAGATCAGGAACACCGCCCGGTTCATGCTGGGCAATCTCTTTGATTTCGACCCAGGCCGTCATTCGGTCCCGACCCTCGAGCGATCCGAGCTGGATCGATGGGCCCTGCTGCGGATGGCCCGCTTGACCGAGAGGTTGCGGCAGGCCTACGACCGGTACGAGTTTCACGTCGTGTACCACCGTGCACTGGACTTCTGTGTGGTAGACATGAGCTCCGTGTACCTGGACGTTCTGAAAGAGATCCTTTACATATCCGCCCCGGATTCCCGAGCGAGGCGGGCTGCGCAGTCGACCCTGTACGAAATCCTGCACGCCCTCACCAGGCTGCTGGCGCCGATCCTGTCCTTTACCACCGAGGACATCTGGCACTGGATTCCAGACCACGAGGGCAAGCCGGAGAGCGTCCACCTGTGCTCCCTGCCCGCAACGGACCCGGAATGGGAGGACACGGCTCTGGAAGAGCGCTGGCAGAGGGTCTTCCAGTTCCGGCAGGAGGTGTCCAGGGCCCTGGAAATCGCGAGGACGGAGAAGAAGATCGGGCACGCCCTGGATGCCTGGGTGCGTGTAGCCCCCCCCGACGACTCGTGGGGAGAGTTCCTCCAGGCTTTCCCCTTCTCGCTGCGAAAGCTCTTCATTGTATCCGAGGTGACGATCGAACAGGGGTTGGATGGGGAGAACGTGTTCCAGAGCGAGGAGATCCCGGGGCTGGCAATTCGGGTGGAAAAGGCCCGCGGAGACAAGTGCAACCGTTGCTGGGTCTACGACCCCACCGTAGGGAACGATTCCTCGCACCCTACCGTGTGCGACCGTTGCGTGCAGGAGTTGAGTCAGATTTCTTGATGGGGCAAAGGAGTTCCGAGGTGAGATGGCCAAGCCGATACAGCCTGCTCCTTGGGTTGGGAGGCCTTGTCGTGGTGATCGACCAGGTGACCAAGATCTGGGTCGACAATACCATGCGCCTTTACGAAAGCTCTCCGATCATACCCGGGCTTCTGGATCTCCATTACATCCGGAACACGGGAGCCGCCTTCGGTATCTTCAGCGGGAGCCATGCAAGCTTTCGGATTCCCTTCTTCATCCTGGTCTCGACCGTTGCCATCGGCATCATCCTCTATCTGTTCTACAAACTTGAGGAATCGGAGGTCATGATGCCCATTGCCCTTTCCCTGGTCCTGGGAGGGGCCGTTGGCAACCTCATAGACAGGGTCCGGCTCGGAGAGGTCATTGACTTTATCTTGTTCCATTACAAGGCTTTTCAATGGCCCGCCTTCAACGTGGCGGACATCGGGATCACCAGCGGTGTATTCCTTCTGATTATCAGGATCTTCTTCTTTGAGGAGCCGCAACAGGAAGAATCCACTCACTGAAGGCCTCGGCACGGCGGAAAATCGAAAAAAATCGTGAAAGAAGCCCTTGACAAGCCGTCCGGAGTGATTACTTTACTCAACTGTTAGCAATCGAGACCAGCCTTTGCTAAAAATGGATCGTAACCCTTCGACATATTTTGGAAATACCGCTGGCAGACAGGTAAAACCCCCCTGTTGCAATCGTTAGCCCTCAAACATTTCTCAACCCCATAACCAGTCAACATTCAAGAAAAGGAGGCTCGACAGATGAAGATCAGACCGCTAGGGGACAGGCTCTTGGTGAAAAGGATCGATGAAGAGGAGAAGTCATCCGGGGGCATCATCATTCCGGACTCGGCCAAGGAAAAGCCCCAGGAGGGGAAGGTTGTGGCCGTTGGAAAAGGCAAGATGCTGGATGACGGGAAGATGGTTCCTCTCGAGATCAAGGAGGGAGACCGGATCCTGTTCGGCAAGTATGCGGGAACGGACGTGAAGCTCGACGGAGAGGAACACCTCATCATGAGGGAAGACGACGTACTGGGCATCATCGAATAGGATAACGACCGCCGACCCAAGCACAACAAGCCGGCCCCAAGGCCGACCGAATGAAACAGGAAACGGAGGTGTAAGGAAAAATGTCAGGAAAGGCAATCAAATTTGCAGAGGAAGCAAGGGCGAACACCCTGAAAGGGGTCAACACCCTGGCGAATGCCGTTCGGGTAACCCTCGGCCCCAAGGGTAGGAACGTTATCCTGGAGAAGAGCTTCGGATCACCGAACGTCACGAAGGACGGCGTGACCGTGGCAAAGGAAATCGAGCTGAAGGACAAGTTCGAGAACATGGGCGCCCAGATGGTCAAAGAGGTGGCCAGCAAGACCAGCGATGTGGCCGGTGACGGAACGACCACCGCTACGGTGCTGGCACAGGCGATCTACCGGGAAGGCTGCAAGGTGGTCGCATCAGGCGCCAACCCGATGGATGTGAAGCGCGGCATCGACAAGGCCGTCGAGAAGTGCGTGGAAGTTCTCAGAGGCATGACGAAGCCTACCCAGGATCGCAGCGAGATCGCCCAGGTAGGAACGGTTTCGGCCAACGGCGACGACTTCATCGGCAACCTCATCGCGGAAGCGATGGACAAGGTCGGCAAGGAAGGCGTGATCACCGTGGAAGAGGCCAAATCCATGGAGACCACCCTGGACGTGGTGGAAGGTATGCAGTTCGACAGAGGCTACCTGTCCCCGTATTTCGTGACGGACCCTGAGAAGATGGAAGTGGTCCTGGACGAGCCGTACATTCTCTATAACGAGAAGAAGATCAGCAACATGAAGGACATGATCCCGCTGCTCGAGAAGGTGGCACAGTCCGGAAAGCCGATCCTGCTCGTTGCCGAAGACATCGAGGGTGAGGCCCTGGCCACGCTGGTGGTCAACAAGCTTCGGGGCACCCTGAAATGTGCCGCCGTGAAGGCCCCCGGCTTCGGTGACCGACGCAAGGCAATGCTCGAGGACATGGCGATCCTGACGGGTGGCCAGGTGGTGGCCGAGGAGCTCGGCATCAAGCTGGAAGGCGTATCGCTCGACGATCTGGGCACCTGCAAGAAGATTCGCATCGACAAAGAGAACAGCACCATCATCGAGGGCGCCGGCGCCACCGACGCCATCGAAGGACGAATCAAGCAGATCCGGGCTCAGATCGATGAGACCACATCCGACTACGACCGGGAAAAGCTCCAGGAGCGCCTCGCGAAGCTCGCCGGCGGCGTGGCCGTGCTTCGAGTCGGAGCTGCCACCGAGTCCGAGATGAAGGAAAAGAAGGCTCGCGTGGAAGATGCCCTGAACGCCACCAAGGCTGCGGTTGAGGAAGGCGTTGTCCCGGGCGGCGGCGTTCCGCTCATCCGGATGATCGCGCAGCTGGACGGACTGGGTGTCGAGGGCGACCAGAAGGTGGGCGTCGACATCGTCAAGCGTGCCCTGGAAGAGCCGCTGCGGCAGATCGCCGGCAACGCGGGCTGGGAAGGCTCGATCGTGGTCGAGAAGGTCAAGAACTCCGACGGCTCCAACGGGTTTGATGCGGCGAGTGAGACTTTCACCGACCTGGTGAAGGCAGGCATCATCGACCCGACCAAGGTCGTTCGCTGTGCCCTGCAGAACGCGGCCAGCGTCGGATCCCTGCTGCTGACCACCGAAGCCCTGATTGCCGAGCTTCCGGACGACAAGAAGGACATGCCGGCAATGCCTCCGGGCGGTATGGGTGGCATGGGCGGCATGGGTGGTATGGGTGGCATGTATTAGACGCTCAGTGTGTTCAATCAAAAAAAGCGGTCCTTTCGGACGTAGTCCCTCCGGAAGGACCGTTTTTCGTTCCATTCCTGTTTCATGGTATTACGGGAATCCGTAATGAGGGATCAGGGGTCGGGGGTCAGGGTTCAGGCCACCCCACCTGATCCCCTTTCTTGGCGGGGCCTGGGTGGGGTCCTGACCCCTGATCCCTGACCCCTGATCCCTTACACTTGATCCCTCACTCGCAGGAGTTGTTTACTTTTGGACGATCTCGCTTCTGAGCCTTTTCTGTTGGGGGTAAACTACTGGCCTGCCCGATCGGGCATGTACTGGTGGCAGCATTTCGATAAATCGGCGCTTGCCGATGACTTCGAACGGATCCAGGAAACCGGGCTCAAGATCGTCAGGGTGTTTCTTCTGTGGGAAGACTTTCAGCCGCGAGCCGCAAAGGTGTCGATCCCCTGCCTCGATCACCTGGTGGATGTGGCCGAGGCGGCGGACAGAAGGAGCCTCTTCGTACTGCCTACCTTCTTCACCGGCCATATGTGCGGGCTGAACTGGCTTCCGCCCTGGACCTTGTGGGCCCGGGAAAGGCACCTGCGCACTCGTGTCTTCTCGCAGAGGAAAGTTCGCTCCAACCTGCCCAAGAACTTCTTCGAAGACCCCGGGATGATCGAGGCTCAGGTACTCCTCCTTCGCGAGGTGGCGGGCGCCCTGCAGGGACATCCGGCCGTTTGGGCCTGGGATTTGGGGAACAGTCCGTCCAATGTGGTCACCCCGTCCAACCGGCAGGCTGCCGATCTGTGGCTGCGGGTCACGACCGAGGAACTCAGGAGCAGAGACGAAAGCATCCCGATCACGCTGAGCATGGGCAAGGAGAATCTGGGAGAGGATGCGGCGCTGCGTCCTCAGGAGGCTGCACGACACCTGGACTTCCTCTCCATGCAGAGCCCTCCTGTTGCCTCAGGGAATTCCTCGGATCCTTTGGACCCGCGTTTCCCCCCCTTCCTCGGCAGTCTCACCCACTGGCTCGGGGGAAAGGACATCCTCTTCGCGGGGTTCGGCATCCCCACGAAACCGGCCCAAGGCTCTTACGGGAAACACGCAGAGGCCGAGCATCTGGTCTCGGAGGAGGAGGCTGCCCGATTTGTCGAGTCTGTTCTCAAACGCCTGAGAGAAGCGGGCATGATCGGCTCCATGCTCTCGTTCTTCTCCGATTTCGAACCAGTGCTCTGGGAAATGCCTCCCCTGGATGAAGACCTTCTCAGCCGCCACCTCGGGATCTTCCGGAGTGACAGAAGCCCCAAGGAAGTGCAGCCGGTCCTCGTGGAGCACGGATCGCACCTGCGTCATCCGCCTCCGGGGGAGCCGCCCTCCTGGATCGACATCTCACGGGAAGAGTACGAGCAGGCCCCGGAAATGCATTTGCAGCGGCTTTACGGGAACTATCGCGACTACCATGCGGAGTAGGGGTCAGGGACCAGGGATCAGGTGTCAGGCCCCTCCCAGGCACCACCAACAAAGGGGGTCAGGAGGGGTGGCCTGAACCCTGATCCCTGCTCCCTGATCCCGGGGATGTGGGGGGTCGCGGGGCGCTCATGCCGCGGATGGCAATCGCCTCGCACACGGCACTCACGAGGAGCAACGGAAGAATGAGGAATACGTAGGCTTGCAGCCGAACAGCCATCCCCTCCTGGTAGCCCGTCTGGCCCGCCAGGACCTCCTGCCCGAGACGTATCCCCATGGCGATGGAGTACCAGAAGCAGGGCAACTCGAGAAGGATCACCGCAAGGCCACAAAGGCCGGTGACCCATCCTTTGGGCTGCTTCCGTGGGCCGGGAGGGACCGCCAGGTCATCCAGATCCCACATCTCTCCTGCCATGAGGACGATCACCGCAAGGTTGTACCCGGTCAACAAGGAGATCGCAGCCGGGATTCCGGGATGCACGCCCGAAGCCATGTACAGAAACATGACCGTACCGTTGAATCCGAATATGAGGGTCCACAGGCGGGTCATGCCGGGGTGCGCGCCGAACAATCTGCGCACCATTCTAAACATGAACAGGGGCATCCAGGTGAGGAGATTCGCCCCCCGCTTGACAACTGGGAGGGCCAGGAGCACGCCGACCAGGAAGAGCAGCGCCGCTCCGCAGGCGAGTCCGAAGTGCTCCACAAAAACAAAAGAGAAGAGTTTCATCACTTATCCGTCTTAACAGACAATCCCGTACGGCACAAATGGCGTCGCGATCCGGGACGACCGGGTCCAGGGGGTCCAGGGAGTCGAGATATCAATGGATTTTGTTGACGCCCGTCGCCCCTCGGCGTTATGATGCCCACTATCCTCACCCGGACCGTCCGGGCGAGGAGAAGAAACACGCATAGGAGGTAGAGAACCCTTTATGGCAGAAACAGAAAAATCAGAACGTACCCTCGCGGTCTTCTTCGACTTCGAGAACCTGGCCCTCGGGCTCAAGGACAAGAAAGACGGCCACTTCGATATACAGAAGGTCCTGGAAAGGCTCGTGGAGAAGGGCAAGATCGTGGTCAAGAAGGCCTACTCCGACTGGAGCCGGTATTCGGTTTACAAGCAGGCCTTCCATGCGGCCGGCGTCGAGTTGATCGAGATCCCCAAAAGGGCGATGACCGGGAAGAATTCCGCGGACATCCGGCTGGTCGTGGATGCCCTGGAGCTCTCCTTTACGAAAGAGCACATCGACTCCTTCGTGATCGTCTCCGGTGACAGCGACTTCTCTCCCCTGGTGGCGAAGCTGAAAGAGAATGGGAAGCACGTGATCGGGCTGGCGATCAAGGAGTCCTCCTCGGACCTGCTGATCACGAGTTGCGACGAGTTCATCTACTATGATGACCTGGAACGCCCTGCCCAGCACCCGCCTCCGGTCGGGTCCGACGTGCCGCAGAAGAAACAGGACGCCTTCAAGCTGCTGCTGGACTCGGTCGAGGCCCTTTTGAGGGAAAACAAGCCGATTCTGTACTCCTCGATGGTCAAGGACACGATGAAGAGGAAGAAGCCTTCCTTCAACGAGGGGTATCACGGGTATCGGACTTTCAGCGATCTCCTCGAGGATGCACAGACCCACGAATTGATCGAGATCAACGTGGATTCACGCAGTGGAACCTATGTGATCTCCGGCTTTGGCATGAAGAAGAAGATACAGAAGAAGACCAAACGGAAGAGAAGCACGAGAAGGGAACCTGCCTCCTGAGTTGCCCCCGTGTTTGCTCATCACCCCACCGGAAACATACAACAAGAACGGAAACAAGGAGGGTCTTTCATGTATCCCCTGCTCTTTGAACCGATCCGGCTCGGCAAAATCGAATCGAAGAACCGCATCCTGATGCCTTCCCTGGGTACCCTGTTCTCCATGGATCAGAAGCTCAATGAACGACACGTGCGCTTCTACGAGCGGCGCGCGGAAGGAGGTGCCGGAATCATCGTTGCCGGCCCGGTGGGCGTCGACTTCGTCGGGTCCGGGGCGATCGCCCTCTCCCTCATGGACGATGCCTACATTCCGGATTTCAAGCATCTGTCCGACCGTGTGCACAACGCCGGCTCCAAGATCATGCTCCAGCTCTTCCATGGGGGGCGGTACACCTTTTCCTTCATGATCGAGGGCCAGCAGGCCATCGCTCCTTCCGCGGTCCGGTCCCGCTATACAGGCGAGGAGCCGCGGGAGATGACCCTCGAGGACATCGAGAAGGTGCAGGACGCCTTTGCCAAGGCGGCGGTACGCGCGCGGGAGGCGGACATCGACGGCGTGGAGATCATCGGCTCGGCCGGCTACCTGATCAGCCAGTTTCTCTCCCCGGTCACGAACCAGCGAACCGACGAGTACGGAGGCTGCTTCGAGAATCGGGCCCGCTTCGGGGTGGAGACGATCAAGAAGGTCAGGGAAGCCGTCGGAGATGACTACACGGTCACGATCCGGGTCGCCGGAAACGACTTCATTCGCGGGGGCAACACGAACGAAGAATCCGCGAAATACTGCCGGCTCTTTGTCGACGCGGGCGTGGATGGAATCAACGTGACCGGCGGCTGGCACGAGGCATTTGTCTCCCAGCTCACCATGGAAGTACCGCGCGGCGGCTACGCCTACCTGGCGGGCGGCATTCGCAATGCCGTGGATGTGCCGGTCATCGCATCCAATCGGATCACGGACCCGGCAACTGCGGAGGGCATCCTGGCCGATGGGCTTGCAGACATGGTCGCCCTTGGACGCGTACTGATTGCCGACCCGGACTGGCCCCTCAAATCCAGGGAGGGAAGGTCCAAGGAAATCCGTCCTTGCGTCGGGTGCATGCAGGGCTGCATGGATCGGATCTTCACGGGCCAGCCTTTGTGTTGTCTGGTGAACGCGGAAGCAGGACTGGAGGAAGAGCGAGAGATCAAGCCGGCCGAACAACCGAAGAAGGTCATGGTGGTGGGTTCAGGCCCGGGTGGCCTGGAGGCGGCAAGGGTGGCGGCCAAGGCGGGCCACGATGTCGAAATCTTCGAGAAGTCGCCCAGAATCGGAGGACAGCTCTCTGTCGCGGGAGCGCCCCCGGGCCGGGGCGAATTCCTCGGACTGGTAGACTATTACGAAGCGCTCCTTCCCGGGCTCGGTGTGAAGATCCACACCGGCGTGGAGCTCGATGTGGAGGGGATCAAGAAGAAGAGCCCCGAGGCCCTGATCGTGGCAGAGGGTGCTGAGCCGATCATGCCGAAGATCCCCGGGTCGGACCAACCGTTCGTAATCAGTTCGTGGGAGTTTCTGACGAACCGGACCGCCGTGGGCCAGAAGGTGGCCATCATCGGCGGCGGCGCGGTCGGTATGGAGGTCGCGATGCAGGCGGCCCGGATCGGCACGATCCACCCGAACGTCTTGGAGTTCCTGATGTTCCACAGGGCGGAATCGGACGAGCGGCTCCACGACCTGGTGCGAAAGGGGACGAAAGAGGTCACCATTTTCGAGATGCTTCCCAGGGCAGGTCAGGACGTCGGGAAGTCTTCACGCTGGGTCTGGCTGCACGACCTGCGTGAGCGGGAGGTCCGCATCGTCACCAGCGCCAAGGTGGAGGCGATCGAGCCGGACGGAATCGTCTACACCCTGGAGGGAGAAACCAAGAAGGAGCCGTTCGACTCCGTGATCATGGCCGTGGGCTCGAAGCCGAGGACTGCCCTGTCCGAAGGCCTCAAACAGGCAGGCATCGACTTCCGGGCGATCGGGGACTGCAACAAGCCCAGAATGATCATCGATGCGGTCCACGAAGGCTACCTGGCGGCGGTGGATCTTTGAGGGTCCTCTCCCCCGTGAGCGAATATTGCGAGCGAAGCGAAGCAATCCACCTGCCCAGATGGCTCAATTAGCGGGGGGATTGCCACGTCGCAGCTGTTGTGCGGCATCTGCGCTGCGCTCCGGCTCGCCGAGCCACGGCTCCTCGCAATGTCCGCAATTGGCTTCCCATTCCGGTCTTATGTGTGGATAGAAAAAGGGGTCAGGCCGAAACTATCAACCCTGGCGGCACGGTCGAAGGTCGCCAGGATTGATAGTTACGGCCTGACCCCTTTCTTCTTGCTCCGTGGCTTTTCGACAGCATGCTTCTGGGGATTCCGATGCATGAAAGTGGAAAGATCTTGCTCAATCCCGTCTTGGATTCCTCGGGGTCTACAGGCCTTTCCCCCTCGTAAACCCCTTCCGTACATGGCTTTTTTCATTTGGAGTACAGCGTGGCACGCATCTTGAGTTCACGGGAAGATAAACATCCTCCACACAGCACTTGAACAAGCGCCCAAGAGGAGGACGGAAAATGAATCATCATGAAGATCCTAGAAAGAACAGGTTTCTCGGAAGGAAGAAGGATACCGAAACCATGGACCTCCTGAAGGAGGTCTTCGTTTGCGTCAGCATCCCGACCCTGGCCTTTGCATTCGCGTACATCACGCTCCATGCGCTCATCGGTCTGTTTCTGGGATGATCTGTCCGGCGCGAGTCTTTCAGAGCGCGGCCTTTAGAAACCGCCCTGTGTAGCTTTCCTTCACCTTGGCCACCTCTTCAGGAGGTCCGGCCGCGACCACATGCCCCCCTTCCCCTCCTCCCTCGGGGCCGAGGTCGATGATCCAGTCCGCAGTCTTGATCACGTCGAGGTTGTGCTCGATGATCACCACCGTATTGCCGGAATCCACGAGGCGCTGCAGGACCCGGAGGAGCATTCTGATATCGTCGAAGTGCAGTCCCGTGGTCGGCTCGTCGAGGATGTACAGGGTGCGGCCCGTGTCTCTCTTGGAGAGCTCCCTGGCCAGCTTCACCCGCTGCGCTTCGCCACCTGACAGGGTGGTTGCAGACTGGCCCAGCTTGATGTAAGAGAGCCCCACCTGTCTGAGGGTATCGAGGATAGAGGCGATCCTCGGCTGATGGGCAAAGAGATCAAAGGCCTGGGCTACGGACAGGTCCAGAATGTCCGCGATGGAATGGCCCCTGTATCGGACCTCGAGAGTGGACGCGTTGAACCTCCTTCCCTTGCACACTTCGCAAGGCACGAACACGTCCGCCAGGAAGTGCATCTCGATCCGAATGTGGCCGTCCCCCCTGCAGGCCTCGCATCGGCCGCCTTTCACATTGAAGGAGTAGCGGCCCTTCTTGTAGCCCCTCGCTCTGGAATCCGGCAGAAGGGAAAAGAGATCCCGGATCGGATCGAAGACCTTGGTGTACGTTGCCGGGTTGCTCCGAGGAGTCCGGCCGATCGGTTTCTGGTCGATGTTGATCACCTTGTCCAGATGCTCGAGGCCCTGTATGTCGCCGTGCTTCCCCACGGGGAGGGTCGAATCATGGAGCTTCCTTGCCAGGGCCGGGTACAGAATCTGGCTGACAAGGGTCGATTTGCCCGCGCCGGATACGCCCGTGACCGACACCAGCATCCCCAGAGGGATGTCCACCTTGATTCGCTTCAGGTTGTTTTCCGTGGCACGGGTAATCCTGATCCTTTTGTTCCCTCTGCCTTTCGGGGCCCTCCGCTCGGCAGGCGTCTCGATCCTCTCCTTGCCGCTCAGATAGCGGCCCGTAAGGGAGGCCCTGTTCCGGCGGACCTGCTTCGGGGTCCCGGCAGCGACGACCTGTCCCCCCAGATGACCGGCCCCGGGCCCTAGGTCCAGGACCCAGTCCGCCGTCTCGATGGTTTCCCGGTCGTGCTCGATCACGATCACCGTGTTTCCGATGTCTCGAAGGTGAGCCAGCGTGTTCAGGAGGCGGACGTTGTCCCTCTGGTGAAGCCCGATCGAGGGTTCGTCCAGCACGTACAGCACCCCGGTCAACTCGGAGCCGACCTGGGACGCGAGACGGATGCGCTGGGCCTCTCCCCCGGACAGGGTGGGCCCTTTGCGGTCGAGGGACAGGTACCCAAGGCCCACGTTCAGCAGAAACCCGAGCCGATTCGAAATCTCCTTCTTGAGCTCCCCGGCAATCAGCCTCTTGTTTCCATCCAGCTTCAGGCTCCGGAAGAAACCCCGGGCTTCCTCAACCGTCATGGCGGTGACGTCCATGATCGATCGGCCTTCCACCTTTACATGAAGCGCTTCTTTCTTGAGCCTCCGGCCTTCGCAGGGCTTGCAGGTCCGCGCTGTAAGGTATCTCGCATAAATGGCCTTGGCAGCCTCGGAGGTAGTGTGCATGTAGCGCCGCATCATGCCGTTCAGAAGCCCCTCGTATTCCGTGGTGATTGCCCCCTGGATCTTCTTGGACTTCCAGTTGATGACCATCTCCACACCGTCGGAGCCCCAGAGACACAGATCGCGCTGTTTCTTCGGCAGCTTCCTCCACGGCGTGTCCAGGTCCAGGCCGAACTGCCGCTCCAGGGCTTCCAGCTTGAGCCCGCCCCAGGAACGCTTCCGGGTTCCCCCAGGCCCGAAGTAGTTCTTCCAGGGAACGACGGCACCCTGTCGTATGGACAGGTTCCTGTTCGGGATCACCTTGTCCTCGTCCATGGCGAGCACGGTTCCAAGGCCGTTGCATTCCGCGCACATTCCCCGCGGGGAGTTGAAGGAAAAGAGCGTAGGATCGAGCTCCGGAAAGGCGAAGCCGCAACAGGAGCGTGCCTCGCTCATACGGATGTCCTCGCGGTCCAGCACGTGGACGATGATCTGCCGCCCCCCCAGGGCGAGCGCAGTCTCCACGGAATCGGTCAGGCGTTTTCGAAAGGAGGCGTCGGTCTTGACCACGAGCCGGTCCACCACGGCTTCGATGTTGTGTTTTTTGTGCTTGGACAGACTCTGTACATTGGAGAGCTCCTGCACGACCCCGTCGATGCGTACGCGCAGGAACCCATCCCTCCTCAGGTTCTCCAGCCTGTCCCTGTGCTCACCCTTACGGTTCTCCACGATCGGTGCAAGCAGGAGGATCCGGGTGGAGGGAGGCATGGACAGGATCTGTTCCACCATGCTCTCGGCGTCCCCCCTGCCCACTTTCTTCCCGCACCTGTGGCAGAACTGGATGCCGATGCGCGCGTAGAGGACCCGCAGGTAGTCGTAGATTTCGGTAATCGTCCCGACTGTGGAACGCGGGTTCGTACCCGCAGATTTCTGCTCGATGGAGATGGTCGGGGACAGCCCACGGATCGTCTCGTACCTGGGCTTCTCCATCTGGCCGATGAACTGTCTCGCATACGCGGACAGGGACTCCACGTAGCGTCTCTGCCCTTCGGCGAAGATCGTATCGATGGCGAGGCTGGACTTGCCGGACCCGGATACACCTGTGAAGACGATCAGCTTCTTCTTCGGCAGGTCCACATCGACGTTCTTGAGGTTGTGCTCCCGGGCCCCCCTCACGACGATGCAATCGAGCTCCGCCGCGCCGGCGCGTTTCATGCCCGGAGCCTGCTGCTTCTCCATCTTCTATCCAATATGGAAGTCCCTCGAGGCGAAAACCTCAAGTTTAGTCATCTCCACCGGAGGATTCAAGATTCGGGAGAATCGAGGGCCGGGATCACGGGTCGGGGTCAGGGATCAGAAGGTTTCTGGCTGTCCTCGCTCAATACCCTGGCGATCGTCGCCGTCATGTCGCTTGCCAGGACCGGCTTCATCAGCGAATCCCGGATGCCCATCTCTCTGATCTTCTCGGGGGAAAGGGCCTCGCTGTAGCCCGTGCAGATGATAATCGGAATGTCCGGCCGGAGCTGGAGGATTTCCCGCGAAAGCTCCAGGCCGGTCATCTGTGGCATGGTCATATCAGTGATGACGAGGTCAAAACGGTCGGGGTTTTCCCGGAATGCCTCGAGCGCTTCGATGCTGCTCGTTCTCCCTATGACTTCATACCCCGCACGCCCCAGCATCGACCTGTGGATCCTGACAATCCCTTCCTCGTCATCCACCAGAAGAATGCGCGCCTCTCCGGAAACGATCGGTTCCCTGGCAACCCGCTGCTCTTCCCCCGCCCTGGTGAGACGGGGAAGGAGGATCTCGAACCGGGTTCCTTCTCCCGGCTCGCTCGAAACGCTGATCGATCCGCCCTGACTCGTCACGATGCCGTGCACCACCGAGAGACCCATACCGGTACCTTCGCCGGGGCCCTTGGTCGTATAGAAGGGATCGAAGATGCGGTCCATGACCGCCTTTTCCATCCCGTGTCCCGTATCGCTCACGGACAGTTCGAGATAAGGGCCGGGGCTCAGCACCGCTCTGTATTTCACATCGTCCGCAGCCAGGTCGATCCGGTTCAGATCCACCGAAAGAATGCCGCCCTTTTCCGCCATGGCATGGGCCGCGTTCGTGCAGAGGTTCATGATGACCTGGTGGATCTGCGTCGGGTCTCCCATGAACATTCCTGTCTTCACTCCGACATTCTGCCTCATTTCGATCGTCGTCGGTATGGAAGCCCGCAGAAACCGTAGCGTCTCTTTGAGAATCTGTACAACATCCAGGGGCCTGCGTTCCTGCTCGCTCTGACGGCTGAAGGTGAGGATCTGGTTGGCGAGGTCCCTTCCTCGAAGCCCGGCATGCAGGACCTCTTCGAGAGCGGAATGCAGCTCCGTCTTCTCCTCCGCTTCGAGCAGGGCCAGCTCCGCGTATCCGTTCACCACCGCAAGGATATTGTTGAAGTCGTGGGCGATTCCCCCGGCCAGTGTCCCAAGGGCCTCCATTTTCTGCCCCTGTCTGAGCTGTTTCTCCAGTTGCTCTCTCTCCTTTGCCAGCCTTCTGCGCTCCGTGACATCTTCACCGCTGGCCAGGATGCCTGAAAGCCCTGCATCCGTGTCGTACAACAGGATGTTGTGCCATGCGATCAATCTCTCCTCTCCCCCCTTTGTCAGGACGGGATTCTCGTTGAACTCCACACTCTTCATTTCCCCGCGCAACAGGGCACGAAACACCCCTTTGATTTCATCCCGGATGCCTTCCGGAAGAAAGTTCTCGAACCAGTCCTTCCCAATAATCTCATCCGGCCCGTACTCCAGGATCTCCACGCCCCTGTTGTTCACGAGGGTGACGCGACCTTCCCGATCCAGGGCCACGAACATGGAGGGTGCGGCGTCCAGGTAGGTCTGTAATCGGTCCCTTTCGTACCGGAGCGATCTCTCCGCCTTCTTTCGCTCCGTGATGTCGAGCATGACACCGACCATCCCTGCGGCCTGCTCCGCAGCACCATCTCCATAGCATGCCTTGTTGAAGAAGAAGTCCCGCCGTAAGCCGTCCGCACACTGCACTTGCGCTTCGTAGAATTGCGTGCCCGCCTCACGCATCAGTTTCAAGTCCTGTTCATGGTAGATCTCCGCCAGGTCCGAGGGAATCGCCTCCGACAGGTCGAAGACGGACCGGCCTATGATCTTCTCCCTGGGCAGGCCGAGGATCTGTTCGGAAAAGGCGACGTTGCACCCCTGATAGTTCCCCTTCGCGTCCTTGTAGAAGACCGGATTCGGAATCGTATCGAGCAGGGTCTGCAACAGCTTCAGGTTGTTGCGTAAGCGCACCTCCGCTTCCCGACGCTCCGTCACGTCTCTGCCGATCGCGTAGACCGCCTCTGCCTCTACAAGAGGTGTGGCGGCCCAGTTGATAGTGCGGATAGTGCCGTCCTTGCAGATGTAGCGATTCTGAAAGTCGAACATCTGTCTGCCGGAGGAGACTCGCGCGAATTCCTCTTCATCCGTGGCATGATCTTCCGGATGGACAAAATCCCGATACGGCCTGGACATGAGTTCCTGTTCCGTGTACCCCAGGGTCTCTTCCCATGCCGGATTCAGGTACCTGAAACGGCCATCGTGCCCAACTACGCATATGAGATCACGAGACAGGCTGAGTAAGCGGTCTTTCTCCTCTTCAAGGGTTCTCAGGTCCGTTACATCTCTTACTGTCTCGATTACGTGCGTGGTATTCCCCTGTTCGTCCCTCAGGGGCGAAAGCAGAATGTCCACCCATCGGTGGATTCCGTCCGTGTGCTCGTGTCGATGAACGTAGCTGCGTGATTCCCCTGTTCTGAAGACTTCGGCAAGCTGGCACGCCTCGCCCATTTCTACACAGGGCCCTTCATAGCCGTGTGTGACCTCGAAGCATTTCCGACCGACGACTTCCTCCCGCCTGTGGCCCGTCGTGGACAGAAACGAGTTGTTCACGTCGAGGATTCTGTATTCCGGGTCTATGACGAGAATGTCCTCGCGAAGGTTGGATATGAGAGAACGGTAGTATCTTTCCCGGTCGCTCAGCGCCTTCTCGGTCCTTCTCCTCTCTCTTACGTCGCGGAACACCAGAACAACACCGATGAGGTTGCCTTTGTCGTCCCGGATGGGAGCACCGCTGTCGTCAATGGCGATTTCCGTTCCGTCCCTGGCAATCAGAAGGGTATGATTCGCCAACCCGACGATCCCGCCTTGTCTCAACACTTTGGATACCGGGCTATCCACCTCTTCTCGCGAGTCTTCGTTGACGATCCGAAACACCTGCTGCAGGGGCACGTCCACGGCCTCTTCCTGTTTCCACCCGGTCAGTGACTCGGCAACCGGATTCATCAACGTGATCTTCCCCTGCGTGTCTGTAGCGATCACTGCATCGCCGATGCTCTTGAGGGTTGTGGAAAGCCATTTTCTGCTCGCCTGCAATTCCCTTTCGACTCGATGCTTGTAGAGGGCGATCTCTATGTTCGTTCTCAGCTCCCTTTCTTCAAAGGGCTTGATGATGTATCCGAAGGGCTCCGTAAGCTTCGCCCTGCCCAGAACCTCTTCATCCGCGTAAGCGGTCAGATAGACAACCGGAATATCGTATTCCACCCGTATCTGACGGGCCGCATCGATCCCGTCCATGTCGCCCTTCAGCATGATGTCCATGAGAACGAGGTCCGGGCTCATCTCCCTTGCCGAAGCAATCGCCTCTTCTCCTGATGCCACGATCCCGGGCACACCAAACCCCAGGCCCTGGAGGCTTTCCTTGATGTCCTCCCCTACGATCCGGTCATCCTCGACAACCAGGATTTGTGCCTTCGCCATGGTTCTAGGTTCCCTCACTTTCCTCGGCCCGCTTCATACGGATACGGTATTCCGTGCCCTTTTCCCGGTTCACCTCGATCTCGCCACCCAGCTGGTCTTCCACCAGGATCTTGACCAGCCGCAGCCCCAGGGATTCGGTCGTTTCCATGTCCTTGTCTTCGGGCAAGCCCACACCATCATCACCGACCACCAGCTCCAGGAGATCGCCGTCTACAGAGCAAAGAGAAATCCTGATCTCGCCCGAGTTGTTATTCGGAAAGGCGTATTTCAGGGAATTCGACACGATCTCGCTGAGGATGAGCCCGCAGGGAATGGCATGACTCACGCCGAGCTGCAGATCCTCGACTTCCATCGAAAGGCACACCCTGCTCCCAGTGACCCCGTACGTCCTGAACAGGTCCTGCACGAGGTCCTCGGCGTAGCCCTGAAAATCGATCCTTGCCAGATCCTCGGATCGGTAGAGCTTCTCGTGAATCAGGGCCATGGACCGGATGCGGCTCTGGCTGTCTTCAAACGCGTCGCGCTGGCTCTTCTCCTCGATACGGGCTGCCTGAAGCCGCAGAAGGCTTGTGACGAGCTGCAGGTTGTTCTTGACCCGATGATGGATCTCTCTCAAGAGCACCTCTTTTTCGCGGAGGGAGGCCCTGATTCTCTCCTCTGCTCGCTTGACCTGCGTGATGTCCTGGACGACCGTGCCCAGGCCGATCGTGGAGCCATCCTGGTCGAGGACGGGATAATAGCTCACCAGCCAATCACGCTCTTCATCCGGGCGGGCGGGCGTGACCCCGTGTACTTCAGAACCCAGGACAGGCTCTCCGGTTTCGAGTACGTCACGATAGACCTCTGCCAGCTCCGGGGCCAGATCCGGAATGATGTCGGCGAGGGTCTTCCCGATATGCGCCTCAACGGAGCTTCCGTTGATTTCCGCAAGAGCCTCGTTGATGCGGACGTAGCGAAGATCCGTATCCAGCAAACAAAGGCCTACGGGTGAGGTGTTGTAGATGTGGCTCAACTCGGCAAACTGTCTCTTCAGGGATTCTTCACTCTCGAGCAGGGCGACCTCCACTTTCCGCCGTTCTTCGACCTCCCCTTGAAGGCGCATGTTGGTCAACCGGAGCTCCTCTTGTGCCTTTCTGCGCTGCCGCTCCTTTCTGTCTCGCTCCAATCTCGCATGCAGGATCGGGGCAATGTGATCCGAAATCATCTCAAACAACAGGATATCCTGATCGTCATAGTCCGTAGTCCGGTTTGCGACCTGAAAGAGGCCTATGGGCTCTCCGTGGTGAAGGATCGGAAAGGAAATATGCCTGGACATGGGAACATGTCCTTCCGGGATATGGGTCGAGGGTTCATTCGAATAGATGGCCCGCTTTTCTCGGAAGGCCGTGGGCCAAGTGCTGTCCCCCCAGGTCTCTCTTGGGAAAACGATGTCCTTGTCCGGAACCTGGCATTGGTCCCAGATATGACGGGTCATGGAGGGCACGACAAAGGATCCGTTCTCGTCAAGATATCCGAAGACACCGTACTTGCTGTCAAAGGCCTCGAGGATTACCTCCAGCACTCTTGCATACATCTCATCGTCGGGAAAGGAGAGAAAGATCTGGCCAATGCGGTTCCGGATCGACAACTCTCGTGCCGTGTTTTCCAGCTTACGGATGACAGGCCTGTTGATCCGAACCAGGCCCCATGCGCCAATGAGGACCGTCAGGAGGGTTGCGCATCCGGCCACGAGACTGGCTCTGAAGAAGGGCGCCCGAACCTCTGAAAGGTCGATCTTGGCAACGAGGCCCAGGTCGATTTCCGATATGGGTTCGAAGGCTGCCAGGACCTTCTCGCCGCGGTAGTCGAGGCCGACGATTGTTCCCGAATGCCCCTTGAGCGCCATTCGCATCGGTTCTGCCAGCTGGGAGCGGAAGGGCACGGGGGTGGGATACTCGACTTCCGAGTGTCGATGAGACAGGACAAAAACGATCGTATCTCCCTCCCTGTGGGCAAGGGTGAACTCACCGGTCTCCCCAAAACCTTTGAACCGCGCATGGGCGTCCATGACCTGACTCAGAGTTGCCCTTCTCGAGCCTCCCGGAAAACCCCGGCTGTAGACTTCATCGAATCTGGCAATCGCCTCGATCAATCGCGCCCGGCTCCGTGCGGTCTCGAGGAGCCGCAGCCGATGCTCCTCGAATGCCGTGTCGTACAGAACGAAAATCGTGATTGCGACGACCACGAGAGATGCGCTTACCATGATCAATATCAGCAACAAGCCTCTCGTGCGTTCACTCATTCCGGTCGCCCTGTGACCTACCGATTCTGTCTAAGGATTCTCGGCAGGTACTTCCTGCCGAACTTGTGGCCTGCGTATTCGAACCACTCACCCACATCCCCCTCGCACGCATTCTCGAGATCCAGTTCCACTCTGGCAACGACTGTGCTCTTTCTCGCGTAAGGCCTCCTCCTTCTGAAGAGTCCGGCCTGATATTTGCGCACGCAGAAATGGAGAGAGTACCCGCCGGACGTTGCCTTCACCTTGAATCCGTACTCTTCTTCTCCCGCGTGGTCCGAAAACACCTGGCAGACTTCATCACGGTGAATCCGGTCCTCGGTGAGCCAGAAGGTGGTCTTCTTCGCGTCCCGTCTCGACTCGTCACAGGCCTGGCGAAGTCTCTCGATAAGATCGCTTTCGCATGCTTCCGAATGATTTCCGGCCCGACTCATGCAACGGTCCTCGATCCATACTTCAAATCGTCCTGCCGGGAAAGAATCTTCCTGAGCAGAGGAATCAACTCCGCGTGGGCCCGGCTCTTCAACACATAGCCTGTCGCCCCGACCGTTTCAGCACCGGCTCGGTAAGCGGGAGCGTCACAAGCAGTGAGCACCACGACTTCGGTCCGTGGCAGAGAAGCCTTTATCGTTCTGGCAGCCTCGATCCCGTTCATCTCGCCCATCTTCAGGTCCATCAGCACGACCGCGGGTCGATACGAACGGGCCAAAGCCACACCTTCCTCACCGTTCAGACCTTCCTCGATTCGAAGTTCAGGGAAGAGGCTCTCCAGCCAATCTCGAAGGGCTCGGCGTACCAGGTGGGAATCGTCTACTATTAAGATGCTGGGAGGCATTTCATTGCTTCTTTATGAAATGGAATAAGGGGTGGAACCAATATAGAATACCGGATCCAACAACCCTCTGTCTGTGGGGAGTTCTACTACTTCAGGGGTGGGGAAACTACTCTTTTTCGCTTCAGAGGTTATCCGGAGCCGGTCAAGCTGTGCTTGAGTGCGAAACGGACCAGGCCCGGCATATCACTCACGCCCAGCTTCTGCATGAGCCGACTCCGGTAGGTTTCCACGGTCTTTGGTGACAGGCAGATGATCTCCGCGATCTGTTTGCTGGTCTTGCCCTCCACCACCAGCTGGAGCACCTCGCGTTCCCGCCGGCTCAGACTCTCGATCGGGCTCTTAACGGGCAGGGTCTTGTGGAGGGAGATATAGTCGTCGACGAGGGTGTCGACGATTTTTCGGCTCAGGAACCTGCTGCCTCGGTGAACGGTCCAGACCGCTTCCACCACCTCTTTACCTGCCGAGTCTTTCAGTACATATCCCCGGGCTCCCGCCATCAAGGCCCGATGAATGTGCTCAGAGGTATGATGCATGGAAAGAATAATGATCTTTGTCTCCGGACACACCTCACGCATCTTGATCGAGGCATCGATTCCATTCAGGTCCGGCATGGCAAGGTCCACAACCACAATGTCCGGCTGCAATGCATCTACCTGCTTCACGGCCTCGCGACTGTCGGTACAGGCCCCAACTACGGAAATGCCGGGCTCGTTCTGAAGGATCATGCTCAGCCCGTCGAGCACGACGGCATGATCATCCGCCAGAAGGACCCGGACCTCTCCGTTCCCAGGCTTTCCCGATCCGGTTGTACCTTGCTGAGTCACCCCTTCACCTCGTCGCCATAGAGGTCCGCATGCTTTCTCTTATTCACTCCTCATTCTAGCCCTGGCCGGCAGGGACCGTCTACCACTTTCTGCACCTGTCGCGTCCCCTCGAACCGGGGATACTTCACCCGTTTCGCCGGACCTCAGCGCACACGCGTGTGCCTCCGCCAGAGGCCGACTCCACCTGCAAACGACCCCCCATTCTGTGCATCCGCTCCCCCATGGTGAGCAGGCCCCAGCCTTCTTTGCCATGTCCGGTTTCCCGGCTCCCAGGATCGAACCCCTGTCCATCATCGATCACGGTCATACGGAGCAGATCATTCGTCTCCTCCGTTCTCACTGTGACTCTTGACGCATGGGCATGTTTGGCCACATTCGTAAGGGCTTCCCTGGCGATTCGGAAGAGCCCTGTCTCGCTCTCTCCGTCCAGCCTAGCGATTTCTCCTTCGGCTATCACGTCCACGGGAATGCCTGTTCGCCGGGAGAAATGCTCTGCATACCAGCGAAGGGCGGCCATCAACCCGTAGTCGTCCAGGAGCGTGGGACGGAGATCCATCATCACGTCCCGAATGCTTTCCGAGGTCTGTTCCACTAGATCGAGGGCATCGTCCAGTCTCTGGATCGTCCGCTCCTCCACCTTGTCGGAGAGCTGGCTTCGCACAAAGCCCAGATTGATACCCAGGGCGGTCAGAGACTGGCCGACCTGATCGTGGAGCTCCCCGGCGAGCCTCTTGCGCTCGCTCTCTTCGGTTCTTGCCAGTTCGGTGGCGAGCGCCCTGAGCTGCTTCTGGGAACGCTCGAGCGCCTCCTCTCTATCGTGCCGTTCGGTAATGTCGGTGGCCAGCCCGCACATCCGCACGAGATCCCCTTTCTCATCCCGGATGGGGAAGCCCCGATCCAGGATCCATCGGATCGACCCGTCGGGCTGGATGATGCGGTACTGAGCATGATAGGACCCAAAGGCGTGCTCGGCCACTTGTTCTCGAACCCTATCCAGATCCTCGGGGTGAATCGCCTCCATAAAGGATTTGGGCTCTTCGTAGAGGCTGTCCCGGGTGCGGCCCCATATCTTCTCGTAGGCAGGGCTTACATAGATCGTCTCTCCAATGCCCGGCGTGCTCATCCAGAAGACATCTTCGATGTGTTCCGCCAGAAGACGAAACTTCGACTCACTCTCGCGCAGCGCTTCAGCGGCCAGCCTCGTCCGGGTGATGTCGCTTGCCACGTGAACGCTGCCGACCACTCGGCCTTCATCGTCAAGGAGCGGAGAAACGCTCAGATGCAGCCAGGCGCCGAGCCGGTCCTCGTAGAAATCCTGGGTATACCTCTTTCCGTCGTCCATCAGGGTCCTGTGTCCGCAGGCGGCAATCGGCTCCTTGGTTCCGTGAATCAGCTCATAGCAGCGACACCCGACGATCTCGTGCGGTGTCATCCCGAGCTTGTCCGCCATCGCCCTGTTGACCCGAACGATACGGTACTCGGTGTCCACGATCATGATGAGATCCGGCACTGTATCAAACGTTCTCTCCCACTCCGTCTTGGCACGAAGAAGGGCCTGCTCAGCGCGCCTTCTCTCGCCCACGTCACGGATGATGAGAATCGCAGTCTCCGACGGATCGCCGGTGCCCACGGGTCCGATATGTAACTCATGCCAGACCGTTTGTCCTGCTCGAGTCCTGTTCCAATACTCCAGGAATCCCGTATCGCCGGACTGAAAGGCTCTTTTCGTTAGAGTTATGAAATCTTCTCTGAATATCCTGGGCACCCAGTCATACATGGAAGAGCCGATCACCTCCTCCTTGGGCACGCCCCCATAGGTGCGATTCACGAAGAGGATCTTTCCTGAGCGATCCACAAGGACGACATAGTCGGGAGCGTGCTCTGCAAGGGATCGAAATCTCTCCTCACTCTGCCGCAGTGCGGCTTCGTTCTCTCTTTGCGCGATTTGCGTCAACCGTTCTTCTGTCACGTCCTTGCTGTAGACCGCGATATGGGAGACCTCTCCCTCTGCGTCGAAGATGGGGTAGAACGTGTTGTCCAAGATTCTTCCGTCCCTTTGGTCCTCGAACCGGACCGGCTTCTTGGTTCGATGAACCACTTCCCCTTCTGCCCTTCTCCTATCGTGCACCTCCTCGGAAAACAGCTCGCGGACATTCTTCCCGATCAGGTCAGCCCCCTCTCCGGCGATTCTCTTCGATGCGGTTGTATTCAGATCGAGTATCCTTCCTGCCCGGTCGACAAGAAGCATGGTCTCTGCCGAGGCGTTCAGGAGCGCGCGTGCCTTCTTCTCGCTATCCCTGAATTCCTTCTCCGCTGTCTCTCGCATCTCCTCGGAACGATACGACTGGATCACCACGCCGCACATCTTCAGGAAGGGTTCCAGGAATTCGATAATATCCGGGTCGTAGCCTCCCTGCCGGTTGGCGATGCCGGCCGTTCCCACGAGCTCCCCCCCCAGCCAGATCGGAAGTCCCAGGAAGGATCGAATCGGAGGGTGCCCCCCGGGAAGTTTGCCGCCTTGCCTTGGGTCGACCTCTGGATCGTTGGTCAGCACAGGCTCCCCCGTGCGCAGGATTTCCCCATGAAGGCTTCTGTTCCCTTCGAACTTCAGACCGTCTTGCCAGTTGTCTCGATAGAACCTTCGACTTTCATCGTCCCAGGCGATATTGCTGATGGCCCTTGACCGCTGATAGCATTCTCCCTCGTCGGTGTAGAAGACCTCCCCTATGTAGCCGAATTCGCTCTCGGTAAGCGATAGCAGCCCTTGCAGCATTTCTTCGAAGAGGGCATGTCTGTTCATCCCGGAGATGCAGAGACCCTGCGCCCTGGTTATGAATTCGATGAGCTCGAGGGTTTTTTCCGAGAGATTCTGTCCCCTGCGGCGGTCCTCTTCGGCTCTCTCGAGGTCGGCTACCCTTTCGCGCAGCCTTGCCAGCTCCTCCGACAATTGCGCCTTTGTCATGCCTTCCGTTTCCATTACGAAATGCCCTCCCTGCAGGGGCTCACCTGCCCCCATTCCTGGAATTGTACACTGGGACAGGGTGTACGCAACAAAAAAAAGGGCCTGGATGACTCCAGGCCCTTTCTTGGAAGATCTGGTATGTCGAAGCTTAGAACAGTCCGCTCACCTTTCCGGTCTTCGTATCCACATCGATTCTGCGGAAGGCCGGATTGGAGCCGGTTCCCGGCATCAGGCTGATCGTTCCGGCGCAGGGGCACAGGAACTTGGCACCCGAGTAGATCAGAACGTCACGAATCGGCAGGGTCCATCCCTTCGGGACGCCCTTGAGGGTCGGATCGTGGCTCAAGCTCAGATGCGTCTTCACCATCATGGTGGTGAAATCGGCGTACATGGGATCATCCTCGAGCATCTTCGCCTTCTTCTCGGCATCCGGGCTCCAGGAAACACCGTCCGCGCCGTAAACCTCTTTGGCGATGATCGCTACGCGGTCACGCAGCTTCATCTCGAGGGGATACAGGAACTTGAACTCGTTCTCCTCTTTGCATGCGTCGATGACCGCATCGGCGAACTCGAGCGCGCCTTCGCCGCCCTTTTCCCAGTGCTTGGACTCGGCGCAGCGCGCACCGGCCGCCTCGGCGGCCTTCTTCACAACGGCGCATTCGGCATCGGTGTCCGTGTAGAATCGATTGATGCAGACAACGGGATTGATGCCGGCTTTCCGGATCACACCGATCATGTGGACCATGTTCTCGATGCCCTTCTCGACCAGCTCGATATTCTCCTTGGTGTACTCTTCGGGCAGCGCGATGCCCGGAACGACCCTCGGTCCGCCGCCGTGCATCTTGAGTGCGCGGATGGTCGTGGTCAGAACGGAAACATGGGGCTTCAGGCCGCTGAACCTGCACTTCACGTTCCAGAACTTCTCGAACCCGATGTCCGCAGCGAATCCCGACTCGGTTACGTGGTAGTCGAACAGCTTCAGGCCCACGCGGTCGGCGATGATGGAGGACTGTCCAACGGCGATGTTTGCGAAAGGCCCGGCGTGAACCATGCAGGGGTTGTACTCTGCGGTGCACATCAGGGTCGGGTTGATGGTGTTTCTCATGAACGCGGTCATGGCGCCGCCCACTTCGAGATCACCCGTGGTCACCGGCTTCCCGCTCTTGTCGAAAGCAACCGTGATCTTGTCCATGCGATCCCGCAGGTCGGCAAGGTCCCGGACGATCGACAGAATCGCCATGAGCTCGGAACCGACCGCGATACCGAACTTGGACTGCATGGTGAACCCATCGGTCCTGCCGCCGACACCAATGATGATGTTCCGGAGCGCCTGCGCACAGAAATCCATGATCCATCCGAGCTCGACGCGGGTCGGATCGATGTTGAGTCGGCGCATACCGGTCAGCCGATCAAGCTGCTCGTCGTTGTAGTTCCGCTCGTGCTGCATCCGGGCCGTCATGGCGACCATGGCCAGGTTGTGAGCGTTCATGATGTCGTTGATGTCACCGGTCAAGCCCAGCGAGAACTCGGTCATGGGGATGAGCAGGGAGTTTCCGCCACCCGCGGCCGTTCCCTTCACGTTCATGGTGGGACCGCCCGAAGGCTGCCGCAGGGCGCCGCCCACGTTGACGCCTCGAGCGCCGAGGCCTTCCATGAGGCCGCAGGAAGTCGTGCTCTTTCCCTCACCCAGAGGGGTGGGGGTAATGGCGGTCACCTCGATGTACTTGCCGTCCGGCTTGTCCTTGAGGCGATCGATGATTTTGAGGAAGTCGAGCTTCGCCAGCCTGCCCATGGGGAGCATCTCTTCCTTTTCGAGTCCGAGTTTCTCCCTCCACTCCTCGGGCATGGGCATGTTCTTTTCCGCTTCTTCGGAGATCTGCCAATCCTTCATTTTTACAGCATCATACGCCATCTCTAAACTCCTCCTTTAAATGGACTGTCCAAGCACTTGGGTTGTAGAGGTTTTAGGCCCAGTTCCTCGATCGAGAAAACCCTTTGATGTGAAGAATTATGACGAACAGACGGTGGGGACTCGCCTGGTAGCATATGGCCTATGTTTGCAAAGAGAGGGACTTTATCACGGCAGGAGGAATTTCGCAAGATGTGCGGACGCAGACGAGGTCGGTAGAAACTCGAATAAAACCCTTATAGGATAGGCAGGATCCTGCAGCCCCGCAAGAAAGGAAAGAGGGATGAACCAGGATGCGACCGGAGTCGGCGCCGGCGAGCCGGGCCATCGCATTTGGCACGAGTCCTACGCGCCCGGGGTGCCCGGGTCCATCGACTTCGAGGAGATCACCGCGCCCGAGGTCCTCACCCGAACGGCCGGGAAATTCCCGAAGCGAACGGCGCTCCTCTTCATGGGGAAGAAGATATCCTATGCGGAGCTGGAGCAATCCGCCAGCCGCTTTGCCAACGCCCTGCTTGCCCTGGGGGTGCAACGAGCGGACAAGGTGGCCCTGCTGCTGCCCAACATCCCGAACATCGTCATCGCATACTACGGCATCTGGAGGATAGGGGCCGTTCCGGTTCCGAACAATCCCATGTATACCGACCGGGAACTCGAGGCTCAGCTCAACGATTCCGGTGCCACCGTCCTCGTGACCCTGGACCTCCTCGCACCCCGGATGCTCGCTCTCAGGGAAAAGACGAAGCTCGAGCAGATCATCACCTGCCACGTAAACGACTACCTCCCCTTTCCGGCGAAACAGCTCTTCCCCATCTTGAAGAAGGAGATGTATCGAAAATACGAAGAGGCCCCGGACTACCATGAATTCCGCAGCTTGGTGGACAAGGCATCCGCTGAATTCGGGGGTCGCCCCCCTTGTCTCGACGACGTCGCCCTGATCCCCTACACCGGCGGAACCACCGGAGTATCCAAGGGGGTTGTTCTCACCCACCGGAACGTGACCTGCAAGAACCAGATGATGGAGGCCTGGTTCTCCGACATGAAGGATCTGCCCGAGAGGGAGCTTGCCATCTTTCCCTTCTTTCACCTGGCCGGCTTCACGGCGGTGATGACCTTCGCCATAAGGATGGGCTGGACGGATATCCTTGTGCCCAGACCCGATGTGCCCACCGTGATGGAAATGATGATCAAGCACAAACCGACCGTGGTGCCCGCCGTACCGACCATCTATGTGGGGCTCCTGGGTCTCCCCGAATTCAAGGAGGCCGACCTTTCCTCTGTCAAGGGCTTCTTCTGTGCGGCGGCCCCCCTTGCCCTGGAAACGATAAATGACCTGAAAGCGGCCACCGGAGCACAGATGGTGGAGGCCTACGGGCTGTCCGAGTCCACGGGCCTCGTCACGTTGACCCCATGGAAGGGCGTGCTCAAGCCGGGGAGCGCGGGTGTTCCCCTTCCGAATACCGATATGAAGATCGTAGACCTCGAGACGGGAGAGACGGAGCTTCCGGTGGGCCGGGAGGGGGAAATCATCTTTCGCGGCCCTCAGATGTGCAAGGGCTACTACAACATGCAGGAAGAGACCGCAAAGGCGATCCGGCGCGGGTGGTTCCACACCGGTGATATCGGAAAGGTGGACGATGACGGATATGTCTATATCGTGGACCGGAAGAAGGACATGATCATCGCCGGCGGATACAACATCTACCCGAGGGACATAGACGAGGTCCTGTTCGAGCACCCGAAGGTACTGGAGGCGTGCGCCGTGGGCGTGCCTCATGCGTACCGGGGCGAGACCGTGAAGGCCTTCGTGGTCGCCAAGCCCGGGGAAACGCTCACGGAAGAAGAACTCGACACATACTGCAGGGAAAATCTTGCGGCCTACAAGGTTCCGAAGGCCTACGAATTCATGGACTCCCTGCCCAAATCGACGGTCGGCAAGGTGCTGAGGCGTGAGCTGAGGGAAATGGAGCGGAACAAGAGAGGTGCACATTGACCGGAACACTGAGAGGGAAGAAGGTTGTCGTCGTTGGAACGGGAATCGGGGGCGCAGGAGCGGCGGCCCTCCTGGCAACCGAGGGTGCGGACGTCCTGGTTCTCGAACGAAACGACTTCCCGGGCGGAAAGGCCGCCAGCTTCGACCGTGACGGTTTTGTCTACGATTCAGGAGTACACTGGCTCGCCAGGGGAGAAAGAGGCCCTCTGGGAGAGATCGCTCGAGAGGCGGGGGCGGAACTCCGCTTCTGTTCGATGGATGAAGGCGTGCAGTTCGGCCTGGGGGGCCGCACCGTCACCCTGCCCACCCACATGGACGACGAAGAGACCATGAAGGCGTTCTTTCGAGACCTGGGGGTGACTCCCGAGATGATCCCCAACGGGTGGGCCTTCGTCGAAGATGTCATGCGCGAGAAGTCACTCCCGGAACTCGACGAGCTCGACCACATCTCCCTCTCTGCGTATGTGGCACGATTCGTCTCGGACGATCAATTCGACAGGCTCATCGAGGCCTTCGCAGGCATCTACCTGGTCATCGGGCCGCGCCAGTCCTCGGCCGGGGAGTTCATTCTTTGTCTGTCCACACACATCCGGGAGAAGAGCCTCTCCTATCCTCTCGGAGGAATGCGGGCCGTCCCGCTCGCCTATCTGAAGGCAACCGAAAACATGGGCGGAGAAATCCGCTATTCCACCCCGGTCCAAGGCATCGTGGTCGAAGAAGGCCGAGTCAGGGGAGTCGAGGCGGACGAGTTCATCGCCGCAGACATCATCATAAGCAACACCGGCATAGGGGAGACCATAGGGCTGGTGGGGCGCCACAATGTGCCCGACACCTATCTCAAGAATGTCGAGTACCTCAGGCTTTCCTATGGGGCAGTGAGTGTGAAATACGCTCTCGATGCTGAAGTCGTATCCCCCCACGTCATCTTCTACTACCCTGACACCTCGATCCGGGAATTGGCGGAGAGGCAGGCGGCCATCTTCATCCCGGTGCCGTCGGCAGCCGACCCCTCCCTGGCGCCGGCCGGCTGCCAGCTGGTGCTTGCTGCGTGCCTGGCCCCGCCGGGCCTGGAGAATCCGGAAGAGGCGGACAGGATCTGTGAAGGTATCTTCGACCGTATAGAGAACACGATGCAGGATCTCTTTCCGGACATCGAGGATCACGTCATTTGGAAGATACGAACCAATACCCGCTACATTGCCGAGATCTCGGGACGCACGACCGGGGAGGTCATCGGCGTTGCACAGAATCGCCACCAGGTCGGCACGAACAGGCCCGAGAACACGACACCGGTGGAAGGGCTCTATCTCGTGGGGGCGGATACCGGCGGTAGGGGGGTCGGTACGGAAATGGCCGCAGACAGCGCGTTGAACCTCTGGCGAATCTTGAAGAATCGATAGCCGTTCATTTGACAGGGAGATCGCACCCTAGAATCTGCAATACTCGACCAGCCGGGAGACATTCCCTTTCCAGGGGCCCTTCCACAGCGCGAGAATCTCTTTGGCCGGGCAGTCGCGGCCTTCTTCAAGGCGCTCCAGCAGAGGTTCGAGGTAGACCGATTCGTCCCGTCCATCCTCGTTCCTCTGATTCTGACGCTTGAGCCCCTCCAGGCTGGTCCGAACCAGCGCTACGATTCGCTCCCTCGCCGAGCTTCCATGGATTCGCGCATCGGGTCCTTTCCGACTGATGGTCAGGTAGAGGGCCTGCCGCTCCACCGTACTCCAGGGCTTCACGATCTCACAGGCTTCCCTCCGGGCCTGCTCATCATAGAGGATCCCCTTGACCAGGGCCGGGAAGGTCATCTCCATGCCCGGCAGCGGGCAGTCCGCCCCCCGGACCTCCAGGTAGGGCTTGAACCTCGATTCGGTGAATATCGTGGAGAGATGGAGAAGCCAGTCATCCCAGGTTGGCCTGTAGTCCTGATAGCCGGCGTCCATGTATTGCTGGAAGTTGATCTCCCCGCCGATGTCGATCCAGTTGCCTTGCCGCACCACAAACAGCATCGGCACGTTCAGGGCGTACTCCACGTAGTCGGAAAAACCCGCGTCCGAATGGTAGAGCTTCTCGATGAAGCCGCATCTTGCAGGATCGGTGTGCTGCCAGATATAGGCGCGCCTGGTCAGAAAGCCGTTCGGTCTTCCCCCGGAGATGCAGGAGTTCGCATACAGGGCTGTGAAGAGAGGGGAAAGGGCCATGGAAAGACGGAACTTATCCATGGCGTCCTGCTCGTCTTCGTAGTCCAGGTTCAACTGGGTCGCCGCTGTCTCGCGCATCATGGCCATGCTGAGTTCGCCCTGGCTCGGCAGGTACGAGGTCATGATGTCGTATCGCCTCTTGGGCAGGAGCTCCATGTCCTTCCATTCGGACACGGGCTGATTCCCCACGCCAAGCCATGCCTCCTTGCCCGGATCGGAAACGGCCCGTAATTCATCGAGATGGGTCGTCACCTCTGCGGCCATCTCATGGAGGGTGCGGTGGGGCGCGCCGCTCAATTCGAACTGCGAGCCGGGCTCCAGGGTAATGCGGCTGTCCTCCCGCTCGAGCTCCATCAATCGGCCGTGGGTGAGTTTGGGGGTCCAGCCGAATCGATCGGCCAGCCTGGAGAGGACCTGCTCCACGCCGCCCGGCCCGCTGAAAGGGAGTGCCTTGCCCGTAGACGGGTTGACCCCGAGCTTTTCGAACTCGATCCCCAACCTCCAATCATCCCTGGGCTTGAAGGCGTCCAGGAAGAATCGGGCCAACTCCTGTTTCGAGGAGATCGGACGGTCAGACATTCTCATGCACCCCAACGCGGCGCAGCCACGGGTCAAAGGTGAAAGGGTCTTTAACCTTTCGCCTTGTTCCATTCGCCGATACCGCAGTTCTCTGAACATCTTCGCAGAAACGTGGATGTTCCGACAAAAGACTCCAATAATATGGACTCTTCCGGTTGGCCGGGTCAAGAAGAGGCGAGAGAAAATCGGGCAACGGACTCAGATTGGTTTGACCCGCTCACGCCCTCTCGGCTAAAAGGGGACACAAAGAAAGTGGCGAGTGGCAAGTGGCGAGTGGCCCTCCAGATCTCCAAACCTGTGCGCATCAACCTTCGGATGGCCTTCGGCGAAGGCCACTGGCCACTTGCCACTCGCCACTCGCCACTTGCCACTGATCCAGGGGCGACAGAGCCCAAGCCCGCATATTGAGAGCAGCATAAGACTGCGCGCAATATGCGGGCGGGTCAATCAAGACGCGATAGGGGATCGCACGCATGACCCAGTCATCATTCTATGATGCTTATCTGGAAGCCTACTCGCCGGATCGGTTCATGCGGTTCTACGGCTCCCTCGAGGAAGAGCTGTTCCTTCGAGCGAATCCGTCCCGACCGATCCCGTTCTCGCATGTCCCCATCGTGCTCGACCCGGCCTTCGAGGCTCTGTTCGTCCGGACGATCTCTCTTTTGTGGAGAACCCTTGGCAATCGCGTTTACCAGGAGCTTTCGGCGGAGAGCATCCCCGCGCCGCTTCGACCACCCTCGTCGGATGCCGCTCCGAAGATTCCATTCGATCCGGACCAGAACATCGGGTGCATCGACCTGCATCTGGACCATGGGGCCTTGCGGATGATCGAGTTCATGGTCCTGCCTCCGGGGTGTGTGGGGGTCTATCCGGGGATGCTCGAGCACTACGACGCCTACTTGAGGGCCCTGCTGCCTGAACGAAAGGCCTTCTGCTTCCACCAGGAATGGAACCGGGAGGCTTGCGAGGAAGTCATGGTCTCGCAGATCCTCGGAGAGGGTGAAGTGGAGCGCGTCGCGATCGTCGACTGGCAGCCGAAGAGTCAGGTCACCTACGGCGAGTTCTGCTACACCCTGGATATGCTGAAGAGGAGACGGGACGTAGAGGGCGTCATCGCCGACCCTCGAGAGATCGATACCCGGGACGGACGGGTCCTGGCAAAGGGCCTGCCGGTCGACCGTATTCTCAACCGAGTCACCCTTCTCGACTGGACGGCCCATCACAGAGCGTTCGAACCCTACACCCGTCTTTTGTGGGAATCGCCCGAGGTTTTCGCCTATCATCCGTATCTCTGGTACCTGGGGGACAAGGTCTCCCTCACGCTGCTCTCGGATCCGTCGACCCTGGGCAAGATGGGCTTGCCTCCCGCGGATGCCGAGGAGATGCTCGGGCTCGTTCCGAGGACACAACCCCTCCTGTCTTTCTGCTCTGAGGGCTCCTCGACGGTCGACGCGAGCCGCCTGCTGGAGCTCTATGGCGGCCCCACGAAGATCGTCCTGAAGCCGCTCTCGTCCCACGGGTCGAAGGGCATCATCCTCGGGCCTGTGGACACGCCGACCGTGAATGATTTCGAGGAAGCTTTACAGAGAATCGATCCGAGCGAGTACGCAGCGATGGAATATGTTTCCATCCCGGAGATTCAGGTGCCCAGGGGTGGAGGGGAACGGGAGTTGTGGCACTACGACCTGCGGATCTTCGTTCTGAACGGTCACTATGTCTTTCCGGGCGGGCGTGTTTACTACGGAGACTACACGAACCAGGTGCCTTGCCGGGGCTTTGCCCCGCTGTTTTTTGCCTAAGGTTACGGCGCGGGGCCTGACCCCTGACCCCCGATCCCCGATCCCTCCAGCAGCGAAACCACCTCCTCATCCCCCAGGTCGTACCACTCCTTGTACGCATCGGCAACGGCGAAAACGGGCCCACCCCTGACATTCGGGCAAACCAGAAGGTCGGTCGAGGGCTGGAGGAAATGAATCGTTCGCTGGGGGGCGGTCGGAACGGCAACGATGACCTGGCGGGCTTCCTTCTGTCTGGCAAAGTCCACGGCGGCCATCATGGTATAGCCGGATGCCAGACCATCGTCCACAAGAATCACCTGTCGGTCCTTCAATGCGGGCGGGGGCCTGCCTTTGCGGAACACCTTCTCGCGCGATCGCAACACTCGCTCGGTTTCCGTCACCTGGGCCTTGATCTCCTTCTGGGTGAGACGAAGATCATCGACGATGCGTTCGTTCAGCAACACCTCTCCGTCCGGCCCTATCGCGCCAAAACCTGCTTCAGGATTGTCAGGGATCTGGATCTTGCGGACGACCAGCACGTCGAGGTGGAGGCGATGCGCCCCTGCCACGGCACACGCCACGGGCACGCCGCCCGCCGGGATGGCCAGGACCAGGGCCTTCGGGTCAGCGTGACCCTCGAGCAGCGAGGCCAGCATCTTGCCGGCATCTTCGCGATTCGCAAAGACCCGCTTCTTGCCCTTCAGCCCGGGGTCGTCAATCAGGTTGTCCATGAAAGGGGCCTGCTCGAATCGTTCGTTTCAATCCGGCCGGCCGTGCAGTGCCGGGGCTAGCCGACCAGTACGGCCCGGAATGCGCCGTTCGGCATGCGATCCAATCGGAAATTTGCCCCGCAGGCAGGGCAGGTCTCGACGGAACCCTCCTCGGCCTCCTCCCCGATCTGCATCTGGAACTTGCATATCGGGCACAGGGCACCTAGGGCGCTCAACGGCTGGATTCGGGCCTGGAACATCTGGTCGAGCACCTTCTTGTCGCACTCACCCGCCTTCAGCCCCTTGCGGATCCAGCCCTCAACGGCCCCGGCTTCACTCGCATCGCCCGTGAAGACTGCGCCGACCACCTTACCGTCCTTGTACACGACCTTCTTGTAGATATAGGGCAACTCATCGTAGGGGTAGTCGCCGGATTCCACCTTGACGCCTTCCCCCTGAGCATCGCTGAGCCCGAAACAGACGACGTCCAGGTCCAGGACCTTGGTCCGGAGGGCAGGGAACCCTGCGTAGGCGGCTCCTTGGCCGGCCATGTTCAGACCCGCGACGTTCCCCTGTCTCCAGGCGCTGAGCCATCCGGGCTGTTGGACCACCTCCCCCGTGTGTGACGCCGGCATGGCAGCGACATCCCCTGCGGCGAAGATATTCTCGTTCCCCGTCCGAAGGTTCTGATCCACCCTAACACCGTTCTCCCCCACCAGACCCGTGCCCTCCAGATAGTCGACCCGCGGGTTCTGTGGAGCGGCCACGACCAGAAGATCGGCGGGCAGCTTATCCCCCTTCGACGGGACCACGCCCTTGAGGTCCGAGTCTTCCCAAACCAGATCCTTGATCTCGGTCTGCTTGATCAGGGTCACCCCCTCCTGCGCCAGTCGATCTTCAACGATCTCGGAAGCGATCGGGTCGAGAAGGCCCTTCCAGAACCTCTCATCGGGAAGAAGGACCGTGCAGTCGATCCCTCGGGCCCGAAGCCCCCGAACAGCATTGATGGCATGAAGGCTCGCGCCGTAGATCACAGCGTGCCGCGCCGCGCCGAGAAGAGAGTTGATGTGAAGCGCATCCGGGAGTGTGTCCAGGTAGACAACCCCCCGGCCTTTTCCGTCGTCTCCGGCAATCTTCTCCGTTCGGGTGCCAGATGCGATCAGCGCCTTGTCAAAAGGGAGCCTCTCCCCGCTGCTCAGGACGACTTCCTGTGCTTTCGGGTCGAGCGATGCCACGCGGGTCCCGGCCAGAACCTTCACATCGAGTTGGGCGAGCCGTTCCTTGTCCGTGGCGATGATCTGTTCCGGACCGAGTGTCCCCGCCAGAAGCTCGCCCAACATGGGACGGTAGTAGAAGGCTTCCTCCTGCTCGTCCACGATAACGATCTCGGCCTCTGCATCCCGCTTCCGGATGATCTCCGCCGCTCTCCTGCCTGCAACGCCCCCTCCCAAGATGACATGGCGATTCATGACATGTTGCCCTTTCTATCCTTTCAGGTTGAACCGACGAACTCCAAGCCGGCCTCGAAGCATTCCTTCATGGCGGTGGGATGTTCACGAATGGCGCCCTTTTCATCCACCTCGCCGTAAACCAGAGTGCCGGTGTACTTCACATCGATTGCGTCAAAGAAATAACGCATGGTCTGTATGGTCCCGTCGAACAGGCGCTTCCCCCGAGTCGCACCCACACCGATGAAGAAACCCTTTCGGTCCGGCATCGCGGAGGACTGCTGCACCGAATCCTGACGTATGTACTTGCGCGTCCACAAGGCCTGGGTCCGGTCGATGACCGCCTTCGCCTGGGCCGGGACATTGTAGAAATAGATGGGAGCCGCCATGACCACGTGATCGCTTCTCTCAAGCGCCTCATAGACCGACCGCATATCGTCGTCCACAACGCACTGACCCGTCTTCTCGCAGCCCCCGCAACCCTTGCAGCCCCCTATCCGGAGTTGACAGACCCGGATGCTTTCGCAGGTCGCGCCCTTTTCCTGACAGCCTCGGAGGAACTCGTCAAGGAGGATGTCCGTGTTTCCCCCCCTTCGAGGGCTGCCGTAGAGGCCCAGAACGCGAACAACAGAGGAGTTTGAAGCAGGAATGGCTCAGTCCTCCTTGTAGACGACCTCATCATACTCTCGCTCGAGCTTGAGCTTGTGGTATGCCTCTTCCTGGGCTAGCACGTCGAAGATCTTCTTCACATCGGGGATGGTGGTATAGATGCGGGCCAGATCGCTGTACAGGTCGAAGGCCGCCTTCTCCCTTTTCGCAGCGAACAGGACGATGTCCTGGTACGTCGAATCCGGCGTCAATTCCACATCCACCAGGTAGTCGGCGATCTTCAGATCTTCCGGCTGTTTCAGGTCCTGGGAGGAGAAATAGGCGATGTCCAGCTTCTCGAGCTTGGTCTTGTGGCCTGTCTCCATGTCGGCCAGCTCCTTGAAGAGGATCTTTCCCGAGGGGCTTTGCGCACGCTCGGCCAGATCGCTGTAGAGCTCCACCGCTTCCTGTTCCTTGTCGATCGCGAATGCGATGATCTCGTTGTAGGTTGTCATCATACCCATCGTCCGCCAACCTCCTTTCTTCTTCTGCCGAAAACGGCCGTCTGCTGCGATTAGATGCCGGGGATCAGCTTGAAGATTTCTCCCACCAGATAGAACGACCCACAGCAAAGTATACAGTCCCTCGATCCGCTCCGGCTACGTGCGTCGTCCAGGGCCTCGGACACGCTTCGGGTCACCCGGCTTTCGGTGCCCGGGGCCACTTCCTCCAGCATGGCCTGAAGCTTCTCCGGCTCCTCGATTCGAGGGAAATCGAATCTCGTAAAGGTCCACCTCTGGACCGCGGGCGCGGCCAGGGCAAGCATCGACCTCACGTCCTTGTCCTTGGAACATGCGAACACGACGTGAAGATTCTCGTAACTCAGGCTCTCTTCCACCGTCTTCAGGAGCACCTCCGCCGCAACCGCGTTATGGGCCCCGTCGACGACCATCAGGGGGGCGTCCGAGAGCACTTCGATCCTTCCGGGCAGGCGTGTTCCTGCCAGGGCTTGCCGCACCTGATCCGGGTCAAGGGAAACACCTTTCTCACGCCTCATGAAGATCTCGGCGGCCGCGATCGCGGTCGCCGCATTCATCTGCTGGTGTCGGCCCAGGGCCGTCAGGGTGAGGCCCGTGTACCGGCCCACGGGGGTTCCCACCGAGAAGGCACGAGCCCCGGGACCTTCCTCCGCCTCGATCAGAACGTCTTCGCCCAGCCAGGAAAGGGCAGATCCTGTATCGCGGCATCTCTGCTCCACCACGCCCCTTGCTTCCGGCGCCTGCTCCTGGCAAACCACGGGGCGTGACGGCTTGACGATGCCCGCCTTCTCGGTCGCGATCAGGTCCAGCGTGTCCCCCAGCTTCTCGGTATGATCCAGTCCTATCCGGGTCAGAACACAGACATCGGGCAGAAAGATATTCGTCGAGTCCAGCCGCCCGCCGAGCCCGACCTCGAGGATCGCGGCCTCCACCCCCCGGGAGCGGAAATGCAGAAGCCCTACCGTCGTCATGATGTCGAAAAAGGTGGGGGGCATGGGCGTATCCTGCAGGCTCATCAGGGCGGGCCGCATGTGGTTCATCCACCCCAGGAACTCCCCCGGCTCGAGCATCTCCCCGGACACCTGAATTCGCTCTTCCTTGACAAGGAGATGGGGGGAGGTGAACAGGCCCGTGGTCAGGCCATGGGCCCGAAGGATCGCCTCCGTGTAAATGGCGGTCGACCCCTTTCCTTTTGTTCCGGCCACGTGGATCCCCTTCAAAGACAGGTGGGGGTTGCCCACGAGGTTCAGGAGGTTCTCGATGCGGCGAAGATCGAACAGATCCTCGGGGTACTCGACCCCTCTCTCCATTCGCTCGTAGTCGGTAAAGGTGTTCAGGTAGTCTTCTGCGTCTTGGTAGGTTTCGAACCGCCCCTCGGGGGAGGCACTGTCCAGGGGCGAGACATCGATCGGCGTTGACATGTCACTATCGTTCGCGAAAATCGGCTCCGTTCGAGCCTGGGATAAGAGCAATCAGAGGAAAGCAACCACCTTCCGGCTTTTTCGATCCGTTTTCCGGGCGGGCGGGGAAATCCATCCACATCCGTTCTCATTTATGAGTATAGAAGGCGACTCGCGAAGTCAAGCGAGATGCGCCTTTTTGTTCTGCTCACGGCCGTTTTCGCTTGCTTTTCCACCCGATGTGTGCTACATTGAATGAGCTATCATTCATTTTCGTTTCTGGTTTCCTATAGTTCTCTCTGATAGCCTGCCAGCATGGCCTTTTGCATGCCGGAAACACGGTTGGAATCGGCTCTTCCGCCATGCTGAATCGTCCCTCTCCGAATCGTGGGTGGGACCCTCCTGCAGAGAGACGCGTACGTATTCCCGGACACCGGCGCCTTTGAGCCTGATGCCCGGCTCGGGCTCGATTTCGGCCCATTGCCCCGTGACCCTTGAGGTGGAGACAGGATAAGGGAAGAGGTTACTTCTAGGCGTCCAGCAATTCCTGCCCAACTGCCTGTAAAAATTTGAATTTTTAGCCCCTTCAGTGTCAATCCTTTTTGAGCAGAGAGGAGCCAATGCCATGCCTGCAAAGCTGATCAGTGGGAAAGAAATCGCACAGCAGATCCGGGAAGAGCTCAAGCAAGAGGTGGAGGATCTGAAAACGAAACACAACGTTGTTCCCGGACTCGTCACGATCCTCGTGGGTGAGAACCCCGCATCGGTGAGCTACGTCACGGCAAAACAGAAGACAGCCCACGGCCTGGGCTTCAACTCCATCCAGGACACCCAGCCGGAAGATCTGTCCGAAGCGGACCTGCTGGCCCTCGTGGAGAAATACAATAACGACCCGGCCATCCACGGGATCCTCGTTCAGCTGCCGCTGCCGAAGCACGTGAACGAGACGAAGGTGCTCTACGCCATCGATCCGGACAAGGACGTGGACGGGTTCCACCCGGTCAACGTGGGGAAACTCATGATCGGTGAGGCCGTGTTTCTGCCCTGTACGCCGGCCGGCATCCAGCAGATGTTGATCCGATCCGGGGTGGAGACGTCCGGCGCCGAGGTCTGCGTGGTCGGCAGGAGCAACATCGTGGGCAAGCCGATCGCCAACATCATGATCCAGAAGCAGGAAGGCGCCAATTCGACGGTCACCCTGTGCCACACCCGGACCAAGAACATGAAGGAGCACACCCTGAGGGCGGACATCCTGATCGTGGCCGCAGGCGTTCCGAAGGCGGTCACCGCGGACATGGTCAAGGACGGCGCGGTGGTGATCGACGTTGGGGTCAATCGAATCGGCAAGACCGAGTCCGGCAAGGCGATCCTCTGCGGGGACGTGGATTTCGAGCCCATCAAGGAAAAGGCGAGCATGATTACGCCCGTTCCGGGTGGCGTGGGCCCCATGACCATCACCATGCTGATGCTGAACACCGTAAAGGCAGCGAAGCTGGCTAACGGCTTACTGTAAGACGAGGGAAAAGGTCAAAGGCATAAGGTGAAAGGAGAATAGCCTTTGCCTTGCAAGCTTTGACCTTTGGACTTCAACCTTTGACCTAGAGCGATGAGTTGAGCACGGATCACTCAATCGCCTCGAAATAGAGTGAAAGTAGCAAGAAATGGGATATAGAATCGCAGTTGGTGGAAAGGGAGGCGTGGGGAAGACCACGCTGGCGGCGCTCATCGTCCGAGGCCTTCTGAAGAAGGGCAAGAGGCCTGTTCTGGTTGTGGACGCAGACCCGAACACGAACCTGCCGGAGGCGGTCGGCATGCCCGCGGATGCAACGGTAGGCTCCATCCTTGCCACGTTCATCGACGAAAAGGCCGAGGTTCCCTCAGGGATGACCAAAGAGGCCTACTTGCAGGTGAAGATGCACAGTGCCGTGGCAGAGGGGAAGGGCATGGACCTCATCGCCATGGGACGGGGCGAGGGCCCGGGATGCTACTGCTACCCGAACCTGATCCTCCGGGGCTTTGTGGAGGATCTCTCCGGGAACTACCCCTACGTGGTGATCGACAACGAAGCCGGCATGGAACAC
>JANQFG010000060.1 GCA_028277985.1 bacterium | reverse complement strand
AGGGGTCGGGGATCAGGGGTCAGGCCCCACGCCCTTCCCCTGAGAGGTGTCTGAGCGCGTGCGAAGAGACAGCCAAGAAGCCGAATGGGGGTGGAGAGGTTGGGACTGACACCTGAACCCTGATCCCTGACCCCCCAGAAAGCTTTGTCCTTTTCCCTTTGTCCTTTGTCCTTCCGCAGTTCAAGGCTTCGTAGACAGCAGATAGTCAACGACGCTCGGGTCTGCCAGCGTGGTCGTATCCCCCAGCTGTTCCTTGCTGCTTTCTCCTTCCGCGATCTTTCGCAGAATCCGACGCATGATCTTGCCGGAACGAGTTTTCGGCAGGGCATCTGCAAAGTGGATCTTGTCCGGCGTGGCGATCGGTCCGATCTCGGTTCGAACGTGACCCAGGAGCTCCTTCAGGAGCTCGTCGGTCTTGTCTATCCCGGCCTTCAAAGTTACATACGCATAGATCCCCTGGCCCTTGATGTCATGGGGGAACCCTACGACGGCGCTTTCCGCAACCTTGGGGTGGGAAACCAGGGCGCTCTCGATCTCGGCAGTCCCCATTCGGTGCCCGCTCACGTTGAGCACATCGTCGACCCTGCCCATCAGCCAGAAATAGCCGTCCTCATCCTTTTTGGCGCCGTCCCCGGTGAAGTACAGGCCCGGAAACATCTGAAAGTAGGTCTCCCCGAAACGTTTCGGGTCGCCGTACACCCGCCTCATCATGCCCGGCCACGCCTGTTCGATGACGAGCAGGCCTCCCTCGTTTACATTCGCTTCGCTCCCGTCCTCACGAAGAATGCGGGGCCTTACGCCGAAGTAGGGCAGGGTCGCGCTCCCCGGCTTTAGCGGGAAGGCGGCCGGCAAAGGGGTAATCAGGATGCCCCCGGTTTCGGTCTGCCACCACGTGTCCACGACCGGGCACCGGCCGTCCCCTACGACCGAGTGGTACCAGATCCAGGCCTCCGGGTTGATCGGCTCCCCGACCGTGCCGAGCAACCGGATACTCGAACGGTCGTGCTTCTTCACCCAGTCGTCGCCTTCGCGGGCCAGGGCACGGATGGCCGTGGGCGCTGTGTAAAAGATGTTCACCTTGTATTTTTCCACCACCTCCCACCAGCGGCCCGGATCCGGGTAGGTGGGGATCCCCTCGAACATGATGGTTGTGGCCCCGTTGGCGAGGGGCCCGTAGATGATGTAGGAATGGCCCGTGACCCACCCGATGTCCGCGCTGCACCAGAAGATGTCCTCGTCATGGTAGTCGAAGATGTGTTTGAAGGTGTGGGCCGTATAGATCATGTATCCGCCGGTGGTGTGCAGCACTCCCTTCGGCTTACCCGTGGACCCGGACGTATAAAGGATGAAAAGAGGGTCCTCCGCGTCCATCTGCTCCGGTTCGCATTCGCTCGGGGCTGCTTCCATGAGATCGTGCCACCAGGAGTCTCTGCCCGCCTCCTCGGTCACCTCCATGCCGATCCTGCGAACCACGATGCATTTCTCTACCGCCACACCACGATCCCCGGCGATTTGCATGGCGCGGTCGGCGTTGTCCTTCTGCTTGACAGCCTTGGCGCCGCGATAGACGCCGTCACACGTGATCAACATGTGTGACTCCGCGTCAACGATCCGCTCGGCCAGCGATTCAGCGCTGAATCCGCCAAAGACGATGCTGTGAATGACACCCAGGCGGGCACAGGCCAGCATGGCAATGGCCAGTTCCGGGATCATCGGAAGGTAGATGGTGACCCGATCCCCCTTCTTGGCTCCCTGTTCCTTCAGAACGTTCGCGAACTTGCACACCTGCTCGAGGAGTTCCCGATAGGTGAACCGCCTTTCCGGCTCCTTGGCGTCCCCGGGCTCCCAGATGATCGCTACCTTGTCTGCCCGGCCCTGCTCGACGTGCCGGTCCAGGCAGTTTGCGCTCAGATTCGTCTTGCCCCCCTCGAAGAATCGAACCAGGATCGGGTCCGCCTTGAAATCATAGGAGCGAACCTTGTCCCATTTCTTGTACCAGACGAACCCCTGAGCGACCTCGTCCCAGAAGCCTTCCGGATCCTCGATCGATCGTTGGTACATGGCCTTGTAGTCATCCATGCTTTTCACCCAGGCATTCTCGAAGCCCTGCTTCGGCGGATCAAAGACCCGATTCTCCAGGGATACGGACTCAATCCCTTTCTGCTTGTCGCTCATCTGGCTTCCCTCCCCTCGAGGCTGTTGAGAAACGCCCCTCTACGGCATTGCGCTGATAGAAAACAGGACAGACCAAGGAATAGACTGTTTCCGGCCGTAACGTCAAGTATCAGACTATCCTTATGATTCCCCAGACTCCGGGCGGGCTTCCGGAAATCCTGCCTTGACTTTTTTTCTCATAAATCATCATACTAGAGAGTTACGCTTCTGCTCTTCTTCGCGACAGAGTCACCCTTGGATGCTTCTGCAAATGCGATCCGAACGAACATGCTCAACCTCTAACCTCCGAGGGTCACTCAGGCTCTTCCCGGAGAATCCCGAACACGAGGAGGCAGGTCGATGAATGAGGTTGTGATCGCCGGCTATCTCAGAACCGCATGGTCCCGCTCCAGGCCCCGAGAGCCGGGAAGAGACTGGTTTCACAAGCTGAGGGGAGACGAGCTTCTTGCACCGCTCATGCCCGCCCTCTTGCAGAGGCTGAACCTCAAGCCAAAGGAACTGGACGACTTTCTCACGAGCTCCGCCATGGGCGTCAACGAGAACTGGACGTACGGCGGACGGGTTCCCGTGTTCCTGGCCAACTTCCCGGAAACGCTCCCGGCGAAGTTCGTGGATCAGCAGTGCGGCTCTTCGATGGCTGCCGTCCATGTCGCCTACATGGAGATCGCTACAGGAAATGCCGACATCGTCATGGCGAGCGGATTCGAACACATGACCCGGGTCCCCATGGGGGCATCGCCGGAGGCCATCACGCTCAACATGTCGCTCATGAGCGAAGAGAAATACAAGCACTGGGATTTTGCGACCGCCATGAGCATGGGGCTGACGGCTGAAAAGCTCTTTGCCCAGACGGATTGCACCAAGGAAGACATGGATGCCTGGGGTGCGCGGGCACATCATCTCGCCACCAAGGCGCAGGAAGAGGGCTTTTTCGATGATGAGATCCTGCCCGTGGAGGCGGAGCAGGCCGACGGCAGCATCGTGCAGGTGGATACGGATCAGGCGGTGCGCCCCGAGACAAGACTCGAAGACATGGCGGATCTCAAACCCGCATTCAAGCCGGAAGGAGGGGTGATCACCTCCGGCAACTCCTCGCCGCTCAATGCCGGGGCGAGCTGCATGGTACTCATGTCCAAGGAAACGGCCAGGGCGAAGGGCATCCAGCCCTTGGCCACGATCCGTTCCATCGGTTTTGCCGGCGTACACCCCACCGTCATGGGCAGGGGACCGGTCCCTGCATCCGAGAAGGCCCTGAAGATGGCCAAGCTGTCGGCACAGGACATCGACTTCTGGGAGATCAACGAGGCCTTCTGTGTCGTGGCGCTTCACTGCATTCAGGAGCTTGGCATCGACCCGGACAGGGTGAACGTGATGGGTGGAGGCACGGCGATCGGACACCCCCTCGGCGCAAGTGGATGCCGGCTCGTGGGCACCCTGGCCAGAATTCTGAATGTGAAAGACGCCCGGTACGGTTGCGCCAATGCCTGCTGCGGCGGCGGGCAGGGTGTGGCGACAATCATTGAACGGGAAGAGTACGATTGGTAAGAAAGAAAAGGGGTCAGGAATGGGGGATCAGGGGACAGGCCCCACCACCCCTCCGCATCCGCTTCCGTGGGCTGGGTGGCGCGGCCTGACACCTGAACCCTGAACCCTAAACGTTTCCACCTTCGGCATTGTTCAGAGGCAAAATGAGGAACACCAAGTGAGTTGGGCCTTACCCGGAGCCGTTCTTTTTCTATTGGGGCTCGTTCTCCTGCTCGGGTACTTCCTCTCGAGGAAGGTTTTTTCAGGGGAAGAGCTGGGTGCGGACGGCTCCGTCTCCTCCGGACAGTCCCCCTGCGACGGGTGCGGCGAGACCGGCTGCGGAGGGTTTGCGAAGGCGTTGGTAAGAGGCGGCTCTGAGAGAATCGGAGATATCGGGAGAGCGGACGGCGAGCTCTCGTGCGAACACGGCACGGACGAGGGTGCGAACCGGTCACGACAGATGCAAGCCCTGATTCGATGCAGCGGGAGCCGGGTGTCGCCCCGATACCGCTACTCAGGCGCTCCCTCCTGCCGGGCGGCCGCCGGGATGGCCGCCTCTCCGAGGGAATGCGGGAACGCCTGCCTCGGGTTCGGAGACTGTGTGCCAACATGCCCGCATCGTGCCGTCCGGGTCGAGCAGGGAATCGCACGAATCGATCCGTCCCGTTGCGACGGTTGCGGAGAATGTCTGGGGACGTGCCCTCTTGACCTGATCGCTTTGATTCCCGCGGAAAGGGGCCTCGCAATCCTGTGCAAAGGGCCTATGGGGCCTTCGAGCGACTGGGCCTGTCCGGATGGGTGCATCCTCTGTGATCGTTGCATCGAGGCCTGCCCGGAAGGCGCGCTCGAGCGTACCGAAGACGGCCTGCCTCGATGGATCGAGGACAGCTGCAATGGTTGTGGATTGTGCTCGGAGGCCTGCCCACAGAACGTGGTGCTGCTAAACGAATTACCCCCTGCGACTACGCAGCACTCTGCGCATCCTCGTATCGCTTCTGATCATCCCGCCAGTAGCAGGTAACCCCACACTGGAGACAACGGGCAGATTCCTTGAGGGCCTCTTCCTCGGTCAGGGTGAGCTCCGACTCCTCGAAGGTATGGATCCTCTCATCCGCCGGAAGCTCGGGCATGGGAGGCCGACCCTTCTTCTCGATCCCTTCCAGATCCGTGACCTCGCTCTCGGGGAGCCGCTTCTTCTGGGAGTTCTCCGGGATGTCCACTTCCTGGCCCGTCAGATAGAGATGAATCGCGCGGGCTGCTTTTCGGCCGCCGCCTATAGCGTCCACCACGAGGGCCGGGCCCGTGAGGAAGTCGCCGGCAGTGAAGAGGTACGGAAGGTTGCTCTGTCCGGTATCCTCGTTGGCGTCCATCGTGCCCCAACGCGTGTAGGTCAGCTCCTCGAGCCGCGGGCTCTTGTCCTTCTCGATGATGCTCGTGTCCGCCTTCTGCCCGATGGCAGCGATGATGGTGTCCACGTCGAGCAGTGTTTCGGAGCCTTCGACCGGGACCGGCCTTCTCCGTCCCGACTCGTCCGGCTCACCGAGCTCCATCTTGATGTATTCCAGCTGCTTCGCTCTGCCGTTCTCGTCCCCCACGATCCGGCTCGGTGCGGCCAGGAAGTGAAGCTGAACGCCCTCTTCCTCTGCAGCCACGATTTCCATCACGTTGGCAGGCATCTCTTTGCGGCTCCTGCGGTAGAGCAGGGTGACTTCGGCGCCGAGACGTCTGCTGGTACGAGCGGCATCGATCGCGGTGTTCCCGCCGCCCACCACGACCACCTTCTTGCCCACATCCACATGGATACCGAGATCGCGCATGCGAAGGAAATCGATCCCGCCCCACACGCCTTCCATGTCCTCCCCTTCGGTCCGCATCTTCGAGCTGATCCATGCTCCGGCGGCGAGGAAGATCGCATCGTATCCGGATGAGAGCAGGAACTCCACGTTGAAGTCCCCTCCGAACTTCACGTTCTTTCGAACCTCCACACCCAGATCCAGGATCCCCTGAATCTCCCAGTCCAGGATCTTCTTCGGAAGCCTGTACTCCGGGATCCCGTAGCGCAGCATGCCGCCCAGATTGGGCATGGATTCGAAGAGGGTCACCTGGTGGCCCAGGCGACGGAGGAAATAGGCGCTGCTCAGCCCGGCCGGCCCGCCTCCGATCACCGCAACCCGCTTGCCAGTGTCCGGCCCCTGTGTGACCTCGACCCGCTTGCCCGAATCCATCTCCCAGTCCGCCACGAAGCGCTTGAGCATGTTGATCGCAACCGGATCGTCCTGTCCGCCCTCCCCGCGCCTGCACCATTCCTCACACGGGTGCGGGCAAACCCTTCCACAGACCAGGATCAGGGGATTCCGTTCCTTCAGGACGCGCACCGCTTCCTCGTAGTTGCCCGTACGAATCGCGTCGATGTAAGAGGGGATATCGATCTGAGCCGGGCACCGCTGACGGCACGGAGCAAGGCATTCGTCCTCGCTGTTCAAGTGAATGAGCTTGGTCGTGTTGGAGATCAGAGAGATGATTCCCTTGGGGCACGTCTTCACACAGGCACCGCAGCCCACGCATTTCTCCGGCTTGAAGATCGGCAGCCCGTGATCGCCCATCTCGATCGCTCCGAAGTTGCAGGCACGCACGCAACTTCCGAAGCCGAGACAACCGATCCGGCAATCTTTCTGGCCTCCGAAGAGAAGGTGGGCGGCCCGGCAGTCCTGCATCCCGTTGTAGACATACCGATCGTTGGCCCGGTCGCCGCCGGCACAGGTCTGCTTGGCCAGCTCCGGCTCCTTCAGGCCTACGGTCACGCCCATGACCGCTCCAACCTTGGCGGCTACCGAAGGTCCGCCCGCAACGCAGACATCGGCCGGCGCGTTGCCGTTCACGATCGCCTCTGCTGCGGAACCGCATCCCGGAAACCCGCATCCTCCGCAGTTCGCACCGGGCAGAACGTCTTCCACCTCTGCGATCCGAGGGTCTTCCTCAACGTAGAAAACCCGGGAAGCCACACCCAGGCCTACGGCTGCCACGAATCCAAGACCGAACAGGCAGATGAACGCGATGGTCATTGTGTCACCTCTTCTATGCTGAACCCTTCCAGGGTGAAGTTAGCAATTTGCCCTAAACCATTCCGGTAAAGCCGAGGAAAGCAAGGGCCATCAGACCGGCCGTGACCAGGCCAATGGCGGTTCCCTGGTACGTTCCGGGGGTTCTGGCAGTCTCGAGTTTCTCCCGGATTCCCGCAAAGAGCACAAGGGCCAGGGAGAACCCTATGGCGGACGTGATGGAGAACACCAACATGTGTATGAAGTCGTAGTCCTTCTTGATGTTTATGATGGCCACGCCCAATACGGCGCAGTTCGTCGTGATCAAGGGGAGAAAGATACCGAGAGATCGATACAGAGGGGGAATGCTCTTCTTCAGAAACAGCTCGATGAACTGCACCAGGGTGGCGATCACCAGGATGAATACGATGGTCTGGAGATAGTCCAGGCGATAGGGAATCAGCACCTTGTGATGGACGACCCAGGTGATCATCGCCGCAATGGTCATCACGAAGACCACGGCACCGCTCATCCCCACGGCCGTATCCATCTTCTTGGACACGCCCAGGAAAGGGCAGTTTCCCAGGTACTGCATCAGCAGGATGTTGCTGATGAAGATGGCGCCAATGGCGAGCGTCAGGAATTCCATGTTTGTGACCCTTTCTATTCTTGTTCGACGCCTCGAACCCTTATCGCGTTCGGACCGCCTCGACGACGTTCATCAAGCCCAGCAGGATTCCGAGGCACACAAAGGCGCCCGGGGCCTGCACCATGAAGCTGAAGGGCTCGAAGAAGTCGAAGTGCCAGGCTATTTCAGTCCCCGTACTCCACAGGGTAAGGCTCCCCGTACCGAAGAACTCCCGGAGACCCCCGAGAAACGTCAGGGAGAGGGTGAAGCCCAGACCGATGCCGAGCCCGTCCGCGGCGGAGAGGAGCACCGGGTTCTTGCCCGCAAAGGCCTCCGCCCTTCCCAGGATGATGCAGTTGACCACGATGAGAGGGATGAAGATCCCCAGGGACTGATACAGGGGGTACGTGTAGGCCTGCATCACCTGTTCCGTAACCACCACGAAGGTGGCGATGACCACGATGTAGCAGGCGATCCTCACCTTGTTCGGGATCACGTTCCGCAGCATGGAGACGATCACGTTGGAGAAGACGAGAACAAAGGTCGCCGCTATCCCCATCCCCAAACCG
>JANQFG010000051.1:5000-13115 GCA_028277985.1 bacterium | reverse complement strand
CGACTCGCCATCCCGGGTACGAGACAAGTCAAAGGATCCGGAAACGGATCGAAGAGATCTTCGGCTGGCTGAAGACGGTTGGGGGATTGAGCAAGACCCGATACCGTGGAGCAAGCAAGGTCGCCTGGATGTTCACGTTTGCACTTAGCGCTTACAACTTGGTCAGGATGCGCAACCTTGGCCTTTCGCCACCCTGACAGGGGGAACGTACGCCTTCTTCCCGCCAAGGGCGGGGAAAAGGCAACGAATGAGGAGCGGGAAAGCTTCATTTGGGCCAACTTTTCACCTTCACTGACATGCAAGACGAAACATCCGGCAGAAACCGAGGGGAATTGCATCAAAAACCCTATTTCTTCAACAGCCTGCTAGTGAACATTTTGTTTTTGTTGAGTTTTTCTTGTCAAGGTCTGTCTTGTACGAATATCCGAGGGGGCGAATCGCCCCCCCTTTCCTTTTCCCGGCCCGAGGTCCGGATGCGCGGGGCCTCCAACCTTCCTGGATGCGACGGGACACTACATTTAGTGGTCGATCTGCGGGTTACACTGTAGCTTGTATTTTTCGCTTTACAAGTTCACGTAAAAGATCTATATTTGCGTGGAAATCCTTGCGTAAGGGGTCGTTTTCATGCAGATGAAATGCCTAAAGCTTCATGGTTTCAAGTCCTTCTGCAAGGAGACAGATATCCTGTTTCCTGAGGGCACTTCAGCGATTGTCGGTCCGAACGGCTGTGGAAAGAGCAATGTGGTAGACGCCCTTCGATGGGTCCTCGGTGAGCAGAGCCCGAAGAGGCTTCGCGGGAAGAACATGGAGGAGATCCTTTTCGGCGGAAGCGAGCATTTCCCGCCGGCGAGCATGGCCCGGGTTTCCCTCGTACTCCAGCAGAAAGACAGGGCATTCCCCCATCCCTATTCCGATTTCGAAGAACTCTCCGTGGAACGTATCTACTACCGCAGCGGAGAGAGCGAGTACCGGATCAATCGAATGCCGGTTCGTTTGAAAGACATCGTCGATCTCTTCTCGGACACGGGCTCAGGCACCCGGGCCTATTCGATCATCGAGCAGGGATACATCGGGGAGATCATCAGCGCCGGTCCGGAGCGGAGGAGGAATTTCGTAGAGGAAGCGGCGGGAATCGTCAAGTACAAGCGAAGGAAGGCATCGGCCCTGAGGAAGATGGAGGCCACCGAGGAGAACCTTCGCCATATCGAGGCGATCCTGTTCGAGATCAAGCGGCAGATGAATGCCCTGAACCGGCAGGCCCAGAAGGCCCGGCGGTACCAGAGGCTCAAGGAAGAGATCCGAAAACTGGACTGCACCCTTGCCTTTCGCCAGTATCATTCGCTCCTGGATCGGGAACGGGCCGAACAGGAGGTCAAGGGAGAGGGGGAGCAGAAGCTGGCACGACTCGTGTCGGATCTTCGGAGGGAAGAGGCGGACATCGAGGAGATCCGAGCGAACCTCATCCAGGAGAGCCGCGAGATGGAGGAGAAGAAGTCGCGGCTCCTCGAGCACGTCCAGGAACTGAACCGGATCGAGAACAAGCAGATCTACATCCGACAGAGCCACCAGGAGTTGAAGGAGAAGCGCGAAGAGGACTTGAGACAGATCGCGGATACGCGAATCAGACTCGAAGAGGCGGACCGGGAAGGCACCGAGCTCGCGACAAAGATCGACGAGCTCTCCAGCCGGGGCAAGTGGGTCGATGAGATCGTCGGCGAGGAGAAGGTTCGGTACGAAGGCATCCTGACCGAGGAGAAACAGATCCAGGACAGGATCGATTCGATCAAGGACAGCCTGTTCGCCTGCATGACCAAGAAGGCGGGCCTGAACAACCGACAGCTCGCCATACAGGAGAAGAGAAAGGATATCGAGCAACGGCAGGCCCGGGGAGCGGATGAGATCCGTGCAATGGAGAACGAGGACGAATGCTTTTTCTCCAAGCACAAGGAGCTGGAGAAGGCGCTCAAGGGATGGAAGCAGAAGAGGGGACTCTCGCTGCTGGAGCGTGTTGCCCTGGAGGTCCACCAGAGGCGGTTGAAGGGAGAGTTCGACGTCTTGTCGCAGGCGATCGAGAGTCTGCAGGCGGACCTGAACCTGAAGACTTCCCGACTTGTATCTCTGACGGAATTCCAAGAGAACTACGAGGGGTTCCAGGAGGGTGTCAAGGCGGTGATGCGCAAGCGCAAGGAGGAGGAAAGGCTGGGCAAGGGGATTCGAGGCATGGTGGCCGAGGTCCTGGAGACCGAGCCGGAGTACGAAACCGCCTTGGAGTCGGTCCTGGGAGACAAACTCCAGTACATCATCGTTGAGGAGCAGGAATACGGACTACAGGCGATCGAGTACTTGAAGACGCAGACCCTGGGACGGGGTAGCTTCATCCCGCTCGAGCTGAGAGGCGGAGCGGAGCGGGATGTCTACGGGGGGACTGTCCCAGGGACCCCACTCATCGATGTCGTGAAAGTGAGGGATGAGTATCAGGCGATCGCCGAACATCTGCTTGGCGACGTAGTCATGGTGCCGGACCTTGCGACCGGAATGGATCTCTGGCGGAACAACGGTCATTTCAAGCGGATCGTCTCCAAGGATGGGGATCTGATCGACCCGGAGGGCGTGATCTCCGGAGGAAAGACGAACGGCGCGGGCAACGCGGTCCTGAAGACGAAGCGGGAGATCAAAGACCTGGAGAAGGAAGTGGGCCGGCTGGAGAAGGAAGCCGCCCGGAAGAAGGAGGAAGCGGACGCGCTCCTGCGGAAGATCCGGTTCAGCGAGTCGGATCTGGAAAGGGTGCAACAGGAACTCTACCGACTCGACATGGAGATCCTGAGAGGGGAGAAGGACGCCCAGCAGATCGACGAACAGCGCAAGCGAGATCTCCAGCGGAAGACCGTCCTGGAGGCGGAGGCCTCACAGCGGAAAATGGAGCTCGAGGCCCTGAGCCGGGAAGAGGAGCAGCTCGCAGAGGAGGAGAAGGAGCTCGCGGAACAGCAGTCTTCCCGAGAGGAGACCCTCGAGGAGCTCAATCAGAGAATCCGGGAATGGACCGCCGAGAAAGAGCTGGCTCAGGACGAGCTCAACCGGCTGGAGATCGAGCTGCAGGTGATCTGGGAGAAGCGATCCGGGCTGTTCTCTCACAAGCGACAGATCGAGCAGAGGATCCATACGATTCAATCCTATATGGTCGAGAAGGAGCGAGACTCCGAAGAGGCCCTGCAGAGAATGTGCAGTCTCGACAAGGAGCTGGAAGAGAACGAGCAGCGGGTCAAGGACCTCGAACAGAAGAGGACCGAGGCGGAGGCGACCCTTGCCGAAATCAATGAAAAGGTCCATGCCCAGACGTCACAGCTCGAGAGCAAGGAAGAGCTTGCCAAGCGATTGAGGGGAGAGCTCGAGGAGACGAGGCAGGCGCAGGATGCCCTCCAGGTGAGACTCGTGGAGCTTGGCCTGAAGAAGAAGAATCTGGAGGACCAGGTCTGGCAGCGACACCGGATCGACATGACGGCCGATCCCGAACTGGAGCTGTCGGAAGAGGCGGATGAGGAGATCGAGGCGAAACTGGAGAAGCTCTACGTCTCCATGGAGCGGATCGGGGAAGTGAACCCCACGGCCATCGAGGAGTTCGAGAGCCTGCAGCAGAGGCACCAGTTCTATCAGCATCAGTTCGACGACTTGAAGAATTCCCTCGAGTCCTTGAAGCGCCTGATCCGAAGGATCAACCGCATCACCAAGACAAGGTTCATCGAGGCCTTCGAACAGATCAACGAGAAGTTCCAGAAGATCTTCCCTCAGCTCTTCAGGGGAGGGAAGGCCTTTCTTCAGCTGGACAACCCGGACGATCCGCTCGAGGCGGGCGTCGACATGGTTGCCCAGCCGCCGGGTAAGCGACTGCAGAATATCAACCTGCTCTCCGGTGGCGAAAAATCCCTGGCGGCCCTCGCCCTGGTGATTGCGATCTTTCAGTACAAGCCTAGCCCCTTCTGTGTGCTGGATGAGGTGGATGCGGCGCTGGACGATGTGAACGTCATGCGGTTCACCGAGATCCTGCAGGAGATCTCGAAGGTTTCGCAGTTCATCCTGATCACACACAACAAGCAGACGATGGGGATTGCCGACCACCTGTACGGCGTTACGATGCAATCCCCGGGTATTTCGCAGATCGTATCCGTCAAAGTGAACTAGTTCACCGAGCCCCGTATCGACCCGTCGACCTGCTATGGACAGAATCCTCGAATTTCTCCAACCGGCAAGGCAGAGCATCCTGGGGTTTCTCCAAGGGGTTCTCGGGTTGGAGCAGACCGTTTCCGAGGCCTGGATCTGGGCAAGCCTGGGGTGCAGCCTGCTCCTGTTGATCTATCTCTCGGTCTGGTTCCTGGTGAGGCGGCCAAAGACCCGAAGGCCGACCCTCGACGATCCGACGACTCCGGTGATCGAGGGGGTGGAGGATGAATCGATACCGGGTCCGGCATCCGATGCGCCCCCTCCCGCAACGGAGCCCCGGGATGAACCCGGCCCGCAGGTGGCACCTCCTCCCCCGGTCGAGGAAGAGGAGGTCGAGGAGAGCCTTCTCGATCGGCTCCGTGGGCGGCTCTCGAAAACACATGACCAGCTGATCGGACGCCTGGACCAGATCCTGGGAGGCGGCTCCAAGGAGCAGGACCTGATCGATGATCTGGAGGAAGTGCTCGTAACGGCGGATCTGGGCGTGAAGACGAGCCAGGATCTGCTCGAGGAGGTCCAGGCCGAGCTCGACAAGAAATCCTCAGGGCCCGTCGAGATTAAAACGGCACTTCGGCGGAAAATAGGCTCCATGCTGGAGGTTCGGGCCCCGGCGTTCCACACCGGTTCGGCCAAGCCCTTCGTGATCATGGTGGTCGGGGTGAACGGCGTCGGCAAGACGACCTCCATCGGGAAGCTGGCCTCGCGTCTGAAAGCCCTCGACCAAGAGGTCATGCTCGTTGCGGCGGACACCTTCAGGGCCGCAGCGATCGAGCAACTCGAGATCTGGTCGGGTCGGGCGGGCACGGATTTTGTGAAGCACAAGCCGGAATCGGACCCCTCGGCGGTCGTCTACGATGCGATGCAGGCCTCTCTGTCCAGGGGCACGGACGTGGTGATTGTGGATACGGCGGGCCGGCTCCACACCAAGGCGAACCTGATGGAAGAGCTAAAAAAGGTGAAGCGCATCATGGGGCGGGAGCTGGAAGGGGCGCCCCACGAGGTCCTTCTCATCGTGGACGCCACGACCGGGCAGAACGCGATCAATCAGGCGAGGACGTTTCACGAAGCCCTTGGAGTGACGGGCATCATTCTGACCAAGCTCGACGGCACGGCAAAGGGGGGTGTCATCGTCGGGATCGCGAACGAGCTCGGGCTTCCTGTCCGCTTCATCGGGATCGGGGAGCGTGTCGAGGATTTGAGGGAGTTCGACGCGGAGCTGTTTCTGGAGGCGATTTTCGGGGAGCCCGAGGGCGGGTGGGTGCACTGACCCGGCCCGGCAGGAAGGGTCGATTGACATTGCAGAACAGAATTCCTAGTATGATTTAGGTGTTTCCATCAGAAGACAGCAAGGAAACGTGATTATGAGCCTGGAAAATCTGGAACGGCTGGAACAGCGGATCACTTCGCTGACCGAGAAATTCGCTGCCCTGAAGGAGAGCCACGAGAAGGCCCTGGGAGACTTGTCGGTTCGGGACCAGAGAATCGATGAACTGAACGACAAGCTGAAGGAGTTCCAGAAGTCGAAAGCCCAGATTCATTCGAAAATCGAGAATATCCTGAAACGTCTAGAGGTCATGAAGACGCAATCGGAGTCTTGAACAGGGTTCCGACGGCTCTTTTTTTGACAAAGGGGGATCCGTTCTGCAGCAAGAGGCATCCCAGAAGAAGGTATACGAAATCAATGTGTTGGGTCAGGTGGTCCGGCTCAAGCACGACGACCCGGACTACATAAAGCGACTCGAGGGGTTCGTCAAGGAGAAGCTCAAGACGATACAGACCCAGCCTGGTGTCACGAGTCTTCAGGCGGCTGTTCGGCTCCTTCTCCTCCTTGCGGATGACTACTTCAGTGCCTTGAAGGAGAAGGAAGCCATCGAGGAGAACGTAGATAGCAAAGCAAGGGAGATGATTGATTTTCTCGACAGGAATGCCGATCTTTTTGAGAACGGTTGACCCAACCAAGTCAAGGAGGTAAGGAAGAAAGCGGATAGATGATTGCTTGGGCATTTGGAGCTGTAAAGGGTCTTGCTTGTTTGCTTAGTCGCCTCTTTTGGAACGAAGAGGGGAGATTGCCTCGTTCACGAATGCAAGAGATTTTTCGGGTGTCCTGGTCCGTTGCCGATCGGCGCGGAGGAGTCGAAGGCCTTTGGCATAAATGGATGTCTTCATGGCAAGAAAGGCAAGAAGATCTCGATCGAAGAAACGGCCTCGCAATAGCGCATAGGGGATCGTTCCTGCAAACCCTTCTCATGCCTGTGGAGGAGAGCCCCGCACCGAGGCGATCCACACAGTAAGATCCTTTCCGAACACGCCCTGCCCAGCCAGCATTCCGCGTCCAAAACCCTACGTCCATTTTATATGAGGAGGTGATTGTCTTGTTCTCTTCAGCCTTGTGGATCATTTTTCTAATGGGCCTGGCAGCGTTCGGCGGTTTCTACGGGGGTAACTGGTACCGAAAGAAGATGCGCGATTCGAAGCTTTCTTCCGCAGAGGAGCTCTCCAGCAAGATCGTGGAGAATGCGAAGAAGGAAGCGGAGACGATCAAGAAGGAAGCCAAGATCCTTGCCAAAGACGACATCCTGAAAGCCCAGGCGGAGTTCGAACGGGAATCGAAAGAGAGGAGAGGCGAGCTTTCGAAGATGGAGAAGCGACTTCTCCACAAAGAAGAGAATCTCGAGAAGAAGATGGACCTCATGGACAAGAAGGAAATCGAGGTCGGCAGGAGGGAGAAGGGGGCGAGCAAGCGAGAGCGGAATCTCGAGGAGCAGGCGGGGCAATTGCGGAAGCTTCAGGAGGAAGCGCAGCTTCGTCTGGAGAGAATGGCAGGCATCAGCAAGGATGACGCGAAGAAACAGCTGATGGATTCATTGGTCGAAGAGGTGAAGCACGAATCGGCCAGGCAGATCAAACAGATCGAGGACGCCACCCGGGAGATCGCGGACAAGAAGGGGAAGCTCATCCTGGCGCTGGCGATTCAGAGATACAGCGGCGACTATGTGGCGGAGCGGACGGTATCGATCGTGAACCTTCCGAACGACGAGATGAAGGGTCGAATCATCGGTCGGGAAGGCCGGAACATTCGAGCCCTCGAGGCGATCACGGGGGTGGACCTGATCATCGACGACACACCCGAAGCGGTGATACTCTCGGCCCACAACCCGATCCGCAGAGAGGTCGCGAAAGTGAGCCTGGAGAGGCTCATCTCGGACGGAAGGATCCATCCCGGCAGGATCGAGGAGATCGTCAAGAAGGTTGAAGAGGAGATGGAGGAGAACATCCGGGAGATCGGCGAACAGGCGACCTTTGACGTGGGTGTTCACGGAATCCATCCGGAGATCATCAAGCTTCTGGGACGGCTCAGGTACCGGACGAGTTTCGGGCAGAATGTGTTGCAGCACTCGATCGAATGCGGGTTCCTTTGCGGCATCATGGCATCGGAGCTCAAGCTCGACGTGAAAGAGGCGAAGAGGGCCGGGTTGCTGCACGACATCGGCAAAGCGGTGGATCACGAGGTCGAGGGCTCGCACGCGATCATCGGCGGGGACCTGGCGAAGAAATTCGGCGAAACCGAGGGGATCGTGAATGCGATCGCGGCCCACCACGAAGAGGTGAAGCCCGAATCGGTCCTTCCTTTGCTCGTGCAGGCCTCGGATGCACTCTCGGGTGCCCGTCCCGGCGCCCGGAAGGAGATGCTGGAAACGTACGTGAAGCGACTCGAGGATCTGGAGAGGATCGCCGGATCCTTCACCGGCATCGAGAAATCCTATGCGATCCAGGCCGGCAGGGAAATCCGGATCATCGTGGAGAGCGGCAAGGTGACGGACGAGCAGTCCGTGGTTCTTTCTAGAGACATTGCGAAAAAGATCGAGAGCGAGCTGAGCTATCCGGGCCAGATCAAGGTGA
>JANQFG010000244.1 GCA_028277985.1 bacterium | reverse complement strand
AGGCGCAGTTCCCCTTCCGCACTCATCATATCTTCGAACCCGTCTCCGTTGATGTCGAACCCGTTGCCCTCGATGTCCCGGAGCTCCGCATTGTCTCCCCATCGATTGACGTGGGGCATGTTCTGTCCGAGAAGTTGATATCGATTCTCGATGGATCCGGCATCGTAGAACGTGAACCGATCCGGCCAGGTTTCTCCCGCCTCGTTCCCGTTGCGGGTGTCTACACAATCGGTACCCAGGACGCCTACCACGACATCCCCTACGCCTTCTGTTTCGGAAGTGGGAGGAGCCACCTGGAGCCAGATCTGCTTGTCAAAGATATCGGTGATCCTAGAATCACCTCCCGCGCAGAGCGGGTGCGCAACCCCGCTCTTGCAGAGAATGAGGTCCTTGAGCTTGACGCATACGTCGTTGCCGTAATTCTTCTGCCAGTGATCGATGAATCCCTGACCGAAGATCTTCACTTGATACGGCTCGACAGGCTGGGCTTGTCCGTAGGGCGGCACCACATCGGTGATCGTGATGCAGCCGTCGGCACCCAGCAACGGCAGCAGAAGGGCCGAGAAGATGAGAGCCACCAGCAGATAGAACCGTCTCGATCTGGGCATGGCATTCCCTCCTTCGTGTCGGACGAATTCATGGAGGCGATCGATCCGTTGAAAGTCGGCTCGGGTGTTGTCACACGTCGGACCGCGGTCGCCAAAACATGTGTCGATACCTCCGAAGAATCAGGATGCTCATCAACGGAAGCAGGTATATACAAAGGTTCAAGGCAAGACTCTTGCCCGGTTCGCTCGCCCCATTGCATAGGATCGTCCCGCAGGCGCAGGGGGGAAACACCGGACAAGGCTCCGGGTCACAAATATCTCCCATCCCATCGTCGTCGCTGTCTTCCTGGCCCGGGTTGAATTCGACAGGGCAGTTGTCGCAGACATCACCGACTCCGTCCGCAGCCGGATCCTCGCTGTCCTCCTGCCCCGGGTTGTAGTCGTAGGGGCAGTTGTCCGCCTCGTTAGGGAGTCCGTCCCCGTCGATTTCATCGTCACAGAGATCTCCATCCCCGTCGCCGTCGACATCTTCCTGGTCGGGATTCTTCTCGTCGGGGCAGTTGTCGCACGCATCACCGACCTTGTCGTAGTCCCCATCCTCCTGTGCCGGGTTCGCGGCATCGGGGCAGTTGTCGCAGGCATCGCCGAGCCCGTCCGAATCGGAATTCTCCTGGTCCGGGTTCGGTTCATTCGGACAGTTGTCCGGACCGTTCAGCACGCCGTCGCCATCGATATCGTCATCGCAGGCGTCCCCTTCACCGTCATCATCCGTGTCCTTCTGGATCCAGTCCTGGGCAAGAGGGCAATTGTCGCAGAGGTCCCCCCGGGAATCCCCGTCCGCATCTTCCTGACCGGGATTGTAATCCAGTGGACAGTTGTCATCCGGATTCAGGATCCCATCCTCGTCCGGGTCCTTGCAGGCCAGGGGATCCTGGTCCGGGTTCGGCGCTTCCGGACAGTTGTCGCAGGAGTTTCCCAGCCCATCCCCATCCGAATCCGGCTGGTTCGGATTCCATGCAGACGGGCAGTTGTCACAGACATCTCCGATTTCGTCCAGGTCTCCATCATCCTGATCGGGATTCCACATCACCGCGCAATTGTCGTCCAGGTCCTGCACCCCGTCTCCATCCGTATCCGCGGCCACGGCAAACCCGACCGTCCACAAGACCAGGCCAAGCCCAAGAACAACCGAAACCACTCTGATCATCGCAATTCTCATGAGTCCAACCCTCCCTTTCTCGTGGTTGAAGAAATGAAACCCCCCATTCGATTTGCTGAGCAGCAGCCTCCCTGGGACCGTCAAGAATCCCTCCTCCGGGTCCGCAGCAATTCGCGGACGAGCAGCCCCGCCTTTTTCAGTTGTACGCCGTCCCTCACCATCCGGCTCAGCAGATCCAGCCCCCTCTCGTCCACATAGGGTACGTGGTTCAGGTTCAGGCAGAGGCCGGATCTCTCGTGTGGCAACAGACGCCCGTACTCGCTCTCCAGTTCGGCCGAGAATTCGCCCGCGATCTTTCCTTCCACAATCCAGACTGTCTGCTCCATCCCGGACCCTTGGTTGGTTTTCGTGAGTCGCGTTTTTCCACCCTCCTGATTTCCGAGCCAGCGGTCTTCTCGCCTTTACACGCTCTATTGGCAAGAGATGTGCCATCGATGCTCGGCAGGCCTAACCATTTAATTTAATTGAATGAAATTGGAAGTGCGCGCAAGATCTGCAGCGAGGAAATATTGCCGGATCGGCAAGGTGATGGGGACAATTGCCGGATCTTCAAGTTGTCCTGACCCTGTTGGAGTTGCCGATATCTCCGGACAGGACATTATTCCTTGATTTCGAGCTTCTTCAGCATCTTGGAGAGGTTGCTTGGGGAGAGGCCGAGGAGCCTTGCGGCTTCCTTCTTCTTGCCTTCTGCCTGGCTGAGGGCTTCACGGATGAGCTTGCGTCTGTAGGCATCCACGGACAGGTGGAAGTCGCCAGGCATCAGGTCGGATGCCCCTGTTTCGAGGGCTGTCTTGCCCTGTTGGCCCTGCAATGAGATCAGGGGAGCCAGCCGGAGGGAAGAAGTGTCGGACAAGGCCATGGCCCGCTCCACCACGTGCTCGAGTTCTCTCACGTTGCCGGGCCAGGGGTACTGCTCGGCGGCCTCGATGGAGTGCTTTTCAACGCTGGTGACTTCCTTGTTGAGTTTCTTGTTCAGTCGATCCACGAAGTAAGCCATGAGCAGCGGAATGTCTCCGGCGCGCTCGCGCAGCGGCGGCAGAGGGACGGGAAGCACTTTGGTCCTGTAGTATAGATCCTTTCTGAAACGGCCCTGTTCAACCTCCTGTTCCAGATCTCGATTCGTGGCGGCGATGATGCGGATGTCCACTCTCTTTGTCCTCGTGCTGCCCAGCCGCTCGAATTCTCCGTCCTCGAGGACGGTCAGAAGCTTCGCCTGCAGAGCAGGGCTCATCTCACCGATCTCGTCCAGGAAGAGCGTGCCCCCGTCGGCGAGCTCGAACCGGCCCGCTTTGCTTCGGGATGCCCCGGTAAAGGCACCCTTCTCATATCCGAAGAGCTCGCTCTCCAGGAGCCCTTCCGGTATGGCCGCGCAGTTGATCTTGATGAGTGGTTTGCGCCCGCGCGGGCTTCGGCGGTGGATGGCGCGGGCAACCAGTTCCTTGCCTGTTCCGGTCTCCCCCTGGATGAGCACGGGCTGGTCCAGAGGGGCCGCCCGCAGAATGAACTGGAAGACCTCCTGCATCGGCGTGCTCGAGCCGATCATCTCGTCGAAGTTGTACTCCGTCTGGATCTCCTCGGTCAGGTATTCCACCTCCTTCTGCAGCTTGAGCTTCAACTGGTGGATCTCCTCGTAGGCCCTGGCATTGCGGATCGCGTTGACTGCCAGGGACGCCAGGGACTTGAGGAAACTCAGGTCTTTCTCGGTGAAGAGCTGGCTGACGAGGCGGTTGTCCAGGTACAGAAGGCCGGTGGGGCGGTCCTGGTCGAGGAGAGGAACACATAGAATCGAGAGCGGACCTAGGGAGGGCTTGCCGCCGGACGCCTCGAAGCCGGGCTCCTTCGTTGCGTCGGAGATGACGACCGCCTCCCCGCTTCTGGGAACTTCCTGAAGGAGAGTTCTGCTAAGGATGAATTCGTCCTCATGCAGGTCTTGCTGCTCGAGGTTTCTGGCCAGGAACACCTGCCCGGGCATCTCGAAGGTCGGGCGCGACACATCTCCGGAGGGCGTTGGCGGCCCGTCCCCGTGCAGAATCAGCAGCCCACGTTCTGCGCCCAGGGACGTCATGGAAAGATCCAGGATTCTCTCGAGCACTTCACTCAGGTTCAGGCTTGAATTGAGAAGCTGGCTTGCCTCCAGCAGGGAGCGGAGCTCACGGTCCCCCGAGGAGAGGGCCGGTTCCTCCTCGATTCGCGGGGCTTCCGGGAGTGGGGGAGCATCGGCATGCACGTGATCCGTTGCCCCGGCGATCCTTCCGCTCGCGGGGATCTGGAGGAGTCCCAATTCCCTGAAGACCCCTTCCGCTTCGTCCTTAAATTTTTTCGCCTCTACGTGGTTTCCCGTCGCCGCATAGTGGAAGCCGATTTGGTCCATGCACAGACCCGAAATGAGCCTTGCGCCGGTCTTGTCGAGGATTCGGAGGCCTTTCCTCAGTGCTCTGGCAGCCCTGGCCTTCTTCCCTTTTTGAAGAAGGTAGATACCCCGGAAGACCCGCCACTGACCGGCGTAAAGAGGGAACCCCATGACCAGGAATCGCATGATGTTGAGGAGTCTTCGTGCCCGCTCGAGACTTGCCCCGGCTTCAACCGCTACCCCGCCCTCCGAAGCCTCGCGGAGATGAGCATAGACGAGAAGCAGCGGGGGCTCGGTCAGCTCGTACGAGTAGAGGGCGTGCTCCCGTACGATTCGAAAGGATTTCTCCAGATCTTGACGGCCTTCTCGGAAATCGCTTCTGACCAGCTTTGTGGTGCCTGTGACAAAATGGAAGAAGGACGAGATGAACGGGTGCGGTGACTGCTCAAAGGCCTTTCGGGTCTTCTCCAGGCTGACGCTGGAGTTCCCCATGTCCCCGGAGAGGGCGTAGGTGAGGCACAGCCCCGCGTGAGCAAAGAACTTCCCCCGATCGTCCCCGCCCGTTTGCACCTGCTCCTCCAGCTTCTTCATGATCTCGATTGCCGGGCGGAGGTTGCCGGTTACCCAGTAGATGTTGGACAGATAGAGATAGGAGGTCCCGAGCTCCCACTGGGCCTCGCGTCGCTCGAGCTCGGGCAAGGCGCTTTCGATCTGGTATCGCGCCTCCTCGAGCCTTCCCCTGCAGAGATCCAGGTATCCGAGGCAGCTCCGGGTGTTCGCCATCCCCCAGGTGTCTTCCCGCCGCTCGAAGATCCTCAGGCTCTTTTCGAGATACTCCCTTGCCTTTCCGAATCTTCGCAGGTGGGCCAGCCAGGTTCCGTGGTCACGGTAAGCATCCGCTCGAAGCGCGGGATCTCCCGCACGTTCCGCATACTTCAGACGCAGCAGGTCCGCCTCGATCGACCTCGGCATGTTGGAGAAGAAGTAGAGATAGTAGAGGTCGCCATAGACACGGCAGAGTTCCTTGTTTCGATCCAGGCTATCGGTTCTCCTCCGCTCTCCACGGAAGAACGAGAGGATTCCCACGGGACGAAGAGGCAGGAGGAGTTGAAACAGCACGAAGAGGATGATCGACAGCTTGCTCTTCCTCGGCTTCTTCCCGAGCAGCCTCAGCGCGTACTCGAGGTGCTGGATGGCCCCGGGAACGTCCCCCTGCTTGTTGAGAACCATTCCCGTCTTTCTTTCGATCCGAGCTCGGGCCAGCTCGGTCTTGAGGAGTCCCTTCGCACTCTGGTACGCGGTGAGGGCCTCATCGAATCCGGCAAGGGTCGCATGTAGATCGCCCAGCTTCTCCTGGAGGTAGATGGTGGTCTCCACATCCCGGTCATCAACCCTTTGAAGAGCTTCACCGTACTGGTGCACCGCCTCTCGGTTGGCGCCCTGCCTGAGGGCCCTGTTGCCCGCCTTGATCGAGTACTCCTGTGCTTTGGAAGAATTCAGCCCGTTGCAGAAATGGTGGGCCAGCACGAAAACGTCCCTCTCCGAGCCTTCTCCCCCGGGGGAGTTCCGCTCCTGGGCAAGTCCGATCCCCTCGTGAAATTCCCTTCTCTCCTCTTCCGGGATTCGCTCGTAGATGGTTTGTCGGATCTTGTCGTGTCCGAACCGGTAGCGACCCTGCGCGCCGTGCCGAACCTCTTCAACGAGCTGAAGATGAATCGCTTCATCCAGATGATCGAGGAGATCGTGTTCCTCCAGGCGAGCGATGCTCAGAAGGAGATCGAATTCGAACTCCCGGCCGATCGCCGATGCGGCGGAAAGCACTCCGCGGGTCTGCTGAGAGAGCCGCCCGAGCCTTCGGAAGATGACCTCGAGAAGGTTTGTCGAGACCGGGCTCCGGTGCAGGAGATCCACGTCATAGCTCCAGCTGGAGCTTTGGGGATCCTTCCAGAGAACCCTGCTCTCCAGGAGGCTCTTCAAGGATTCGAGAACAAAGAAGGGATTGCCTCGGCTGATTCGATGGATCTCTTCGTAAAGGGGCCGGAACCCGCTCCCCGAGGCGCCCGTCGCTTCCCTGACCAGGACCCGCACCCCCTCTCGGCTGAGCGGCTCCAGCCGTTCCGATCGGGTACGAGTGCATATCTGGCGGATCTGTTCGATGCCCTTCATTGCAGGGCCGTTCCGCCGGATCTCCTCCCCCCGGTAGAGCCCGATGATCATGACGGGCACCCGCGGAATCGCCTCAGCCAGACGCAGGAGTACCTGAAGGCATTCTTCCTGGGCCCACTGCAGGTCATCGAGAACCAGCACCAGAGGGCTCCCAGGTACGGCCATGGAGATGAAGAATCGTTGGATCGACTCCAGAAGCCTCTCTCCTTCCTCCTCCCGGGCCTCCTCCCTAAGAGCCGAAGGTGGGTCGCCGACGACCTCGCGCACACTCGGAGTCAGGCCGACCACGGGCCCCCAGTCCTCGCCTGTGGACCGGATCATCCGTGTGCGGAATGCCTCCCGTCTTCTTCGGGGCCAGCTCCTGTTCTGGCGGGACAGGTCTTCGAGGATCTCCTCAAAGGGATGATAAGGGACCTTGGAGCTGTATTCCTCGCACTTGCCGTAGAGACAGATCCCCTGCTGGGAGACGACATGTTCCCTGAACTCCTCCACCAACCGTGTCTTGCCCATTCCCGCCTCGCCTTCGAGCAGGAACACATTGCCCTCTTGGGCCCGGGCCTTTTCGAAGCAGTACCTGAGCTCCTCCACCTCTCGGGAGCGCTCGATGAGCCGGACGTGGGGCCGAAGGCGTTCCGAAGCTTCCGCCGGCCGCGGCGCGAGGGCGAAGAGTCTCTCTCCTTTTTCCAGGGCCTCCTCGAGGACGGCCAGGTCGCCTGCCAGGGAGCGTGCCGACCCGTATCGATCGGCCGGGGATTTGGCCATCAGACGTTCCACGATTTCGGACAGGGAGGGCGGCACCGCCGGGTTCCGCTCGACCAGGGGAGCGGGTCTTCGGGTCAGATGCTGCTGAAGGATCTCACCCGGTTCATCTCCGGGGTAGGGGAGCTCACCTGCCAGCAGTTCGTAGGAGAGGATGCCCAGCGAGTAGAGGTCTGCCCGCTGGTCCACGGGTTGCCGGAAGATGCCCGCCTGTTCCGGGGCCATGTAGTGAAAGGTATCCGAGACCCCCTTCTCCTCCACGGACCGAGAGTAGTCGATGAGGCGGGCCAGACCGAAATCAAGGATCTTGATCTCCGGGGATTCTCCATCGCTCCGGTCCCTCGGTTCCCGGCCGCCTGATGGTACCATGATGTTGGAAGGCTTCAGGTCCCGGTGCAGGATGCCCTGCCTATGAGCGTGATCCAGGCCCTCGGCGAGCTGGCGGAGGATTCGGACGATCAGCAGAATGTCGTCGGAAAAATATCCCTCCTCCCGGATCTGATGTCTCAAGCTTCGGCCGTCCAGGAATTCCAGAACGAGGACGAGCTCCTTCTCCTTTTCCAGAAAACCAAGAAACTCGATCAGGTTCCTGTGATGGAATCCGGACAGGGTGGTCGCTTCCCTCCGGAAGCGGATGATGCTCTCCAGGCCGTGCTGCCGAACGCGGGGGTCGATGGCCTTCAGGGCCACCAGCCGGTCCTGCTGTGTGTCTCTCGCACGGTACACGGTACTGGAGGTGCCCTCCCCGGTGAGAGAGAGGACCTCATAGCGGCTGTCCAGCCAGGAGAGGCTCGATTCCATGAGCGAAAGGGCTCCGCGTTGCCGAGACCGTTATCGGAAAGATACAAAACAATGATAATATATATATAAGGAACTGGAAAGAGGGATGCGTCTCGTCAGTCTCTGTCGTGGCTGAACCCCACGGCTGCATCCGCTTGCACTTGGTACTCGGCCAACAGTTTCGCCTGCCTCTCGCGGTTCCTGGCAGGCTCCCAGCCGGCAACAATGCGCCTCGCCTCGTCCGGCTGCCAGGGCGTCTTTCCTGCCCGGCGATACGGGAGGAAGACGAGCTCCGGCAGAGAGGCGGTCATCCCGTAAAGGCCGCCGGGTACATGGTAGAGCTTTCCCATGGGTGCAAACACGGGACTCAGTGCCAGTTGCACGACTCCCGTGATGACATTGCCCGCGCCTGCCACCGGCCTCAACGGAACCAGGGCTCCCCTGAGATCTTCCGTGTAGACCAGGCGCCAGCTCCGGTAGGCATGGGGGTCGGATGCCGAAAAGGGGACGAAGAATTCGCCTGAGATCCCGTTCCCCAGGTCTTTTTGGTTCTTCATGAACAGGTGACGAGTGGATGCATAGTACCGGTCCTCAAGGACGACGAAATTCTTCCTGGTCCACCTTTCCAGCCCCCTGGGAAAGCCCGAATCAAGGGGAGGGGCCTCTTCGCATGAATCCAACGCCTCGCAGAGAATACGGTGGGTTGCCACGACGCAGTTGTTCGACAGCATGCCGTAGGGAGGCCGGCTCTCCACGGGCTGCGCGTACTCATCACGGAGAATCTCCAGAATCCTCCGGATCCTCTCCGGTCGGATGTCCAGCTCGAAGCCGTGCATGTCGCGCTGTTGATATGCAAGGTAATACCGGAAGAAAGCATCCTTCTCGAAGTGCCCCACCACCAGCTTCTTGTCCCGGCTCTCCCAGTAGCCGAAGACCTCATCCCGGTATCGCAGGGCCACGTGTCCGAACGTTCCCGGGTAGTTGCCTTTCTTCACGATGAGAAGCTCGACACCCTTGGGAGAGGAGCCGGGAATCGGCTGCTTCAAGTACGGTCTCGAGCAACCGAGCAGACAAGCGAGCAGGATCATCAGCGAAGCGTATGCAATGAGTCGAAGTCGCATGATGTTTTCACGTGATGCAGGTTTGGGGTTCCATGGCAAAGAGAGACTCTGCCATACGCTGACCTAGATACATGCAAACCACTCTGAATTCAACCCGCACAGCGGAACGGAGACAGGGGGTTTGTCTACTCCGGTCGGTGGGGATAGAATGATCCGGCACATCGGTGGTCTTCCATCATTCCGTCACCCTTCGATGCCCTGGCGGCCCGGAAATGAAGCCGAACCTCGACAATCTGAAGGAACTCTGTCCGGATGTGGACCCCAGGTTGGTCGAGGAGCATCTGTCCCGGCTGACCGATCGGTACTTCGAGAGATTCACATCGGATGAGATCCGGGAACACCTCGAGGGATTGTCCAGGCTGAGCTCCGACCACCCTGTCGAGCTGCACCTGAAGGAGACGGGTCATCAGCAGATCGACTTCACGGTCCTTGGGTTCGACTATCTCGGGGTGTTCTCTCTGATGACCGGTGTCCTGGCCGGGCTGGGCTTCCACATCTCCTCAGGTGACGTGTTCACCTATCGTCGTAGAAAACAGAAGACCCGACAACAGGGACCGCCAAGGGGACGAAGGCGACCCCAACGAAAGGCCGATCCCTTCAGCCGTCGACGGATCGTCAATCAGTTCTCCGGATCCTGGTCGAGAGATCTGCCCTTCGACCGGTGGGCGGCCGAGCTCGTCAAGAGAATGTCAGCCGTTTTCACCCTTCTGGAAAAGGAGGATGGCCGGTCGGAGGAGCAGGCGAGACATCACGTCAACGAACGGGTGGTAGAGGAGCTGGACCACTTTCAGCCCGGAGCCTTTCCGGCCCTGTCGCCCGTCCTGATCGAGGTCGACAACGAGAGCGGAGAGTACACCCGGCTCAAGTTCGTTTCCGAGGACACCCCCGCTTTTCTCTATTCCCTGACCCAGGCCTTTTCCCTTCACGGAATTTCGATCGAGCACGTTCGCATCCGAACCCGTGAAGGACGGATCGCCGACGAGATCGATGTGGTGGATGCTAACGGCAGGAGGATCGAGGATTCGGAAGCCCTGAGTCGAATCAAGCTGTCTCTGCTGCTGACAAAGCAGTTCACCTATTTCCTGGGCCAGGCCCCGGACCGGTACTCGGCCCTGCTCCGATTCAAGAATCTGGTTCAAGACATACTCGATCTGCCTGACCCGCAGGGGTGGGTGGAGACCCTTTCCGATCCGCATGCACTCAAGGATCTGGCCCTGCTCCTGGGCACGAGCGACTTCCTCTGGGAAGATTTCATTCGCCTGCACTATGAAACGCTTCTCCCCATGCTTCAGCCCATCGTCGAAGGGCAGCGGTTCAGCATGTCCGGGGAGACGCTGGCCGAGCGGCTCGGGGAGAGCCTGCAGGGGGTCACGGACCTGGAAGAGAAGCGGCGCCGGCTGAATGACTTCAAGGACCAGGAGATCTTCCTGATCGATCTGGATCATATCCTGGACCCTGCGAAGGACTTCAGAAGCCTGGCCAACCGGCTGACCCATCTTGCAGAGACCGTGGTGAGAGCCGCGACGGATTTCTGCTGGGAGCATCTTGCAGCGCGGTATGGAACGCCCAGGACGGCTGCCGATTTGGAGGCGGAGTATGCGATCTTCGGGTTGGGCAAGCTGGGAGGGGCCGCACTCGGCTACGCCTCGGACATCGAATTCCTGCTTGTCTACGGTGACAACGGGATGACCGATGGGGAAGAGCCGATCGCGAATGCCGAATTCTTCAATCGGCTGGTGCAATCAGCCGCACAATCGATTCAGGCAAAAAGGGAGGGCATCTTCCAGGTGGATCTGCGGCTGCGTCCCCACGGAAGCGCGGGTCCTCTCGCCTGCAGCCTTGAGAGCTTTTGTGAGTACTATGGTACGGGCGGTCCGGCCCACGCATACGAACGCCTGGCCCTTGTTCGTATGCGTGCCATCGGCGGGAGCCCGGCCCTCGGGGCCCGCCTGGAGAGAATCCGGGACGAGATGATTTACGGGGCCAGGTCAATCGAACTTGCGGCGCTCCGGGAACTACGGGAAAAGCAGTTCCAAGAGAAGACCGAGAAGGGAAGACAGAACGCGAAGTTCAGCCCGGGCGGCCTTGTTGACCTCGAATACAACGTGCAGATCCTTCAGGTCCTGCACGGGAGCACCCATCCCCGGCTCATGACACCGGAGCTTCATCTGGCGCTCGCGGCCCTCTCCGATGCGGGCGTCCTCTCTCCGGACGAGACCGGCCAGCTGCTCGATGCGTATGCGTTTCTGCGTCACCTGATCAATGCCATGCGTATGCTGAGGGGTTCGGCCCAGGACCTGTTTCTGCCTCCGGCCGACGCCCTGGAATTCGCGCACCTGGCGAGGCGAATGGGCTATCGGGAAGGACGGCCACTAGGCCCTGCGCAGCAACTCAGGATCGACTATGGGACCCACACGGCAGTCATACGAGCCTTTGCCGAGAGGTATTTCGGCCGCACCTCATTGCCCGGGCCGGCTACCGGATCGCTGGCGGACCTCGTCCTTGCCGACAACGTTCCGGAGGAGCTCTCGCGCCAGATTCTCGAAAGGGTCGGTTTTCTGAACCCTCAACGTGCTCAGACGAACCTGCTGAGCCTGGCGGGTAAAGGCTACCGACGACACACCTTTGCGAAGCTCACCCTGCTGGCCGCGGATGTGCTCTCCCAGACGCCGGATCCGGACATGGCGCTCAACAACTGGGAGCGATTCATCCATGTCCGAACGAGCCCCGAATTTCATTACAACCTCCTTCTGTCGCAGCCCATGCGGCTCGAACTTCTGCTCAACATATTCGCCGGCAGCCAGTTTCTCTCCGACACGCTCGTTCGGTATCCCGGTTTTCTCGATTGGGTCATCCTTCCGGAAAACCTGCACGGCCTCCGGAAGCGAGAGGACATCGAGGATGAGCTTGGGGCCTTCTTCGTCCGCCCGGGCAGTCACGAGAAATGGGTGAACCATCTGCGGCGTCTGTGGAGGAGGGAGATGTTGCGGATCGGGGCCCGGGATATGGTGATCGGTGTGCCGACCCGGGAGGTGATGCTCGACCTGTCGACCCTTGCAGAAGCCTTGGTCCGGATGGCCCTTCAGAAGGTCATCGTGGACATCCGGGGAGCGGGTGAGATCCCGGATGGTACGGGGGACCTGCAAGAGCACTTCTGTATTCTTGCCTTCGGAAAGCTGGGCGGGCAGGAGCTCAACTACAGTTCGGACATCGACCTGGTGGGGGTCTTCGACGTTCCGGAGGGGCCGGATGGCATGCCCGGCCCGGACTCGGAAGCGTTGAAACAGCTCTACGCAAACGTCATGGAGCGGGTGAGCCTCGATCTGTCACGGCATACCGAGGCGGGATATGCCTATCGCGTGGATCTTCGCCTGAGACCTCATGGGCAGGCCGGAGACCTGGTTCCTTCCTTTTCCGGGCTCATGGACTACTATCGTCGGGAGGCGGCTCCCTGGGAGATCCAGGCGGCTCTGAAGATACGGCCCATCGCAGGGAATCTCCGACTGGGAGATCGGTTTCTGGATGAAATTAGATGCATTCTGTTGGATCGTCGCGACAAGGACGAGCTCGTCCGATCCATTGAGGGGATGAGAAAGGCATCGGTCAGAAAGTCGCTCCGATCACTGGGAGGCGGTCCGGATGTGAAGAGCGGGGAAGGGGGGATCCGCGACGTTGAATTTCTTGCCCAGGGACTTCAACTCATTCATGGGCCGGACCGCCCCGAGATTCTCACCGGGAACACCCTGGAGGCGCTTGGCGCCCTCGAGAGGGCCCGCCTCCTGCCCGCAGATGTCAGGGTCCAGCTTGAAGAGGACTATCTTCTTCTGCGCAGGGTGGAGCACTCGCTCCAGATTCTGGAAGGACTGCAGACACACACATTGCCCAAGGATCCTGCCGAGCGAACCGCCCTTGCGAAGAGATTGTTCGGAAGAGAAGCGGATGAGACCCGCCTTGCAGAGGAAATGGAGTCCTGCACCCTCCGGGTCCGAAAAGCCTACACGACCTATTTGTTGGGGGCCGGCTAGTACCGCTTCTTGCAAGGCGTGTCAGGGGCTTTCTCGGTCAACGGATGTGCTTGGAAAGAGCGCGATGTTACTGATCGAGGACGAGGATCACGAAGAGGACGAAGTCTGTAAGGTGGGGCTGGCAATAGGCCCTGACCCCTGTTCCCTGATCCCTATCAAATTGCCTCGGGGCCCGACTCGCGGGTTCGAATCCTGTATGCCTTTTCGATAGGCAGGACGAATACCTTTCCGTCTCCGATCTTGCCGGTCTTCGCCTGCTCCAGGATGACATCGACCACCTTGTCGCACATGTCGTCATCCACCACGATCTCGATCTTGACCTTTGCGACAAAGTCCACGGTGTATTCCGCACCTCGATAGATCTCTGAATGGCCCTTCTGGCGCCCGAAACCCTTGACCTCGCTCACGGTCATGCCCTTCACGCCGAGGGAGGAGAGTCCTTCCTTGACCTCTTCGAGCCTGAACGGTTTGATGACCGCCTCGATCTTCTTCATCTCGATCTCCTCCTTGCAGCCTGTTTTCGCACAACAAAGGCGATCTTGCAAGTGCGGCTCCGGAAGCCCCATCGGTCGGCCGTAATTCTGTTGCGCAAAGAACAGTTTTGTGTAAATCTAAGGGCAAAACGACAAAAATGGTGTAAATCCCCGAGGAAGAGAGAAGAGGCGAGAAAGAAGTATGGATCAACAGGACCTCCAAGAGATCTCCCACCTTTATGAAATCGTCAAGGCGCTGAATTCGACGATCGATCTGAAGAAATCCCTGTACGTGGTGCTGGAGGTACTCTCCGAGTCCCTGGACATGAAGCGGGGGACCATCACCATCCTGAACCCCCTTCGAGACGAGATCCGCATCGAGGTGGCCCACGGGTTGACCAAGCATGCAATGGAGAGAGGACGGTACAAGCCGGGCGAGGGCATCACCGGCAGGGTCATCGAGTCCGGACAGCCGATCGTCGTACCGAAGATCAGTGAGGAGCCCCACTTCCTCGACCGGACGGCTGTGAGGCGGAAGGACGAGGAGGAGCGCTCTTTCATCTGTGTGCCCATCCAGAAGGGCAAGCAGGTGGTGGGCACCCTGAGCGCTGATTTCCCCTATGCCCCTACCGAGGATCTCAAGGCGAACGAACGGCGCCTCGAGGTGATCGCCACGATGCTGGCCCAGCGGGTGATCAACCTCGAGACGATTCAAATGGAAAAGGAAAGCCTGCGCCTCGAGAATCTCCGGCTCCAGGAGCAGCTTGCCAGCAAGCACAGCATCAAGAACATCGTGGGAAACAGCAACAAGATGCGCGAGGTCTACCAGATGATCTCGCAGGTTTGCCGGAGCAATGCGACGGTGCTGATCCGCGGCGAGAGCGGCACGGGAAAGGAGTTGGTGGCAAACGCGATCCACTACAACAGCCTGCGAGCCAAGCAACCCTTCGTCAAGCTGAACTGCGCCGCCCTTCCGGGCAACATCATCGAGAGCGAGTTGTTCGGACACGAGAAGGGCGCCTTTACCGGGGCAATCCGTCAGAAGCAGGGCAAATTCGAGCTTGCCCACAAGGGGACCATCTTCCTTGACGAGATCGGCTCCATCGGGCTGGATGTGCAGTCAAACCTGCTGAGGGTTCTACAGGAGAAGGAATTCGAGCGCGTCGGCGGTGACCGAACGATCAAAACCGATGTGCGCGTCGTCGCGGCCACCAACAAGAACCTCGAGCAGTCGGTGGAAGAGGGGACCTTCCGCGGCGATCTCTACTATCGTCTGAATGTGTTTCCCATCTACATGCCGCCCCTGCGGGAGAGAAAGACGGACATTCTCCTGTTGGCGAATTTCTTTCTCGAGCAATACGCCAAGGAGAACCAGAAGGAGATTCGCCGCCTCTCCACGCCGGCCATCGACATGCTCAATCAGTATCATTGGCCAGGAAACGTTCGCGAGCTCGAGAATTGCATCGAAAGGGCGGTCCTGCTCTGCGACGGGAACGTGGTCCACAGCTACCATCTGCCACCCACCCTGCAGACCGGCGAGGAGTCGGACACCCTGCCCACCCAGTCTCTGGAAGAAGCGGTGGGCAACCTGGAGCGGGAAATCATCATCGATGCGCTGAAGAACACGCGGGGCAACATGGCCAAGGCAGCGGCTCTGGTAAGCGTGACCGAACGGAAGTTCGCGTACAAGGTGAAGAAGTACGGAGTAGACTACCGCCAGTACCGTAGCTAGTGGTGTGAACCGGAGGCATCGCTTGGTCGCGGAGCCGTTTCGCAGTTGGCTGAGGTTGGGATTTCCCTCCCCGATTTGATTGGGCTCCGTCGCCCCCCCCGTGTCTGTCATAACACAGTCAAGTCATTTCTTCGCGGGAGGATGACCCCGGTTTGAGCCCACGACGGCAAAGCGATCTCCCGGGGGGAGGTCGAACATGC
>JANQFG010000236.1 GCA_028277985.1 bacterium | reverse complement strand
CCCTCTGGCAGTCCTGGACGTCAATCTCCCACGCTGAGGGCCGGCCAAGCCGGCCTTTTCTTTTTTTGTCGGCTCTTTCGCCTCTCGGCGGGCCGGGATCATGGCCGGTTTCGAGTTTGAGGCCGACCGTGGGCGCCGGTCCATCCATCAACAGGCGGCCTGTGGCCTTCGCTGATGGTTGCAGCCCTGCCGAGCGTATCGCAATGGCTTGAAACGGGGCATCGCGCTGCACCAAGAGACGTCGGTGGTAACCCTTTGGGATCGCGTCTTTCCGGATAGGAATTTCGTGCGAATTCGTTTTGAGACATGACTGTGCATCCATGGAATTTCTTCTCTGACCGCCCGGGATCGGACCGTCAGCGTAGGAGCACGAGCGAGGGTTGCAGAGAGTCCTCCGGGTGGGGTGGGTGGCAACGGCATAGGATCATGTCCGTGGTGAAGAACGGGGGTCCAAATGGGTCAGTTTCCCGATAAGGCCGAGAGCGGGCGCCGTGAGTCGTCCGAAGTCATGCGTGGTGAATTGCCCAATTTCACAAAGGGGCGCTGGACCACCCCTTCGATTACGGTGGTGAAGGAGGCGTCCATGTCGGAGAATCGGTCGGATCCCGCTTCTGATGGATCCGGCCCCTTCTCGTCTTCTTGATCGGAGTGGGCGGGAGCCATTTAGCAGGCTGCCGAAAAAGGCTGACCATCCTTCGAGACGGGCCTTTCGGCCCTCCTCAGGGTGAGGTTAACTTGTTGGAATTCCTCATCCTGAGGAGCGAGCGCAGCGAGCGTCTCGAAGGATGCAGGTGTAGTATCAGCCCTTTTTCAGCAGCCTGTTAGTCCTGTTCGCTTTCCTCTTCTTCGCGCTGGCAGCAAGCTCCCCCTTTTGTCGGCTCTGTCGCCTCTCGACGGATCCACCATGCGTCGCGACCGAAAAAACTACCTCTCTCCGCAAGCCGTGAGAGGTTGCAATGGCGCGGCATGCCGAGTTCGGGACCCTCGCGTCCTGCCTTGCTATTATTGCGATCTCGTTCCATAATAGACTCTATGTAAACTTTTGTATTTGCCCACCCTTTTGGTGCCCGGAATGGTAATCCCGTACACGGAAAGTGGCTAAGGGGTATCGAGCATGTCCGTGAAGATGGAGATCGAGCGTCTTGAATTGTCCAAGGTCGGGCGCCGTGACCTGCCCGGTGCAGCAAAGAGGCCCTGGACCATCCCCTCGATCATAGTGGTGAGGGAGGCACCCGAATCGGAGACTCTTCCCGGCTCCGGTGCTGAATTCAACGGACGGGCAACTTCTTGATGCGGGACCATTTTGTTCATTGATATCCCATCTTTCCCGTAATCTCATCTTGAGGTATTGGGGTGCGATGGCTTTAGGTTGAAGCAGTCGCGCTCTCTTTCGGGATCTAGCTCCTGTACAACGCGCGTCGCGGCCGGCCTCGACACCGGCACGCCGCGCGGCAGCCCGCAGGACGGGTTGACCATTCATGCTTGAGGTGTTACTACTTAGACGTGTGAACGTGCCTCTTTAGCGTCTCGCGAGGGCGGCGGAGGTTTTCCGCCTTCAATTGGCGAGAGCGGCCGGGGGACCAAGATCATGTCCGAGAAGACCGAGATCGAGCGGCGTGAATTGCCTGATACAGAAAAGCGGCAATGGACTGCGCCCACAATTTTAGCAGGCTGCTGAAAAAGGGCTGACCACCCTTCGAGACGGGCCTTTCGGCCCTCCTCAGGGTGAGGTAACTCTTTGGAATTCCTCATCCTGAGGAG
>JANQFG010000213.1 GCA_028277985.1 bacterium | reverse complement strand
CCACGATGAATCCGTCGTCGCCGTTCTTTTCCCCTCCACGAGGAACGAGTTGTGGCAACTCGTTTCGATCGAGAATCTGCTCGATTCCGCGACGATCCTCCTGATCCTCCCCGACAGGCAGGAAGACACGATCCGGACCGGACATCGACTTCGGCCAAGGTTTCTGACCTACGTGGACGGAGACGTCGACGAAATGTCGGCGGTCCTGGAGAGGATGCTTCGAACCTTCGGCTCCCAGCAGGGAGCCCCATACAATTCAGGGCCGAAACAAGCGGAACGGAGGTCTACGTGGAGAGACATTCCGACCCAATGACGGCCCCGGGCCGTTTTGGGACTTCCTCGAGCATCGGTGAAGGGAAGGGTAGTAAAGGATGACAAGGACCGCAAGCGAACATCAGGGCCGCCGGAACGGGTTGGAAACCCGAGACTCTTCGCCCGGACAACTCCTGCTGCAGGGCAAAGGCCTTGTGGTCTTGTTGATCCTCTTCACGTCGGCCGTCACCGGGATCTTCGTTTTCATGGGCCCGGTCGGTCTCTGCTCCGCCTTGATACTCGCGTGCCTGTTCCTTTTCCTTTGCCTGTACCGGAGCGGAAAGGAAAATGCATTTCTTGCCGAGGTGATCGAGTCGACCCCCCATCCCGTTCGCGTGATCGACCCGCGGAATTTCAGAATCCTCATGGAAAATTCGGTGGGTCGAAGGCGACAACAATCGTCACAAACCACTTGCCATGCAGCCCTTTTCCAAAGTTCGGCTCCATGCACGGAGGCAGACCGCCCCTGTCCGGTCGCGCTCGTGAAGCGGACCGGGATGCCGACATGCGTGGAACACCGTGTTGACGGTAAAGACGGGCCGGAGAATTGGACAGAGGTCCAAGCCTTTCCGGTCTTCTCGGCCCGAGGGAAGCTGGGAAAGGTAATCGAGCATTTCGTGGATATCACGAAGCCGAAGGAAGCGGAACGGGAGTTGGAAGCGCGAGCCCGGGCCTTGCGCGAGTCGGAGGAAAGGCACCGGTTGATGGTGGAGAATGCGAACGACGCGATCTTTGTGCTCCAGGACTCCAGGATCGTGTTCCACAACCGGAAGACCGAAGAAATGGTGGGACGTTCCGGTGAAGAGCTGCGCTCGCGCACTTTCCTCGAGTTCATCGCCCCGGAGGATCGGACGGGTGTGGCCGAGCGTCATCTCAGGAGACTACAGGGGGAGACATTCCAGGACGTCTATCCGTTTCGAGTCACCCACACCTCCGGCGAGATGCTCTGGGTCGAGGTGAGTAGTGTACTCGTGGACTGGGAGGGCAGTCCCGCCACCCTGTGCTTCATCCGGGACATCAACGACCGGAGAACCATGGAGGAAAAGGTCCGGGCGAGCGACGAGAAGCTGCAATGCATCGGTGCACAGGCACAGGACGCCATCCTCATGATCGACGGAAAGGGAGACCTTTCTTTCTGGAACGAAGCAGCCGAGCGGATATTCGGTTACACCGCCGAGGAAGTGCTCGGACGAAACCTGCACCGCCTTCTTACACCCGATCGGTTCCACCACGCACACTTCAGCGCGTACCGGCGGTTCCAGGAAACCGGAGAGGGGGCCGTCATCGGAAGGACCCTGGAGCTCGCAGCACTCAAGAAGAACGGTGAAGAGATTCCGGTCGAGCTGTCTCTCTCCGCCTTTAAGCTCCGAGGGGAGTGGAATGCGATCGGAATCCTCCGGGACATCACCGACCGGAAACGAATTGAGGAAGAGTTGAGGCAGGCAAAGGAGAGGGCGGAGAACACCAGTATGGCGAAGAGCCAGTTCCTGGCCAACATGAGCCATGAGATTCGCACGCCCCTCAACGGGATCATCGGCATGACCGGCCTGGCCTTGAAGACGGACCTGACCGACGAACAGACCCGGTATCTGGAGGCCGTGACATCATCATCCGATCATCTTCTCGGGATCCTGAACGACATTCTGGATCTCTCCAAAATCGAGGCGGACCGCCTGGAGACCGAGGAGATCGATTTCGATCTGCGTTCGGCCATCGAATTCACACTGGACCAGGTGGCCTTCAAGGCCCACGAGAAAGATCTGGAATTGCTCTGTGAGATCCGGCCCGATGTCCCTTCAGCGGTCATCGGGGATCCCGGCAGGCTCAGGCAGATCCTCCTGAACCTCCTGAACAACGCGATCAAGTTCACGGAGAGCGGTGAGGTCACATTGAATTGCTCGGCTGGAGCGGACGAAGGGGGCACGGTTGAGCTCCACTGCAAGGTCTCGGACACGGGAATCGGGATTCCCCAAGACAAACAAGACCGCATTTTCGAAGTCTTTCTTCAAGCCGACGGCAGCATGACGAGGCGCTTCGGGGGCACCGGTCTCGGCCTGCCGATCTCGAAGGCTTTGTGCGAGCAGATGGGTGGAACGATGTGGATGGAGAGCGAGCCCGGCAAGGGGAGCACCTTTCACTTCAGCATCATCCTCGGCCGACAGATCCGGGATGTACGAGGAGAGCAGCTTCCATCTCACGATCCACTCAAGGGGAAACGTGTTCTGATCGTAGACAAGAACGCGGAGAGGAGGAGGATCCTTGCCGAGATGGTTGCGCCCTGGGGCGCGGAACCGGAGACGGCGGGTGATGGAGATGCGACAAGGGAACGGCTTTCTCGTGCAACGGGCCAAGGACTTTCCTTCGATCTGCTGGTCGTAGACTCGGGGGTCTCTTCATGGGCTCTGGCCGCCCTTCCCGGGCGGGAGGACGGTGGAAAGAAATCAGCAAAGTTCGGCATCGTGTTACTGACCGACACGGTCAGGAGGGCAAGTGTCCCACACGAGGACGAGGGCCGAATCGCTGCAAGAGTCTGTAAGCCGGTCAAACAGTCGGAGCTCCTGAATGCCCTCCTGTCGGGGCTCGTCGGAGATGGCAGGCCACATCCGGGGCGGTCGGACGTTGGAGCCGAGCTGGAGACCTCCGACCCGTTACCGAACGAAAAAGGGCTCAAGATTCTGCTCGCCGAGGACAATCAGATCAACCAGCTGATGGCCATCAAGACGCTGGAGATGTTCGGTCACACAGTGACTCTCGCCGAGAACGGAAGCGAGGCTGTCGATCTCGTCCGGGAGGAGAGCTTTGACCTCGTCCTCATGGATGGTCAGATGCCGGTCATGGACGGGCAGGAGGCAACCCGTGTGATCCGGTCCCTAGAGCAAGAGTCGGGAACACGACTTCCCATCCTTGCCATGACGGCCCACGCCATGAAGGGAGATCGAGAGCGTTTCCTTGCGGCAGGCATGGACGATTACATAGCGAAACCGATCGATCCGGAGCGGCTGAGAGAAATGCTCGAACGATGGAGAAACCGGAAGGACCAATCAATGTCCACTCACCCGCAGAAGCCGGAGGCTTCAGGTAGGAGCGACGACGAGATGCAGGAGACCATTCCCGTGAATCTGGAGAAGGCCCTGGCCCGCGCTTGCGGCGATAAGGCCTTCCTGGAAGAAATGATCCGTCACTTCGTCGAAGATATTGACGGACAGCTCGATAGGCTCCGGAGCGTAATCGAAGAGGGTGATGCCACGGGCCTGGCGAAACAGGCACACGCCCTGAAAGGCTCTGCAGCGACACTGGGTGCGTCACGAATTGCCTCGGTAGCGCTTCAACTCGAGGAAACGGGAAAAGGCGAAGACCTTGCAAACGGAGAGCAACTGCTTTTCGAACTTGCGGACGAAATGGCGCGGCTGACCGACTATGTCGGCCGACCGGATTGGCTGGAGGTGAGCTGAACCATGGACATACTGATCGCAGATGATGATTTCTACGCAAGCAAGTTTGTCGAAAAGACCCTGAGCGAAATGGGACACCGGGCCCACGTGGTGGAGAACGGCCTGATGGCCTGGGAGCTCTTCCAGAGGGAATCGATCCGGATGGTCATCAGCGACTGGATGATGCCGGAAATGGACGGCCCGACCCTGTGCAAGAAAATCCGTACGTCCGACTGCTCCCAGTACGTGTACATCATCCTCCTCACCGCAAAAGAAGCGAAAGAAGACGCGGTGCTCGGTCTGGAGTCGGGCGCGGATGACTACGTGGTCAAGCCTTTCGACCCGAGCGAGCTCCGGGCCCGGGTCCAGGCGGGCGAACGAATCATTCAGCTGGAGGACGAACGCCGAAGCGCCCACATGCAGCTCCTTCAATCGGAAAAGATGGCGTCCATCGGTCAGCTTGCGGCCGGCGTGGCCCATGAGATCAACAACCCGATCGGATTCATCCTCAGCAATCTCGTCTCCCTTGAGAAATACGTGAACAAGCTCACCGATTTCATCCAGGCCCAGGACGGGGTGGTGAAGGACCTGCCCCAGAGCGGCGCGGTTTCCGATCTTGTTGAGAAGAGGAAAAAGCTGAAGCTCGATTTCATTTCCGAGGACATCAAGGACCTGATTCACGAGTCTCTGGACGGTGCGGACCGTGTGAAGAAGATCGTGCAGAACCTGAAGAGCTTCTCACGGGTCGACCAGGCGGAATGCAAGCTCTCCGACCTGAACGAGTGCATCGAGAGCACGGTGAATATCGTCTGGAACGAGCTCAAGTACAAGGTGGAAGTGCAGAAGGACTACGGGGAAATCCCGCTGACGAAATGCTACGCGCAGCAGCTCAACCAGGTCTTCATGAATCTGCTCGTGAATGCCGCCCAGGCGATCGAGAAGCAGGGGGAAATCAAGATTCGCACCTGGAACGAAAACGGCTCGATTCTGGTCTCCTTCGCCGACACGGGCTGTGGGATCCCGGACGAGGTCCGGAACCGAATCTTCGACCCCTTCTTCACCACCAAGGACGTCGGCAAGGGAACCGGGCTGGGTCTGAGCATCAGCTATGACATCGTGAAAAACCACCAGGGAGACATCACCGTGGATTCGGAACGGGGCAAGGGGACCACCTTCACCATACGAATTCCTGTCGTTGAGGCCTGATACCATGGACGAAGAGATTCAAATCCTGTGTGTCGATGATGAGAAGAACGTCCTTCGGGCGATCGAGAGGACCTTTCTGGACGATGACTACGTGATCCACACCGCCATGTCTGCGGACGAGGGGATCGAGATCTTGAAGAACAAGGCACCCATCCAGATCGTGATCTCCGATTACCGGATGCCCGGCACCAATGGCGTGGATTTCCTGAGGGATGTCTGCGAGAACTGGCCGGATACGGTACGAATCGTGCTCTCCGGTTATGCAGACATGGTTGCAGTGGTATCCGCCGTCAATGAAGGACAGATTTACAAATTCATCCCGAAACCCTGGAACGACGACGAGCTGCGCATCACCCTGTCAAACGCCTTGGAACGGTACTTCCTTCATAAGAAGAACCTCCAACTAGCGGAGGAGTTGAAAGCGAGAAACGAGGAACTTCGCGAAATCAATCAAAATCTGGAGCGCCTGGTGGAAGAGAGGACCTCGGAGCTCAGGTTCCAGAACCGGGTCCTGACCCATTCCCAGAACATCCTGGATTGCCTGCCCGTGGGGGTTCTAGGGATCGACCCGGAGGGCATGATCGTTCAGTGCAACCGGGAGGGGACCCGGCTCCTGACCGGCAACAATACGAGCGTCATCGGAAGATTTGCGAGCGAACTGGTTCCCGACAGCCTGGAACCCTTCATCGATCAAGTGCAGGCAAAGGGGACCTCGGCCGATTCACTCTCCCTCCGTGAAGGGAATCTGAGGGCGCAAGGCGTGCTCATGGAAAACCAAGACGGCCAACGAGGGGTCGTCCTGATGCTGGAAAATGGGGATGGGAATGGCTGAGGCCTTGTTGATCGTGGACGACGAAGAAAAGATCCTGAAATGCATCGAGAGGATGATGATCCACACGGATCTGAGAATTCTCACGGCTCGGAATGCCGAAGAGGCTCTAGACCTGATTCGAAACGAGGATATCAGCGTGATCCTCTCCGACAACATGATGCCCGGCATGAAGGGGATCGATCTGCTTTCCACGGCCAAATCGCACGCACCGGACACGATCCGAATTCTGATGACAGGCCAGGCGGATCTCCCGACGGCCATCGATGCGATCAACAAGGGGGAAGTATTCCGGTTCGTCACGAAACCCTGGGACAACGAAGAGCTGGAACAAACGATTCAGGAGGGAATCGAGCGCCACCGAATCATCGGAAAGCTCAAACGGGCGGACGAGGCATCTCTCCTTTCCATCGGCCAGGCCATCGAATTGAAGGATCCGTACACCCGGGGACACTCCAAGAGGGTTGCTGCCTATTCCCTGCTCCTCGCGGAACGAGCGGGCATGTCGGCGGAAGTTCAACGGAAAATCAAACACGGAAGCTGGCTCCACGATTGTGGGAAGATCGGCATTTCGGAAGCCATCCTGAACAAACAGGGGCCCTTGACGGAAGAGGAATTCGAGATCGTCAAGAACCACCCGGCCTGGGGCGCCGAGGTCGCCCGTCAGGCACAGATGCCGCAGACGATCGTCAACATCATCCTTTACCATCACGAGCATTTCGATGGTCATGGCTACCCGTCCCGCATAACGGGCTATCAGATCCCAAAGGAGGCCCGGATCGTGGCCGTGGCGGACGTCTTCGATGCGATTACAACCGATCGTCCTTACCGAAAGGGCTTGAGCCTGAGCGACGGCCTCGAAGAGATGAAAAGCAATATGAGAGGTACCGTGCTGGATCCGGACCTCCTGGACGCTTTCCATTCCCTGGCGAAGGTAATTACAAACTACGAAGCGAGCGACTCGAATGGAATCGGCTGCACATGAGATAGCGCAGGGAGTCCCGATCGCGGTGCTCCTGGTAGACGATGAACAGAACGTACTGAAGGCTCTTCGCCGGCTTCTCATCGACGAGGATTGTGAAGTCTTCACTGCCACCTCCGGCCGCGAGGGTTTGGAGATCCTGAAGGAAAAGGAGAACGTGGGGGTGATCATCTCGGATCAGCGAATGCCCGAGATGACGGGCGTGGACTTCCTGGAGCAAGCGCGCAAAGTGGCCCCCTACGCGATGAAGATCATGCTCACCGGATACGCGGACGTCCATGCCACGGCGGACGCCATCAACAAGGGACGAGCCCACAGGTACATGACCAAACCCTGGGACGATGATGAAATCCTCGACGTCGTGCGATCCGCTGTAGACACCTACCGCCTCATTCTGAACAATCGAAGGCAGGAAGAGGCGGAAAAAGAAGAGCAGAAGAATATCCAGGGCCTGAACCTCCAACTCGAGAAGCTCGTGAAGTATCAGCAGAATGAGCTCAAGAGGAAGGATGAGAAGCTCAAGGAGTTTCTTCAGGCGGAAGCCACTCCCGGCAGGACGACCGTGCTTCCGATTCTTGACCTCCTGGAAAGCCGATCCGGAGTGGACCAGGGCCACGGCAGGTTCGTGGCCACGATCGCTACAGAGTTGTGCAGAGAAATCGGGTATTCTCCCGACGAGTTGGAGACGATTACGACGGCATCCCTTCTTCACGACCTGGGCAAGATCAGTTCCCCCGACTCGGTGCTGGCCAAGAGTCCGGATGAAATGAGCCGGGAGGAACTCATGGAATACCAACTCCATCCCACTCGGGGCCAACGTGCCCTGGATGAGATGGACGGCATGGCAGGCGTGGGGACCCTGGTCAGGCACCATCACGAAGCATTCGATGGAACGGGGTTCCCGGATCGCCTGAAGGGGACGGGCATCCCGCTCGGATCTCGAATCATTGCCCTTGCAGACTTCGTGAGCCGGTTCGTGCCCATTCTGGACAAAGAAAACGCGTCCGAACGGATCCTCCAGGCCGTGGAGCAGAGGTTCGGCACCCAGTACGATCCGAAGCTTCAACCCTACCTGGTGAACCTTCTTCGAGATGAGACTTCGAGACGTTCCCTGGCCCACCCAAGATATGTGAAGGAACTCGATCCGGAAGACCTCATCGAGGGAATGGAACTGGCCATGGATATCCGGTCGGACGCAGGGGTTCTGCTTTTGAAGCGGGGCACCATCATGAACTCCGGTTCTCTTCTCGCCTTCGAGAAATACTGTCGGCAGGAGAACGAGAAACCGTTGGTCTTCGTATATTTCCCGTACGATCGAGTCACAACGTCGGACGAATCCAAGGGGCCACAGTGAAGAGAAGCGCGCGGTTCGAAACGAGCACGCAACAAGGAGGACCGGAAATGGAGGGTCACGTACTGATCGTAGATGACGAGAAGAGCATCCTGGAAGCCCTGAGACGAGCACTCTCGGACGAACCCTTCGAGGTGGTCACCGCCTCGAGCGGAGGTGAGGGCCTTCAACTGCTCGAAACCCACCCGATCAAGGTCGTGGTCTCGGACGAACGGATGCCCGGCATGTCCGGGTCTGATTTTCTCCAGCTGGTCCGCGCCCGGTTTCCGGAAACGGTTCGTATCATGCTGACCGGACACGCGAGCCTGGATGCCGCGATGCGAGCCGTCAACTATGGAGACATCTATCGGTTCTTCACAAAACCGTGGGACGACCACGAGTTGATTCAGACCATACGGAGCGCCGTGGAGAAATACGATCTGGAGGCCGAGAACCAGAAACTCTTGCGGACAGTGAAGCTTCAGGCCGATGAGCTCAATTCGATCGAGGATCGCTTTCCTGGAATAACAAAGGTGGACCGGGACGAGCAAGGATTCATCCTGGTCGAAGAGGGCTCGAAACAGGAGTTGTCCGAGATTCTGGAAGCATTCGAGAAGAAACCCGGCGAGGGCGCCCCGTAGGTATCAGGGAGGATCATCATGGCCAGCAAAGCAGAAGAATTGGTCGGAAGGGTAAAGGACATACCGACCCTTCCATCCGTGGTTACTCAGATCAATCGGGTCCTGCATGACGATGGCGAGTCCCTGGAAACTGTGATATCGATCATTGAAAAAGACCCGCCCCTCACCACGAAAGTGCTTCGGCTCGCAAATTCGAGCTACTACGGCATGTCTCGTGATGTGAGGACCGTCAAAGAGGCCGTTCTCATCCTCGGCCTCAACGCGATTCAAAGCATCGCCATGGCGGTATCGGTCGGCAAGCTCTTCAGTGGCGACCTCAACGGAGTCCTGAACATGAAGGACCTCTGGATGCACAGCCTCCATTGTGCTGTGGCGTCCAAAGCCATGTTGAGGCACATGGGAACGGTGGTTGCCGAGGAGGGATTCATCTGCGGCCTGGTTCACGATATCGGGAAGGTCATTATGGTGATGAACCTGCCGGATGAAATGAAAAAGGTCGGTCGGGCCTTCCTCGAGGGGGATACGCGTTCCTGGTGGGAAGTGGAACAAGAGGTCATCGGCTTCACTCACGCTGACGTGGGCGGCTTGATCGCTAGCCGGTGGAATTTCCCCAAACCTTACTGTGAAGCGATCGAATACCATCACTGGCCAGAGAAGGGCAGCGGAAACGGAGATTCCTCGAAAGACCGGCTCGCATACAGCATTTTTGCCGGTGACGCTCTTTCCAGATCCCTCTCAGAGAACGGAACGGGGGAAATCCAGCAACCGGACCCTTCTTCTCTCCAGGTGCTCGGAATCGAACCGGAAGCACTTCCGGATCTCCTCGAAAAGGTCGGTGAGGATTTCCAGAACGTGATCGCCACGTGGGATCTCGAATGAACGTGTTTCGAGAAAGGTGGTACTCCCTGTCTCGGGGAGAATTCGAGGCGGGCTCGGAGGAGTTGCGGACCCGGCAGTTCGCTTATGCCTTTTTGGCCCTTCTCCTGCCCTTTTTTCTCGCCTTCGCTTGTCTCCACTTCTCTCTGAAGGAGAACCTGCGGGGGGCCGTGCTCGTCTGCACGCTCGTCGGATTGTCGTGGCTCCTGTCCGTCCTAAGGACCACCAGGAACGAGACCTGGGTTTATCGCGGTTCCCTCGCACTTCTTGGGGCGTTTTCCGTCTATCTCGTGATTCTTTCGGGAACCCTCGGGAACACGAACCGGCTGCTCTTCCTGCTGTTGATTCCTCTATTCGGCCTCTTTACGCTGGGTAGAAGAGAGGGCCTACTCTGGGTCCTCTGCGTTTCCGTCCTCTGGGTCCCATTCTTCGTCGTTCCCATTAACGCGATCGGCACCCAACCCCCTCCCACGGATTTCCTGCTTCTGTTCATGGCGACCTTCTTCGTTGTTTCCGGAACCGCCTATATTTCCGAGTGCATACGGGACGAATACCAGAGGACGATGGGAGAAGAGAGACGGAGGCTGGCAAAGGAGATCGAGGAACGCGAACGGTTCGAACGGATCCTGGACCAGAGCGAAAAGAGATACCGGACACTCTTCGAGAGCGCGGGAGACGCGATCCTGGTCATGGAGGTCGTCGATGAGGATCTTCGTATCCGTGAGTGCAACCGTGCAACCCTAGACATGCTCGGATGCACACCGGAGCAGATCAAAGGCAGATCGACCCTGGAATTTGGGGCTTTGGAAATCGTCGAGAGCGATCTTTTTCTCAAAGAAAGGGCCCGCCGGCTCGATGAGGTCATATCGGGCGACACATGGCGTTTCGAGTCCTGTCACCGGAGACTCAATGGTGAGCAGTTCGAAACCGAAGTCGTCATGACACCCTTTGATGTCCATGAGGGTCCCCACGTTTTGGGCATCGTGCGGGACATCTCACAACGGAAGCGGATGGAGGAGAAGCTCAAGGAAAGCGAGAAGAGGTTCCGTGACTTGGCGGGACTGCTTCCGGAAATCGTCTTCGAAGTAGACCAGGACGGGACCGTGGTCTTCGTGAACCAGAATGCCTCTGTCGTAACGGGCCACTCAGAAGCGGAGTTGGCGTCCGGGTTCGACGCCTTCCAGCTGATCGCACCCGAGGACAGGGAGCGGGCCAAAGAGACCTTGCTGGAGCGGATGGAGAAGGGTCAGAGCGGAAGAACGGAATACACCGCGATTCGGAAGAATGGGGAACGATTTCCGGCCCTTGTCCGGTCTGCGCCGATCCTCTCCGGAGACGAAGTCCTGGGTCTCCGAGGAATCCTGGTGGATGTGAGCGATCAGAAGAAGGCGGAAGGGGCCCTGATTGAAGAAAAGGAATTCTCGGATTCGATCGTGAACAGCCTGCCGGGCAATTTCTTTGTGCTCGACCCGGAAGGCAAGGCGCTGCTGTGGAACAGGAACGTGGAAGCGACCACCGGCTACTCCACCGAGGAAGTTCAGAGAATGACACCCGACCGGTTCTTCGTGCCGGAGGACCGTGACAGGGTCCGGCAGGCGATCAGCAGTGCATTTCTCGAAGGTGAACTGGATGTTGAAACCAGTCTTCTGACAAGAGCCGGTGTAGCGATCCCGTATCACTATCGAGGCGTGAAGGCGACGATCGGTGGGAGGCCTCTCCTGGTCGGTCTGGGTATCGACATTACACCACGCATAGTAGAACGGAAGGAGAAGAGTCGCCTCGAATCCCGGTTGCGCAAAGCCCAGAACATGGAGGCGGTCGGCACACTGGCCGGCGGCATCGCACACGACTTCAACAACGTACTGGCCGTGATCACAGGGTTCACCGAACTCGCCATCTCGGACGCGTCGGAAGATACGATACAGAAAGAGAACCTGGAGGAAGTTCTCTCCGCTTCGAAACGTGCAAAGAACCTCGTACAACAGATTCTCACCTTCAGCCGCCAAGAGGAACGCGAACGGGGGCCTCTGGAGATTCAGCGCATCGTCAAGGGGACCCTCAAACACGTTCGAACGAGCCTTCCGGATACGATCCGAATGCATCAACGTCTCGAAGCGGAGTCGGCGATCGTCACGGGGAACGCGGTCGAGATCCATCAGATGCTGATGCATCTCTGTGCGAATGCGGAGCAGGCGATGCGAGACGAGGGAGGCGTTCTGGAGGTGACTCTGTCCGAAGAGATCTTGGACCCGCAGACCGCCGCCGGGATCGGAGATCTCAGGCCCGGTGCCTACCTCAAGCTCGTAGTACGGGATACAGGCCGAGGCATGGACAAGACGGTCCTGGACCGAATATTTGATCCTTTTTTCAGCACGAAAGCACCCGGAGAGGGGACGGGGATGGGGCTGTCGGTGGTTCATGGAATCGTGAAGGGCGTGGGCGGGTCCATGTCGGTTGCTAGTCAAGTGGGCCATGGCAGCACGTTCACCGTCTGGCTACCTGAAACAGACGGAACAGTCGACAACGAAGATACTGAGAAGGAGTCCAAAGCCGTGAATAGCAACGGGGACAAGACAAACACCATCCTGGTGGTGGACGACGAGGAGCAGATCCGGAGGATGCTGCGCCAGATGCTCGAAAAGGAGGGGTTTCGGGTGATGGAGGCCTCCGACGGAAAGGAGGCGCTTCGCATGCAGGCCTCGGACCCTGCAGATCTCGTGATTACCGATATCTTCATGCCGGAAACGGACGGTTTCGAGACGATTCGGGAGCTCCGTAAAGACTCCACCGAGGTGGGCATCTTGGCCATCTCGGGCGGAGGCAAGACGGTGAAAGAGGACCTCCTGCCATATGCAGAAATGCTCGGCGCGGACCGGATCCTGGAGAAACCGCTCGTACGCGAGGAGTTGATGGAGGCGATCCGGGGCATCCAAGCCTCCCGGTGACGACACAACCGTGCTCCATCGCCTGAATCATCGTTGCGGAACGCCCTTCACCCGAGTTGGGTCGGTGGATTCATCCCGGAGAGAAATCTGCCGATATAGATAGGGCAAGGGGGACAAGGATGGAAAAGGACCAACTCCGGGCCAAGATCTACTCCAAAATCGAAGAACTACCGACACTCCCTTCGGCGCTGCCCAGGCTCATGCACCTGATGGAGGATCAGGCGACGAGCGCCTCCAATGTGGCAGACATCATCTCCCATGATCCGGCGCTCACGTCGAAGATCCTCAAGGCGGCCAATTCGGCCTACTACGGTTTCCCGCAGAAGATCGACACCCTCGAACGCGCCGTTGCGCTGCTCGGATTCAACATGGTCCGCTCCCTTGCATTGTCCATCGGTGTCATGCAGAGCCTTCCGTCTGGAATCGGGTCTTCCCGCTTCTCGGAGGAGGGCCTTTGGACCCACAGCCTGGCCGTTGCAAAGGGCATGGAGCGACTTGGAAAGGCAGGGGCGGCCGGGACGGGAAAGGAGCACAGCTTCGTTATCGGACTTCTCCACGACATCGGCAAGATCGTCCTGATCGTGTTCTTCCGGGAGGCCTTTCTGGAGGCCCTGACGGAGGCGCAAAGGCCGGAGACGGCCCTGCTGCATGTCGCTGAGCAGCGGGTCTTCGGGTTCGACCACGGCGAGGTAGGTGCCATGCTTCTCGAGCGATGGAAGATCCCACCCGTCATCACCGGACCTATCGCCGTTCACCACGCGACCGAATTCCCGGAGGAGGGCGATGAGGTGGACGTGGCCCTGCTGAGACTCACGGACGCACTCTGCCAGAACCTCGACATGGGCGAGGGGGGGAGTCTAACGCCGGTTGCCATCCCGGAACAGGACAGAAAAGTCCTCAGGGTTGGAGAAACAGAGATCGAGGACGCAAAGCAGCATCTGGAAGAAGCCCGCGAATCGATCCAGGGGTTCTTCAGGTCTCTGGGATAACCTCGACGCCTCCGTTCAGCATCGGCTCGAGCCAGACGACGGCATAAGGCTCGAGACTCACGTAGAGCTTACCCTCTTCCGCCATCCACTCGACGCCGCTCACCAAGTCGTACCATCGGAGATCTTCTGTACCAAGATCGCAAAGCGGAACTTCCACGTGGCAGGCCCGGTCCGTCACGTTGAGGAGCGTGAGGATTCTCTGGTCCTCCTCGGGAGAGGTTCTCAACACCGAGAAGACACTTGACGAGAGACTCAGAACCTCTTGTCCACCATTCGGATGGAAGGCGCGACGCTTCGTACGGATGCGAATGAGCCTGCCGAACTCGCGGCTGATCCGGGACAATTTGGAAAAGGGGTCTCCCAGCGCTTCGGCGATGGCGCTTCCGTCGATCACGGTGCGATTGATGTCCCGTTTCGACTCCGTGGCAAGGACCGCGTCAATGTCGTTCTGAGTACCGATCAGGCTGTGTAGATAAATGCCGGGCACACCCTGCAGCACCAGACCAATCACCCGAGAGGCAACGAACCGCTTGACCTGGAACGCGATATCCTCACCACTACCCTCACGGTTGAGAGCGCTGAACCATGTAATGTTGATTTCGTAGGGGGCCTCCGTTCCGTCGTCTGCGGTTTTGTACGAAATGAAGCCTCCATATTCCCGGGCGGTCCTGATGATGAAATCGATTTCCTTCTCCGACAGGAGCCCTTTGACACCCATCAACCCGATTCCATCATGGGAGTCGAGGAAGTTGAAGAACGTCGTGGTGTTCGAGGGGGCCTCGAGACTTCGAGCCCACCCGGAAATGGCTCCCGTGTCCTGGGTGTAGAAGGTATGCAGGACCAGGGGGGGAAGAGCGAAATTGTAGACCATCTGGGCCTCGTCCCCGCCGTTTCCGAAATAGGAGATGTTCTCCTCGTGGGGAACGTTCGTCTCGGTGATCAGGGCGACGCCGGGAGCCACCAGGTTCAAGACGTCACGAAAGAGCTTGACGATCTGGTGGGTCTCCTCGAGGTGGACACAGCGGGTTCCCGGTTCCGCCCAGAGGAAGGTGACGGCGTCCAGGCGGATGATATCCGCCCCGTGACGGACGTAGAGCAGCAGGATTTCGAGGACCCGCATCAGGACATCCGGGTTCTTGTAGTTCAGGTCGATCTGATCCGTGGAAAAGGTCGTCCAGACGTAGCGAGGTCCGTTGATCGTGTGAAACTCGGTCAGGATGTCGGATGTTCGTGGCCGGAAGATCATCCTCTTCTGTTCGGGAGTCAACTCGTCCGGCGAGTTGTACGTCATGAAGAACCGGCCGTAGAAAGGATCTCCATTCAAGAAGTGTTGGAACCAGCGGCTCTTGGAGGACACATGGTTGATCACGCCGTCGAACATCAGCTGGTAGCGATTCTCAAGGTCCTCGATGTCTTCCCACGTCCCGAGCCGTGGGTCGACCGTCTCGAAGTCAACGACCGAAAACCCCCGATCCGAAGAATAGGGGAAGAAGGGCAGCAGGTGCAGCGTGTTGATCGTACCCTCCAGGTACGTATTGCAGAACTTGGCCAGCGTAGTGAGGGGAGATCCCTCCGGCCCTTTCAGGAGATCACCATAGGTGATCAGAATGATGTCCTTTTCGGTAAACCGCTCCGTCGTGTCAAAACCCTTTTCCATCTCGATCCGGGCCGATGGCTTGTAGGCAGCGTGAACCTGTAGTATCCGTTCGAGTTCCAACAGATAGGGTTCCGCCACATCGGTGCCATAGAGAAAGCAGAGTCGCCCGAACATGCGTGCCCGGTCTTCCCTTGGCATCTTGAACAACGGCTTGCGGTAATCAGGCTCCAGGTTGTAGACCGTTCGGGTCGTCTCGAAAAAGGCCCCTTCGGCAAATGGATCGGAACGATCTTGCGCAATCGAGCTTCGCATATCCCCGGACTTCCTTTCTCTTTCTCTTTTCCAGCCCCAACCATCCCTCTCTATAGTTATCGGCAAAACGGGCGGTTATCGTGAAGGCTTGGACGGCCCCACAGACACGAAAAACGAATTTAGCCTGCTCTCGAGGCTCCCAAGGGGCCTATCACGTGCGGAAGAGGGGACCGGGCCAGAACGAGGCCGCAGACCCGCCGGGCTCCGGCTGACAGAACAGAGCCGCCGAGCTCCTGCAGGGTGGCGCCGGTCGTGTAGACGTCATCCAGCAGGAGAATCGATCGTCCCTGGATGCGCTCCGGCCGTCGCACGCGGAAAGCGTCCTTCAGGTTCTTCCTCCGGTCCGCCTCTGACGAGGAGCTTTGCGGCTCGGTATGACGCACCCGTTCGACCGCTCCGATATCCAGAGGGACTCCGAGCCGTGCAGCCAGGGGAGTCGCAAGCCGGACACACTGGTTGAACCCTCTTTCCCGGAGGCGTTTCGGGTGAAGGGGCACCGGCAGAATCGCTTCGAACCCATCCTGGTGGAAGAACCGGTCGAAATGGTCCGCCATGAAGCGGCCCAAGTTGCGGGCCAAAGGGGCCTGTCCGCCGAACTTCACTCGCAGGATCGCTGTTCGAATGTTGCCGGAGTAGACGCCGATGGAGCGGACAATGAGAGGGTGGGGCGCTTCGGGCGAAAGGCACGCGGCGCAGAGAGGGCGATCCAGGCCGCCGGCCGCTGACGCAAGGGGGTAACCACAGCGGAAACAGAACGGTTCGTTAATCGTCTCGAACCCTTCGAGACAGTGAGCACAGAAGCCTTCCCACTTCTCGATGGCGTGTTTACTGCAAAACGGGCAAGTGCAGGGGAACAGGGTGGAAAGGAAGCTTTCGAGAAGAGCCTTCACGTTACGCGGCGTCTCTTCGCCTCTCATTACAGAAGCACACCCTCGGGTGAATCGGATCGAAGCGTTGTCTTGCTTCAGGTTCCAGAGCCTTGTGCAGCCGACCGGACCGTCGTTAAGAGAACACACAGCATTTTCCGTGCCGTCGATTCAGACCCTTCCCCCCAATAGGCCCGCGCCGGTACAGGTTCTAATGAATCCTGGAGCCTCTGCGTGATGGGCAAGCCCCGTGGAGGCTCCTGGGCCGGTCGTTCCTTGTGCACGCTTCTCCACAGGGCGATCCTGAGGACCACCGAGGACCTGCACACCCACCGGATCGAGTTGGAGATGCAGAACCAGGAATTGCGCCAGGCTGAGGCCGGAGGTGAAGGAGGGGAAGATCCTACCTTGGGTAGGGGAGACCGTTCAGGACGGCCAGCGCACGATAGAGTTGCTCCATCAGGACGAGCAGGGCCAATTCGTGCGAAAAGGTCATAGGCGACAGGGAGAGCACAAGGTCCGCCTCCTCACGGATTTCCGGCGCAAGACCGGACGGACCACCCACAAGGAAGGCGAGCCGTGACCGTCCTCGTATCATCCACTTCTCGAGCAGTGCTGCAAGCGCCTCGGAGCCGAGCGGATCGCCTTTTTCATCCAGGACGACCCGGACGGTCCTGTCATCCCGAACCTTCCTGAGGCGCTCCGCTTCACGTCTGTGGACTTCCTTGAGGGTCACACCCTTGCGGAGCGGCTCTTCCCGGACGGTCTTGAACTTGAGGGAGGCAAGGGGTTTGATCTTCTTCTCGTAGTGCTCGATGCCTGAGCGAACGAAAGGGGCCTTCGGTTTACCCACATGGATGATGGTGAAGCTCAATCCTCCCAATCTTCCTCCCCCTCGGACCATGAGCCCGCCTTTTTCTCCTCCTCGAGGATTTCGGGAACCGTCACCACCGGCGCGTCCGACCAGAGCTTCTCGAGACGGTACAGGTCGCGCGTGGGCTCGTCAAAGACGTGTACGATCACGTCGTCGCAATCGATCAGGATCCAACACCCTTCGTTTTCCCCCTCTACCCCCAGGGGAACCTCCTTCAACTCCCGTTTGAGGCTCGTGCGTATATGTTCGACGATCGCCTGTGTCTGCCGAACAGATCTCCCGGAACAGATCACGAAATACTCCGCGATCGGGGTCAAGGCGCCCACTTGCAGCAACGTGATCCCCTTCGCCTTCTTCTCCAGGGCCCAGAGCGCGCACTGAACCGCCTTCTCCTTCGAGTCGATCGATGCGGAAGGGTCGGGGGCGTTGCGGGCTTCGGAGTCTGACATATCAATCCTTCCTCGCGTTCACGTACAAGCCGTTCTGCTCCACGTAATTCCAGACGCTTTCCGGCAACAGGTATCTCACCGACAGCTCATCGCGGATCCATGCCCGAAGTCGGCTCGCTGCGATGTCCAACAGAGTGGTTTCCTGAAAATGGATTCGATTGCCGCTCGAGTGCTCGAGGCAGTCCGTCCCCCCTTGGGTCGGCTCGAAAGCGGCCGCCACCTCCTCCGATGCGACTTGGGCCAACTCGGGCCTCTTGTAGCCCGGCCGGGTGATCACAACGAAATGAGACAGAGGGAACAGGTCCTGATACCGATGCCAGGTAGCGATCTCCTGGAAGCTGTCCATTCCCATGATGAAATAAAGAGACACATCGGCCGGGTAGTGTTCACGGTACGCCTTCAGAGTGTCCACCAGGTAGGACAAGCCTTCACGGGTCGCCTCCACCTCGGAGACACGGAAATAAGGATTCCCCTCGACGGCCAACCTGAGCATGGCAACCCTGTGGGTAACATCGGTGAGCACCTGATCCGTCTTGTGCGGGGGGATCCTCGCCGGCAGGAACTCGACCCAGGACAAAGAAAAGGCCTGGCGGATCTCCTCTCCTGCCCTGAGATGCCCATGATGGACCGGATCAAAGGTCCCGCCGAACAAACCGATTCGCTTCGACCCCGGGGAAGTGCTTCGCGACCGCTTCTTCACGCCATCCCCCCTCTCACAGCATCGGAAGGAGAGGCTTCGGGTTGCCTCCGGGACTCCCGGACATGACCGAACAGACAGCGCGTCAGAGGGCCCAGCCCTTTGCCGCCTACCGCAGAGATGAAGAAAACCTCCTGGTCTCTGAATTCCGACCGATCGAGCACCATCGATTTCCGCTCCAGGGCAAGAGGAAGGTCGATTTTGTTGAAGGCCACGACCAGACGCTTTTTGAGAAGCCCTTCCGAAAAGCAACCCAGCTCTTCGCGCAGCTTGAGATAGGTCGAAAGGGGATCTTCCCACGAAGGATCGCCCAGATCAATCAGAAACAGGAGCACCGATGTCCGCTCGATATGCCTCAGGAAACGGAGCCCCAATCCGACGCCCTCAGCAGCGCCCGGCAGAATTCCCGGGATGTCGGCGAGGACGAAGCTCCGGTCCTCGTCCACGCGGACGAGACCGAGCTGGGGAACGAGCGTGGTGAAAGGGTAGTCGGCGATTTTCGGCTTTGCCGACGAGAGCCTTGCAAGGAGGGTGGATTTGCCCGCATTCGGAAAACCCACGAGCCCCACGTCGGCCAGCAGCTTCAGTTCACAATGGAGCCTTCTCGACTCTCCGCGCGCCCCCTCCTCGCAGGAGTCGGGGAGCCTGCAGTCGGGCGTGACGAATCGGGCGTTCCCGCGTCCCCCCCGACCACCGTTTGCGGCCACGAAGCGCTCTCCAGGAACCTTGAGGTCGTGCAGGACCTCATGTCGCTCCGCATCGCGAATCAGGGTCCCGACCGGTACCCGGATGACACGATCCTTGCCCTTCCGGCCGTGTTGGTTCTTACCTCGGCCGTGGATACCGCGTTCGGCACGGTAGTGTTTCTGGAGGTGAAGTTCCAGCAGGGTGTTCCTCTTGCTGTCCGACAGAAGGATCACATCCCCGCCCTTGCCGCCATCCCCCCCATCGGGACCGCCTTTCGGCCTGTATTTCTCCCGCAGAAAGCTCCTGCAGCCGTTGCCGCCGTTGCCGGCTTGGACGAGGATCTCCGCTTCATCGATGAATCGCATGGGGGATAGGTGTGTCGGTCATGGATTGGAGGAAGAACTGCTCATCACCATTCATGGGACAGGGCACGGGGCATGTCGATCATGGGCTGGATGGAGAAAGGGGGTGCAAAGGAGCGATGCGTCTTCAGGCCGGTTGAATATGTACGACTTTCTTCCTCTTCCCTTTCTGCTGGTACTTGGCCACCCCATCGACCTTGGCAAACAGTGTGTAATCCCTGCCCATGCCCACATTCGCCCCAGGGTGGACGACTGTGCCGAGCTGTCTGATCAGGATGCTGCCCGCCTTGACGTGCTGCCCGTCAAAGATCTTGATCCCTCGTCTCTGTCCGGCGCTGTCCCGCCCGTTTCGTGAGCTTCCGGCCCCTTTCTTATGTGCCATTTTCCTTCTCGCTTTCCTAGGTGGTGGCTTGGCCCTGTTCGATCGCCTTGATTCGAATACCGGTGTAGTCCTGCCGATGTCCCTGTTTCTTCCGATAAGCCTTGCGACGCTTGAACTTGAAGACGCGTATCTTTCGGCCTCTTCGCTGGGCAAGGATTTCCGCCCGAACACGAACGTCCTCGAGAAAGGGGGTGCCCACACGCACACCTTCCTCGCCGCTTCCGACGAGGAGAATCTTGTCGAGGAGGATCTCCTCGCCCGGTTCACCTTCGGTCTTCTCAATCCGGACGACATCGCCCTCACAAACGCGGTACTGCTTTCCACCCGTCTCGACAATCGCGTACATGATCGAATCCTCTGTTCCGGCTATAGGATGAAGCCTTTTCGCACCCCTTTGGATTGAAACAATTTAGAATAAAGAGTTTTTCTGGCAAAGTCAATGGGAAATCGCCGGAAAGGTTGGGAGCGAATACCTGAAACCTGATACCCGGAGCGGTCTAGGTTGGGATGGTGTGTGAGATAAAGGCCTCGGCGGGGGCTTCCTTCCCGATCTGCTCTTTGAGAAGCTGCTGGGGTTCCAGAATCAAGGCCAGTTCGTTCGCCAGCACCGCCATGCCCCAGACGCCGAACATCTTGATCCCGGAGCGGCCCGAGGTGGGGAAGCTGAACACGGACCGTTGCATGGGAACCTTGTAGATCTGCCCGATCAGGTCCACCGAGATTCCGTAGTTCTCGTTCGCCCCGGCGAGGACAATGATCTCCCGCGGGCAGGCGGAAGCCCGGTCCTCGAGCTCGAGGAGCGACTCTATGGAATAGACCTGAATGTCCTCATCGTGGAAGGGCACCACGGTGGGGGCCTCGTTCATGCTCGTGGGAAGGGTAATCACGCCCAGTACCTGGTCCACGTCTACGCAGAAGCTTCGACTGGCAGCCTCGAAGCGTAGGAACTCGATATTTCGGTAGTAAGTGCTCACCGTTCTGGATCCTCCCTTGGATGATCCTAGGGAGGTGTGCAAGACCCATACCAGAAGTGCGGGGGCTCGCGGGCATCGGCGGAAACTCAGATCTTTATTAGAATCAGCCCCTTACAAAACCGGCTGAACAATGGGAGCCTCTATACGAAGGATGGGGAGCCACAAAATATGTTCGGGGATCACTAAACATTTCATAGCAGGATCGGGGTCGGGCACGGGCACGGGGACGAAAGGGGGAATGGTTGAGGGCCAATACCTCAAACCTAACACCTACCACCCGGATGGGTGCTAGTAAGCAGAGATCTCGAACTGCTCGATGTGGAAGTCGTAACGGGTCTTGATCAGGATCTTCTTGCCGCACTCCTGCTCGAGACCTTCGAGGCCTTCGTGCTCCTGGGAATAGATGAGGCTCGCGATGTCCGGATGGAGGTTCAGGACGATCTTCTGGCCCTGGAGCCCGTGACACTCCCTCCGGATCTGCCGGAAGATCTCGTAGCAGATGGTCTGCCGGGACTTCACGTACCCCTTGCCGTCGCAGTAGGAGCAGGGCTCGCAGAGGGTGCGCAGGATGCTCTCCCGGGTCCGTTTCCGGGTCATTTCCACCAGACCCAGCTCGGAGATCTTCAGGATGTTGGTCTGGGCACGGTCTGCCTTCAGGGCCTCGCCCAGAGCGTGGAACACGTCTTCCCGATTCTCTTTCTTCTCCATATCGATGAAGTCGATGATGATGATGCCGCCGATGTTCCGGAGCCGGATCTGATAGACGATCTCCTTGACCGCCTCGAGGTTCGTCTTCAGGATGGTGTCTTCCAGGTTTCGCTGCCCCACGAACTTGCCGGTGTTCACATCGATCGCCGTCAGGGCCTCGGTTTCGTCGATGACGATGTACCCGCCCGATTTCAGCCACACCTTTCTGCGGAGCGCCTCGCTGATCTGCACCTCGACGCGGTAAGCGTCGAAGATCGGCTCTTCCTTGTCGTAGTGAAAGACCTGGTTCCTGAGCTTGGGCATGAACGTCTCGACAAAGGTGAGGATCTTTCCGCACTCTTCCCCCGAATCGATGACGAGCCGGGTAATGTCGGGCGTGAAGATATCCCGGATCAAGCGGAGGGTGAGATCGAGGTCCTGGTGCAGCAGGGTCGCAGCGCTCGCCTGTTCCTGGCGCTCCTGGATGCTTTCCCAGAGCTTGATCAGGTAGTCCATGTCCGCCTTCAGTTCCTTCTCCCACTTCCCCTTGCTGACGGTTCTGACGATAAACCCTGAGTCGGGAGGTTTGATCTTCTGTATGATCTTCTTAAGCCGTTCCCTCTCCTTCTCTTCCTCGATCCGCCGGGAAACACCGATGTGGTTCACGGTGGGCATGAAGACCAGATGGCGACCCGGGAGGGAGGCGTGCATGGTGACCCGGGGCCCCTTTGTCCCCAGGGGATCCTTTGTGACCTGTACAAGGATCTCCTGCCCTTCCTTCAGGACGTCTTCGATATGCACTTCCTGGACACTCGGCTTCCGTGGAAAAGCGTATTCGAAAGGATCTTCCTCCCCGTCCTCCTCATCTTCGGACGATTCCGGGAAGCTTTCGTTCACCAGCTCCTCGTCTTCCTCGTCCTCCAGGAAGAAGCTGTAGTCTCGCAGGTCGTCGCGATACACGTCGGACACATAGAGGAACGCGGCCCGCTCGAGCCCGATGTCCACGAAGGCGGCCTGCATCCCCGGAAGAACCCGCAGCACCCGGCCTTTGTAGATGTTCCCGACGAAACCCTTTCTGCGGTTCCGCTCGATGAACAACTCGGTCACAACCCCGTTCTCGATCAGCGCCGCCCGTGTGGCATGAGGTGTGACATTGATGACCAGCTCATTTCCCATGACGGAGTTTCCTTTTCGAAGAAGGGGCCGGAGGGGTCGGGGCAAGCAAGGCGGCCTCGGTCTTGACGATTCGAGGCCGGAGCCCGTTCTTATTCATCGACGGAAACAGGCGCTCCACGACGCGCATGGCCGATGGAGTCGATCCCGAGAGCCGGTGGATCCTGCAGACCAGTCCCGGGCCGGCCTGCCTGCTCGAGAGTCTCACGGCCCGAAGAAGATTCCCGTCGTTCTTCTTCTCCTTGCCGACCCGCCCAACGGTGACGAGATTCTCGTCGTAGAATGCCTCCATCGCCGTTTCCAACTCCTCCTGCGAAGGAGTTTCCGGGGATGCCTGCGGGAAGGTGAACTCGTACTCCATCCAGGCGATGCTCTGTTCCAGCGAGGAAGCGTTCAACGGCACCGCTCGCGCGTCCACCACGGATATCCCTTCGGGGAGGACCGCATTCAGTCCGTCCTCGACATCCTTTCCCTCCGGCACGCTCGAAAACCACAGATCCAGGTACTCCGCATGGCTCTCGACCCCGACCGGAAGGGCGGGACTGAACGCCATTTTCGGGTGCGGATGCTCCCCTCCCGTGAAGTGAATGGGGAGCTTGCTCCTGCGCAGGGCCCTGTGAAAGAGGGTGAGCGTTTCCAGGTGGCTCAAACAGGACAGTGGATGCTGTTTGACATACTGGAGCCTCAACCTCGCCGCCGGCCGCTCTCCTCCGCCGCGTACAGAGGGTCCCGCACCGGATGCCGCTTCCGACTCGGAATGCTCAGGTGTGACCGCCGGGGTTCTTCGTCCGTTGCCTCCGTCGGCGTCCACCGCACAGACGCCGCATGCGCTGCAATCGCCCAAACAGGAGAAATCAGTGCATTCCGCGCCCAGGGCCTTTCGATGCTCCTCGCGAAACCACTCACGGGGCATCCCGGTATCGATCCAATCCCAGGGCAGAGGGCCGTCAAGGTCGGGATAGGGATCGAGATGGTCCGAGGGGTTTACGCCCGTCTCTTCAAAGGCCCTTTCCCAGAGGTCGAACCTCATGTATTCGCTCCAGCCGTCTCTTCGACAGCCGAGCCGATAGGCTGTTTCGAGAAGCTCGCCCACATCCCTGTCGCCGCGTGCGAAGATCCCTTCCAGGAGACTGAGCCGGGTGTCATGCCACTTCATCCGGAAGCCGGGTTGTTTGAGCTTCTGCCTCAGAAACCGCTGCTTCTGCTCGGACACGTCCCGGGCTTGCTGTGCGGCCCATTGGAACGGCGTGTGCGCTTTTGGCACGAAGGAAGAGACATTGACCGTCAGCTGGAAACCTCCGTTCCTCGCCGCCCTCGCTTGATCTCGAATCCTCTGGGCGAGCCGCACGATCTCCTCCACATCCTCCTCTTGCTCACCCGGGAGCCCGATCATGAAGTAGAGTTTCAAAGACCGCCAGCCCAGGCGGGCGATCAACTCGGCCGTTCGGAGGAGCTCTTCATCCGAAATCGTCTTGTTCACGACACTTCGCAGTCGGGGGCTCGCCGCCTCCGGCGCCAGGGTAAAACCGGTCTTCCTCACGCGGAGGATTTCCTCGACCACCGAATCTCGAAGGGATCCCACCCGAAGGGAGGGGAGGGACAGGGAGACCCTCCTGGGAGTCAGCTGACCCATCAGGTCCCGCACCAGCGGGGCGAGACCGGAGTAGTCCCCTATACTGAGGGCAAGAAGCGAAACCTGCTCGTATCCTGTTCGCTCGATGCTCGTAAGCGCGATCTCCCGGAGTCGCTCGGCGCTCCTCTGTCGATAGGGACGGTAGAGATTTCCGGCCTGGCAGAAACGGCAGGCATGGGGACACCCGCGGGCCGCCTCGATGCTGATCCGGTCGTGTACGATTCGAGCAAACGGCACAAGGGGGCGTTCGGGGTAGGGGGCCTCATCGAGCTCGAGGATTTCGCATTTTCGCACGGCCCCTTCACGACCGGTAAGAGAGACGAGGCCGCTGCCTCCCTCGACTCCCGGCCGCCTCCATTCGAAAAGGGAGGGCACGTATACGCTATCCATAGCATCCAGGGCCCGCAGCAGGTCCTGCCGGGAACTGCCGCTCGCCTTCCATTCCTTTACAGTGCGGCAGAGCTCCACCAGGAGGACCTCGGCCTCTCCAACCACAAACGCGTCGACAAACGAGGCGAGAGGCTCCGGATTGAAGGCACAAGGCCCGCCCGCGATCACAAGCGGATGCTCTCGGGCACGATCGGCAGACCGTAGCGGGATCCCGCCGAGATCCAGGATCCCGAGGACGTTCGTGTAGGTGAGCTCGTAGGCCAGGCTGAATCCGAGGACGTCGAGTCGATGCAGGGGCAGTCGGGTCTCGAGGGTGGTCAGGGGGGTCTCGCTGCAGCGAAGCAGCTGTTCCAGATCCTCATCGGGCATGAAGACACGCTCCCCGAACAGGCCCGGTGCCCGGTTGACGCAGGAATAGAGAAGATTCAGGCCCAGGTGGGACATCCCGACTTCGTAGAGATCAGGAAAGGCGAGCCCCACCCGAAGGTCGTCGCGACCCGGAATCCGGGCAGCATGCAACTCCGAGCCCATATAGCGGGCCGGCCTCCGAACGCCCTGTGGAAACTCTCGATTCATCCCGTTCTTGAATCCCTTTGTTTTTCCCAATTTGGCTGTCCCGATCCTCTATGCAACGGGGTCAACGGCCGCACTCATCATCAATTCTAGACAGGCCCCTGGGAAATGGCAAGGAAAGCCGAACTCGGCGAGGCCCGTCCGGACGGCCGGAAAGGGGCTGATTTTCCTCGATTTGTGATTTTCCACACGGCATTCTAAGATAAGAGATGCGGCAAACCTGGCGGATTTCAATTCACGTGGGGTCTTGGTTCTCATGCAGAGCAACCCGAACGAAACCCAGTCGATTCTGAGGCGTCTTCCCGCGGTTCACGAGATCCTGGACGGCCCTGAGATCAAAGACGCGGAGGAGGCGGAGAAACTCCCCCGCTGGGCCCTTCGACAGGCCGCGCGAAACGTTCTGGACCTGCAACGAGAAGCAATCCTGCGGGGAGACCTGACGGAACCTGATCCGCTGGACCGGACACACGCGGAGGTCCTGCGAGAGGCACGCAAGTTGCTCCTGCGGAGTCTGCGTCCCGTCGTGAATGCGACAGGCGTGATCCTGCACACCAACCTGGGCAGGGCCCCGCTGGCGGAAGAAGCGGTTCGCGCACTACAAGAGGTCTCCGTCGGGTACTCCAACCTCGAGTTCGACCTGGACTCAGGAAAACGCGGGCTTAGATACGAACACGTGGAGGAGTTGCTGTGCAGCCTGACCGGAGCCGAGGCGGCTCTCGTGGTGAACAACAACGCCGCGGCCGTCTATCTGGCTCTCCGGGTCCTAGCAAAAGGCAAGGGCGTTATCGTCTCTCGGGGGGAGTTGATCGAGATCGGCGGATCCTTTCGAATTCCGGACATCCTTCGGGAGAGCGATGCGACACTCGTCGAGGTGGGCACCACGAATCGAACACATCTCAAGGACTACGAACAGGCGATCGGCTCCTCCACCGGCCTTCTGCTCAAGGTCCATCCGAGCAACTACCGGGTGATGGGGTTTCACAAGGAGGTATCCACCGAGGAGTTGGTCGCCCTTGGACGCCGCTACGGACTGCCCGTCATGGAGGATCTGGGCAGCGGTTGTCTGATGGAGCCCGGGATCCCGGGTCTGGTCCGCGAACCTCTCGTCTCCGACGTATTGCGGTCCGGGGCGGATCTCGTCACATTCAGCGGAGACAAGCTCCTGGGCGGGCCGCAGGCCGGAATCCTGCTCGGCCGGAAAGAGACCCTGGAGACCATACAGCGCCACCCCCTCAATCGTGTTCTTCGGATCGACAAACTCACGCTGGCAGCTCTGGAGGTTACCCTGCTTCTCTACCGGGATCCCCAGACGGCCCGGACCCGGATCCCTGCCATGGCCATGCTTTCCATACCGGAGGCCACCTTGCGAAGGCGGGCACAGCGCCTCGCAGGGAAGCTCCGGAAGAGTCTGCCCGCATCTTTCACCGTTTCCCTGCGGTCCGTTACCGGAAGGGCCGGCGGCGGTTCCATGCCGATGGATGCGATTCCGGGCGTGGGCATAAGCCTCCAGAGCTCCCGGGTCCGTGCCGAGGAGATCCTGGTCCGCCTGCGCGGCGCCTCCCCGCCCGTGATTGCCAGAATCGAGCAGGACGAGGTGATCCTGGACGTGCGAACCCTTCGAAAGGGGGAGGATCGCCTGATCCTCCAGGCCGTGCAAATTTTTTCGACTTGTTGATCTTTTTTCAACTTTCCCCATCCCCCGAGCCTGCTCCGATTTCTCCAGCAACGCATTTTCAGCACAACTCCGGCTGTTTACCCACCTGAAAACAATTCGTGTCACCCTTGGTACAAATTTTGCTCAACATACGTTCCGGATCGACGCCCGACGTCCCCGAGATGCCGCTCCGGGGCAATGGTGCGGGCACGCATTGACAGAATTCGGATTCGAGAAAGGGGCAGTTTCCTTGACACGAACGCAGAACGGGCAACTGGCTGCGAAAGCCCCGTCGCCATCGAACATGTCGAACGGGCGGCTGGGAGACAGGCTGATACAGGCCGGTCTGATTACGAAATCGCAACTCGAGAAGGCCCTGGATGAACAAAAGCGAACCGGCGGCTTGATCGGTTCCAATCTGATCAAGCTCGGCTTCATCAAGGAAGAAGACCTGCTGCACTTCCTGAGCAAGCAGTTTGGATTTCCCGCCATCGACCTGACCAAGGTGGAGATCACCGCGGACCTGCTCAAGCTCGTTCCTCCCGAAGTGGTTCAGAAACACAAGGTCCTACCGGTGAGCCGTGCGGGCTCAACACTCGTGATCGCCACCAGCGATCCGACCAACTATCTGGTCATCGACGATATCAAATTCCTGACCGGCTACAACATCGACGTGGTCGTTGCCGAAGAAACGGCTCTGAAGGACGCGATCAACCGATACTACGATAATTCCGCAACGCTCATGGACGTGATGAGCGACCTGGAGGACCTCGAACTCGAGGTGGTGGACGAGGAAGAAGAGGTAAACATAGAGGAACTGGAGAAGTCCACCTCTGAAGCACCCGTGGTCAAGCTGGTCAACGTCATCCTGACCGAAGCGATCGCAAAGGAAGCGAGCGACATCCACATAGAGCCTTATGAGAAGCAGTTTCGGGTGCGCTACCGCATCGACGGGGTCCTTCACGAGATCATGAACCCGCCGATGAGGTTGAAGAACGCGATCATCTCGAGACTGAAGATCATGTCGAGCCTCGACATCGCGGAGCGAAGGCTTCCCCAGGACGGTCGCATCAAACTGAAGACCACGACGAAAGAGATGGACTTTCGAGTCTCGGTGCTGCCGACCCTCTTCGGCGAGAAACTCGTGCTGCGATTGCTCGACAAGAGTGCTCTCCAACTGGACATGACGAAACTCGGGTTCGAGGCTAAGGCGCTGGAGGACTTCAAGGAGGCCATCTACCAGCCTTACGGTATGGTCCTGGTCACCGGCCCCACGGGGAGCGGCAAGACGACGAGCCTCTACTCCGCGCTGACCGAGCTCAACAAGGTCACCCAGAACATCTCTACAGCCGAAGACCCTGTGGAATACAACCTCCCCGGCATCAACCAGGTGCAGATGCACGAGGAGATCGGGCTGAATTTTGCGGCAGCGCTGCGAGCCTTTCTCCGCCAGGACCCGGACATCATCATGGTCGGCGAGATTCGAGACTTCGAGACCGCCGAGATTGCCATCAAGGCGGCCCTGACCGGCCATCTCGTCCTCAGCACGCTCCATACGAACGATGCCCCGAGCACGATTCACAGAATGCTCAACATGGGCGTAGAACCGTTCCTGGTCACCTCGTCGGTGAATCTCATTCTGGCCCAGCGCCTCGTCCGAAAAATCTGCGGCGAGTGCAAGGAACGTCTCGAGCTGAAACCCCAGGCCCTGGTCGAGATGGGGATGTCCCACGAGGAGGCGGAATCGACCGAGGGATATCAGGGAGCCGGGTGCGAGAAGTGCAACGATACGGGCTACAAGGGGCGGATTGCCCTTTACGAAGTGCTGCCTGTGCAGGAGGAGTTGAAGGAACTCATCCTGGAGGGCGGCTCTGCGGGCGAGTTGAAACGTGCAGCTGCACAGTCGGGCATGAAAACACTCAGGCAAAGCGGCCTGCACAAGATTCGCGAAGGGGTCACGACGGCTGAAGAAGTGCTGCGTGTCACCGCTGCGGATGACAACGGAAACGGATCGAGTCCTCAGAAGCTCGATTCCGAGATGGATCACACGGTACCGGAATGAGAGTGAGCAGGGAGTAGAGACCACCGAAGTAGGAGGAGTACAATGTCTTCGCTGCCGGAACTATTGAAGATCATGATCGAGAAGGACGCCTCGGACCTTCACCTCACCGTAGGCTCCCCTCCACAGATACGGGTGGACGGGAACCTGGTGGGACTCCACATGGAACCCTTGTCATCGATCGAATCGAAACAGATGTGCTACAGCGTCTTGACCGAGGTGCAGAAGAAACGGTTCGAGGAGGATAGCGAGCTGGATCTCTCCTTCGGCATCAAGGATTTGAGCAGGTTCCGGGCGAACATGTTCATGCAGAGGGGAACCGTGGCCGGCGCCTTTCGAACCATTCCTTACAACATCCGGAGCTTTCAAGAACTCGGCCTTCCTCAGATCGTGAAAGATCTCACTCGAAAGCCGAGGGGGCTAATTCTCGTAACCGGACCGACCGGAAGCGGCAAGACCACGACCCTCGCCGCAATGATCGATGAGATCAACGCCACCCGTCCGCTTCATATCGTAACCATCGAGGATCCGATCGAGTACGTTCACGCTCACAAGAAAGGGATCGTGAATCAGCGGGAGGTGGGGGCGGATACGGTGACCTTCACCAAGGCGCTCAAGCACATTCTTAGGCAGGACCCGGACGTGGTACTCATCGGTGAGATGAGGGATCTGGAGACGATGGAGGCCGCCCTGACCATCGCGGAAACGGGGCACCTGGCCCTGGCAACGCTCCACACGAACTCCTGCGTCCAGACGATCAACCGTATCATCGACGTCTTTCCTCCATTCCAGCAACCCCAGGTCCGCGCGCAGCTTTCCATGGTCCTGGAGGGTGTGTTGAGTCAGATTCTGCTCCCCAGGTCGGGGGGCAAGGGACGGGTCCTGGCCCTCGAGATCATGGTACCGAACCCCGCAATCAGGAACCTAATTCGAGAGGAAAAGGTCCATCAGATCTATTCCCAGATGCAGATGGGTCAGTCCAAGTTCGAGATGCAGACTATGAACCAGTCCCTTTGTGATCTGTTCCTACGAAAGATGATCGGATACGAGGATGCGATTGCACGGTCTTCCGTTCCGGACGAGTTGAACGAGATGATCGCCGGCAAAGGCTCCTCCGTGGAGATGGGGGTCGCGGCAACCGGTACGCAAGGTGCGAACTACCAGCAACAGCCCAAAGCACTTTACAGGAACCGGTAGGAGGGACGCATAGCCGGGCAGATGCAATCTCTGTTCAACCAACCCGAAACGAATCTTTGTTTGCGGTTCTAGGAGGAATTTCTAATGCCTAAGTTCAGGTGGCAGGGAAAAAACCGACAGGGTGAGGTCATCCGAGGCGAAATGGAGGCGGCGAATGCTTCTGTGGCCGTCCTGAATCTACGGAAGCAGCAGATCGTCCCGATTCAGGTAAAACCAGAGAAGCCGTTTTCCAGCAAATTCGACCTCAAGATCCTGCGCCAGCAGGTCACCGAGAAGGAGGTGGCGGTGTTCACGCGCCAGCTGGCCACAATGATCGATTCGGGTCTGCCTCTCGTGCAGTCTTTGGAGATCCTGGCCAACCAGCAGGAAAACAAGACTTTTAGGGAGACTCTCCTGAAAGTGAAGGGAGAAGTGGAAGGGGGATCCACTTTTTCGGACGCCCTCAGGAAGCATCCCAGGGCATTCGACGATCTGTATACGAATCTTGTCACCGCGGGTGAGATCGGCGGTACGCTGGACATCATCCTGAACCGACTCAGCCAGTACATGGAAAAATCGATCGCTCTCAAGAAGAGAGTCAAGGGCGCCATGGTCTATCCGGCGTCGATCCTGGGGGTGTCGGTCCTGGTCGTGGTCGTTCTTCTCGTTTTTGTGATCCCGGTATTCGAGAAGATGTTCCAGGGCTTCGGCGCCGCCTTGCCCGCACCCACGCAGTTTCTCATCGCACTGAGCAACTTCATGAAGACGAATATCTTCTACATGATTGCCGGTGTGATCGCGTTCGTTTTCGTGTTCCGTCGCTATTACCGAACGGAATCGGGACGCAAGGTCGTGGACAAGGCGATGCTCAAGTTACCCGTCTTCGGCGATCTACTCCTCAAAATTGCCACGTCACGCTTCACCCGCACCCTGGGCACGCTCGTTTCGAGCGGGGTGCCTATCCTGGACGGCCTCCTGATCACCGCAAGAGCTTCGGGCAACAAGGTCATCGAAGAGGCCATCATGAGGACACGGGTGAGCATTTCAGAGGGGAAAACGATCGCGGAGCCGCTGGAGCAGTCCCAGGTCTTCTCCGGCATGGTGGTTCAGATGATCGGTGTCGGGGAGAGCACCGGCTCCCTGGATGCGATGTTGAACAAGATCGCAGACTTCTATGACGAGGAAGTGGACGCCACGGTGGCCGCGCTTACTTCCCTGCTCGAGCCCCTGATGATGGTCGTTCTCGGCGTCCTGATCGGCGGCATGATGGTCGCGATGTATCTTCCGATCTTCAAGATGGCATCCGTGGTCGCATGATGCGACTCCGTCGCAGGGGAAAGGTCGAAGGTGAAAGGGGTCAGGGGGAGATAGGGATTTGAGGTCGCAAATGGAGACATCCTTGTTCGGCGAATCGGTTTCCTCCGGCGCATTCCGAGAGGAATCGACCGTCAACCCCTCTTTGATGCAGGGCAATGAGGAGCGTCTTGCGCTCCTGCTGCGTGGTTGTCTCTGGACGCGCGTCGCCCTGACCACGGCACTGTGTCTGTTCGTCGCCATGCTTGCCGTGCAAGGGGCCGAAAACGGGCACACCCTTGACGCCTCTGTCCTGATACACCTCCTGCTCTATTCTTACGCGTTCAGCCTGGTGACATGGTTCGGCATGCGGGCCCGTGTTTCGAAGGATCTGCTGGCGAAGCTCCAGGTCGGGTGGGACCTCGCCTTCACGGCGATCTGGATCTACTCCACGGGCGGGACCGGCAGTCTCTTCATCTTCCTCTATCTGTTCGTGATCATCGAGGGCAGCATCCTGCTCGGTCTTTACGGCGCGATTCTGATCGCCTTTGTCTGCGGTTTGCTCTACTGGCTCGAACTCCACCTCGAGTATCATTGGGCCCTCTTCCCAAGGACATCGCCGATCGCCGCCGCCGTGGTCACACATCCGGCCAACTATCCGATCGCCAATCTGATCTTCATCCTTGCGGCGATGGGATCGGCCGCCATGTTGACGGGCTCTCTCAAACAGAGGTTCTCCCAGACGAATCTCCTTCTCCAGGAAAAATCGGACAAGGTGCAGAGCCTGCTGCACCTGAACGAATCGATCGTCCGGTGCATTCGCTCCGGCCTGATCACCCTCGACCTCGGGGGGCGGATCACTTCGGTCAACGAGGCGGCTGCCGCGATCACCGACCAGACGAGCGATGCATTGCTTGGGCAGAAGGTCGAGGACTTCCTTGGAATGATCCCCCTCGACGAGTTGGACATCCAGGATGCCACGTCTACCGCTCCCTTTCGGTGGGAACAATCCTACGAGCGAAAGGACGGGAAGGCGCTCATGCTCGGGTGCTCAGGTGCCGTTCTGCGGGACCACAAAGGAGATCCCTTCGGACATCTGATCGTCTTCCAGGACCTGACCTACTACAAGCAGATGGAGGATTCCCTCAGGCGGAAGGAAAAGCTGGCGGCCATCGGCGAGATGGCGGCTGGGCTGGCCCACGAGATCCGAAACCCTCTGGCTTCGCTCTACGGGTCGATTCAGCTTCTTCAGGGAGAGGTTTCGCTCGAAGGCACCCAGGAACGATTGATGGGAATCGTCCTCAAGGAGAGCGAGCGGCTCGACGCGCTGATCACCGATTTCCTGCTCTTCGCCTTCCCCCACGTGGGCGAACGAGAGTCCATTCCCCTCCGAAAACTGGTGGAGGAGACCTTCGAGATCTTCAAGAAGGGCCCCCATTCCAGAGAGGGTCTGGCAGTGGAGGTTCAGATGGACCCGGCGGTTCGGATCCACGGAAACCGCAGGCAGATTCAGCAAATTCTCTGGAATCTCCTACTCAACGCGGTTCAGGCGATGCCCGATGGGGGGGAAATCCGGGTCGAAGGGGAGGAAAAACGAAACAGGACGGGCGCTACGTCCGTCTCTTGGAGGGTCCGGGACACAGGCCGCGGGATCACCTCCGAGAATCTGGCAAGAATCTTCGACCCCTTCTACACGAGCCGGCCGGAAGGGACCGGTCTCGGTCTCGCGATCGTTCACCGGATCGTGGAGAACCATGGGGGAAGGATTCACGTCCAGAGCGAGCCGGGAAAAGGCTCGGTTTTCGAGATCGACCTGCCGGACCAGGCAGCCACAGACCCATCCCTCTGTTCCGACGGGGATCCTGAGATCCTCGGGCCGGAGGGTCCTCCGTCCCGGGGCTCGCACGACCCCTGTCCGTCAGGGGAGGGCGGGGACGTCTCTTCCGAACTGAATCCAGACACCACGCAACCGAAAGGCCTGCAAAGAAGCAGCTTATGCGAACAGGAGGCACGGGATCATGTCGAAGAACAAAATCCTCGTTGTGGATGACGAGAAGAGCATGCGGGAGTTTTTGGAGATCATGCTCCGTCGAGACGGGTACGAGGTCGAGACCGCGGAGAGCGGCGCCGTGGCGGTCGAGAAGATCGAGAAGCGGTTCTTTGATGCGCTCATCTGCGACGTGAAGATGCCCGACATCGACGGACTCGGTGTGCTCAGAAAGGTCAAAGAGACGTGGCCCGATACGGCTGTCATCATGATCACGGCCTACGCGTCGACCGAGACGGCGGTCGAGGCGATGAAACAGGGTGCCCTGGACTACATCACCAAACCTTTCAAAGTGGAAGAGATCCGTATCGTCATCAAACGGGCTCTGGAACGGAAATGTCTTGAACGCCAGAACAAGCTGCTCAAGAAACAGCTCGACGGCTGGGATACACACTCCCTGATTATCGGAAAGAGCCCCGCGATGCATCGGGTCTTCAGCCTGGTCGAGAAGATCGCCGACACCCCGACCAACGTACTGCTCACGGGTGAAAGTGGGACCGGCAAGGAATTGGTGGCCAAGGCGATCCATCACGAGAGCTCTCGGCAGGACGAGCCCTTTGTGACGATCCACTGCGGCGCGATTCCGGAAAACCTGATCGAGAGCGAGCTGTTCGGGCACGTCAAGGGCTCCTTTACCGGAGCGATTCAGAACAAGATCGGTCTCCTGGAGATGGCCAACGGAGGCACCGTCTTCCTGGACGAGGTGGGGGAAATCCCGCTGCCCATGCAGGTGAAGCTCCTGCGGTTCATCCAGGAGAGGACCTTTCGCCGTGTGGGATGCACAGAGAACATCTCCGTAAACGTTCGAATCATCTGCGCCACAAACAAGGATCTCGAGGAAGAGATCGAGCGCGGGAGCTTCCGGGAGGATTTGTACTACCGTCTCAATGTCATCCAGATTCTGCTCCCTCCTTTGCGGCAACGAAAGGAGGACATCCAACTCCTGGCGGAGCACTTCGTCGGAAAATACGCGGCCGCACTCAGCCGGAAAATCGACGGGATCTCCGACGCGGCCATGGACCGCCTTGCGAACTATGCGTACCCGGGCAACGTACGGGAACTCGAAAACATCCTGGAGCGTGCCGTGGCGCTCGAAAGCTCTGCGTCCATCCAGGATTCCTCGCTGCCTTCCGACATGGTTCACGGCGTGAAACGCGAGTGGAACGCGCAGGGCAGGGGACAGGACATCTTGAGGCTTCCGGATGAGGGAGTCCATCTCGAAGACCTCGTGGAAAACATCGAGAAGAGAATGATCCAGCAGGCCCTGGAGAGGACCCATGGTGTAAAGAAAAGGGCGGCGGAACTTCTTCACGTGAGCTTCCGGTCCTTCCGGTACAGGCTCGAGAAATACGCCATGAACGACCGGGAACAGGCAGCCGTCAATGAATGATGCTGCGGTAACTCGTCATCTGAGTGACAATTCTTGTCACCCGACTGTTGCCAGCACGGGTTTGATCGCGGTGGTCCTGCGTGGCTGTATACAAACCGGACTCTACTTCGGAATCGGAGAGGTCTCTTTTTTCCGTGGCAACTCATACACTTAAGCGATCGTGGCCCCGTCGGCACCGGGTGGCCGCTCATTGCATACCTCTGCCGGGATCCTTCTTGGCATGAGCTTTGCGTGATTCTGAAAGAGGAAGCGGGTAGGCATGTCGACTCCGACCTATTGTCGAAAAGCCGATTCTCAACTATCAAGGTGGAAAACCGATGGGCGAGGACAGGAGAAGGCTCCTCACACTTTCTGAGATCGGCGTCGTCATCGGCGTCTTCGGAATCCTCATATCCATCGCGGTACCCTCCTATATGCGCATGAAGAGCCACTCCCGCATGGAGCGGCTGCTCGAGTCTGTGGCGTCTTGCCAGGAAGAAATGCCTCGTTGGTTTGATGCCTCCGTCCTCAAGACAGGCGTAGGGCCCAAGGCAGGTACGGGCATTGACCATAGCGGAGCCGAAGTAGTCGTTACCGATGAAATCAGAAACGAAGAACGGACCCAATAAGGGACGACAACCACCCGTAATACTTAACCGTAATAGTTGAGAATCTTGACGGCAAATAATTGACACGGAGTCAGAAACCATGAGACACGATCGGCGAGGGTTTTCGCTTACCGAACTAATGATCGTTGTAGCCATTATCGGCATCATCTCCGCTATCGCAATTCCCACGTATTTGGGCATTCAGAAAAGAGGGAAACGGACGGAGTACAAGTCCAACTTGGAGATCATCAAATTGCTCGAAGAGAAGCGTCGCGCCGAGCAAGGTACCTACATCGACGCCGCAGATACTGCGGCCCTGATGCTGGCACTGCCTGACTTCCGGCCCGGAGACCCGGCCAATCTGCTCTACGAATACTCGGTGGTCACCTTCCTTGTGGGACAGCAGTTCACCGCAATCGCCACCGGCAAGGCGGGCGGTCCCGACGCCGGGAAGAAGTTCTGCCTCGATCAGGACAACCAGAAGGGCGAGGACGCCGCTTGTCCGTAATCGACCGGAAAGGGTCCAGGTATCAGGGGTCAGGGGTCAGGCCATCCCGACCCCACCACCCTGTCAGTGATGAGGCCATGCACGGCCGGGGGGACGGGCCCTTTGTCCTTTGACCTTTCACCTTTGACCTCCTCCAAGCGCCCCCATCTGTCCATGCCGTCCCGCACAATTCGCTCGAGCTAACAGCCTCCTTGAAAAACCAGCCGATTTCTTTATAGTTGTCCCCAAACCCAAGTGGAGACACCCCGTCATGGAAACGCTGGAACTGCATCCATGGATCTTCGACCTGCTCACCATCCTCATCGGACTGGTCCTGGGAAGCTTCCTGAACGTCTGCATATACCGGCTCCCACGGGACGTGTCGATCGTACGACCTCGTTCGGGCTGCCCGTCGTGCAACCAGACGATCGCCTGGTATGACAATATCCCACTCGTCAGCTATCTGTTTCTCAGGGGCAAGTGCCGGCACTGCGGAACGGGCATACCGCTTCGCTACCCTCTCATCGAGGCGATCACGGGGCTCCTGTCATGGCTTGTCTACTACCGCTTCGGCGCGGGGATCGCCTACTGCATCTATTTCCCCTATGCGGCGTCCCTCCTGGTGGTAAGCGTGATCGATCTGGATCACCGCATCATTCCGGACGAAATCAGCCTGCCGGGCATTCTGATCGGAGTCCTGGTCGCCGCCGTGGCACCCATCACGGGCCTGGTCGATTCTCTGCTGGGGCTGGCGCTCGGTGGAGGATCCCTGCTGCTGGTGGGCATGGCCTACGAAGCGGTACGAAAACAGGAGGGCATCGGAGGCGGTGATATCAAGCTCCTGGCCATGATCGGCGCATTCACAGGGTGGAAGGGAGTCGTCTTCACCATCTTCGGGGGTTCCCTGATCGCCTCCATCGTGGGAATCACCCTGATGTTGGTCCGACGGACGAACGGGCAGGTGCCCATCCCCTTCGGCCCCTTTCTTTCCGGTGCCTCGTTCCTCTATCTTCTCGTCGGGGATCGCCTCATCCAGGCCTACTGGTCCCTGCTGCCTTCCTGAGAGAAACTCTTTTCAAAAAAGTAACTTACAGTGGATTTCGCCTTCCTCCAAGACGTTCTGAACGGTCGCTCAGCACGGTGGTGCCCTAAACTTTTTGCACCTTCCAACCGAAAAATTTTCATACAGACCTAGCAAGCTCCAAGGGAGAAGGAAACCCAGCCATGCGCGTCGGGCGATTCAGAGGACTCCGCTTCGAGATCCTCGGGAACCTTGCTGTCGTCTCCTTGATCTCTTTGTTCCTGACAGGATTCGGCGTCTGGTTCATCAACGGCAAACATGTACTGCAGCAGCATCTGCTCCAGGGCAGGCTCCTTGTTGAGTCCTTTGCCGAGGAAACGCTCGAAATCCTTCCGGCCGGCCCCATGAGGAGCGTTCCAGAAGAGCCGGATCGCTACAAGTCACTGCACGCCTTGATGCGTCGCTACCAGGACAAGGATTCACGGATCGAGCTCCTGGTCGTAGACCCGGAGCTACGCGTTCTGGCCTCGACCGATGAGGGCCTCTCCGGCATCCCCGGGGGCGAAGAAGCCCTTCAGACCTCCTTCCGGACCGATGAGCCGTGTACGAGGCTCGACGGGAAACCCCACTTGTTCGGGTCCTTTCACCAGGCAACTTTCGCCTTTCCCTTGCTGAGGTCCGGCGAAAAGGTGGGAGGAATCCTCGCAACGCTGTCTCTGGAGGGTGTCCTTGCCAGCGCACGGCAGACCGTAAAGTTCATCCTCATCTATATGGTTCTGGGCAGCCTGGTCTTTCTGATCTTCGGGACCATCCTGATTTCCCGCACCCTCGTCCAGCCCCTGGACAGCACGATTCGCGTCATGCAGCGGGTTGCCGACGGCGACCTGCAACAAAACGTCGAACCGAAGGGAGAGAACGAAGTCGGCCTGCTCGCCCACACGTTCAACACCATGGCCGAGAAGCTCAAGGCGCACGAAAGGGCTTTGAACGAGAACGTGAAGCGCCTCCAGAAGATGAACCACGAGTTGAAAGACAGGCAGGAGGAGGTCATTCAGTCGGAGAAACTTGCCTCGGTAGGGCTCCTCGCAGCAGGGATCGCACACGAGATCGGCAACCCCCTCGGGGCGGTTCTGGGCTACATCACGATGCTGGAACAGGGAGTCGATGAACCGCAGGAGCAGATGGACTACCTCAAGCGAGTGGAGAAAGAGATTCTGCGGATCGACGGCATCGTCCGGGATCTTCGTGAGTACTCGAAGCCGTCCCCGCGAAAGATCGTCCCCTCCGATCTGAATGAGATCGTCCAGGACACGGTGAGCATGTTGAAGAGGCAGCGGGAGTTCCGCGGCGTCCGGTTCGAAATCTCGCTCGAGAGTCGCTTGCCCCGGGTCGCCGTTGATCCTGGACAGGTACAACAAGTCCTGGTCAACCTCTTTCTCAATGCGAAAGACGCCATGAACGGCGAGGGCTCTCTTCGGGTGACCTCCCGGGCGTGTCGCTACGATTCTCCCCCGCAAAAGAAAGTGCAGGGCCCGGCCCGGCGCGAGGACGATCCGCCCGGCATCGACTACCGTCTGCTCCGGAAGCAGAACCCGGCCAGAAAGTGGCCCTTTCTGGAGGGCCAGGGCATCGTCGAAATCGAGGTGGTCGACACGGGCCCAGGGATCTCCTCGGAAGATCTGCCGCGGGTATTCGATCCTTTCTTCACGACCAAGGAGGCGGGACGCGGTACCGGCCTCGGGCTCTCCGTGAGCCAACGCATTATTGAATCCTTCCACGGTGACATTCGAATCACCAGTGGACCGAACGAAAGCACCCAGGTCAGGATACGAATGCCCGTCCTGGAGGCTGACGAAGAGAACCTCCGCTCCCCTAGACAGGAGATGCTGCAAGATGGAACAACAGCTACTCATCGTGGATGACGAAGAAAACATGCGTCACATGCTTTCCGCCTTCCTTCGGAAGCACAACTACCAGGCCGACATGGCGGGCAACGGGGCGGATGCCCTCAAGCGAATCCGGGATCATCACTACGACATCATCTTGTGCGACATCCGGATGCCCGAGATGGACGGTATGACCTTCCTCAAGAAGAGGGCGGAGGAGCAGCTTACGGCAGCCACCGTCATCATGATGTCCGCTTACGGCACGATCGACGATGCGATCGAGGCGATGAAGATGGGCGCATACGACTATGTCTCCAAGCCCTTCAAGCCGGACGAGATTCTCCTCACCCTGAAGAAGGCGGAAGAGCGGGAGCGCCTCCGGAAGGAGAATATGCAGCTCCGAAAGGAGATCAAGAAGGAATACAGCTTCGAGAACATCATTGCGAAGAGCGAGGAGATGCACAGGGTCTTCGACGCGGTCCGAAAGGTTGCCGACTACAAGACCACGGTTCTGATCACCGGAGAGAGCGGAACGGGCAAAGAGCTGATCGCCAAGGCGATCCACTATCACAGCGACCGATCCAACGGACCTTTCGTGGCCATCAACTGCGGCGCGATTCCGGACAACCTGCTGGAGAGCGAGCTGTTCGGTCACGTGAAGGGTGCCTTCACCGATGCGACGCGCAACAAGAAAGGCCTGTTCGAAGAAGCGGACAAGGGAACCCTGCTTCTGGACGAAATCGGGGACCTTCCGAAATTCCTGCAGGTGAAGATCCTGCGGGTCCTCCAGGATTCGGAGATTCGAAGGGTAGGGGACACGAAGACCAACAAGGTGGACGTACGCATCATCGCCGCAACGGTGAAAGACCTGGCCCGGGAGGTGTCCAAAGGCACGTTTCGGGAGGACCTTTACTACCGGTTGAATGTCATTCCGATCCATCTTCCGCCCCTTCGGGACAGGCGCGAAGATATTCCCCTGCTCGTCCAGCACTTCATCAAGAAGTGCAATACGCTCCTGGAAACGAGGATCCAGGGCATTGCGAACGAGGCGGTCGGCGTGCTCATGGACTACACGTGGATGGGAAATGTCCGGGAGCTCGAGAATACGATCGAACGTGCCATGGTCTTGAGCGAAACAGACCATATTCAGATGGATCAGCTGCCTGATCGTATCCTGGACGGCAATCGACCCGGATCCCCAGCCTCCGGGGAGAAAGCGCTTTCGATCAAGAAGGCTGCACGGGAAATGGAAAGAGACCTGATCGGCAAGGCTCTCGAGAGGACGAAAGGAAACCGAACCCACGCAGCCCGGCTGCTCGAGATCAGCCATCGTACGCTGCTCTACAAGATCGAGGAATACGGGATTCAGGCCTGAAGCGAGATCCGGACCGCTCCGGCGCGAAGGCCCGGCTTCGAATCATCGCTGTGTGACGAAACCGCCGCAGTTCCTTCGCGAAGAAACGCCCCCTTCTCCACCCGCTGGAATCGTTCGGATTCCAGTGCTGCGGATCCAGTCTGCTATGTACTCCCTTCCACGTCTTTCCCTTCTCGCCACAGCTCCTGACATGAGGCCTTGAGCGGCCGTCTGCTTTTTACAACATCTGAAGAAAGGCGTCCGCTCCATCCCGCGAGGTGATCCTTCCCGTCGGCATGGTCTTTGCTGCAGGCCAAGGTCGAGGTTCATTCTGAATGGGGAAAGAGTCCTCTACCGATGGAACCAAAGCAGAAAACCTCTTGCCAAGCAACGATTCTCGAAAACCGGGCGCACAGGGTCTTTAAAGGGTCTGGAAGCGGAACGGCTGGATTCACTCTCGTAGAGCTTCTGGTCTGCTGCACCCTCCTCGGGCTATTGACCCTGGTCTGTTTCCAGGGGCTCCAGGGCATACTGCCGGCGGCTCGCGTGGACAGAGCCTTGGGGGAAGTCGTCGCCCTGCTCGAGTGGTCACGATGGGGCGCCGTTCGTATGGGGACCAGCTTCCGCGTCATCCTGAGTTCGAAGGAATCCACCATCAGTGTTTTTCACGCCACCGAGAACGAGAATGGGGAAGAGGAGATCGTGATGGTGAGAAGGCTCGACCTTCAGGAAGAGCATCCCGGCGTCGCCTTCGGAACGGCCGAAGGGGTGGTCCGAACAAGCGGATGCAAGCCGGTCGATTCCTCAGGAATTCATCTGAAGGATCACGAGATCCGTTTCCTTCCGTCCGGAACCGCCGACCGCTGTGGATCCGTCTATCTGATCCCGGAACAGGACCTTTCGAACCGTGCGGACCGCATGCGTGCCCTGAGTGTGCTTCTGACAACGGGACGTCTTCAGACCTGGATCTACGACCCCTTTGCGAAATCGGAATGCCAAGATGGCGGCAAATGGCTACCAACGTAGGCAATGGGTGAACCGGGGCTGCTTCCACCTGAAAAAGCAGGAATGGCAGCACGGCAAAGCATGTTCCCGGGGATTCACGCTCCTCGAGGTACTGGTCGCCGTTGTCGTCACCGGGTTCGGCATCCTCGGCTTCGCCGGCCTTCTCAAGGTGATCGGCGACCTTGAGGAGGAAGACACCTGGGCAACCAAGGCCACGTTCTGTGCGCAGGAGAGGATGGAGGAAATCAGGTTTTCCTTCATGTCGGGGAACGAAATCGCGGCGGGAGGTGAGGAGATCTTGACCGACGGCCCTTACATAGACATGCGCAGGCGGTGGGTCACGGAGGCTTCCTCCGTGTTCAACGGAATTCGGGAGGTCACGGTTGCTTGCGCGTATCCATGGAAGGGGAGCATGAAGAGCTTTGAGGTTTCCACGCTCCTGTTTAGGGAAGAGTGAGCTCCGTAGTCCATCCACGTGCCCGTGTCCGTGCCCGGAAGAGGAAGTGTTATGCAAGGCTTTGATTAAGACAAGCTCGACGCATGCAAGGTGGCAATCGAATTCCTCTGAACGACCGGACACGGCTACGAAACGGCTCACTCGCCCATGGAGAGCCTAATGAGGAGATGCAGGCGCGGCCGGTTTCCTTCGACTGCAGGTTGGGCCCTGGCAGAGTTGCTGACCGTAGTCGTGTTGACAGGCTTCTTCTCTACGGTCCTGTTGCAGACAACCGTCGGTCTGAAGCGATGCCTCGCTCACTGGGAGACATCGGCCCGGATGCGGCAGACCCTTTCGGCTGCGCTCTTCCGGATGAGCCGCGATTTCCGTGTCGCCGGCTGCAACCCGAAGGCGGAGACCGTCTCGGAAGAAATGGCGGTCCTCGAAGATGGAGGAACGGCTCCGGAGAGGATACGGATCCGAATGGACAGGAGAGGGGGCAAACCGGGCAGTCCCCCGGACGGAGACATGAATGACCCGGACGAGGTGATCGTGTACCGATGGGACTCGAACCATCGGGTGCTCCGGAGGAACAATCAACCCATGGCAATGCGAATCGGCCCCAACCACGGGGAGGCTCCCGTCTTCGGTCTGACCAAACAGAGTACGCGAGGACTGGTTCGCATATACGTTACTACCATTGCCAGAGAGCAAAGCATGACCCTCTCGAGCGCGGTTTGCATCCGGAACCCAGTCCAGCCGTGAGGCTTTCAGGCTTCTGACCGGCGGCAACTGTGCAGGTTCCGTTATCGCTGGAGGAACGATATGATCGAAAGGCAGGGTGACGCGAAAGCTTCCACATCCATTCCACCGGCCCTCGCTGATCGGCACCGACGAGGAGGCAGGATTCACACGTCCTTGTCTCGCGGAAGTATCCTCATCCTGGCGGTGGTGCTCTTGTCATTGCTTTCGGTCCTGGCCCTGTTGATTGTAAACTTCGTTTTGCTCGGGACAAAGGTCAGAAATTCCCTTCAGGCATCCACGGAAATGCTCTACATCGCAGAAGCAGGACTCGCCCACGGGCAGGCCTTCTGCGTCGCCCACGGGACCGACTCTTCCCAACTCGCACCGCACATGGAGGAACTAGACGAAGGGGGCAATTCTTACGAGGAAGACCCCTTCGACGTCTGGCATCCTTTCGGAAACGGCGAATACCGGGTCCGAGCCTTCCGGCTGAGCACGGACACCCCGCCTTATTTGAAACACGACTCCGGGGTCCTGCTCGTAGCCACCGCCCGACTGAAAGGATTGGGCCGCAGGCGGGTCTGTCTCCTGCTGGAAGACCCTCCTTCGTGCCTTCCCATCGCCTGGTGGGAGCCGGGCTGAATCCGGCTTCCATCTGGGATTTCGCACACCTCGTGCCCCGGCGCCTCCAAACCGGAAATTCTCCTTGGTATGGCGTTTGCACTCTTCCCGAACGTAATCCGGGGGACAAAAAAACCTTTTTATTAGGGTAACTAATTGAAATTCCTAAATATATGGTTTAACAATTCAATTCTTTTCTTGACAATAATGTCAATTTTATTAAAAATCCGACAAAAACCTAAAGCTTTTCGCCCTATTGTTCGAAGATGTGAATTACAGGAATGTACTTGTCCTGGGAGCAACGCGTGTCTCTGAACGGGACAAAAGCACGGGAAAACATACCGCAGTAAAGGACACCCCATGATATTCGGGAAGAGGACGAATCTATTTGGCCTCGACATCGGTTCGAACGCATTGAAGCTCACCGAAATTCGAAAGACGGGTAAGGGTTACCAGCTCCTCAATGCGGGGGTCATGCACCTTCCCCCGGAGGCGATCGTGGAGGGGGCGATCATGAACGCTCCTGCGGTCGTCGATGCGATTCGAAACCTGATCGACGTCCATAAACCGGAATCCCGGAACGTGGCCACCTCGGTCTGTGGACACAGCGTTATCATCAAGAAGGTGAGCCTGCCGGTCATGTCGAAGGAAGAGCTCGAGCAGTCGATCCAGTGGGAGGCGGAGCAATACATTCCGTTCAACATTCACGACGTGAACCTCGACTACCAGATTCTCTCCCCGGTTGCAGAGGCAGGCGAAGAGTCGGGCAGCGGCCAGATGGATGTGCTGCTGGTGGCCGCGAAGAAGGACCTCGTAGAGGACTATGCCAGCCTGCTGCGCGAAGCGGACCTTCGTCCTGTCATCATGGATGTCGCGTCCTTCGCCGTTGAGAACATGTACGAGGTGAATGCGGACGTGGATGAGGACGAGGTGATGGCCATTTTCAACATTGGGGCGAGCATCACAAACATCAATATCTTCAAGAACGGAGCCTCCCTTTTCACTCGGGACATCCACTTCGGAGGCAATCAGTTCAACGAGGAGATTCAGAAGGCGCTAAACCTGAACTTCCAGGAGGCGGAGTACCTGAAGCTTGGCGGATCCGGAAGAGAAGAAGACCAGCGTGAGGTCCAAGAAATCCTCGAGCGCATCACCGAAGTGCTCCTCAACGAGACTCAGCGGTCGCTCGAGTTCTTTTCGGCCACTTCGGGCAGCGAGAAGATCCACAAGGTGGTGCTCTGCGGCGGGTGCTCCGCCCTCCCCGGGCTCGCCGCCAAGATGGAGGACCGCCTAGGGACACCCGTCGAGTTGGCCGATCCATTTCGAAGGGTGATTGCTGACCCGGACAAGTTCAAGCCAGAGTATCTGAAGGAGATTCAGCCGTTCATGGGCGTGAGCGTCGGACTCGCCCTGAGGAGCGTGGGGGACTGATGATCAAAATCAATCTGCTTTCAGATCGCGAGGCGATCCGAAAGGAAACCACCCGACAACAGGTGTCCATCTTCTTCCTCTCGATCTGCCTGATCATTGTCATACTGGGTGGCATCCAGCTTTACCAGTACCGGCAGAAGAAGGATCTGGAGCAGCGGATCCAGTACGTCAAGCAGGAGCTCGTGGAGCTCAAGAAGAAGGTGGGCGAGGTAGAAAAATACAAGGATGCGAAGAAGGAGCTCGAAACCAAGCTCCAGATCATCGATCGGCTCCAGAAGGGTAAGATGCTCGTCGTAGAGCTTCTGGACCGTATCGGGGCGACCATACCGGAGAAGATGTGGCTCGATGAGCTCGGATTGAAAGGTCAGAAGCTCTCCATGGAAGGGTATGCGGTCGACAACGAGACGATTGCCACCTTTATGAAGCAGCTCGAGCACACACAGTCCTTCGGCACGGTCGAGCTGTTACTGACCGAGAAGAAAGAAGTCGAGGGCGTGGGGATGAAGCATTTCTCCCTCGTGGCTCCGCTGGCTCCACCCAAGACAAACAACAATGGATCAGGGACAAACAAGAACACGACGGGCCCCACGCAAGGGGCCAAGAAATCCCCATAGAAGGATGATGCGATGGCCATGGAAATCAACCTGGACACGATCCTGGCGCTGGACCGAACAAAGAAGATCCTGATTCTGGCCGGTGTCCTCGTTCTTCTCTCCGCGCTCTATGTCTGGCTTCTGTTCCTGCCGGCCCACAAGAAGGTCGCCAGGCTCGATGCAGAACTGAGCAAACTGCTCGTCAAGAAGGCCGAACAGGAGGCGATCGCAGCAAATCTGGCCGCCTTCAAGCGAGAGTACCTCCAGCTCGATCTGTCTCTCAAGCAGGCCATGGCCCAGTTACCGGACAAGAAAGAGATCCCGTCCCTGCTCGAGAACATCTCGAATCTCGGAAGGGAGTCGGGACTCGAAGTCGCGCTGTTCAAGCCGGGCGCACAGAAGCCGAGGGATTTCTATGCAGAGGTGCCCGTGGACATCAAGCTCGTGGGAACCTTCCACAACCTGCTTACCTTCTTCTTCAAAGTGGGCAACCTGCCTCGCATCGTGAACATATCCGACTTGAGCGTCAACAAGGCCAAGGCCGGCTCTGTTCCCTCCTCTTTGTTGGATACCGCGTGCAAGGCAACGACCTACAAGTTCCTCGAGGAATCGGAACGCCCGCAACCAGGAAAGGACGGTAAGCCGGCAAAAGGATCGAAGAGAAAAAGCAGGAGGTCGCGGAGAAGATGATAGCCGCTTTTTCCATTCTCAGGCACAAAAGGGGGGCGGGGGCTGTGCTTCCCATCGGCCTGGCCCTGTGTATGGTGCTGGCCTGTATCTCCTTGGGATGCAATGAGGAGCCACCTACTCCTCGACAGGTCACGAAAAAGGTCATCGTTCCGCCCAAGCAGGCACCTACCCCTGCTGAGCCGAAAGCGGCCGAACCCGAGAGCAAGCCGGAGGAAACTCCGCCGGCCGAATCGACGCCGGCAGGCCCTGAAATCCCTGAGTTCCTTCCCCTGTCGGATCGGGACCCCTTCAAGTCCTTTGTCACGACGAGAACCGCAGTGGCCGCAACCACCTCAAAGACCCCGAAGATCAAGACCCCCTTGGAGCGGTACAGCCTTGACCAGCTCAAGGTGGTCGGTGTCATTGCTGGGGGTCCGATGAGGAAGGCACTTCTTGAAGATGACGTGGGCAAGGGTTACGTGGTCTCCCCGGGTGACGCCGTGGGAAGGGAGGGGGGCAGGATCACCTCCATCCAGAAAGACCGCATCATCATCGAAAGCACCTATCGCGACGTCTTGGGCAACCAGAAGGTGAGACGCATCACCAAGAAGCTCTATGTATCGGAGGAAGGAGAGAATCCATGACCTCAGGTCCGCTTTGCTTACCGATCGGGAACGGGAGGCAAGCGTCACGGACAGGCCCTAGAATCAAGAGGCGACACAGCCGTCTGTTTGTGGCTCCTCCAGGGAGGGGAAATGTCCTCTTCCTCTTGTTCCTTGTTCTCTTGATCGTCGGCTGCTCTTCCGGGCAAGGCCGGCTGGAGGCGAGTACCGATCCGGTTCACGCTGAAGGTTCCCAGGTCGATGCGGTTGCCGGTGCGGACGAATCCGCCGAGGCACAGGGGACAGACGACCCGCAGGCCCTTCAGGAATCGATAGAACAGGGGCTGGACGCTGCGCAGACATCCGCGGAAATGGTCGCCAGTGCCGACACACCGAATATCACCGAAGAAGAGCTTGCGGAGACAGACCTCTCCGAGTCGGGAATGGATACCACGGCAGAGGGGATGACCGAAGATCCTCCCATCGACCGGGCCCAAATCCGGGAGGAAGCCTGGGAGGAGGATGGAATCCGCGAAGAATTCGGCGAAGGGTACACAAGGGTCGTTTTCTCTGAAATCTTGAGTGAAGACGGATACAAATACACCTATCTGGACGACCCGCCTCGACTGGTGGTGGATGTTGAGGACCCGACCCGGGAGGTCTGGTTCAATCGGCTCGACCTGAAAGGCGGCGCCTTCGAGCGAATCCGTGTAGGAAGGCACCCTGACAAGATACGGTTCGTGCTCGACCTCCGGGAAGAGGGCCAGCCGGAGCCTTTGGTGGAACCCCTGGAAACGGACCTCATCGTTCTGGCCGGCGTGATTCCCGATCGGCCGGATCTACCCGATGCGGTGCCGGATCCGGAGCCAACGGCCGAGCCAATGGCAGAAGAGACGACGATAGACATGACGGCAGAGGAGACACCCGCAGAACCGACGGCGCAGGAGCCGGAGACAACCGCCGTCGAGATGGCGAGCGCGAAGGTATCCCCGGAGGAGATGGAAGAGCCGGACCCCCAGTCGGTCCCCATGGGTGGTCCTGAAGAGCCTCTCGTGGTAGCAAAAGCCGACTGGAAACCGGTTCGTGTACAGGGCATAGACTTTCGTCAGAGTGAGGCGGCCTCCGACGTGATCATCGCGACCAGCCGTGCTGTGCCCTTCGACGTGCAGGAAAAGGACAACTCGATTGTCGTGGTCCTGCCCGGCGCACAGATCCCCGAGCACCTCCAGTGGCCCATCGACACAAAGGCATTCCCTTCCTCGATCCTGGCGGTCAAGCCCGAGCAGGTGGGGTCCGGACCGACCGGAAAGGTGTTGATCACGATTCGGCTTCGTGAGAAGAGGCCGTACAACGTCCTCGAGGAGGAGCAAGGCGTCCGCGTGAGCGTGCTGCTCCCGGAAACCCCGCCGGAGATCCCCTTGCTCCCGCCTCCGGCGCTTCCTGCAACCGAAGAGGTTGCCAAAGTGGAACCGGCACCCGTTTCAGAGCCGGAAGCGGTTTCCGTGCCCGAACCGGTTCCGGAGCCTACGCCCGTGAAGCCGAAGAAGGAAGTGAAGGTTCCGAAGAAGCCCGCTCCCACGGTGGAAACACTCCAGCCACCGAAGACCGTCGGCAGGGTGATTCCACGTCGAGGAGGGCTCGATCCGAACAGCTACCGTGGCAACAAGATCTCTCTCGATTTCAAGGACGCGGACATCCAGAACGTGCTGCGGTTGATCGCAGAGGTGAGCAACAGGAACATCGTTATCAGCGAAGCGGTGAAGGGCAAAGTGACCATTCGCCTACTGAACGTTCCCTGGGACATGGCCCTGGACGTCATCCTCAAGACCTACGCCCTGGAGAAAGAGGAGCTTGGGCCGAACATCCTTCGTGTTGCTCCTTACGCGCAGTTGAAGAGGGAGAGGGAAGAAGCCCTGAAGGCGGAAGAGGCCCTGGAGAGAGTCGAAGCCCTCCAAACACGGCTCGTGCCTGTCAACTACGCGAAAGCAAAGGACATGGAGTCCGTGCTCGGCCGTCTCAAGAGCCAACGGCCGGATGCGACCATTCTCGTGGATTCCCGGACGAACTCATTGATCATCAGAGATCTGCCCGTGAACATCGACCAAATGGTCGAATTGGTTCGTTCCCTCGACACCCAGACCCCACAGGTGCTCATAGAGGCGAAGATCGTTGAGCTGGACGTGGACTTCGAGCGGGAACTCGGGATCCAGTGGGGCACGCTCTACAGGGCAGGACCCGCAACCGGGAACCCTACCGGCCTGAACTTCCCACACACGGCGAATGTGGGTGGCGTGCTGGACAACATTTCCGGCGAAGCGGTCCCTGGAATTGCCAACCCGGTCGTGAACCTCCCGGCTGCCGTGGATGACTCGGCCGGAGGCGCCCTCGGGATCTCACTGGCATCCATCACGAACTCCTTCCAGCTGGACGCCCAGTTGAGCGCCCTGGAGAAGCGAAACCACGCCCGTGTGCTCTCGAGCCCGCGTGTGGCAACCCTGAGCAATCAGGAGGCCCGTATCAACCAGGGCCAGGAGGTACCCTACCAGACCACCTCCGACGAAGGGACCAAGACGGAATTCAAGGAAGCGGTGCTGGCCCTCTCGGTGACGCCCCAGATCACCTTTGACCGCAGCATCATCATGAACATCCAGGTTACGAATGACACGCCGATCCGGGATCCGACCGTGGGCTTCATCATTGGGACCAAGGAGGCGAGAACCACTGTCCTGGTCAGAGACGGTGACACGGCGGTCATCGGCGGCATTTATACGAACAACGACGCGGACACCGTTGGCGGCGTCCCCTATCTGATGGATATCCCGGTGGCCGGGTCCCTTTTCAAGAAGAAGGGAGATAGCACGATACGAACGGAGCTGATCATCTTCATCACCCCACGGATCATCCCGAATCAACAGGTATCGGTGGACGAGTGGGTGGATCAGAAGCAAACGGATTAGGACGGCATTCCAGGTATCAGGAGGGTCAAGACATGTGCGGGATTCTCAGAAAGAAAACGTGGAGAGGCTTATCGCTCTTCTTATTTGTGCCATTGGTTTGTTTCGGATGTGGAGATTTCGATACGGGAGGTTCGGACAAGAGCGGGTCTCTCTTCTTGATTGAAGAGATCGATCCGAACTACTTCGAGGAATCGACACGTCAGGTAGATGTTGTTCAAAATCCGAACTGCTCGGGTGACCTGGAGAACCCGGACCCGGAACCTTTCTCCGATCACTTCGCCAACATAACTTTCTTGAACAGACCTCTGAACAACAGCGAAACACAAACAGCGAGCAGGATCGATCTCCAGGAGTATGAGGTGTGGTACGAACCGATTACCCAGGGCTCGCCTCCGCTGTCTTCCTTCAATGAGACGACGATCAGTGACGGCAACGGCATCGATCCCTGCGACCCGGGCTCGGACTGCATCGGGGAGACGATCACCCAGATCGAGTTCGTTCCCCTCAGCGTGAAAGATGTCCTGGCACCCTATGTTGACGAACTTGGAGAGTTTCAACTCCACTACAAAATCTACTACCGCTTCTACGGGGTGAACGACTTCGGGTTCAGGGTCTCAGCGGAGAGCTCCACGGACTTCCTTGTCAACGGCTATGACAATTGTGGAGGAGGAGGGGGCGGTTGATCCCCCCCTTCCCGAAGGACCGCTTGGAGAGGGACTATCGAACGATCTTGTGTGGAAGAACGTTTCTTTCCTTGACATGAGTCGAGCCGCGCAATCCACGACTCAGGACAAGGTATCCCCATGGCGACACTAGGCGTCTTGTTGACGCCCGATAAGGACCGACGGACCGCATCTTATTTCATTACCTGCTCAGTTGTTTTTTCTTTTGAAACTACCGGGCCCGGGCGGCCAGTTCCGTGTGCTTTTGGGGACCTGAAAAGTATTAAGTTAAGGAATCTTCCGTCCGATAGATAAGGCATCGTCAAAGGTCCAGAACCAACGCAATCCATTGCATGGGGTGAAGGAATGATGCGTAGACACGCTCTAAGAGGTCTG
>JANQFG010000133.1 GCA_028277985.1 bacterium | reverse complement strand
CTGGATTCCCTAAATTCACAAACGAAGTGCAACACCTTATACAGGTGTTGCCATGGGACAGAAATACTCGCAGATCACCATTGAAGAGCGATGTGAGATTTCCCGATTACGTGCCACGGGACTATCGCTCCGGCAAATCGCTACAAGTCTGGATCGCGCGCCATCTACCATCGCTCGGGAGTTGAAGCGCAATGGCTCCAAGAAAGGCGGCTACCAGCCCCGTTATGCCCACCAGCAGGCCCAAGCCCGCCGCTGGTCCGGCTCCTGCCTGGACCGAGACAGCCACTTGCGACACCTGGTCCTCTCCCGGCTCCAGCAAGGTTGGTCTCCTCAGCAGGTGGCCGGGCGTCTGGCCCGAGATGCTGGCCGGCCTCTTATCTCCCACGAGACCATCTACCGCTTCATCTACTCCCAGCTGGTCCGCAAGAAGGACTACTCCTGGCGCCACTATCTCCCCAGGGCCAAATCCAAACGGGGCTGGCGAGGGCGTCGCGGCGGTAGCCCCGCCTCTTTCATTACCCTCCGCCGTCCTCTCACCGAACGCCCTACCGCTGCCCAGGACCGCCATTCCCCAGGCCATTGGGAGGCTGACCTCATGCTCTTTCGCACCTACGGTCAGGCGGTCCTCACCCTCCATGAACGTCACTCCCGCCTTCTCCTGGCCGTTCGTCCCCCTAGCAAAGCCGCCAACCCTATCGCCAGCGCTATCTCCAGACTCCTGGCTCCCCTGCCCCAGCCCTGGCGCCAGACCATCACTTTCGACAACGGTACCGAGTTCGCCCGTCACTACCTCCTCCATACCCTCAACATTGCTACCTTCTTCTGTGATACCCATTCCCCGTGGCAAAAGGGCGGAGTCGAGAACGCCATCGGTCGCCTGCGCCGCCATCTTCCCAGAAAGACCGACCTGGCTACCTTACCCGAGGACCAATTTACTACCCTGGTCCAGGCCTACAACAATACGCCCCGCAGGTGCTTGGACTATCAGACCCCAGCCGAGGTATTCTGGAACCACCTGTTGCACTTCAAATGTGAATCCACCTTCCGGCTT
>JANQFG010000054.1 GCA_028277985.1 bacterium | reverse complement strand
CGATATCCGGGCCTCCGGATGCATGCACCAGGTCCCTGCCTGGAAAGTGGGGCTGCAGGATCCGTTTACAAAGGGAAACCTGCTCGGGGTATTCCAAGTGCGCCAGCGCGCTGTGGTGACATCAGGATCCTACGAGCGGTATTTTGAAAACGAACATGGACGCTTCTCCCACATTCTGGACCCGAAGACCGGAAAGCCTGCGCGAGGACCTGTGAGTGTCACCGTGATCGCCTCCACCGCCATGATTGCCGACGCCCTGGCCACCGCCTTCATGGTGACCGGCCGACAGGAGGCCATCGGCCTCCTTCGAAAGCTGGAGCCGGTCTGGACGGTGTTCGTGGAGGCGGATGGATCGATCTGGGTTGACCATCGACTACAGCCTGTCTTTCAGCCCGCCGGCGCATCCGTGGACAGGAAGGTCAGGTTCTTTTCTGTAACGGAAACCGAAAGTGGGGATCCTGCTTCCCTTTCCCATTGATCCACGGTGCGGCCCGGGAGCTATACGAAACCTCCGGGAATCCGACGCTCCCGTCATCCCTCTATAGAAGGAGATGTCAAGACAAAAAAATCCTGTACACCCGAAATTCTTGCATCGGGCGTCCCCGCTCCAACCTGTATGGAGCCTGAGACCGGAGAACCGGGGGGTTGGGCACAAACAGATCGGTTACCGATGAGGTTTGCGAGCCAACCGCTTTGATACAGTCCTCCCGCGGCGATGAACAAGCCAAGAAAAGGTAACCATCCCTCTATCTGGGCCTCCTGCGGCCATGGCTTTCTTCGGTAATGTGAGGGGGCATAGCCCGGACTGGGGGCCTCCAAAGCTGCGTGGGGCCAAGGATGACATGGATGCTCTCCCTCGAACCTATCTCGCCGTGGGTTTGTGGGACTGCCTGGGGTTCCAGTCCATCCGGTCACAGGGACCGCAAGGCGAGTTATTTTCTTGGCTGACGATATTTTACTGGGTCGTAGACCTCCTGGTTTTTCCACATGGCCAGCACCAGGGCAGCGATCTTTCGGGCAAGGGTCAGGCGGGCCAGGTTGGGCTTGGTCCCGTTGTCCACAAGCCGTTGGTAGTCCTGACGAAGGGGCTCGTTGGGCATGCTGGTCAGCACCGTCATGGCCGCCCCTTTGAAGATCGCCTTGGCCGTGTGATTGAAGTTGCGGTTGAGACCCCGGTTCCTGCGTACCGGCCCGAAACGAAAGGAGCCGTCGGGCTGGCGAACATAGTCGCTGGAAGAACGTTGCACCACGGCCAGGCCGCAGTAGCACCAGAACTGCCGGCAGGTGCGGAACCGGTACGGGTTGATGACAATGGCCAGCAGTTGTGCACTGCGTACGGGACCCATTCCCGGTGCGCTTTTGAGAATGGGGATCATCGAATGCCGGTTGGCCTCGGTGACCATGGCCTTCTGGGCTTCGGCCTTCAGGGTCTCCAGGTGTTCTTGTTGCTGGCGCAACCGTTCGAGGAACTGATGGAATCCGGGTTTCAGACAAACCGAAGAGCCTGTACAGAACGGGCAGCCCTGCTTGCAGGAGGGCAGGCCACGAGAGCGGAACAAGTGCTGGATGCGGTTTTTGACCCGCACCAGGTCTTTGTTGATCATCTCGTAGCTTCGCACCAAGTCTTTCAGGGTTGCCAACGGTTCGTTGGCCTTCCAGATCCGTGGTCCGAGATCTCGGGTCCGGAACCGCTCGGCCAGATTCTGGGCATCGCGGGCATCGCTTTTGTTCCCAGCTCTCCTGCGACCCTGGACAATGGCCAGATCGTGGACATGGGCCGCGAAGATCTCGTAGAGCCACTGACTTTGACTTCCTTCTTCGAGGCACAGATGGCGCCTGCCCGGGATGGATCTTATGAACTCCAGCAAGGGCTTCTCTTCGGTGGGCAGGACCTTTTTGCGTTTGAGCTTTCCTCTCTCGTTGAGCACGACCAA
>JANQFG010000024.1 GCA_028277985.1 bacterium | reverse complement strand
CTCCTTTCCCGGCCGGCGGAGATCGCCTTTGACGATCCGGAACAGCCCATGATCATGGAACGGGTCCTCGAAGCTGCCGGGGCGGAAACCGTTTCCTGGTCCCATCGACTGGAATGCTGCGGCGCCAGCAACGCCGTGCCTCTGACCGATTCGGTCCTTCGGCTGGTCAACGATGTTCTCCAATCGGCCCGGGATGCCGAGGCGGACATCATCGCCTGTGCATGCCCTCTGTGCCAGGCGAATCTCGATATGCGGCAGGACGGGATCCGTGCCAAGCTCGGGGTCGCACACAACATCCCCGCCGTGTACTTCACCCAGTTGCTGGGGCTCGCGTGCGGTGCGACGGGCAAGCAAGTGATGATCAAGAAGGGCATGGTGGATGCTTCAGCGGTGCTGCGAGCCAAGAACCTGCTTTAGCCGAGGTTTGAACAGAGACAAAAGGGTGCCGGAGAGAACAGCTCCGGATGACAGAATAAAGGATTGGGGGTCGCGGTGCAGGGCCGGATCCCCGACCCCTGACCCCTGGCCCCTGCTATTGGGATAAAATTCGATGAGCAAGATCGGCGTGTTCGTTTGCCACTGTGGAGAGAACATTTCGCGTACCGTGGACTGTGCACGTGTGGCCAAGGCCTCGGGGAAGATTCGAGGCGTGGCGGTTGCCCAGGACTACAAGTACATGTGCTCGGATCCGGGACAGGCATTGATCAAGAAGGCGATCGAAGAACACAAGCTCGACGGCGTGATCGTGTCTGCCTGCTCTCCGCACATGCACGAGAAGACCTTCCGCAAGGCAGTCGCAGAAGCCGGGTTGAACCCGTTCCTCTGCGAGATGGCCAACATCCGTGAGCATTGCTCCTGGGTGCACGAAAAGGAGGAGATGACCACCCGAAAGGCGGTCGAGCTCGTCCGTCTGATGGTGGAGAAGGCGAAGAGGAACATGGCCCTCGAGCCGATTCGCGTGAATGTGACCAAGCGTGCCCTGGTGATCGGCGGCGGTGTTGCGGGCATCCAGGCGGCGCTGGATATCGCGGACGGCGGTCACGAGGTGATCCTGGTGGAGAAGGACCCGTCGGTGGGCGGCCACATGGCGCAGCTCTCCGAGACCTTCCCGACCCTGGACTGCTCCCAGTGTATCCTCACGCCGAAGATGGTCGACGTGGGCAGCCACCCGAACATCAAGCTATACACATACTCCGAAGTGGAGAAGGTCGACGGCTTCGTGGGCAATTTCAAGGTGACCGTCAAGAAGAAGGCCCGCTCCGTGGATATCGACAAGTGCACGGGCTGCGGTGAATGCCAGCTCAAGTGCCCGTCCAAGAAGATTCCTTCCGAATTCGACCGGGGCCTGAAGAATCGCACGGCCATCTACATTCCCTTTCCCCAGGCCGTGCCGGCCCGGCCCGTGATCGATCGGGACAATTGCATCTATTACAAGAAGGGGAAGTGCAAGGCCTGTCAGAAGGTCTGCCCCGCCGATGCGGTCGACTACGAGCAGGTGGACGAATTCGTAGAGGAGGAAGTGGGCGCCATCGTTGTGGCCACGGGCTACGACCTCTACACCGTGGACAAGCAGGGTCCGTACCCGGACTACGTGGGCTACGGAGAGTACGGATACGGCGAAGACCCGGACATCATCGACGGCCTGCAGTTCGAGCGCCTCGCCTCCGCATCGGGGCCGACGGGTGGGGCCATCCAGCGTCCGTCGGACGGCAAGGAGCCGGAGTCGGTGGTCTTCCTGAAGTGTATCGGGAGCCGGCACCCGTCCAAGGGGCTCGAGTTCTGCTCCAAGATCTGCTGCATGTACACGGCGAAACACACCATGCTCTACAAGCACAAGGTGCACCACGGGACCCCGTACGTGTTCTACATGGATATCCGTTCGCCCGGAAAGGGCTACGACGAGTTCGTACGGCGGGCCATCGAAGAGGACGGGGCGGTCTACCTCCGCGGGCGGGTCTCGCGGATCTACCGGTCCGGAGACAAATTGATCGTCAAGGGCGCGGATACCCTGTCCGGGGCCGCGGTCGAGATCGAGGCGGACATGGTCGTTCTAGCAACGGCAACCATGCCCCAGCCCGGGATCGAGGGTTTGTTCCAGAAGCTCGGGATCAGCTACGACCAGTACAAGTTCGCCAACGAGGCACATCCGAAGCTGAGGCCCGTTGAGTGCGCCACCGCGGGGATCTACCTCGCCGGGTCTTGCCAGGGGCCGAAAGACATCCCGGAGGCCGTGGCCCAGGCGTCGGGCGCCGCGTCCAAGGCTCTGATCCTCTTCTCCCGGGACGAGATGCTTAGGGAGCCGGTCGTCGCCAAGGTGAACGAAGAGACCTGCATCGCCTGCTGGTACTGTGTTGAGATTTGTCCCTTCAAGGCGATTTCCAAGAAGGATATCAACGACCGCCAGGGGAATCTGATCAAGCGGGTTGCAGAGGTCAATCCTTCGGTCTGCACTGGGTGCGGGACGTGTGCAGCGACGTGCTTCTCGAACTCGATCGACCTGGAAGGCTTCACGGACGAGCAGATCTACTCGGAGATCAACTCCTTGATGGCCGTGGGCCAGGATCTCTTCCCGGAGATCGAGCCGGAGAAGGAATACGGGGACGGTTCGGACGAAAAGGCCGCCTGAGGGTCTGTTCTGCGCAGGGAACGATAAGGGAGTCGGATCTTCCGCAAGGCATTTGGGAACGGAGAAAACAAGGGATGAGCGAGTCGCCACAGAGCGAAACACAAAAGGATGGGGCGGGCCTCGAGGAGGCAGGGACCTCCTGGGAGCCCCGCATCGTGGCCTTTATCTGCAACTGGTGCACCTACACCGGGGCCGACCTTGCAGGGACGAGCCGGATGAAGTATCCCCCCAACGTACGGGTCATCAAGATTCCGTGCACGGGACGGTTCGATCCGCTCTTCATGATCAAGGCCTTTGAACGAGGCGCGGACGGCGTGCTGGTTTCCGGGTGCCACCCCGGGGATTGCCACTACACGGCCGGCAATTACAACGCGCGGAGGAAGTACACCGTCTTCAAGTCCCTCCTGGAGACCCTGGGCATGGACATGGATCGGATCTGGTTCAGCTGGATCTCCGCCTCGGAAGGCGGCAAGTGGGTCGATACCATCCAGAAATTTACCGGGGTCATTCGAGAGAAGGGGCCCTTTCAGGAATACAGGGAGATGATCGATGGCGGATAGGACGGAGAAGATCCGGGAAATCGCCCGGAAGTGGCTTGCCGACGGCACGGTCGAGGCGGTCGTCGGTTGGGAGCAGGGCACGTACGGCGACAAGTGTGCGCCCGTGCTCGTACGCTCGCCTGAAGATGCGGATCGCCTCCTGTTCAACGAGCGTTGCACGAACAACCTGATGACCTATCTGAAGCGTGCCCCGGTAAAGGGAATGGCGAAGGTGGGCATCGTGGCCAAGGGGTGCGACATCAAGTCACTGATCGGCCTGCTCCAGGAATCCCAGGTGGAGCGGGAGAAGGTGATGGTCCTCGCCGTGACCTGTGAAGGGGTCAAGCAGGCGGACGGATCTGTTCCGGTCAAGTGCCAGGCGTGCGACGTGAACACACCCACCTTCTACGACGAGATTGTGGGCGACGAGGTGGCTTCGAATCCGGACGCCGAGGCTCGACTCAAAGAGCTGGAAGAGCTGGATGCCATGACGCCGGAAGAGCGACACCGTTTCTGGAGGGAAGAGCTCGACAAGTGCATCCGCTGCTACGCCTGTAGGCAGGCGTGCCCGCTCTGCATATGCAGTCGATGCATCGCCGAGAAGAACCAGCCCCAGTGGGTGGAGACGAGCCCTCACCCGAGGGGCAATTTCTCCTGGAACCTGATCCGGGCGTACCACCTGGCCGGCCGCTGCATCGAGTGCGAGGCCTGCGAGACCGCCTGCCCGGTCAACATTCCCTTGATGAAGCTCAACAGGGCCATGGCGCGCACGGTCAAGGGCGCCTTTGACTATGAGGCAGGAAAGGACCCGGAGGTCCAGCCTCCGCTCAGGACCTTTGATCTGGACGACGACAACTCATTCATTCTGTGAAGGGAAGTTTACGATGCCCCATATGACGTTGGATCGAACGGACTTGCCG
>JANQFG010000020.1 GCA_028277985.1 bacterium | reverse complement strand
GCATGGCAAGATCCTCTCCCCGCTGAAACCGGTAGCCGTACGACCGGTAGATGCGGTTCCATCGGGCGAAGCTGCCCTTCCGGATCGCTTCGGCCACGGAGCCGGAGAGAGGGGCGAGTACTGCCTGGAGGTTCTTCAGGATCTGGGGAACGTGCCCATAGGCGAACACGGCAGCGAGGAGTCCCACGATCTCCTGGTCCTCGGGGGCATCGTACTTGTGCGCGTAGAGCAGCGGGTCGCTTTCCAGATACTCCGGGCCGTATCCCTTGTAGAGGCTGTCGAGGGACTCTTGGAGGAGCAGACGCTTCGTCTTGGAGCTCATCTTGTCTTGTCGCTGTCCAGGAGCACGGTCACAGGTCCTTGATTCACGAGCGATACATCCATCATGGCCTGGAACTTTCCGGCGGCAATGTCGAGACCCGATTTTCGAACCTCGTCGAGAAAGACGCTGTAGAGTCGCTCGGCCTTGTCCGGGGGGGCTGCGTCTACGAAAGAGGGACGGTTTCCCTTCCGGCAATCCCCGTAGAGCGTGAACTGGGATATGACGAGCACACCCCCGCCCTTGTCCCGAACCGAGAGGTTCATCTTGCCGTCACTGTCTTCGAACACACGGAGGTTGAGGACTTTCTTGGCCAGGTAGTCGGCGTCCTGCTCCTGATCGAGCCGACCGACGGCGAGCAATACAAGAAGCCCGTGACCGATCGATCCGAGAACCTGACCGTCCACACGGACTTCTGCTGAGGACACTCTTTGAACAACCGCTCTCATAAGACCAAGGTAAAAGGTCAAAGGGAAAAGGTCAAAGGCCAGGGTATGAGGGAGCAGGTGCAAGGAAAGGGCGGGGTGGAAGGGCACCTTGCCCTTCCACCATTGCCCTCGATCTACATCTGGGCCTGGGTCTGATTGCGCACGCCCCCCCGCTTCTGCGGCTTTCGGGGCTTCTTGGTAATCCCCAGCGAGAGCTGGAGCACCTCGGTCATCGTCGAGACCCAGTGGAAGGTCATCTGCTTCTTCACGACATCAGGAATGTCTTCCAGGTCTTTCTTGTTCTTCTCAGGGAGGATCGTCTCCTTGATCCCGGCCCTCAGGGCGGCCAGGACCTTCTCCTTGATGCCTCCCACAGGCATGACCGTTCCACGGAGGGTGATTTCCCCGGTCATGGCGATCTTCGGGTTGACCTGTATGCCCGTGAGCAGGGAGGTCACTGCGGTCAGAAGGGTTACCCCTGCAGACGGGCCGTCCTTCGGGATGGCTCCGGCCGGAACATGGATGTGGATATCGAGATTATCAAAGATCTCCTCTTCGATGCCGAGCTCCGATGCGTTGGACCGGATGAATCCCAGCGCGGCCTGGGCAGACTCTTTCATCACGTCGCCGAGCTTGCCGGTGAGCGTGAGATTGTTCTTACCCTTCATCTTTGCCGCTTCCACGAAGATGATGTCCCCTCCCACGGGCGTCCAGGCAAGGCCGATGGCTACGCCCGGCTCCGTGGTTCGCTCCGCAATCTCGGAGAAGAACTTGATCGGGCCCAGATACTTCTGCACGTCACCCTTCTTGAGAACGGCCGGCTCTGTTCGGCCCTCTACCACCTCACGGGCAACGCCCCGGCAAATGCTGGCCACTTCCCGCTCTACGTTTCGAACCCCGGCCTCCCGGGTGTAGGAAGTGATGATCTCCTGCAGGGCATCCTTCTTGATATCGATCTGGGAACTTTCCAGCCCATGCTCCTCGATCTGCTTCGGGATCAGGAACTTGTTCGCGATCTGGATCTTTTCCTCTTCCGTGTACCCCGGCAGCTCGAGCACCTCCATCCTGTCTTTGAGCGCCGGCGGAATCGGTTCCAGGATGTTGGCCGTGGCGATGAACATCACCTTCGAGAGATCGAAAGGCACTTCGAGATAGTGATCGGAGAAGGAGAAGTTCTGCTCCGGGTCCAGCACCTCGAGCAGGGCCGAGGAGGGGTCCCCTCGGAAGTCCATCCCTAGCTTGTCGATTTCATCGAGCATGAAAATCGGGTTGTTCGACTGGCATTTCTTCATGCCCTGGATGATCCGGCCCGGTAGGGCGCCCACATACGTTCTTCTGTGTCCACGGATCTCTGCCTCGTCCCGGATTCCACCGAGGGACATTCTGACGAACTTCCTTCCCATCGCCCTTGCGATAGACTTTCCCAGGGAAGTCTTTCCGACGCCCGGAGGGCCGACAAAGCAAAGGATGGGGCCCTTCATATCGTCTTTCAGCTTCCGAACGGCCAGGTACTCCAGGATGCGTTTCTTTACCTTCTCCAGATCGTAGTGATCTTCCTCGAGCACCTTGGCTGCAGCGGAGATATCCAGATTGTCATCCGTTCCTTCTTCCCAGGGAAGGTCTAGAATCCAGTCCAGATAGGTGCGCGACACGATGTATTCGGCCGCCTGGGGAGGTATCTTCGACAACCGGTCCAGCTCCTTTTCCGCTACCTTGCGGACCTCGTCCGGCATCTTCTTCTTCTCCAGGCGTTCCTGCAACTCCTCCGACTCGGCCGTCTTGTCGTCCTTCTCACCCAGCTCCTTCTGAATCGCCTTGAGCTGCTCACGCAGATAGTATTCCCTCTGCGTCTTGTCGATCTCTCCCTTGACCTGGGACTGGATCTTGTTGCCGAGCTCCAGGATCTCGATCTTCTGATGAACGAGCACAGTGACCTTCTTGAGGCGCTCTTTGATCGAAACCGCCTCGAGGATCTCCTGCTTCTCGGCGACGCTGACGTTCAGATTGGAGGCGATGAGGTCGGCAAGGTAACCCGGCCGGTCGATGCTGGATATCATGACGGAGATCTCGTCCGGGATGGTGGGGATCAGCTTGATCGCCTGGATAGCCTGATTCTTCAGGTTCTCTTCCATGGCGTTGATTTCTTCATCCTGGGTTTCCGTTTCCGCCGCTTCCAGAATCCTCGCCCTGAAGAAGGGGCTTTTCTCGACGAATTCGATCGCCTGAATTCGACTCAGCCCGCGAAGAATCACGTTCATGTTGCCGTCGGGAAGTTGAACCGTTTTTACGATCTTCGCCCGGGTGCCGAACCGGTAGATGTCCTCTTCCTCGATGGGTTCCGCGTCCTGGTTCTTCAAGGCACAGATCCCGATGATGCCGTCACCGCTGGTCGCCTGCTTGACCAGTTCCAGGGATCCCTCTTTTCCGACCAGAATCGGAATAATGGTCTCAGGGAAGAGAACCGTCCCCTTGATCGGCAGAATGGGCAACTCCTCCCAAATCATGTCCTCTCTCTCTTTCTTGTTCTTGAAGATCATCCGATGTTACCTTCTCCTGGTGGGGAATCTTCCGTCGGCGATGTCGGTGGAAGAATCCTGGGTTGTCCAGTCCTGATGCTCCGGCTTCTACCCTAGTTTGATTCGTCGTGCCCAAAGAGGGTTCCAACTCGAAGTTGGATCTGATTGTGAAGTATTAAACGTATTTAACCATTAATCATCAAAGGTCAAGACCGGAATGAACGCGGCACCGCTTCCCGGACAACCCTTTCAATTGGCGGGAATATAGGGTAAACAGGGATGATTGGCCAGGAAGGGTGCCGCTGAGCAGGGCTTTGCAACAGAATTCAGAAGGAGCGAGTGAAAATGAGTGACGAAAAGACGACCCAGAATCTCAAGGTGGCTTATACCGCCGAGTCAAAGGCGCTGGTTCGGAACCGGCTCTTCGCGGAAATAGCGGATGAAGAAGGTTATGAGCAGATCGGCAAGCTCTTCCGGGCGGTTGCAGAGGCGGAAAGCGTGCACGCGAAGAATGCCCTCAGGATGCTGGGCGAGATGAAATCAACCGAGGAGAACCTGCAGGCCGCATTCGAGAGCGAGATGGAAGCGAAGAACGACCACTATCCCGGCTTCATCAAACAGGCCGAGGCAGAGGAAAAATCGGCAGCGGCGCTAATTTTTAGCCGGGCCAGGGACGTGGAGGAGAGGCACGCCCAACTCTACAAGGGGGCCCTCGACTACCTGGTTAAGGAGGAGGTGGCCGACTACTATGTCTGCAATGTGTGCGGCTATGTAGCCGAAAGGGAAGCTCCTGATGAATGCCCAATCTGCCAGGCCGCGAAGGATGCCTTCAAGATGGTAGGGTAATCCCCTGTTCAAGTACTGTTTCTGTGAGTGAACAAGGGCGACCGCTGTGTAACGATTGATCCTATTTGGAACGTGATGCGTCCCTAATTGGATCATTCCCCCCTTTTGCCCATCCGGGCTGTTTTATCTTTTAATCAATATTGCTAGCATGTTAGTCAGCTTTCCCGCTTGGCATGTCAATTGCTTCCTCCCAAAGCCATCAATAATGAACACAACGGGACCTTAGGAGGACGTGATGAATACGGCTGTGAAACATGAGACGCCCCAACGCAGAAACGCCCGTGCAAGCTCCCGATCAGCGAGGCCTGGCAGAAGGAAGCGCCAGGCGTCGAACCCCGAGAAACAGCTACTTGACTCTCTGAAGAAGGGTGATCAGGAGGCGATCCGGGTCGTCATACAGAAATACCACGACAAGCTGTTTTCCGTAGCGAATCGTATCTGCAACAACCCGGCGGATGCCGAGGAGATCCTCCAAGACGTATACATGATTGCACTCAACAAGATCGACAGGTTCGAAGAGCGGTCGACGCTTTCGACCTGGCTCTACCGTATTACGGTAAACGCTGCCCTGATGAAGCTCAGGAGCCAGCGCAGCACCAAGAGTAACATCCCGATTGACGGCTACACGGCCCTGCTGGGCGAGGACGAGAACGTTCTCCGTTTTGACGGGGAAATGAGATCCCCTGACGAGAACCTGATGACCAAGGAGTTGTACGAGAAGATCAGGACCTCGGTCGAGGACCTTCCCGAAATCTATCAGAGCGTCTTCTTCCTCAGGGATGTTCAGGGCTACTCGATCAAGGAGACGAGCAAGATGCTGCACACGACGCCTGCGGCGATCAAGTCCCGTCTCCACCGAAGCCGTTTCTTCCTTCGGGAGAAACTCAACCCCTACACCAGCAAACATTAGATCCGGTCCTTTCCTGTATCGAACAGTCTGAAAGGGCGGCCCGGAAGGGGCTGCCCTTTCTTTTTTTGTTTCGCGCCTAGTCTACGGCCACGGCTCATGGAAAAGCTGTAGATTCCTAAGAAGGCGGCTTCGCCGGTTTTCGTATGGGCATAAGGCCGAAAAGTGGGCTGCGCCCCCTTTCCGCTGGGGTATAGGGACCGAAAACGCGGCTGCACCGGTTTTCGTTGGGACATAGGGCCGAAAACCCGGCTGTGCCGGTTTTCGTTGGGGTATAGGCCGAAAACCCAGTTTCCCTGGGTTTTCGTTGGGGTTGAAAAAGAAGGTGAATGCCCCTAGCATCACAGGATAGCCGTGACCGAGGTTGCCTCCCTGTAAAGACAGGGAGAAGTCCGGTGTTCCAATATTGAACATCCTGTTTTCGTGAATATGGGAGGGGTCTTTGGGCTTTCAACCCGGACGGGCGAGAGGAACGAATGGTCGGGCAAAGGCTGCCCTGCACCTGTCTCTTTGTCTCCTCATCCTCTTTTCTGCCTTGTCCATGGGATGCAAAGAGGACTGGACATCGAGGCTGGGGTTGAATCCTCTCTGGCGCAGCTATGTTCACCCGTTCGAGAGCTATCCCCTCGATCGGCTCGGTCAGGAGCTGGCGGCCGACCCTCCCCGATTCTCCTTCGTGGTGCTTGGAAACACCGACCTGTCCATAGGCGAGCAGGCCGAGGAGGGCGAAGGGGCGGTTCCGGACAAGATCATGGACCGTGTTCGGTCGATCCGTCCGGAGCCCGAATTCATATTTCATCTAGGGGATGTAGCCGAGAACCCGGGGGATACGAAGGCCTGGGAGGAATGGATCCGGAAGGCGGTTCCCTATGCCCCCGGCCTGGATCCTGGCGAGGCTTATATCCCGGGCCAGAAGAGGTGTTTCGTCCTGCCCGGCGAGCGGGATGTGGTGGACAAGGAAGACGAGGTCGTCTTCCTGACCCGGTTCTATTCGTCCCAGGGGAAACTGCCCTTTTCGTTCGACCGGGATGATTTCCATTTCGTCGCGTTGAACTCCGAGACGACCGACGACAGCTGGGTGATGGAATACTTCGGATACAACCGTCAGAACAACCGCATATCGGGCGCGCAGTTCGAGTGGCTCGAAAAGGATCTCGCTCTCAACCAGGGAAAGCGCATCGTGGTGTTTATCCACAAGCCGATGTTTCCCCCGGTCTTCTCGAGTCAGGACGGCTATTGCCTTGACCAGCACTATACGGACAGGGAGAAGCTGTTGGCCCTGCTCAAGAAGCATTCGGTGCGTGCCGTGTTCATGGGACACGAGCCGATCTTTCACTGGGCCCACGTGGCCGGTACCTATCACATCATCACCGGAGGGGCGGGCAGAAGACCGAGGGCCCGCAAGGGAATGGGTGGTTTCCACCACTTTCTCTACGTAACGGTGGACCAAGAATCCCGCATGACGGTGTATTGCATGGATCCTGAGCGTAATACGGTGGAGGGTGTCGTTCAGGTGATGTAGGTTCGGGCCTCGGCGCCCCGGATCGCGGTTGCCGGTATCCTGGGGGTAAAAAGAAAAAGCAGACCCGGCCTCGTGTGCCGGGTCTGCTTTTGGAGTCTGCAGACGATCGGGGAGATCAGGTCACCTGGATGGGCTCTTCCTTCATCTCCGAAAGCTTCTCCCGGATCAGTTTGAAATCCACACCCAGCCAGGCGCATATGTTCCGGAAAGAGTACAGGTAAGTGGTATCATCATCGATGAACCATTCCTCGGTCTCGGTGAAGATCTTCTTGCTGTGCACCGATTTCCCCGCCAGGTTTCTCCGGTAGCACTTGATCGCATCCTTGAGAATCGCGAGCATGAGCTTCTTCTCGCCACCCGCCAGTCTCATGCTTCGATTTGCAAGATAGTACTGGGTCGGATGGATCGCATCGATCTCATTCAGCTTATTCAAGTGTTTCTTGAATTCTTTCAGGGTTTCTTCTTTTGTAGACACGGCTCTTTCCTCGCCCAGCTGCTTGTTTGTGTATGTTTCCACGATTGCACTCGCTTTGTTCGGAGTAGATTACGTTGGTGTCAAGAAAACATTAATTTTTCGATGTTATAAAATTGGCGCCAAAAAGTCAAGAAAAAAAAGTCGATTTTTGATTATTCCCTCATCCCGTTTTACCTGTAGACACAATTTGGCGCTGTTTCTCAGCATCGAGCTCCCCCTCCTTTCCGCCCCCTTGGCGGGACGCATCTGGTTGAGATTTGAGTCGATTTCCACTATAAGAGAGACTGCAATCCGAGCACTTCGGTTCGTCGATTCGTTGAAAAGGAAGCTGGAAATGCAGAAGTTGTTCAAAGACTTTCTCGTCAAGCTGGGGGAAGATCCTGAACGTGAAGGGCTGCAGAGAACCCCTGAACGAATGGAGCAGGCCTATCACTTCCTCACCTCGGGTTACCGGGAGGATGTGAAGGAAATACTGGAAGCAGCTGTATTCCATGAGAAATATGATGAAATGGTGGTTGTGAAGGATGTGGACGTCTACAGCCTCTGCGAACACCATCTTCTGCCCTTCTTTGGCAAGTGCCATGTGGCCTATATCCCGGACGGGAAGATCATAGGCCTGAGCAAGATCCCCAGGATCATCGAGGTCTTCAGCCGAAGGCTTCAGGTTCAGGAACGCCTCACCACCGAGATCTCTACAGCCATCGCGGAAACGATCCGTCCCAAGGGTGTGGCCGTGGTGATCGAGGCCTTCCACCTGTGCATGAGAATGCGTGGAGTGGAAAACCAGAGCGCATTTGCGATCACGAGCTCGATGAAAGGTATCTTCCGGCAGGAGGAGAAGACACGGCTCGAATTCCTCCATCTCATCGGGGGGGAGAGAAACGTCCTGCGATGACGGCCCTTTCTTTGTGAAAAGTCTTTCTGTATCAACGGCTTGCAAGAATCCTGGGTTTTTCCCGGACGGGTTCCGCGTTTGCCCTTGTTCCCTCTCTTCTCAGCCTTCACTCGACTCTCGGAGCGCCTGCCGGTCCGTTTCCCGCTGGATGAGCAAGAAAGGAACAGAATAGGACTGTCGGGTTTCCGAATCAGATTGAACCGTGAATGAGAAGGGGCGAAGGGATGATCATCGGCATTCCCAAGGAGATCAAGCGGGAGGAGAAGAGGGTGGCCATCACTCCCGAAGGGGTCAGCGCGCTCGTGCTTCACGAGCATCGCGTTCTGATCGAGTCGGGGGCGGGCCTTGGAAGCGGCATGACCGACGATGCCTATCAGAAGGCGGGCGCCGAGGTCATGGACTCTGTCGATGATCTGTGGTCCGAGGCCGAACTCGTCCTGAAGGTGAAGGAGCCCCTGGAGGCGGAGTACGGTCGAATGCGGGAAGGGCAGATTCTGTTCACATACCTGCACCTCGCGGCGAGCCGTGAGTTGACCGAACAGATGCTCAACCGAAAGGTTGTCGGGATTGCGTACGAGACGATCCAGCTCTTCGACAACACACTGCCCCTGCTGGCACCGATGAGCGAGGTGGCAGGAAGGCTTTCGATCCAGGTGGGTGCATGGTGTCTGGAGTCGAAAAACGGCGGGGCAGGAATCCTTCTGAGCGGGGTGTCCGGGGTCCCTCCGGCAAAGGTCGTGATCATCGGCGCGGGAATCGTCGGAATCAATGCCTGCCATCTGGCCGTGGGGATCGGCGCGGACGTGGTCATCATGGATATCAACCCGGCGCGGCTCCGCTACATCCAGGACATCTTCCGGGGCTCAGTGACCACTGTTATGTCGAACCGTGCGAACATTGAGGAGCAGATCGTGAACGCGGACCTCGTCATCACCTCGGTTCTGATTCCGGGAGCGAGGGCCCCTGAGCTCCTGTCCACCGATCTGATCCGGAGGATGGGTCCCGGCTCGGCGATCGTGGACGTGGCGATTGATCAAGGGGGCTGTTGTGAGACCTCGCGGCCCACCACCCACGACGACCCGATCTACGTGTGGGAAGAGGTGGTTCACTACTGCGTGGGCAATATGCCGAGCGCTGTGCCCAGGACCTCCACCTATGCCCTCACGAATTCGACCCTCCACTACCTGCTCGAGATCTCGGACAAGGGATTCCGCCGCGCGATGAAGGACAACAGAGCCCTTCGAAAGGGGCTCAACGTCATCGATGGCAAGGTGATCCACGAAGGTGTGGCCGAGGCCTTTGATTTGCCTTGCGAGAAGATGCGTTTCTGAGCCTCCGGCCGACCCGGGGACCTTGGGGAACATGAAGAAGACAGATCCGCTGCTCTCGATCCTGATCGTCAACTGGAATACCCGTGACTCGCTGTCCCATTGTCTTGCGAGCCTCGCCGAATCCGCCCCGGGCATACGGTTTCAGACGATCGTCGTGGACAACGATTCAGAAGATGGAAGCCTGGAGATGCTGGAGCAGTCCTTCCCCTGGGTGACCTGCATCTCCGTGGAGCGAAACCTCGGGTACAGCGCGGGCGTGAACCTTGCGCTGCGGAGGGCAGGGACCCCTCTCGTCATGCTGCTCAACCCGGATGTGGTGGCCGGCAGGGGCGCCATAAGGGTGCTCGTCGACTATTTGCGGGAACATCCCGAGATCGGGGTCGCAGGGGGGACGCTGGTCGGGGAGGATGGTCGGTCCCAGATGGACGACTACTACGTACCTTTTCCCACGCTCCGGAGCGCGCTGCTGCACTATTCCCGATGGTCGATCCTGGTCGGCAGGCTCGATCTCACGCCGGATCGATTCATGGACGGATCCGTGCGCCAGGTGCCGGGTGCTTGTCTGCTGACCCGAAGAGAGGTGCTCGACAGGGTGGGGCCCCTGGATGAAGGTTTCTTCATCTGGTTCGAGGATGTGGATTGGTGCTACCGCGCATTTCAGAGCGGTTACGGGCTCGGGATCTGCGAGGAGTCCGTGTTCACCCACGAGGGAGGGAAGAGCTTCGCTCCCATCTCGATCGAAACCAGACGAAAGTGGTACTACCGGAGCATGCTCCGCTTCTTCCGGAAACACCGGGGGCGTCCTGCGCACGCAGCGCTGGCCGGGTTCATTCTGACCGAGGAGGCCCTCGTGACGACGATTTCCTGGGCGCTGGCGCTGGCCTGGCGCCCGTGGAGGGAGACGATGCTGTCACGGGCGAGGAGGGCTGCGAGCTTCTTCTCCTTTTTGAGCAAGGAAATCAGGATATAGGGGTGCGGAATTGATCGAGGTGGTGATTCCAAACTGGAACGGGATGAAGGTCCTTCCCCGAAGCCTCGCTTCTCTGTCCGGTCAAACCCTGTCCGGGTTCCGCGTCACCCTGGTTGATAACGGATCCAGCGACGGTTCTGTTGAATACGTTCGGAAGCATTGGCCGGACGTTCGCGTGCTGGCCCTGCCGAGGAATTTCGGTTTCTGCAGGGCGGTCAACGAGGGGATTCGGAGATCGCCGGCAGACCTGATCGCCCTGTTGAACAACGATGCAGAGGCGGATCCGGGCTGGCTGGAGGCGCTTTTCAGGGCTTCGCAGAGGTACCCGGAGGCGGGCAGCTTCGCCTCCAAGGTCCTCATGGCCGACAACAGGGAATGCATCGAGAGCGTGGGGGATCTGATCAAGTCGGACGCCTGCGGCGCAAACCGCGGTAGGGGGGAGATGGACCGGGGGCAGTACGACCAGGAGGAGGAGGTATTCTCCGCATCCGGCTCTGCAGTCCTGTTTCGGCATTCCCTGTTCGAGAAGGTCGGGCTCTTTGACGAGGACTTCTTCGCCTATTTCGAGGACATCGATCTCGGTTTCCGGGCGCAGCGATTCGGCTGTCCCTGCGTGTTCGTCCCTCAGGCGCGGGTGGTTCATGTGGGAAAGGCGAGCCGGCCGGAAGACCGGAACTGGCACCTGAGGCAGGAATTCGTGAATTCCACCCTTTGCCAGGTCAAGAATCTGCCCATGCGGTATTTCATCCGAAACGGGCGGAGCATCTTCCTGAGCCACCTTCGGTCCCTGAAGGGGCTGTTCAAAGAAGGGGGGGCAGGGGTCGTTCTTTCCTCGATTCAGCTTCTGCTCCGCAATATTCCCCGGGCCCTGTACCAGCGAGCCCTTCTCTGGCGGGCGTCCGGAGGTCGATTCGACCGTCTTGCCTTTTTCCTTCCCCCTCCGTAAGTTAGAGTTTTCCAAGCAGAATTGGACTTCTTTGATGCGGGTAGCCTACGATGCCAGGCCGCTGATCGAACAGGGAACGGGCATTGGCAGATACGTCCGTTGCCTGCTCGAGGCCCTCCTCGAGTTCGAGGAAATGCAGGAGCTCCTGCTCTGCTCGCCCCGGGAGATTCACAAGGGAAGCCTTCTGGGTCGAGATCCGCGTGTTCGAGAGCTGGTTCAAAAGGGATGGAAGGGAAACGTCTGGCTCCAGGTGGTGGTTCCCTTCCTCCTCGGGAGACACAGGCCCGACCTGTTCCACGGGACCCTGTTTCTCCCCTCCATTTTAGCGCGAGGTCCCTCCGTGGCGAACATCTACGACCTGACAGTGTATCGCTACCCGGAAACCATGGAAGCGAGGAACAAGTGGCCCTTGAAGATGCTTCTGCCTCTGGCCGTTTCGCGGGCGGACAGGATCGTGACCCTCTCGGAATTCACCAAGAGGGAGATCGGGGAACGATGGCCCGACGCCATGAGCAAGATCGAGGTGATTCCCGGGGCTCCCTATCTGTCCTCGGGTGCTCAGCCGTGCGGAGCCTCGGGGGAGGAAGCGGATAAGACGCTGGAGCGATACGGCATTCGAAGGCCTTATCTCCTCTATGTCGGGACGATGGAGCCGAGGAAGAACGTTGTTCAGCTGCTGAAGGCCTTTGAGCTGGTCGACGCGATGGGGGTGAAGGACACCCAGCTCGTCCTGGTCGGACATGAGGGATGGGGGCTGAGGGAAGTGCGAAGAGCCTGGGAATCGAGCCCGGTGGGCTCCTCCATTCGCTACCTCGGTTACGTCCCGGACGAGGATCTGGGTCTTCTGTACAGATGCGCCGACCTCTTCGTGTATCTCTCCCTGTACGAAGGTTTCGGCCTCCCTCCCGTGGAGGCGATGGCAGCAGGGACCTGTGTGGTGGCCTCCGATCGGGCCAGCCTGCCCGAGAGCCTTGGAGAAGCTGCCGTGCTTGTGGATCCCACGGATGTCGAGGCGGTGGCGGGCAGCATCTTTCAGTGCCTGCGGGACGAGGACATGCGCATGGAGCGTGTCGAGAAGGGGCTCCAACAGTCGGAGAGCTACAGCTGGCACAAGAGCGCCGAAAAAACCCTCGCCCTATACAAGGAGCTCTGTTGAATCGAGCGGGCCGGTTGAGATGAAGATCTGTCTGGACTTGAGGACCGCGGGCGCGGGAAGACACGGAATCGCGCGCTATGGGATGGAACTGACCCGGGCCCTGCAGGCCCTCGGGACCTCCCACCATTGGGTTCTGCTGGCTTCCGAAGGAAGCGACCTGGAAGGTCTCGAACAGGGAGGGGCTTCCGTATTACGTTGCTCAGCAAGGCCCTACGGCCCTGGGGAGCAACTCCTCGTACCCCGTGCAGTAGCGAGGGTGCAACCGGATATCTATCATTGCCCGACCTACGCCTGTCCGGTCTTCGTTTCGGTCCCGACCCTGTTTACGATCCATGACCTGCTGCCCCTGGAGTTCCCGGAGGATTTCTCGCCCGGTCCGAAGCTCTACCACAAGAGCCTGGTGAGATGGATGGCGAAGCGCGCCCGGAGGATCGTGACCGTATCGTCCTACACTTGCTCTTCGATCTGTAGGCGATTTTCTGTGCCGCCCGGCAAGGTGCGTGTGATTCCCGAGGGAGGGGACCACATGGTACGAAACCCTGTGTCTAGCCAGGACGAGAACGCATACAACGAGCTCAACCCCGGGGGCCTTGACTATTTTCTGTCCATCGCCAATCCTCGTCCCCACAAGAACGTCCTGTTCTCGGTTCAATGCGTCCTCGCGTCGGACACGCTGCGTGAGAGGAAAGTGCGGTACATACTGGTCGGAGAACAGCATCCTTCGGTGCATGCCTATGTGAAGGCCAGGGACGGGGAGGGGCGTGTGCGTTTTGCCGGCGAGGTCTCGGAAGGGCTCCTTCGACTCCTCTACGAGCGAGCCGTAGGCCTGCTATGCCCCTCTCGGGGGGAAGGATTCTGCCTGCCCGCTGTCGAAGCGATGCAATTCGGGTTGCCCGTTGTTGCTGCGAATGAAGGCGCGCTGCCGGAGGTGCTCGGCTCAGCAGGTCTCCTGATCTCGTTGGGAGACGGCCAGGGCTGGCGGGTGGCGCTCGAGCAGACCCATGGGAGGAGGAAACAGGGGGATTGGGATGCATCCCCGGTCATCGACCGGGCACGCGAGTTCACGTGGGCGAAGGCGGCGGAGAGTACCCTGGCACTCTATGAAGAGGTCTACAGAGAGACACGACTGGCCGACGGGTGAAGCCTGGAGGTGAAAGGTATAAGGTCAAAGGTGAAAGGATGGGCTGGCGGATGAAAGGGGTGGAGGCCGTTTACAGTCTCTTTCTTCGATACTTGGACCATACCTTTGATCTTCACCCTTTGACCTTTCACCTGGGGTTGTGTGGAAGGGGGTGGGGCTTGCGATGCTGAGAGAGTCATTTCGGCTTATCCAGAGATTCCACCGCCTCGTGGACGCCGCCTGGATCGCGCTGGCCTGGATCATCGCCTACTGGCTTCGTTTCATGTCCGGCTGGATTCCGGTCTACTTCGGGGTGCCTCCGCTGGATGTGTATGTCTCCCATCTGCCGTTGGTCCTTTTGGTCTGGGTTGCCGTCCTTTCTTATGGAGGCGTATACCGAACAGATCGATGGTGGAAGGTCGCCGGCGAGTGGAAGACCCTGGCTCGAAGCTCGGCCATGGCCATGGTCCTGCTGGTCTCCATCATCTATCTCTCCACCAAGGTGGAATTCTCGAGGGTCTTTTACGCCTGTTTCCTGGGTCTCGCTTTTCTGGGCCTTCTTTCGATTCGCCGAATTCTACGGAGTCTCTTCCAGCGGGCACGCAAGGGCCCTTCCGGTTCGAGGCGAGTGCTTCTCGTGGGAGACAATGCGTTTGTGGAACCCTTCTGCGAGAATATAGAGGAGCACCCGGAAACGGGGCTGGCGATCCGCGGGCAGCTGCTCGCGGAAGAGGAGCGAAAAGGGGCCGTCAAACGCGAAGTTCTCGGGGATTATTCCGCTCTGCGCAAGACTCTGCAGGCAGAGTGGATCCACATGGTGGTGTTTGCGCTTCAGCTGGAGCACGGGTGGCGGCTGAAGGAGATGCTCAAGGCCATCGACGACCTTGCCGTGGATATCCTGGTGATTCCGGACGTGTTTCCCATCATGCCCCTTCATCCGGGAATCGAGGAGTTCGAGGGCATTCCGCTCGTCAGAGTTCGTGGGAGCCCGCAGCAGGGGTCTGCGCGCCTGGAAAAGAGGATCGTGGACCTGTTCTTCTCCGGGATCGCCGTGGTGCTGCTGGCACCGGTCTTCCTGATCATTTCCCTTCTGATCAAGCTGACGTCCCCGGGCCCTGTCCTGTATCGGCAGGTCCGGCTCGGAATGGACGGACGCGAATTCTCTCTGGTCAAGTTCCGCACCATGAGGAACGATGCAGAGAAGGAGAACGAACCGGTCTGGTCGGTTCCACAGGATCCGCGAAGAACCCGGCTGGGCGCCCTCTTGAGGAAGTACAGCCTGGACGAGCTGCCGCAGCTCTGGAACGTGCTCAGGGGTGACATGAGCCTTGTGGGACCCAGGCCCGAACGTCCGGAGTTCATACGAGAGTTCCAGAGGGAAATCCCCGCGTACATTCTGCGTCAGAAGGTGAAGTCCGGCCTTACGGGGCTTGCTCAGGTGAAGGGGTGGAGGGGCCCGACTTCCTTGGAAAAGCGGGTCGAGTGTGATATCCAGTACATAGAAGGATGGTCTCTGGGTTTGGACCTGAAAATCCTGTGGCTGACCTTGTGGAAAGGCTTCGTGAACAAGGCCGAGCAATGAAGCCGGTGCGGGCTCCCGAGGAAGAGAAATACGATCCCCCTCCCTTGGCGAAGATCTTCTGTGGATTCATCTATGTCCCGGATCTGAATCTCGCAGAGGTTCTCCGGGTGCTGGTCGAGATGTGGGGGCCCGTGGAGTTCATCAGTCGGCGCATTCCCTTTGACTACACCCGGTATTACGAGAAGGAGATGGGTCCGTCTCTGTCACGGAAGTTCGTGACGTTTCAGAACGAGGTGGATCAGGAGTCCCTCCCCCGGCTGAAGTGGGACGCGAAAAGGGTGGAGGGCCTCTTCGAGCGTTCGTCAGGTGGGCGAAGGGTAAACATCGATCCCGGGTTCCTGCTTCTCGAGCGGCTCGTGCTGGCGACGACAAAGCCCTTTTCCCATCGTCCCTATCTCGCGAAGGGAATCTACGCCGACGTTACTCTGGTCTACAAGCAGAAGAGCTATCGGCCCCTGGACTGGACTTACCCGGACTACGGGGCGCCGGATACGGTGAGCATGATGAACCGCCTGAGAGAGCATGACTGCCTCCGGAGGCGGGCGAGCAAAGGGGGCTGGATCGAATGAAAAGCATGACCGGCTTCGGTTCTGCCGAAAAAGAGGGAAGAGGCGGAGCGATTCGAATCGAGACCCGTTCGTACAACCACCGGTTCCTCGATCTTCGACTTCGAGTCGCCCGGCCTCTCCAGCCTCTCGAGCCTCGCATCTACCAGTGGGCGAGGGATCGCCTGGTGAGGGGCAGGGTGGAATTGAGCGTGCATTGGGAGGAGCAGGCAGGGGCGGCACAGCCCCTTCGATTGAACGAGGCGGCCTTGACCTTCTACCTGGATCTCGAGAAACGGCTTCGTGAGGAGTTCGGCGTGGGGGGATCCCTGGACATGCAGTCACTCGTACGACAGAGGGATCTGGTGATCCTGCCGGAGGAGGGACCGGACATCGAGGAGGAATGGGCGCTGGTTCTCCCAACCCTGGAAGAGGCCGTGGAGAAGATGGAACAGATGCAGCAGCGGGAGGGGCGCGTGCTCCAGGAAGACCTGCTCTCGCGCATCCGGCGCCTGATGGAACAACAGGCACGGATCGAGACCCTGTCCGAGGATGTGCCGGCCCGATTCCGTGAAAGGCTCGAGGAGAGGATCGCATCGCTCGTGAACCGGCCGGAGCTCGACCCGCAGCGAATCGCACAAGAGGTTGTGCTCTATACGGACAAGACGGACGTGACCGAGGAGACCGTAAGGCTGACGAGCCATCTGGAAAGCTGCGAGAAGGCCCTGCTGGACGGGTCCATGACGGGCAAACGGCTGGAATTCCTGACCCAGGAGATCAACCGTGAGGTGAACACGATCGGTTCGAAGACCCCCTCCGCGGACGTGACTTATGTGGTGGTGGACATGAAATCCGAGCTCGAGAAGATTCGGGAACAGTCCCAGAATCTCCAGTAGCGGAACGACATGGCGAAGAAAGACATTCTGAACATAGGCTTTGGAAACACGGTGGTCCGCTCCCGACTGGTCGCGATTCTGGCTCCGGGACCCAACCCTGTCCGCCGCCTCAGGGACGAGGCGAGAAAGGCGGGCCGGCTTGTGGACGCGACCCACGGCCGGAAGTGCCGGGCGGTTCTGGTCTGTGATTCCGGCCATCTGATTCTCTCTTCGGTTCAGGCGGATACCCTGTGTCAGCGCTTCGAGTCGACTCCTTCTTCGGATCCGGGGGAACCATGAGCGAGCAAGCCGAAAGGAAAGGGCTGAGAGCGGACACTTTCCAGGGCCGGGGCGCAAGCCCTGTCTTTGTTGTCTCCGGCCCTTCCGGGGCGGGCAAGACGAGCCTGTGTGCCGAGGTGCTCGCGAAGCTCTCATGGCTTCGGGCCGCTGTTTCCCACACCACGCGACCCTCACGACCGGGTGAAAAGGAGGGGAAGGACTACTTCTTTGTGGATCGGGGAACCTTTGAGCGGATGATCCGCGAGGGAGCTTTTCTCGAGTGGGCAGAGGTGCATGGGCATCTGTACGGCAGTTCGATCGAGAACCTCCGGAGCAGGCCTGAACGCGAATCTCTTCTGTTCGAGGTCGACTGGAAGGGGGCCACCCAGATTCGAGGGTCGATTCCGGAAGCGGTCCTCGTTTTCGTGATGACCCCGTCCCTCGAGGATCTGATTCACAGAATTCAGGGAAGGGGAGAGATCAGCGAGGAAGATCTGGCCGTGAGGATTCGTACGGCCACTTCCGAGATCCGGCAGGCAGAGGACTTTGATTACCTCATCGTCAACGACCGTTTCGAAGAAGCCCTCAACGAACTGCAGGCGATCCTGGTCGCGGAATCCTGCAGGGCGAAGCATCGCCTTCCATCCCGGATGGAACGGTGGACCAAGGAAATCGATGCTCATCAAAAGGCGAAGGGCACGAAAAGCTCTTAGCCGTTAGGTCTTAGGTGTCAGTCGCCGGCCATTCCCCCCCTTCGTGCCCGTGCCCGCGCCCGAGGGGTGGCGTGGACCGATACCTGACAGCTGATGCCTGATACCCGGGGTGGCTGCGAAGTGGGGTGCCCATGAAAGAGCCGGTCATTCGTTTCCAGGACATCCTCGAAGCGGTGCGAGGATACATGCCCGAGGCGGACACGGCTCTGCTGCGAAAGGCCTACGTTTTTGCCGCCGTCTCTCACCGAGGGCAGCTTCGTAAGAGTGGAACCCCCTACCTGAGCCATCCCTTGGCTGTTACGAAGACGCTGACGGACCTGCGCATGGATGTTCCTACCCTGTGCGGGGGACTTCTGCACGACGTCCTTGAGGACTGCGAGGTCCCGGAAGCGGTTCTGAAGGAGCAGATCGGCGAGGAGGTCACCCAGCTCGTGGTGGGGTTGACCAAAACGGCCAAGGTCAGTCTCCAGAGCACGAAAAGGCGAAGGCTGGAAAGCTACCGCAAGACCCTCATCGCCATGAGCCGGGACATCCGCATCCTCATGATCAAGCTCTCGGACCGGCTCCACAACATGCGGACCCTCTACTCCCTTTCCGACGAGCAGCGAAAGCGTATCTCGGAGGAAACGCTCACCATTTACGCCCCTCTTGCGAACCGCCTCGGAATTTCCTGGATGCGATCCGAGCTCGAGGATCTCTCCTTTGAGAACCTGAACCCGGAACTGTACGAGGAGATCAGGCGGGGCGTGGAGGAGAAGGTCGAGGCGAAGGCGGAAGTCATCCGGAACGTTTCCGACATCCTGGAGGAGAAGTTCCGGGAGGAGGATATTCCCTGCGAGATCTTCAGCCGGGTGAAGCACTACTACAGCATCCACAGGAAGATGATCCAGCAGGAGATCGACCTCGATCAGATCTTCGACCTCTTTGCCTTCCGGGCCATCGTGGCCGAAGAGAGACATTGCTACCAGGTGCTCGGCATCATCCACTCCCTGTGGGCGCCCGTGCCGGGCAGGTTCAAGGACTACATAGCAAAGCCGAAGGCGAACAAATACCGATCGCTCCACACAACGGTGTTCGGGCCGTCCGGGGATTGTGTGGAGATCCAGATCCGCAGCCGTGCGATGCACAGGGAAGCGGAGCACGGTGTGGCATCCCACTGGATCTACAAGGAGCAGGCCGGGTTCGACACAGGTGACGAGAGCACTTTCAAGTGGCTCCGGGGGGTGCTCAACAACCTTCAGGAGATCTCCGACCCGAAGAATTTCATGGACGTGATGCAGCTCGACCTGTTCCCTGACCAGGTCTACGTGCTGACGCCCACAGGCGAGGCGAGAGAGCTTCCGCGCGGCTCTACGCCGGTGGATTTTGCCTACACGATCCATTCGGAGGTGGGAGACCATTGCGCAAGGGCCAAGGTCAACGGGAAGCTGGTGCCTCTGAAGTACGAGCTTCACAACGGGGACGTGGTCGAAATCCTGACGTCCAAGACGCAGACCCCTCGCAAGGACTGGCTCAAATTCGTCAAGACGGCGGATGCCCGGGCCAAGGTGAGGGCCTGGATCCGGAAAGAGGAAAGGGAACAGGCCCAGAACCTTGGCAAGGAGATCCTCGAGAAGGGCCTGAGGAAGTCCGGCCTCCGCTATGCGAAGCTGCTCAAGGACGGAGATTTCAAGAAGGTCGAGAAAGCCCATCGATTCAAGAGCCTGGAGGATCTGCTCCGTGCCGTGGCCTACGGAAGGCTTTCGGTCGGCCAGGTCATCGACGCGCTTCCCAAACCGGAGGCGGAGCAAGAGGAAGGGGCATGGGACAAGGGCCTCGAGCGGCTCGTCGAAAGGGCGGACAAGCGATCGGACACAGGGGTGCGGGTTCGGGGCATCCCGGACATCTTCGTCCGGTTTGCCAAGTGCTGCAATCCGGTGCACGGAGAAGAGATCATCGGGTTCATCACGCGGGGTCGGGGCGTGACGATCCACTCCAGGAACTGCCTCAAGGCGCAGCAGGGGTCCGGGGAGAGGTGGATCGAAGTGAACTGGGACGAGGGGGCCAGGGTCCTTCAGCGGGCCAAGATCCGGGTGGTCAGCCAGGATCGTCCCGGGTTGCTGGCCGGACTCAGCAAGGCGATTGCGGCCGTGGATGTGAATATCTCACAGGCCAAAGCATGGACCACGGGAGACCGGCAGGGGGTGGCCCAGTTCGAGGTGATGGTGAAGAACCTGGAGCACCTGACCGAGTTGATTCACTCTCTGGAAAAGGTAAAGGGAGTCCTGGCAGTAGAGAGGCTGCTGAATTGAGGGGGCTCGCTTACGCTGCTTTCACGACCTTTCCGGTGCGTATGCAGCGGGTGCAGACGTTCTTCCGGCGGATGCTGCCGCCCTCTGCGACGCGTATCTTCTGGATGTTCGGTTTCCAGACTCGCTTCGTTTTGCGATGGGAATGGCTTACGTGATTCCCAACGATCGGTCGCTTGCCGCATACGGAACAGATCCTTGACATGAAACCGTACCCCTATCGTTTCTCTTGCTATGCGTTTCCTGGAAAGAGCGTCTGATTCTTGTGAATCCCATAATATATCTGATTCTTCCGGAATTGTCCAATCGGCCCCTCTCATTGCCCCCAGGTGACCCGAGGTTGGTCCTGTTCCCCGGCGAGGACCCCTCCGATTCGATAAGCTTGCTCCCCGATACCCTTCAGCCGTTCGACAACCTCGTCTGCGTGCTCATCTCTGATGACGACGACCATGCCGATACCGCAGTTGAAGGTCCTCAACATCTCGGTTGGCTCGATCTCTCCGATCCTTTCGATCAGGCGGAAGATCTCCGGGCGGGGCCATGCGTCCAGATCCAGGCTCGCCCGACACTCCGTGGGAAGAACCCGGGGAATGTTATCGATGAGGCCCCCACCGGTGATATGGGCGAGGCCCTTGACCGGAAACTCTCCCAGAAGCTCCAGAACAGGCCTGACGTAGATCCGCGTGGGACGCAGCAACTCTTCTCCGAGCGGCACGGATAGCCCGTCGGCGGTCTCTGTCAGCCGATACCCCCTTTCCTCTGAAAACAGCTTTCGGACCAGGGAGTAGCCGTTGCTGTGGAGTCCATTGGAGGCGATCCCTACGAGAGCGTCGCCGGGCAGAATTTCCTTGCCGTCGATGATTCTGTCCCGGTTCACGACCCCTACGCAGAATCCGGCCAATTCGTATTCGCCGCCCGGGTAGAAGCTCGGCATTTCCGCCGTCTCCCCCCCGATCAGGGCGCAGTTGGATATCTTGCATCCCTCAGCGATGCCCTGGAGGACCTTCTTGGCGCGTTCCGGCTCCAGCCTGCCCGTGGCGAAATAGTCGAGGAAAAAGAGGGGTTCTGCCCCCTGGACAATCACGTCGTTCACGCACATGGCAACCAGGTCGACCCCGATGGTCTCGTGCCGGTCCATTTCGAAGGCGATCCGTAGTTTCGTCCCCACGCCGTCCGTGGAGGCTACGAGCAGGGGGTCGGGAAACCTCTCCTTGTCGATGTCTACGACACCGCCGAACCCGCCGATATCCATTCGGACCTCTTTGCGAAATGTGGACTTTGCCAGAGGCCGGATGTAATCCACGAGGCTGTCCGCGGCATCGATATCCACGCCTGCATCTCTGTAGGTCTGGGGCGGTTTCATCCAGAGACCTCCCTGTATGAGTGTGGGAAAAGTTTTTCCTTGATCCTGTCTGTGGGCTTTGCTATTCTCTGTTGAAATCGCACCTCCAGAAGATGCACAAAGAGGACGCAGCCTTGCACGCAGAGACCCGCCAGTCCTTCCCCCGATCTCATGCCGATTCGACCCGAAACCGTGTTATCCGTGCCTGCCCAAGCGACCACTGCTGGGGGGGACCGAGACGGGTATGCCCTGCGTACGAGAGCCTTCGTAAGGAGCGTCCGGATGTTAACACATCCCTGGGGCGATGAGAAATCGCCTGAATCTCGAGCCCGAAAATTCGGGGAAGGTGGTTTGCGAAACATGGAGGATGGTCCATTCTTGTTCTCATGAGTGGAAAAAGTTTGGACACTCCACGTCCTGGAACGCATCCATGGGAAAGTATTTTCCCAAAGATAGATCCTGCCGATGTTTTTTAAATGTTATTTTTAAATAAATAGTTATGAGATAAACCTCAAGTATTTATTTATCTTTTTCGGTTGAGGGTCCGGGCTGGTATCTGATTTGCTTGAGGACATAGACCAATGTCCTTTGAGCCTGCCTCCAACACGCATCGAGGGTAGAGCACAACATGGCAGAAATCATTCCCTTTCCGTCCCGCTCGATCGCAAGCCCCGCCCCTGAACAAGGCGGCGTCCCCTTGACACAAGCCAAAGAGAGCTTCCTCGGTGGTCTGACCGGCAAATTCGACCAGATGCTGGAGGAAATCGCCGAGCTGTATGAAGATCCCTCTCAGGTAGAGTGCACGTACTGCAAATTCGACCTCCGGGAAGGCGAGGATCCGGAGTCCATGGAGATTGACTTCGCGTCCCTGGCCGAGTTGGTCGTGTTCAGCCCGGAGATTCAGAAGGAAGGATTCGAGACACCGGAAGAAGCTGGGGGGCTTACCGGCGTAGTCCGCTGGGGAGATGTGTTCCTGCAGTCCGGAGACGTGTATCCTTTTCTTTTCACCATCTACACCGAAGACTATGTGCGACACCAGCTGGTGACGTATGGTGAAAAGATCGTGCCTTCCCCGAAGGATGTGATCCTCCGAAGGGAACAGCTCTCCCCACCGGACATCATCCGGGCCGTCATCAAGTGGGCGAATCTCTATTCTCCGCTACAGAGGGGAAAACCGGTTCGTCTGGAGAGTGATGCGGTCCTGAAAGATCTCATTTGCGATCCGGGAATAGAGGTCGTCGTAGCCGATCCTTCCTGACCCGCAAGAGGAACCAACGCCAAACCAGGCCCCGCTCGTCCCCGCCACCTCTCCTTGCGCGGAAACACACCCTTTGGGCAAACAAGGTTTCCGACACCGTTTCTTAGTGCCTCTTTCTCACAAGGGCCAGGTAGAGCCACGCCGTTAGCAGGGAGCCGATTACGGCGATTCCGACCCATTGGGTTGCGGCCAGATTCCATGGGGGTTGCCGTTGAAGGTCGTCCCGGAAGAAATCTACGGCCATGCGGCATGCGGCATAGAGGCCTGCACCGAGCAGAAAGCGGCTCCCGGGTGATTTCTTGAGCCTTGGCCCAAGAGCGAGAAGAAGCAGGAAGATGAGGAAACAGGAGAGCGCCGCGTAGAGCTGGGTGGGGTGTACCGGCATGGATGATGTGGCCTCCGGACCGAGCAGTCCCTGACTCAGGTGGCGGTTGTAAGCGAAGCTCGCCTTGGGAAACGATACGCCCCAAGGGAGGCTGGTGGTCCTGCCGAAGGCGGTTCCGTTCAGAAAATCCCCGAAACGGATGATTCCTATGCCGAGGAACGCGTAAGGCGCATAGACGTCGAAGTAGGTGGACAGGGATTGTTTCTTCAGGCGCAGGTAGGCGAGGCAGCAAAGCACCCCCCCGATCGCGCCTCCATAGGTGCCGAGGCTTCCTTCCCAGAGCTTGATCAGCCGAAGCGGATGGTTGAAGTAGAAGGTGGGGTTCTCGAAGAAGGCGTACAGCCGAGCCCCAAGGATCACGCCGATCAGCCCGAAGAAGGTCATGTTCAGGGCGGTCTCGACGTCCACCCCTTCTTGTTGCGCAGCTCTCGTCCCCAGGTAGATGCCGAGCACGAGGGCAACCGTGATCGAGAAAAAGACCGAGTAGATCAGTATTTTCGTCTCAGTGAACGGCACGGGGATTACAAACAGCACGGGATGCATGGATCGGCCCTCGAGGTCGGTGAGCCTCAATCTTCCGAATCTGGTGGGCCCTTGTCAATCGCGCCGAAGGAAATCCGAGACGTGACAGGAGGTCGCACACAAGATATGCTCAGGAGGGTTTTCCCCCGGTTTTGTCCTGTTGCCGCCAAGAGGAAACACGATGAACAAGCCCCCACAATCGGACAGGCAGGTTCCCCAGCTCGTGCAGGGGATGAAGCCCTTCCTGGCCATGGAGATCCTGGAAAAAGCGAAGGAACTGGAGGCGAAGGGGAGGCACATCATCCATTTGGAGATCGGTGAGCCGGATCTGGAAACCCCTGCCTGCGTCCGCGAGGCCTGTATCCGGGCCTTGACGGACCGCAGATCCCAGTACACCCACAGCCTGGGCCTGCTCGAGCTTCGGGAGGAGATCTGCAGGGAGTACAAGGCGAGATACAATGTCGACGTCACGCCGAATCGGGTGCTGGTGACTTCCGGAACGAGCCCGGCCATGCTCCTCGCCTTTTCCGTGCTCTGCCACCCGGATGACGAGGTCATCCTTTCGGACCCCCACTACCCCTGCTACCCGAATTTCATCCGGTATGTGGGTGCCCGGATCCGCACTGTCCCGGTTCGGGAAGAAGAAGGCTTTCAATACTCTCTAGGTGCCGTGAAGGAGGGTCTCGGCGAGAAGACCCGGGCCATCGTGGTCAATTCGCCCGCAAACCCGACCGGAACCGTCATTCCCGCAGAGACCCTGAAGGGGCTCACCGAACTGGGCCCCTGCGTGGTCTCCGACGAGATCTACCACGGACTGGTCTACGAGGGCGAGACGCACAGCGCCCTGGAGTATGCACAGGACGTATTCGTGCTGAACGGGTTCTCCAAGCTCTATGCCATGACGGGCTGGAGGCTCGGATACGTAATCGCTCCGGAGCCGTTCATGCGCTCCCTGCAGACGCTACAGCAGAACTTCTTCATCTCCGCCAACTCCTTTGTCCAGTGGGCGGCCTTGACCGCGCTGCGCGAGGCAAGGCAGGAAGTAGAGGAGATGTGCGAGATCTACAACGAGAGGCGGAGCGTCCTGGTTGCCGGGCTTCGAAAGCTCGGGTTCGGAATCGAGGTGGAGCCTACCGGGGCGTTCTATGTTCTGGCAAACGCGAAGAAATTCTGTTCCGACTCTCTGCTGTTCGCCTTCGAGATCCTGGAGCACGCCGGCGTGGGGACGACCCCGGGTATCGATTTCGGCCCGAATGCCGAAGGGTATATCCGGTTCACCTACGCGAACTCGAGAGAGAATATCGAAGAGGCCCTGGAGAGGATCAGGGTGTTTTTGGAAAGCCGATGAAAGTAACGTCTGTCGAGCTCGAAAAGAGGTGCCGTGACCCGAAGACCTTCCCCCGGTTCTCCCTGCCGGAGATCGCTTTTGTGGGCAGGTCGAATGTGGGCAAGTCGTCGCTGATCAATACGTTGCTGACCCGCAAGCGGCTCGTTGCTGTGAGCTCGACGCCGGGCAAGACGAGGGCCATCGACTTCTTTCGCGTAAACGATTCGTTCCGGTTCGTGGATCTGCCGGGATACGGTTACGCCAAGGTTCCGCAGGCGGTCCAGAATGCCTGGAAGAGGCTGATCGATGCCTATCTGGTCAACCGGGAGGAGCTGGTGAGCGTTGTCTGGATCCTGGACATCCGAAGAGAGCTTTCCGAGCTGGACCGAATGCTCTACGATTGGCTCTGCTCCTATTCGATCCCGTACATCCCGGTCTGTACCAAGGCGGACAAGCTGTCCCGTGGCGAGCAGGCGAAACGCAGGGAGGCGTTGCGGAAATCGATCGACAGGAATGCGGACCCGGTGCTCTTTTCGGCCAAGACCGGTCTCGGAAAGGATGTTTTGTGGAAGAGGATGAGGGCAGCGATGCGCCCACAGCAGTGAGGGGCCGCCGCGGTCTTGTGGGGAGGATGCTCAATCGATGAACAGACAACCGATCGGGGTCTTCGATTCAGGGGTCGGAGGCTTGACCGTTCTGAAGCAGCTGGTTCTGCGAATGCCACGAGAGAGGCTCGTCTACCTGGGAGATACCGCCCGTCTTCCCTACGGCACCAAGTCCAAGGAGACGGTGCTGAAATACTCGATGAAAAATGCCTCCTTTCTTCTGGAAAAAGGGGTAAAATGTCTGGTAGTGGCCTGCAACACGGCCTCGTCGCTTGCCTTGGACGAGCTGAGGAAGAACTTCGATATGCCCGTGATCGGCGTCATCCAGCCCGGGGCGAAGAAGGCGGCCTCAGCGTCCCGCGTTCGCAGGATTGGCGTGATCGGCACGCTTGCCACGGTGCGGAGCAAGGCATACGAGGAGGCGATCGAGAGCTACGGCAGCGATATCGAGGTGACGAGCGTTCCCTGCCCCCTGTTCGTGGCCCTGGCCGAAGAGGGCTGGGTCGAAGACGAGGTCACCCGCAGGGTGGCCGAGCGCTACCTTAGGTCCCTCAAGGACAAGGGAATCGATGTGCTGGTGCTGGGGTGCACCCACTACCCGCTGCTCAAGCCGGTCCTGTCACAGGTGATGGGCAAGGATGTCGCCCTGGTGGATTCGGCGGAAGAGGCGGCAAACGAAGTGGCGTCGTTGCTCAGGGAGAAGGGCTTGGCAGCGGAAGAAGATGGGAGCCGGGAAATGTGTGCGCCCACGGTCTGCCTCACGGATCGTTCCCTTCATTTCCTTGAGCTTGGTGAAAACATTCTCGGACTTCCACTGAACGAGGTGGAATACGTAGACTTGGGATAACCGTGATGCGACTGGTTGAACGAAAAGAAGAAGAGAAGCCTGCTCGCCCCAGGCGCCGCAGGGTCGTGCGACGCCTGCCGCGACAACGGAAAATGAGGGACCTGGGACCCTGGCGGGAGATGCACAATCGGTACGGATTGCTTCTCAAGGGGTTCTTCAGGCGATTCTTCAAGCCGATCCGCCTTTCCCCGTGGCAGGAGAGCCGGCTCAAAGAGCTGAACGAAGCGGGCCATGTGATCTATGTCATGGAGAGGGCCAGTCTCCTTTACTACCTCTTCCTGAACTATACCTGCCTGCGGCTCAAGCTGCCCCTGGCTTCCTACGGCAACGGGATTCCCTCGTTCTTTCTCTTTCAACCCATGGGCAAGGTTCTGCGTGCCCTCTTGGCCAAGATCCGGGGAAGGGCCGAGGCCGAGGGCGGAGCGACCGTCCAGGAGTCGGAGGAGGCGGAAGGAGCCCCGTCGCACCGGAGCATGGTGCTCTTCCTCAGGAGGTACCAGCGTTTCGGAAGCAGGCGCTACACCGATGCGAAGGAATTCCTCGAAGAGCTGGTTCACTTCCAGGCCGGATGCCGTCGGCCCGTCTATCTGGTTCCCATGGGGATTCTGTGGGGCAAGGGACCGGACAAGGTCCACAAGGGGATTCTCGATGTCCTTCTGGGGAGGAAGGACGCTCCGGGCCGCATCCGACAGATTCTGGTTCTGCTCCGCTATTCCCGGCATTCCATGGTGACCATGGGGCAGGTGATGGACCTGCAGGCCTACCGGAAGGAGAACATCCACCTCGAACAGGACCTCATGCTGAAGAAGATGCGGTGGAGTCTCCATCGGGAGCTGGACCTGGCCAAGACCTCGATTACCGGGCCGCGAATCAAGCCCCGGAAGTACACATTAGAGTCCATACTCAGCAGTCGCACACTGCGAGATCAGGCCAGGGAGATCGCCCGATCGGAGGGGAAGTCCTTCGAGAAGGTGATGAAGCAGGCGGAGAAGTACGCGGACGAGATCGCTGCGGATTACCGGATCACCTACATCGAGTTCCTGAATCTGCTGCTCACGTGGGTATGGAACAACATCTACAGCGGTTTTTCCGTAGACATGAAGGGGCTGGAACGGGTCAAGGCGGCGGTCCGGAAGGGCTCCGTCATCCTCATGCCGAGCCACAAGAGCCATCTCGACTATCTCGTCCTGTCCTATGTGTTCTATCACAACGACCTGCCACCCCCTCACATTGCAGCCGGAGTGAACCTCTCATTCTGGCCTCTGGGGCATATCTTCCGCAGGGCGGGTGCGTTCTTCATTCGCAGAACGATCAGGGGACAGAAGCTGTATGCGACCGTTTTCAGCACCTATCTGAGGAATTTGCTGCGGGAGGGGTATGTTCAGGAGTTCTTCCTCGAAGGGACCCGAAGTCGCACCGGCAAGCTCCTGCAACCGAAGCTGGGCATGTTGTCGATGGAGCTGGATGCCTTCGGGGAAGGGGTCTCGGAAGACCTCCAGCTGGTCCCCATATCGATCACCTATGAGAAGATCGTCGAGGAGTCGAGCCACACAAAGGAGCTGGGCGGGGGAAAGAAGAAGAAAGAGGGCTTTCTGGGCCTTCTGAAGACTCCGCAGGTCCTGAAGAAGAAATATGGGCGGGTCTATATTCAGTTTGCACCGCCTCTGTCCATACGGGACTATCTCAAGGCGAAGAAGTCCGACCTTGCCGGTATGGGTGGGGCCCGGCGTCGCGGCATGGTCGAGGATCTGGCCCTGAGGGTCAGCTACTCCATCAACGAGGTGACCACCGTAACGCCCTCCGCCCTGGCGGCCACGGTCCTCTTGAATCATCCGAAGCGTGGGATCACGCTCTCCGAGCTGACGAGGCATGCCTCTTTTCTGTTGCGACTGCTTCAGGATCTGGAAGCCAGGAGATCGCTCATCCTCAAGAACCTACCCTGGGCCATGGAGGAATCCTTGCAGGGGTTCGTGGGGGACAAGATCGTGCAGCGGTGGGATGACCCGGATGGGCCGATCTATACCCTGGAAGACAACAAGAGGATCGTACTGGACTATTACAAGAACAATATCCTGCATTTCTTCCTGCCTTTTGCCCTGGCGGGCAACGTGTTTCGCCTCTACAGGACGGATCGGCTCCAGGAGGCTCGCTTCCTCTCCAGTCTCGGGGTCTTTGTGGAACTCTTCTCCCGTGAGTTTCTGTTCCCGCGGGAGGACCCTGTCGGCTCGTTGTGGAGCATCGTGCGCGACCACTTCTCGGAGAGGCGGAACTATCTGGAAAGGGATGAGCAGAACGAAATACGCGTCCGGGAACCCCTTCCGCTGAACTATCTGTCCCGGCTCCTGATGAACTATTTCGAGTCGTACTACATCTTCCTCACCGCGGCAGAGAGGATCCTCGGATCGGAGGAGTGCGAGGAAAAGGATTTCTACAACCAGGTGCTTAGGTGGGGAGACGGCCTGTACCGGAAAGGGGACGTGTTGCGCCGGGAGGCCCGCTCAAGCCCTCTGTTCCGCAATGCCCTTGCCTGCATGGTGGCGCAGGGCTGCATCCGGCGGACAAAGACGAAAGGGGGCGCGGTGCTCTGCCTGGAAGGGGCCGGCCGTGAGAAGATGGGCATCTACAAGAGGACCCTCTCCCAGATTCTCTTTTCGGAGGAATCCTAGCCCCAGGCGCAAAGTGGCGAAAAGGGGTCTGACCCCTTTTTCGTTTGGCAGGGCCGAAAAATAGGTTCCCCATTTTTCGTTTGGAATTGCCGAAAAACAGAGGACCTGTTTTTCGTTGGGGTAGGGCCGAAAAAGAGAGTATCTCTTTTTCGTTTGGTCGAGCCGAAAAATAGGTTCCCTATTTTTCGTTGGGGATGAATCCCCTTCGTCCCTTTTGACACCAAAATAGTGAAAATGCTAACGTTTCCGGATACGCAAAAATCGATTCGGCAACAGAGGGTAATCCAAGATGGCAAAGGTAGCTATAGACAGAGAACGCTGTAAAGGTTGTCATTTCTGCATCGCGGTGTGTCCGAAGAAGATCATGATTGTGGAGAAGCGGTACAACCAGAAGGGGTATCCGCCCGTCGAGATCACCGAGATCGAGAAGTGCACGGGCTGTGCTCTTTGCGCGGAAATGTGCCCGGATGTCTGCATCCGAGTCTGGAAGTAAGCGAATCCGAGAACCCACGGTGAGGAAGAGGGCCCGATGAAGAGAAAGCTGGTCAAAGGAAACGAGGCCGTTGCCATGGGCGCCATGGACGCGGGATGTAAATACTATTTCGGCTACCCGATCACCCCCCAGAACGAGATCCCGGAGTATCTTTCCCAGGAACTGCCGAAGATAGGCGGGGTTTTCGTTCAGGCGGAGAGCGAGATCGCCTCGATCAACATGCTGCTCGGGGCCGGATCGAGCGGTGTGAGGGCCATGACTTCCTCTTCGAGCCCCGGCATCTCCCTGAAACAGGAGGGAATTTCCTATATGGCCGGCTCGGAGGTCCCCGGCGTGATCGTGAACATGTCCCGTAGCTCGCCAGGTCTGGGCGGTATCTCCGCTTCCCAGGGAGACTACTGGCAGGCAGTCAAGGGCGGCGGCCACGGGGACTACCAGGTGATCGTGCTGGCGCCGGATTCGGTGCAGGAGCTCTACAGCCTCACTGCCCTCGCCTTCGACCTGGCGGACAAGTACCGGAACCCGGTCATGGTCCTGGGGGATGCCGTTCTGGGCCAGATGAAGGAGCCCCTGCTTCGAGAGTTGCCTCCTCCCATGGAACTGCCCCCGAAGGATTGGGCGCTCACCGGGAGGAAACAGGGGAGGCCCCAGAATGTGGTGAAATCCCTCTATCTGGCGGACGGAGAGCTGGAGAAACACATCTGGAGACTGGTCGAGAAGTACGAGCGGGTCAAGGAGGAGGAGGTCCTGTACGAGACGAAGCTGGTCGAGGACGCCGATCTGATTCTTGTGGCTTTCGGTACGGCCGCCCGTATCTGCAAGACCGCTGTCAAGATGGCTCGTGATCTGGGTCTTCGGGTGGGGCTCATTCGGCCGATCAGCCTTTACCCCTTCCCGGTAGAGATCCTGCGAAGCACCTCCGAGACGACGAAGAAGTACCTGGTCGTGGAACTCAACGCGGGGCAAATGATCGAGGATGTCAGTTTGTCTGTAAAGCGAGATGCGGAGGTCTCTTTCCACGGCAGACCCTGCGGGGCCGGGTCCCTGCCGAAACCGAACGAGATACTCGATAAGATCAAATCCGTTTACGGGTCCTCATCGGAACCAGCGGATTTGGAGCGAGGAAATAGCCATGAAACTCGTGTTTGATCACCCGAAGAGCCTGAAGGAGACGCCCTTTCATTTCTGTCCCGGGTGCCACCACGGGCTGATTCACCGCCTGGTGGCGGAAGCGATCGACCACTATGAATTGCAGGACATCTGTATCGGTGTGGCCTCTGTGGGCTGCAGCGTATTCATGTACAACTACTTCGACGTGGATGTCCTCGAGGCGCCCCACGGCAGAGCCCCTGCCGTGGCCACGGGCGTCAAGCGGGTCCATCCGGACAAGATCGTGTTCTCGATTCAGGGAGACGGGGATCTGGCCGCGATCGGTACGTCGGAGATCATCCACACGGCGAACCGCGGGGAGAACATCACGATCATCTTCGTCAACAACACCACCTACGGGATGACCGGGGGGCAGATGGCCCCCACGACCCTGCTGGGGCAGGTGACGACCACGTCTCCTTACGGCCGGGAATTCCAGCAGGACGGCTACCCGATACGGGTGGCGGAGATGCTCGCCACACTGGAAGGGGCTGCCTACGTGGCCAGGGTGGCGGTGGACAAGCCGGCCAACCTGATGAAGGCGAAGAAGGCGATCCGGGAAGCATTCCGCATGCAGAAGGAGGGCATGGGATTCAGCTTTGTGGAGGTTCTCTCCGCCTGCCCCACGGACTGGAAGATGAACCCGGATGATGCAAACAAGCGAGTCGAAGAAGAGATGATCCCCTATTTCCCCCTGGGTGTGTACAAAGAGAGGGAAATTGCGGATCACTTGTAACAAGGGTCAGTGCGCAAGCGAACAGAGGAGCTTCTGGGATGTATCATGATGTGGTGATTGCAGGGTTTGGCGGACAGGGTGTGCTCTTCATGGGCAACCTGCTCGCGGAAGCAGGAATGGAAGAAGGCTTCCATGTTACCTTCATGCCGGCCTACGGCGTGGAGATGAGGGGCGGGACGGCCAACTGCAACGTGATCGTCTCATCCGACGAGGTGGGTTCTCCGATCACGGATACCCCCCTGTCGGGGATCATCATGAACGAGGCGTCCCTCTTGCGGTTTCTCCCTTCGATTCAGAAGGACGGGTTCCTCTTCTACAACAGCTCCCTCGTCCCTGAAGAAGCTGTCTCGCGAAACGACCTCCAGGTGGTCCCCGTACCGGCAAACGACCTTGCCCAGAAGGTGGGTAGCGCACAGGTGGCCAGCCTCATCATCCTCGGCTGTTTCGTCGAGTGGACCCAGGTCCTCCGCAAGGAAGCGTTTCCTCCTGCGCTCGAGGAGATGATCTCGCCCAAGGTGAGGGAGAAGTTCCTTCCCTTGAACATGGCTGCCCTGGAAGAGGGGATGCGGTACGCCCGCGAGCTCAAACAGGAGGGCTCGAAAGCCTCGGCAGCGAACCCGGCATAGGCGAATCAAGGAAGAACCTCTTTCTATGAGAGTCTTTTGAGGGATCGATGGAAACGAACGAGCAGGATACATACCTCCAGATCGGCGAGAAGATCAAGCAGTTTCGAGAGGACAACTCCCTGACGCTTCAGGACATGGCGAACCGGACCGGTCTTTCGACCGCCGTTCTTTCGCAGATCGAGAACCATCTCATCTCTCCGCCCCTGGGCACGCTCATACGCCTCACCCAGGCCCTGAACCTGAGGCCGGGCCACTTCTTCGATGAACACCCCGACATGCCTTTCACCATCGTTCGGAAGGCGGAGAGAAGACCGGTCAGCCGATTCGCCTCGAAAAGAGGGATCCAGTACGGCTACTCTTATGAATCCCTCGGCCATGACATGAAGGATCGGCACATGGAGCCCTTCCTGGTCACCCTCGAGCCGGCGACCCTGGCGAGCCCGAAACCGGCATCCCATGACGGCGAGGAGTTCCTGTTCGTCCTGGAAGGGGAGATGGAGGTCACTCTCGGCGAACACAGCGATGTGCTTCAGCCGGGCGATGCCATCTACTATGACTCCAATATCCCGCACCTCGTGCAATGCAAGGGCGAGGAGAAGACCCTCATTCTGGCCGTGATTTACTCGTCGTAGCCCCCCAGGGAACACTCGCTTGTAGCCTTTCCCGCCATGAACGGAGTGCTGTCCCCAATTTTGGAGGCCCCCTCCTTGACGCGCGGACGAGCCCCGTGGTACACGCCGACTCGTTGCAGGCGGTTCTTCTCCCTTCGAACCTCTCCTCGATCCATCCAGAAAGGAAACCGGGCCGATGAAATTCGAGCACATCCTCTACGAGCCGGGCAAGGTAGCACGGATCATCTTCAACCGACCGCAATGTCTCAACGCGCAGGGATTCCTGCTGCTGGCAGAGATGGACCAGGCCTTCAAGCTGGCAGAGGCGGACGAAGCGTGCGGGGCGATCGTGCTTTCCGGGGAGGGCCGGGCCTTTTCGGCCGGTCACGACATCAGCACCGAAGAGGACCGGGAATACCGGGAAGACCATGGTTACTCCAGTCCTTTAAGCCCGGATCGGTATCAGAAATTCCAGGACATGAGGGATTTCTACGTGGAGAAGACCCTGGCCTGGAGGAACTCTCCCAAACCGACGGTCGCCATGGTGCACGGCTACTGCATCTTCGGGGGATGGATGCTGGCCGCTGCGATGGATGTGATCTTCGCCGCCGAGGACAGCCTGTTCCTGCCGGGTATGGCGGAGTACTTCTCCGCACCGTGGGACCTCGGGCCCCGAAAGGCGAAAGAGATCCTGCTGGAACACCGCTTCATGACGGCGAAGGAAGCCCTGGAGTTCGGCTTTCTCAACCGTGTCTTCCCGCTGGAAGACCTCGAAGAAGAGACCCTCGCCTACGCGGAACGGGTCGCCGAGAATCACCTGTCCTATCCCTTCTGGACCCGGATGATCAAGGTCTCGATCAACCACATGCAGGACGCGATGGGGTTCACGTCTGAAATAGAGGCAGCCTACAACAACTTCTGCCTCATGGTCGGGCTCAGCCCGGAGGAACTGGCGAAGCCGGACCAGGGAGGGTTCGCACGGACGGACATCGCACGAAAGAACTTCGAGTCCTCCAGGCCCTGGCTCGAAAGGGCAGGGCTGAAGGATTTCGTGCCTTCCGAGTAGAGAAAAGACCCACACGCTGAAACCGGACCTTGACAAGGGGAGAGCCCGGCCCTAGACTATATACATATACCCAGTATATGTATATGGAGGCGCGACATGGCTCTTTGCGGGGACGACCACAAGAGGCTCCTGAACAGGATCAACCGGATCGAGGGCCAGGTCCGGGGGCTGCGAAAAATGGTGGAGAATGACCGGGACTGTTTCGAGGTTCTCAAGCAGATCGCCGCGACGAACGGGGCGATGCACTCCCTTGGGATGTTCATTCTGGAGGACCATCTGAAGGGGTGCGTCTCGGAAACGCTTCGAGACAGGGAAAAGCACGATGCGTTGATCAACCAGGTCATGGATATCTTCAACCGGCTCAGCAAGTAGGGATCGAGGCGACATGATAGGGCGGTTTGCGAAACTCGGGGTGTACCAGGAACTGCTGCGCTCCGGTTACTTCTACAGGGTGTCCTTTGCCGGCGCCCTGGCTCTGGCAAGCTATCTGTGGGACAGGGGAAACGGCAGCCTCTCCACAGTCGGGATTGCACTTTCTCTTGCCTCCGTGGTCATCAATGGAACACCGATCATATGGGGCGCGATCCGGGGTCTCATCGAGCGGAAGGTCAATGTGGACGAGCTCGTCAGCCTGGCGATCATCGCCGCTCTCGTGGAGGGAGAGTTTCTGACGGCGGCGGTTGTGAGCTTCGTAATGGTTCTCGGAGCCTTGATCGAGCAGGCAACGAGTGATTCGGCCCGTAAGGCGATCGAGTCGCTTGTGACCCTCTCGCCTGAGATCGCAACGATCCTCGTGGACGGCCAACCGCGGACAGTATCTACGGCCGACGTGAAGATCGGAGATATCGTGCTCGTGAGGCCGGGCGAGCGCATTCCCGTGGACGGCGTGATCGAGAAAGGGCTCACTGCGGTGGACGAGTCCTCCATGACAGGCGAACCGATCCCGCAGGAGAAGACGCTGGGAGACCCGGTCTTCGCAGGGTCATTGAACCAGAACGGTGTCATCGAGATCGAGGCCTCGAGGGTGGGTGAAGACACGACCCTGGGCAGGGTGATACGGCTGGTGTCCGAGGCGGAGGTGCACAAGCCGCAGACCGTGCGATTGATCGACCGTTATGCGCGCTGGTTCACGCCCACCATTCTTGCCTGCGCCGGCGCTGCATGGGCCTTGACCGGAGACCCGAGCCGTGCCGTCACGATTCTCATTGTCGGCTGCCCGTGCGCGCTCATCCTGGCCGCACCCACCGCGATCGTGGCCTCCATCGGAAGGGCCGCAAGATCGGGAATCCTGGTCAAAGGGGGCCGGTACCTGGAAGATGCCGGACGGGCGGGCGTGGTTCTGTTCGACAAGACGGGAACCCTTACCCAGGGCAAGCCCCGCGTAGACACGATCGTCGCAGTGCAAGGAACGGACGAGAAGAAGGTTCTGGAACGGGCGGCGAGCGTGGAGCAGGACAGTACACACCCTCTGGCCCAGGCCGTGCTCAAGGCTGCCGGCTACGCCAAGATAACGATAGAACGTGCAGAGGAGATCTTCACCGAGATCGGACTGGGAGTAAGAGGGCTCGTTGCCGGGAGGCAGGTCGAGGTCGGGAGCGCCTATCTGGCGGGTGGAACGGGGAATCTCCCGGAAGGGCTGCGATCTCACCTGGAACGCTTCAAGGAGAACGGTGCCACGCCTCTGGTCGTCTACCAGGATCAGGTTCCGCTGGGCATTCTGAGCGTCTCGGATCACGTTCGGCCTTCAGCGGCGCAGACGGTGGGCGCTTTGAAATCCCTCGGGATCGAGCGGATCGGCATGCTTTCCGGCGACCATGAGAAGTCTGCCCGGCTCGTGGCGGAGTCGGTCGGTCTGACGCAAGCCTGGGCAGGACAGAAGCCGGAAGAGAAACTGAAGATCATCCGGGAATTCCAGGAAGCGGGCGATTCGGTGATTTTCGTAGGGGACGGGATCAACGACGCCCCGGCCCTGGCGGCGGCCAACGTGGGGATCGCGATGGGAGCCGCAGGGACGGATGTGGCCCTGGAGACGGCCGATATTGCCCTCATGAACGACGACATCTCGAAGATCCCTTTCCTGATCAGACTGAGTCACAGAACACTGCGGACCATCAAGTGGAACATCGCCTTCGGGTTGATCTTCAATGCCCTGGCGGTCCTGGCCAGCGGCGGGGGCCTCCTTTCGCCCATCATGGGCGCCGTGGTGCACAATGTGGGCTCGGTGATCGTGGTCATCTCGTCCGCGAGCATTGCCTTTGCATCAGAAAGGGGTGTGGAAGACATCTAAACCTCCGCACACCGCATGCCAGGAGGGGCAGATGATCAGCGAAAAGGAATACACGGATCTGGCAGGCAGCTACCCGGTTCTCAGCGGGTTGCCTTCGAGAGGGATTACATCATGAAACACACCAGAATCGTTGCGGCCGTGGTTTCGATCTTTTCATTCCTCCAGCTTGCGGGGTGCACGGACCCCACGCAGGCACCCATACTGGTTCAGGCACTTCCCAACCCGGTGACGCCCCTTGCGACGCCTCAGAACCTGGACTTCTTCGGAAGTAATCTGGACACCGATGTGTACTTCATCCTCGACACCGGCGCCGAGGAAATCCTGCTCGACCCGCAGAACGCTCCCGGGCACTGGACCTTCCGTTGTGTCTTCGGTTTTCACTTCATCTACACATTCGACTCGCTCGAGGACTCCATGCTCTCCATTGGGTCCCCTTCCTCTCTGAATATCCGCGCCTTCAACCCGGGCACGAACCTGTTGCCGGAGCCCGGAGGCGGAGATGATCTGCCCAGCCAGGCCGTAACCTGGCAGATCCTGGACTAGCGCGATTCTTCCGCCGAGGTGTCGACCGCCGCTTCTCTTTCGCATCGCACGCGGACCTGAGGAATGGGTGTTCTACATCCAGGTAGGCAGCGCCTGGGCGCGATGATTCCGGCCCCTTCGGGGCCGATTGCTCCCCCGTATGTGCCCGAAAGGTCTGGAGAAAGGCCCTCTTCCTGCGGTGCCCGTCGACACACGGCAAAGGATCCCTCTTCCGTTCCGAAGTTGAGTTCTTCCCCCCTGCAATGCTTTACCGAGACTTCACCAAAGAATCCTTGCCGCGGCATGCGATCTGTGAGATAATGGGCATGATTGTTCCTGGTATAACAATATTGCTGGAGATGAAAAAACAGATCTTGCTCTCAAGGCGACCCGGATCTTGCCGGGATTGTGATGTTCTTCCTCTCTTCGAACCATCTGAGAGGCTGCACATACAACGCGTGGACATATCGAGCACTTAACCGGGGTAAAACGGAAGTTGCTCGGTCAGTCTTCCGAGTCAACGCAACAGGAGGGGTAGAGTTATGCACAATTTAGAGTCTGCTTCAGTTGCCCTGATGGTAACCTTCATGCTCTTCTCGCTGCCCTCGGTGCCGGGCACGGCCCAGGCATCGATCGTCTTGGATGCCCCGGTGGTCACCCATGCCGGGGACGGGCCGATCTCGATCACCGCGTCCGACCTGGATGGGGACAGCTCCGTGGATGTGGTTGTAGCAAACCATGTGGGCGACAACGTATCCGTCCTTCTTGGCAATGGGGACGGCACCTTCGAGGCTGCAGTCGACTACCCTGCCGGGGACGGACCCTCCTCGGTAACTCTGGAATACCTGAATGCAGGCACGGATCCGGACCTTGCGGTCGCCAACTATACCAGCAACAACGTATCCGTTCTTCTCGGCAATGGGGACGGCACCTTTCAGTCAGCAGTCAACTACCCGGCAGGCGTTGGGCCGCGTTCGGTCACCATGGCGTTCGCAGACGGGGACTCATACGCGGACCTCGTGGTGGCGAATTACAACAGCGATAACATATCTGTGCTGCTGGGCAACGGGGACGGCACCTTCCAGACGGCTGTCCACTACGCGGCCGGCAATGGGCCGCGCTCCGTGGTCGCGGCACCCGACCTCAACGGGGACACATTCGTAGACCTATTGGTCGCCAACGAGGTGGACGACGACATTTCGGTGCTTCTTGGCAATGGGGACGGAACGTTCCAGTCGGCCGTCAGCTACCCGGCGGGTAATGGCTCCTACTCCCTGACGATCTCGAACCTGAACGGGGACAGTGCCACGGACGTTGTCGTTGCCAACCAGGTAGCTGACAACGTGTCCGTTCTTCTCGGGAATGGGGACGGCACCTTCCAGTCCGCCGTAAACTATCCGGCCGGTGACGCACCCCGCTGGGTGGCCGAAGACTTGATAGACGGGGACGCCCACCCCGATCTGGTCGTGGTCAACTACAACGCAGACCGAGTCTCGGTGCTGTTCGGCAATGGGGACGGCACCTTTCAGGACGCCGAAAGCTACCCGGCAGGAGACGGGCCGCACGCTCTGATCATTGACTTCCTGGACGGGGATGGCGTTCTGGACCTGGCCGTAGCCGACTACAACGGCGACAAGGTCTCGGTTCTGTTGGGCCACAGCGAGGGCACGTTCCCGGTGGTAGAGGACTACGATGCCGGAAACGGGGCCTCGGCGATGGCCACGGCTCAACTCGACGGCATTGGCCGACCTGATTTGAGTGTGGCGAACACTTCGGACGACAACGTGTCTGTGTTTCTGAGCAACGGAGCGGGCACTTTTGAGCCGGCCGTCGACTACCCGGTCGGTGACGCACCTCGATCCGTTGCCCTGGGTTACGTGAACGGCGATACCACGTGGGATATCGTCGCTGCAAATGGCAACACCGATAACGTATCGGTGCTCCTGGGGAATGGGGACGGCACCTTCCAGACCGCTGTCAACTCTGCGGCCGGAAACAACCCTTACTCGGTCGCTATCGAAGCCTTGGACACGGATGCCCATCTGGATCTTGTTACAGCGAACCGGAGCGGCAACGACGTTACCGTGATGCTGGGCAATGGGGATGGCACGTTCCAGACTCCGGTCAGCTACTCGACCGCCGGCGCGCCACAATCGGTCGCCATCAACAAACTGAACGCGGACACCCACTGGGATCTGGTGACTGCGAATAACAGCGGCGACAACGTGTCTGTGCTTCTGGGCAACGGAGACGGCACCTTTCAGACCGCCTCCAACTACCCCGCCGGCGACGGGCCTCGCTCGGTCGCGATCGGCAACCTGGACGGTGCAACCCGCCCGGACCTGGTCGTGGCCAACTACAACGGGGACAGCGTCTCCGTTCTCTTGAACAATGGGGATGGCACTTTCCAGGCCCCGGTTGACTACCCGGCCGGTGACGGCCCTCATGCGGTCGGCCTTGGCGATTATGACGGCGACGGGAACCAGGATATCGTCACCGCGGTTCTGACGGGCGACATCGTCTCTGTGCTCCTGGGCAATGGTGACGGGACCTTCCAGGATGCTGTCAACTACCTGGCCGGGGACGGGCCACAAGGTCTGGCCATCGGATATCTGGATGCGGACACCAACCTGGACCTCGCCGTGGCCAACGGAAACAGTGATGACGTGTTGGTCCTGCTCAACAAGGCAGGGACCAGCTGCAACGACAGCGACGGAGACGGTTTCGGGGATCCTGCGAGCGGCGCGTGCACCTATCCGTTCTGGGACTGCGACGACACCAACCCGAACATCAACCCCCTTGCTGAAGAGATCCCTGATAACGGCATCGACGAGAACTGCGACAACAGCGACGGTGGTTGTTTCATCGCAACCGCAGCCTTTGGGACCTCCATGGACGGAAAGATCGAGGTCCTGAGGACGTTTCGCGATACCCGGCTTCTCCGAACCGCTGCGGGTACCGCCCTGGTCAGTGCCTACTACAAGTACAGCCCGCCGCTGGCGGATTGGATCGCGGAGCGGACGTGGCTCAGGATGCTGGTGCGAATTCTGCTGTTGCCGGTGATAGGGTTTGCTACGCTGGTTCTCTAGCGGTTGTTCCGACATTGGAGGGAAGGAGGGGCGGTACCCCCGAAGGGGGATCGCCCTTTTCTATGCACGGGACCTCACTCTCCGATGATCTTGATCAGGGCCCTCTTCTTTCGGCCCCCGTCGAATTCGCCGTAGAAGATCTGCTCCCAGGTGCCGAAGTCGAGCCTGCCGTCCGTGACGGCCACCACGACCTCCCTGCCCATGACCTGGCGCTTCATGTGCGCGTCCGCGTTGTCCTCCCCCACATTGTGCCGGTACTGAGATACGGGTTCGTGAGGGGCGAGCTTCTCGAGCCAGACCTCGTAGTCGTGGTGAAGCCCGGACTCATTGTCGTTGATGAAGACACTCGCCGTGATGTGCATTGCATTGACGAGCACCAGCCCTTCCCGAATGCCGCTCTTCTTGAGCGCCTTCTCCACCTCAGGGGTGATGTTGATAAAGGCCCTGCGGGTGGGGACGTTGAACCAGAGTTCTTGTCTATAGGATTTCATTTCTTCCTCCATGGAACGCTCGGGTCAAGTGACAGGTGCGCGCAGCAGAACGCGCAGAAAGGCCTTCCAGTCTGAAGGGGCAGGGGATTCACCCGAAAGGACTGGCGCGGGTCGGGCGACGATCTCTGACTCTCGAAGAAGGAATGTTCCGAGTTCGGTGTGGAGCTTCTCCAGATCGTATGAAACGTCCCAGACCCTTGTGTCCGAAAAAAGGATCGCCCGCAGTTGTTTCTCATTCTTTGTGCCTTCGAGCCAGAAACGGATTCCAGGCCTCTTTCTTACGGGTTCCGGGGGGGAATACTGGAGTTCGAGAAAGCTCATCTGCTCGAACTCGAGCATCTTGGGCAGCATGGCGAGGATTCGGTCGGGCTGTTGCTTCATCGAAACGGTCAGATTCGGCACTTCCCGTTCGAGATCCTCAAGTGCCGCTGACAGTTCCTGGAGGAAAACTTCCAGCAAAGGGCGGTAGCGATCCATGATAGACCCTTGGCTCGCGCCTGTATTTCTCAACATCCAGTCTCAATGGATGTACGGAGGCTTGTCAGGATCGTTGCCTCCGTCGATGACGCGAAACTTCTTCTTCAGCCTCTTCAGCTTCCACTCCAGATAGCGCCTGTGGATCTTACGGAAATGCCCCCATCCGCGAAGGTAGAGGTATCCGATGACCAGACCGCTCAAATGCGCGAGATGGCTGATGCCGCTTTCCTCGAGGCTCAGGGTGAAGTAGAAGGCAATGAGACCGATGATCAGCACAAAATACTTGGCCTGGATCGGCAGTACGAACCAGAGGAGGATCTGACGATTCGGGAACAGCAGCCCGTAGGCAAGCAATATGCCGTAAAGGGCGCCCGAAGCGCCGATGGTCGGGATATGGCTCGCGCTTGCGGGTGTCAGCAGAGCGACGAAGATCCCGGCTCCGGACCCGCAGACGAAGAAGTATTTGAGAAAGAACCGGTTGCCCCAGGCCCTCTCCAGCTCGCAGCCGAACATCCAGAGAACGAGCAGATTGAACAGGAGGTGGAGAACCCCTCCATGAAGGAAGAGGTAGGTGACCGGCTGCCAGAGAAAGAAGCGGTGGGTCACGTCGTATGGCACGAGCCCGAGCAAAGGCTCGAGGCGGAAGCCGAAGAGCCTCTGGGTGATCGCCTGCAGGAAGAACGCAGCCGTTGTGGCAATCAGAAGGAACTTGACGGACGGGGTCATGGGCCCGCCGAATCGGAACTGAACGCGTTGAGGATTGTGCATGTCTCTGGTCCGACCTCTTCTTTAGTTGGGTGCCACGACGATCTTGATCTGTTCCATCGGGATCCGAAAGGCCCCGTGGATCAAGGTCTGCATTTCTTCCATTGCCTCTTGCCGGGAGCCCCGGCCGGTCGTCCACTTGGCGAGGCCGTCCTCGTCCAGGAGGATCGTTACGGTGACATTCTCCTCCGCCTGGACGGTCGGCTCGAAATCAACGGCAAAGTAGTCCACATCCACGTGGGTGATCACCGTGTTCCTTCCGATGCTGGTTGTCAGCCTCTGGAGAAGGACGCCGATCTTCTGGTTGTATTCCTGCTCGCGGGAGCGGACAAAGGCCCGCTTCCTCTCGAGAAGCTCGGGCGACAGGGTCTTTTCGAGAATCTCCATCCGCTTCAGGCCGACGTCACGGTCCTCGCCGATCATCTTCAGGGTCAGCGTCGACTCAGAAGATGGGCCGCTTCCCTCCTGGGCTTCGGCCGGCGCCGCCCCGTGCAAGGCGAATGTGCCGAACACGAGGAAGACAGAGACGGAGAAGAGGATTTGGCTGACGGGTTTCGAGTTCATGACTTGTCCTCCCGAATCTTGGCCGGGGGGTCACCCTCCGGGAACAGAGGGGGGAGATTGTCCTTCTTTGCCCGGCCCTCCGTCGATTCATCGATGATCGATTGTATCATCTCGCGCATTCGGTTTCTCAGGGGCCCGTCCAGGGATTCCCATACCCTGCTGTCAATCTTCCGGTTGATCCATTTCTCGAGGGTCTCTTCCGCCCGGAGGACTCTCACGTAGAGGGTGTTGAGGATCTGTCTCCGGATGTAGACGAAGTAGATCGTTGCGGTGAGCAGCATGGCCGCGACCACGTCCAGGACATAGTGCTGCTTGATGAGAATCGTTGAAAGAGCGATCAAGAAGGTCAGCAGCAGGGTCAACATGCCGCGAATCCGGTGAACCTCGAGAATCGTCAGGGCTGCCAGAAGTGACATGGCTACGTGCAGACTGGGAAAACAGTTCCAGGGTCTGTCTGCTCCGTAAACGATGGCAAGCACCCAGGTGGAAAATGAGTTCACGGTCAGCTCCGGCCTTTCGAAGGAGACCGGGTAGAAGAGGTAGACCACGTAACAGATGCACATGACCGTGATGTAGGCGAAGGAGAAGAGACGGAAGAAATCCTTCTGGTGGATGAACAGGAAAGGCAAGAGAAAGGTGGGATAGATGGTCAGGTAGATGAACACGAATTCCGGACGCAGCGGGGTCTCTCGCTCCCAGGCCAGGGTGGGCAGCGTGTGCGTTGTGTGTGCTTCGGTGATGTAGGCGATCAAGAAGTACCCTGCGGCCCAGATTCCGAACATGAGCAGGGCGAGAAGGGTCTGTGCGTACCGGTGGAAGAAATCGTCCGGGACCGCTTCTTCCTCCTCGGGTTGCGGGCTCAAGACAGGCAGGTACTTGCGGGTGTTCGTCGCGATGATGCTCACCAGGACGGTGGCGATCGGGATCCAGAGCACCACCATGAAGCTCTTGTGAAGGTACGATATGGGCAAGGGAAGGAAGACCTCCTCCAGGAAGAAGAAGAGGCAGGAAACGATCAACCCCACCAGGTAGTAGAAGAGGATCCAGCGGACCTTGTTCTGCTTCCAGGTGATGATCCAATCGGTTCGTCTCTCGCGAAGTACCTTCAGGCCTGCATCCATCGGATTCTCTCTCCGCCCCATCGGCTTATAGGTCCCGGTCGGCCACACGGGCGAACTCGCCGATCTTTTCCATCATGGCCGAGAACTTTTTCGGTTTCAGGGATTGTGGTCCGTCGCTCTCCGCGTCTTCCGGATGGGGGTGGACCTCCACCATGATGCCGTCCGCCCCCGCCGCAATGGCAGCGTAGGACAAGGAAGGCACATAGTCCCATCGGCCCGCTGCATGCGAGGGGTCTACGATGACCGGGAGATGGGTCCGTTGTCGAAGCACGGGGATGGCGCTCAGGTCGAGGGTGTTGCGCGTAGCGGTTTCGAAGGTGCGGATACCTCGTTCGCAGAGCACGACCTTATCGTTTCCTTCGCTCAGGATGTATTCGGCCGAGAACAGGAACTCATCGATCGTGGTCGCCATGCCGCGCTTGAGCAGGACCGGCTTTCTCGCCTTGCCCAAGAGCCTGAGGAGGGCAAAGTTCTGAATGTTCCGCGCGCCCACCTGTATCATGTCGGCGTATTTCTTCACGAGCGGCAGATCCTTCGGGTTCAGCACTTCGGTCACCACCGGAAGGCCGGTCAGCTTTCTCGCCTTCGCCAGCAGCTTCAATCCGGCCTCTGCCATTCCCTGGAAGGCATAGGGGGAAGTTCTGGGCTTGAACGCCCCGCCCCGGAGCATGGACGCGCCTCCCTCCTTGACCGCGCGGGCCGTCGCGATGATCTGCTCTTCGCTTTCCACGGAGCAGGGGCCCGCGATGACCACGACCTTCTGGTCGCCGAACTTCACGTTTCTGCCGACCTGTACGACCGATTTCCCTGCCTTGATCTCCTGGCTGGCCAGCTTGTAAGGCTTTAGAATCGGCACCACAGATTCGACGCCCGGAAGCGACTGGAGGTCCTGCAGCCTTGTCTTGCCCCGCTCGTCTCCCACGGCGCCTATGACCTGCCGGGTCTCACCACGAATCACATGGGGCCGGTAACCCAACTTTCGGATCCGCTCCTTGACGGCCTTGAGTTGTTGGGCGGTCGCCCCCTTTTGCATGACGATGATCACCTTGCCGATCCTCCAACCTTCTCTCTGTTTGATGCCTAATGGAGATTAACGTTTGGGCGGAGGCAGTGTCAAATTTTCCCTTCTTTTTCCAGCCTATATGTGGAAGAATACATCCACAAAAAACATCGATCGGAAATTGGAGGAAGGGATGAGCGACGTGGAGGAAATTCTGGGTTTCGTGGGGAGGATGACGATACAGACCGAAGAGGACCTTGCATTCCAGCGCAAATCGGACCCGGAGGATCAATGGGTGAAGTTCCTGGAGGGCAAGCTGCAGGCCTTCAAGCTCGTGCAGGGCTTTTTGGAGGATGTGAAACGCAGAAGAACGCATCTGCATTGAAGGGTGTTGAAAGGGGGCAAAAAAAAAGGGGGGCCAGCCTATCAAGGGCTGACCCCGGAAGAAAAAAGGGGGGTGACTCATCACCTATATTAATCGGCACGTCGTGGAAAAAAAGTTAGCTTTTGTTTGCTGCGAATCGTGAAGGAGACCCGGATAGCCGGGCATCATTTTCGCTAGAACTGTTCACCCATCCATTCTGAAGGGAGTTGGGTGTCGGGGGCGGGTTCGCACATGGCCGGGGGGTTGGGCGCGGCGGCGTTGGAGGCAAGGACAAGACAGCCTTCCGGCAATCCGAACACACAGAGCGATAGCAGCATCACCCCGAAGATGAGTCGAATCGGGTTCATGAGCGGGCCTCCTGGAAGGAAGGGAACGGGATTCGCTGCGTGCCTGCCGGACCAAATCTCAAGAGGGATCTATATCAAAACGTGTGCCAGTGCGGGCAATGCATGAGACATCAATGGTTCCGGTGAGTTAGGGTGTGATCCAGCCTCCGGGGCCCTGGTAGGGGAGGTGGTGCGGGAGGAAAACCCTTTCCACTATTGGGCAACAAAAGTAGGGGATCCGCCCCTCTCCAGAGGGTGATGGGAGGGAAATGGGAAAAAAAATGGAATGGATAAAGCGCCCCAGCCAGACCATAGGAAAAGCGCTTTTAGAGAAAGGAGTTACCTCCTTTCCCAGACTGTAGACCACAAGGGATCATTACCGGGTATCTGAGGGGTCTGTTAAGAAAAGTGTTGTGAAAGTGTTGTGAAACAGGGGGCACCAAGCGGTGCCCCCTAATTATTTTCCATGCCGTCGGATCAAGGGGGAGGACATGCGTCCACGCAAGCGATAATCGCGTTCAGGACATCGAGGCATGGCCAATCCAGAAGGTGCTCATCAATGGGACCCGTGCAACTATTGAGACACTCCCCGCATATGTGACCGTCAGAGTCAAAAAGATAGTCAATTGCTGGGATACACAAAGGAACTGCAGCACGAAATTGATCATCGCAGCTACCAGGCTCAGCCGTACAGCTCTCCCAGCATTCTTCGTGGGGACCGCTGCAGCCAGCCATGCAGGTTTGTACGCAGTCCTGATAGTGAGGACAAAGAGCAGCATTAAGTTCGTCCTGGCATGTCTGCGAGTTCCACTGGTCTAGAGCACTCTGGCACTCATTTGGACCCCACTCGCAGGAGTGCGATGCATCCACCCATGTGTACCCAGGCTTGCAGGAGCAGAAGTAATCACAAGCATCCGTACAGCACCCACCAACCGGTACACAGGTCCCAGTTTCTGCGTTAGGGATGCTCTGGCAGGGGTCTGGATCGCATATGCCGCCCTGTGCTGAGCAATCTTGGCCCATGAGAAAGAGGAGAGACATGCCCGACAAAAGGACGATGACCATGTAGCCTAGCGAGGTGTTTCTGGTGAACATGTGGATCCTTGCATTTCAGGGCTGTTGGGGGTTGACCGCACGATGCACGTAATCAGAAAGGGCGTGTGCGCCGCGTACGTGCCACTTCATCACCTTGGGTGGAAGAAGGTACGAACTAGCTCACTTCTACAGAGGTCCTCATATCACAAGGGGTCAGGCTAGGGCAAATCATAATTCTGGTAGGGGTGAAAATGTTATAAACCTACGAGACCCTTCTTCGTTCAATCGGATAGCAGGTCTGCCGGACCGCGTTGTCCAGATCGAAGCCGTAATCCGGGTCGCCACAGTCATTGGCCCCATTGCCGACGCGGCCAGCTAACCGGCCAGGGCCAGAGGCTATTCCTCCCTCCCGGGATGGAGAGAATCATAGGGCGCTGTCGGCTCCTGGACCGGAACAATATGGCCGGGAACCCAGATGCCGTCTTTGTTTGATTTATAACAATAACATAATATTCAGAATATGCTTGACGATATCGCTCCGGTGGTGGTATAGCGATGTTGGGTTTTGCGAAGCCCGGAGAAGGGGGCAGTAGCTGTCGCCATTTCGATTTCTTAACAGCAGGAGGAAACCATGAGAGGACAACGCTTCGGTAAGACAACCGGTAATCGCGCTTCAGCTTCTTCGACTCCTGGCTCAATGATCTCGTTCTCAGCGGTGGTTTTGTTGTTCCTCTTTTCTGTCTTACTTGCTACATTACCCGATTCCTCTTGTTTTGCACAGACGCCCAACTACCCTAATTACATGGTTGACGGCCAAGTTCTTTCGGTGGACTACTATGGGGGATTGCATGTGGCTTCCGGCAACTTAGACTCCGATGATCAGCCTGAGTTGTTGGTCATAACCGACGGCAAGTTTGGCCTCGAAGTATATTTTAATCATTCTTCCAGCAGCCATTTCAGGCTTGAGCGCCTTCTTGACGAGTCGGGTGGGCCGGCAATTCCCTGGGATCAGGAAACGATGGGGAGTTCTATCGATGCGGTCTTCTTGGACCTGCTGCCAGTGCATGGCGGTGATCCGCGTCCTTTTGGGGATGGGATCGACGACCATCTATTTGTAGCTGTAGGAAGCGATGTCTTTAGTCGGCAGGACCGTTTGTACAGAATTGACACGGCTGGCGGCATTTCTTTCTCGCCAAGACTGGACGACTTCATCCCAACAGACGCGCACAACTCCCAGACCGTCATATCCACCGACCTCGGCACGGAGGACGAACTGTACCTCATTCTGGCGGGCGGGTACTACGGAATGAAATCTTCCCCCACGCAGCCCCCCGACTTGGAAATGATGGATGAGTTGAGGATCCTAAAATACTTTCCCACTGCTGTTGAGCCCGAGTACCCTAGCCCCGGCTTTTATGACGAGACCGCAACCTTGTTTCCCGGCTCGGGCGCGATGAAGGGCTTCCTGACCGACCTGGATGTGGTTAACGCGGATAGTGACAACAAAGCAGACGATCTCGTGGTTAGTGTCTATCGCTTTCATGGAGCGTCACCACAACTCGGCAAGCCACAAGTCCTGATCTTTGATGAAGAAGCAGGACCTGAGGGGGAGGGGGCGTTTGTGAACAAGACCCAATTCTACCTTACCGACGCGCCCGATGACCGGGTCACGTGGGGTGCGGTTGCCGGGCATTTCCAATTCCAGCTCCCAGACTCAGAAGACGACCCTGTCGAGACACAATTCTTGGTCTTCCTTTACCTAGAACCACCCAACCAAGATGTCCGCCCCGAGGTTTTCAGGCACTATGTTCAAGAGCCTGGTGAGTGCCCCGACGACTCGTACCCCGATACAGATCCGCGTGTGGAACACAGCTGTTTCAAGAAAGTGGAGGGTGCAATTGTCTGGTCGTGCCCTAAACCTGCAAACAGCGGACTATGCCACGGCTGCTTCGATAACACAATGTTTGAAGGAGCGCATGTTCGGGACAAGTATGTTGTTCTGGCCGGCCAGTATACGCGTGTCCTTGAGGTGGACTCCTCTCCCAGCGAGAACCCCTCGCTCAGTGAAATTGACCTGATCGGCGACATGGGCCTGTCATCTCCTCTCGCCCAACATTACACATCTCATGACCTTCTCGTCCAAGACCTCAATCAAGATGGGGCTGAAGACATCGTCCTCACTAACGCAAATGAGCAGAACAGGCTTTGGGAGGGTGGGTTCGGACCCGGAGCGGCGGATTGGAGGCCCTCCGATGACATCACTAATGACTACTTCCCGGCTGACGGTAATTTGAGCAAGAAGCTCCTGGTGAAGCACCTCCCTTCCGACGAAGTTATGGTAGTGGCAGTAAACGATGAGAAGACGCCTGAAGTCTATAGATTCAACGCAGATTATCAGACTCATATCAGCCAGGAGCGGACCTATGAACATTTCCACTTTAATAATGGACATCCTGGGTGTGCTGATGCTGCGGCAGCGGCATTTGGTGTTGGCGGGGTCGATGGAGTCCTGTTCGACATCGCCCCGGGGGATTTGGCTCTGGCCGTTGCGGGCGAGCGTCATTACAATCAGCTGTATGAATGGAAAGAAGTAGAGGTAGACCCAGGAGTATCGAAGTGGAAATTCGTCTTCGATGATGACCATTCGTTAGTATACGAGTTCCTAGGTAGAACCTTTAATCTCTCGTCTCTAGGAGTTAGTGCGGGAGACTTGGATGGGGATGCGGATGGATATGACGACTTGATTTTTGCCAACAGCGATATTCTTCATGGTTTGGAGATTCTATACAATCAGAATGGCTCCTTCGACAACGTGGAGGGCAAGCGGGAGATCATCAGTGGTTTTTTGGAAACCTATACTGCTGTGCACGTGACCGACTTCGATCCACCGGCGCAGAACTACATCCTTGCTGGCATGTCGACTCTTTCTGCAGAAAAGATCGTAGTGTTTAGATATCCCAAAGTTGGGGGGGAATATCAGCGTATTCTTGCCTGCGACCCTGAACTGGAACTGGGATTGCTTACACTAGCGCAGGGATTCATACCCATGAATCTGGACAATTCCCCAGCCGGCCTCAGAGATGACTATTTCGTCCCGACGAAGGGTGGTGGAAACAACTTTGTATTGCGGTACACAGGCGGGGACTGCCCTTTTGAGATGCTACCGATAAGCCTAAACGCGAGCTGCGACCCCCTGCAGGTCGATAACATCTCTGGCGGTGCGGCCTATAACCTTGATAACGACGACTTCGACGATCTGGTTGTTGCGAATCAACAAATTTCCTTGGGTGATACCTCTGGGACAAGAATCTATTTGAATGAATGGGACCCCCAGAGCCCTGGGGCATGTGTGGTTATGAACGATGTGACTGCTGAGGGTGCGCCGGATCACCCTCTGGTTGAAGGATACCGCGTTTACGATTTTGAGGAGACGTGGGACGCGCTTATTGTGGACATCTTTACCGATGAAGATGACATGCCCGAGATCTTTTTGGCTGCGGACGGGCAGAATAGGCTGTTGATCGCAGATTCAGACCGAGATGGTATTCACGACCATTGCGACAGCGATCCCGACGGACCTGGTGTTGGAGATTCCGACGGTGATGGTTATGGTGACGAATGCGAGTGCGATGACACCGATGCTTCTGTGTATCCGAATGCGCCCGAGAATTGCCCGGATGAGCCTTGGGTGGGGAGCCCAGACTACGCGGACAATTCCTGCGAGGAGGATGCCGGTTACTGCAAGATCAACGAAGGGTGTTCTGATTTCCGTCTGCTTGCACCGGCATTCGGTAGTATCGTCACGACTCCGGAAGGAGCCTACTTGGCAGCAACGGCAGGGCCCTTCAACTATTTCCGCACCTATCTATCATACGATTCGATTTCCCAAGGGCCAGGCCAGGGGATACAGATCCCTCCGGAGCCTGATTATCTCGAATGTACCTACCCTGCGGACCCGGATCACGGTTGGGCTTACTGGACTCTCTACAGCATTTGGGAAGATATTGCGGATGGTTCGATTATCTACTGGTCGATGTTTGGCGCGAACAGTGCGGAGGACCATGGACTAGCTTGCGCCGTGTATAACCCGGACGGAACGTGCGCTTCACAACTTGGCTTCTTCTGTAAGGGAGGTACACAGTGCCCTCCTCCCTAGAGAGGACTCCAGCAAGCCTCCACTGACCGGCTCGATGCGGGCTTGAGAAATCTACAACTCTGGAGCGCTACAACAGGCCGCTTCTGAAGTTTATGGTAGCCTCAAAGAACACCAGAGAATCGACGGACGAGCGAAGAAAGGGGACATATTCTCGGAAATGTTCCCAAGGTGTTACCCAAGCGGTCGCTACACCAAGCATTGGCTCAGTGGGAATCCCATGTGTTACTCAGGGAGAGGGAGTAGATCTCCTATCGATCAATTGTAGGAATGTCACCTTTTCGTATTGAATCCTGGCCCCATAGAGTATGCCGGTCCCTCTTAAGGCTACATTCCTTTTGGAATGCGGTCTTGCGGTTATCGTCTTGCAAGGAACAAAGGCAGTTCCCGTTGCTTGAGCGCCATTCTTGCTCCGAGAGGGAAAACGTTATAGGTATTTGAACAATGAATCTGTAGATTAACACAAATTTATGTTGACGGACACTGTCACATTCCTATATTAAATGGTCACTCCAAGACAACCATCCAATCGTACCGTGCCGAGAGGATTGGCTTAGGATGGGGGAGCGAGCCTCTTTCGATGCTGGTAGTCTGAACTATCACCTCAATTAGGAGTGAGACATGAGACGATCTTCAAGAATCCACATTGTACTGATTCTGTCGTTGGTCGGGACCATGCCTGTCCTCTTCGCATCGGACTATACTGACCCGAATGACTACAGTTGGACCGATCCAGCAACCGACATCACCTATGAGCAATGGAGCCTGAGAGAGCCTGAGCCAAATCCAGACCCAGCTGAAGCGATCATTGGCATACATGTTGCGGGAGACGGGGGTGCCTGGGATCTAATGCAGGGTGCTACCGGTGAAGTCATCGTCGCTGTCTTTGACTCAGGCTTCCATAGCAATCCTGATTTGAACCCCATCGGGGAACCTGACAACCTCTTCCCTGGGTGGAATTACGAGGATGAGAGTGAAGTGGTGTTTGACATTGATTTTATGACAGTTCCGTGGTTTGGTGATGTTCTGATAGTACCAATGGAACATGGCACACAGGTGGCAAGCGTGATCGGCGCGATTAGCAATAACGGAAACTGCATGGCGGGGATCGTGGACAACCATCTTGGTGATGGCGTGGATGACTGGGATATTAAGATGATGCCCATGCGGGTTCATGATTGGATGTGGTATGATGAAGGGTGGATTTATTGGAAACCTATCGCTGATATTGACAAAGTGATAGAGGCAGTAAGCCATGTATTGGAACATAATGGAGACTACCCGGAGCAGCCAGTAAAGGTGATTCAGGCTGCTATTGCGTATGACTATCTTAACGATGCTGAAGAGAAGAATCTGGACTATATAGAACCGTACGTGCCGCTGCTCCTCGGAAGAGATTGTGGAGCGTGCGGACGAGTTCGGGATCCATCTTGGGCTAATTGCGACCCCGAGACCGGGAATGGATGCACTGGCAGCAAGCTGTATGAGCTATACTCGGCCATCAGAGACGCTGAAGAAGAGGTGCTTTTCGTAGCAGTAGCGGGGAACAACACGGCGGGGCACTGCGACATGGATTTGGATAGTGTGCCTGGAGCTCCACCATGCCAGGACAAATACTATAGCATCCACAAGATCGTTAAGGACCTTGACAATGTTATTGTCGTAACCGGGATTACAGAGAACGGCAGCCCTATCGGTCAATATGGTGCAGAGAGCGTTCACATTGCCGCCCCAACCGTGGGCATCGTTAACGCTAGAGACGGTGGCTGCGATTCAGGCGGGGAGGGCACCTCACATGCCAGCCCCCATGTCTCCGGCGCGGCAGCACTCATGTTTGCAAAATATCCGGGGATAACCCCAGGGCAGGTGAAAAGCTATCTAATGGATAATGATACAGACCACCCGAATCTCGAGGGCAGGTGTGCGTCGGGGGGTGTTGTGAATGCAGCGGCGGCCATCTCTGCCGCAGACGTAGATAACGATGGTGTTTATAACGAGGCTGACAACTGCCCCGACGATCCCAATGCTGACCAGGCCGATTCGGATGAAGATGGGATTGGCGATGCTTGTGACAACTGCCCCGACGATCCCAAT
>JANQFG010000280.1 GCA_028277985.1 bacterium | reverse complement strand
CGTGGCCAAGCTGCGTGAGACCGCGAAGATCGAATACTCGGAAGGGTTTCAGCCTTAACCCGGTTCGAAACCTCTCGGCATTGTTCATGAAATGTTCGGGTTAGGGTGTTGGCTTCTCCGCCGATACGCAGTCCAGGCAGGTGAGATCCTGACCCGCCGGAGGCCTCACAGGGGTGACGATCTCCTGCCCGCACACACAGCAGATGACTTTGTGCTGGGGGGGTTTCTTCTTGTAGCTCCCCCTCTTGCCTGCTCCAGGCCTTCTCTTCCTTGCCATGTCCATTCTCCTTCCGGGGGGAACTGTCCGAGTGCCGATCGGGACGAGGCGGTCCTTCCGTCCTGCGCGTCCCGTTCCTCAGGTAAAAATAAAACCGTCAAGACTCGCTCTCGGTCTTGACGGTTCATTTGAAAATGGCGCTTTCGAGCCGAATCGGTAACAGAGCGTTGTAGTCCTCATCTATCCATAGCAGAGCGAAGCCCATATAGCAAATGCCCTGCTCTGAACCGAATTCCAAAACACGTTCTGCCCGCCTCCGGGATGTTTGTAATTCGACCCCGCGACTTGATAGACTGGCGCGGCGTAGAACCACCGAACACGGCCGGATGCACCGCGGACGGATCCGGCAAGGGGAGGACGGAATGGAGCAGGATCAGAACTACCGCGAGCGTGGACTGGGGTTTCTTCTGGTATGTCTCGTACTGGTGCTTCTCTTCGGCTACCTGGTACTTCGGCCCTTCTTGAACATCTTCCTGATGGCCCTGGTGCTCGCCACGATCACCTACCCGATCTATCGGCGCATCCTCGCATGGACCAAGGAGCGAAAGAGCCTGTCCGCCTTTCTGAGCTGTCTCTTCGTGGTTTTTGTCATCATCGTGCCCTGCATCATACTCGTCGGCCTGCTGGCAAAGGAGTCGATCCAGATCTACGGCTGGGTCAACGACAAGGCCCAGAGCGGAGCCCTGCAGGAAGGCGTGATCCAGCGGCTGGTCGATCTGCAGGCGAGATTCCTGCCGAACCTCGACCTGGAACGGATCGATATGGGCAAGAACCTCACCGCACTCGCAGGTACCTTCAGCGGGCTCCTGGTGAAATGGAGCACGAACGGGGTGAAGCTGGTCACCAGCACCGTATGGCAGTTCGTCCTGATGCTTTTTGCCCTATTCTATTTCTACAAGGATGGTGCGGCCTTTCTTCACTGGATGATGCACCTGATGCCTCTGCCCGGAAGCCTGGAACGGGAGATCCAGGAGAAGTTCCGTGAAGTGAGTGAGTCGGCTTTTCTGGGGACCTTTGTCACCGCCGCGGCTCAGGGATTTCTGGGTGGGCTCGGTTTTCTGATCGTCGGTCTGCCGCCCCTGGTCTGGGGCGTGCTGATGGCCGTGCTGAGCCTGATTCCACTCGTCGGCACGTTTCTGGTGTGGGGCCCGGCGGCCGTTCTCCTCATGGCCAACGACCGTCCGGGTGCCGGGATCTTCCTCGTCATCTGGGGTGTGGTCGTGGTGGGGTTGAGTGACAACGTGCTTCGCCCCATGCTCATGCAGGGGAAGAGCCAGCTCCACCCCCTTCTGATCTTCTTCTCTCTGATCGGGGGGATCATGGCCTTCGGCCCCCTGGGTATTCTCCTCGGACCCCTGGCGATCGTTCTGGTGATCGCCATGCTCAGGGCCTACGAGGAGGCGGCCAAGCCGTTCCTGGAGTACATGGACAACCGCTAGCAGGCCGTCACTGACGAGGACGACGACGAGCGTTAATCGGTCTGCTACACGTTTTCCATGGCGCCGAAGGCGCTGTGAATCCTATCGCGGAGGATGAAGCAGAGCCTCTCCAGCACCTTGAACCCGAGATCGAGATCCGCGAGCATCATCTCTCTCAAGGCAAGGCCTTTGATCACCACTGCCTTGGTCGGCTTCCTGCATTTGGCGGTGGACATCAATGTATGAGGTTCGCCGATGAGCGCGGACCAGCATCCCAGGGCCCTGCCCTTGCCGAGCAGGCCGATCACCGCACTTCCTCTTCGCGTCCCCAGATCGATCGCCCTCTCGAGCACCACGGTTCCCTCGGCGATGATGTAGAGGTTCTCGCCGAAATCGCCCTGGCTGAGTATGTTCTCGCCGGCCTGGTAGGTTTCCAGACGTCCGAGGCCCGCGATGTTCTCGACTTCTTCCTTGTTCAATCCCCTGAAGAGCTCACACTTCTGCAGGCAGGCTGAAATGTCCGACTTGGCCATGGGGTCCCCCTCGGTCCGGTGGTCGGCCTGATTACGTGTAACCCAAGGAGACTCGAGATGAAGAGTCAATCGAGTGCCATCTCGACGCGGTTGCGTCCGTTCGTCTTGGCCTGGTAGAGGGCGGCGTCCACCCGGTCGACCAGGGCCTCCGTTGTATCTCCTTCCGGAGAGATCGCACCCACCCCCGCACTGACCGTGACCCTGATCTTCTCTTTGACGTGCATGAACGACGTGTTCTCCACGGCTTTCCGAATCTTCTCCGCCACATAGCGTCCCTGGTCAGCCGTCGATTCGGGCAGCAATACGGCGAACTCCTCACCCCCGTAACGGCTGACAAAGTCGTTGATTCGGGTCTGGTCTTCCAGCACCTGTGCGACGAGCCGCAGGATCTGGTCTCCGATCAGATGCCCGTGGACATCGTTCACCTTCTTGAAACGATCGATGTCGACCAGGATCAGGGTGAAGACGTTCCGGTAGCGCCGGGTGCGCTCGAACTCCTCGGCCAGGCGCTCATCAAAGGCCCGGCGGTTGGCGATCTTGGTCAGAAAGTCCATTCTCGCGTCTATTCTGAACCGTTCCAGGATCTGCTGCTGGTCCTGGATCGTCATGTTCGCATGTTCGAGCTGAACGCGATATTCCTCGCTGGTCGTTTCCATTTCCTCGATCTCGCGGACCAGCAGACGCCGAATCTCCTCCAGGCCGGCCATGGTCATGGCCTGGTCGATGGACACCTTGTGGTCTTTCATCTTGCTGTCGTAACTAAGGTTGTTGTCCACCAGGTCGGAGACGAAATCGGATAGGCTCCTCAGCAGCTCCTGTACAGCGTTCCTGCTCGACTCGACCGCCTCGGCCTGTTCGTCCATCTGTTGACTCTCGGGGGGGCGCTGCTGCCGAACCTTCGGAAGGGGCGCGGGACCTTGTTCCGCAGATCTTCTGAACTTGACCGCGAAGAACAGGGCCATAGCGGATGCGACGAGGAGGGCGAGAACCGTGGAGAGGATCGCGGCCCAGGGCGCTCCGCCCTCCGGATCGACTGAAGCGGGCCGGGCTTTCTCCTCGCCTGCCGTCGATTCCGGCGTCGGCGAGGGGTCGGACCAGATTCCCATCTTCAGATTGCTTGCGGAGTCCTCGAGGGTCTGCAACTTGATGTCGTTCGGGGCGCTTGCCCTGTCCCAGGCGGCGAGGCCGTTCTGGACGAGCTTGTGGTTGAGCACGGTGCCGTCTTCGAGAAGCGCGAAACCCACGACCCGTGAATCGCTCTCCCATGTCTGCACTCGAACTCGGATTTCCTCTTCCAGAGCCAGCCTGGAGGTGAACCGTCGTGCCTCGATGCCTTGGGGTTCGTCCAGGGCAGGGCACTTGATCCCGTACAGGACCAGATCGACCCTTCTTCCCTCGTGTTGAATGGTGAGGAGATCGCCACGGTCCACACCCAGGACTTCCGCCTCGAAGGTCTGAGCGTGCACGACAGGAACGATCGCAAGGATCAGCAGTGGAAGAATGGATTCCGGCAACCAGGTCTTTCGGCCCATGGTGAATGGATCTTTCTTAGGCATGGCAAGCCCTGCAGCGAACGGCAACTGAATATAACACCAGTTCCCAAGGGCTGTCTACACTGCCACGCCTCTTTTCCCCGTCCGGTCAGGGTCCGAAATAGGCTTTTTCAAAGCGGTCCACAAGTTGCTTGAGCTTCTCCACGTTCTGGAGATCCGTGGTCTGCTTGCTCTTCATGGAGTGAACGATCATCAGATGCAGGAGCTTCAGCTTGTGTGTGTAATCGTCATGCTCGCGGGATCCCTTGGACAGGGCGGGCTTCACCCGCTGGGCCATGAAATACTGGGTCACCGCCTCCCGGATCTTGTCCGCATGGTGCTCCTTGTTCCGGACCCAGCGCACGATCTGGTTGTAATTCGGCTGGGCCTGCTTCGAAAGCTCGATGATCTGATTCATCGATTTCTCGATCGTAGCGATGTCCTCTTTCATCGCTGCGATGCGCATCTTGTCACCGTAGATGCCGCAGGGGATCTCACAGTGAGAAAAGGCCGGGAGAGCGGAAAAAGCCACCCAGACCAGGGCCGCCACGAGCCCGATTGCAGCCGTTCGTCCAATCCTTTCCATAACAAGCCTCCTTCCGGTTCCGATCCAGTTAATCATTTTAGATGCCGCAAAACACGGATCGTTTCCATGGGAGGCGAGAGGGCTGGATCAAGTATTGAGCATGGCTGCAGATGGGCGTAACGAAACCCCATGCTACGACGGGGGATCCTTGTACCGCTCGCTCTCGGGCTTCAGCCACAGAACGTCGTACGGCTCCAGGCGGACCGCGAGCTTGTCACCCTCCGCAGACCATTTCCCCCCGCGGACGAGATCGTACCAGCCCGCTTCGCGGACTCCAATCTGGTCGAGGGGCAACTCGATATCGATCACCCGGTTGGCAACGTTGGTCAATGCAAGGATGTGCTCGTCGCCTTCAGGGGAGGTTCTCAGCAGCGCAAAGACTTCGGGGGACGGCTTCAGCACCTTCTGTGGCCCGTTCGGGTGAAAGGCTCGGTGATTCTGCCGGATGAACACCAGCCCACCCAGCTCCCTGATCCGGTACAGCTTGTTCTCGGGATCTTCGTATGACCGGGTGAGGAGCTCATAGTCGAGGACGGTCCGGTTGATTGCCCGTTTCGATTTGGTTGCCAGCGCAGCCTCCACATCGTTGCGTTTGCCGATCAGGCCGAGAAGATAGGCACCCGGAACGCCCTGAAGAATCAGGGAGATGCTCCTCGCGGCGAGGAGCCTCTTGACCTGAAGATCGATCGGCTCCCCGTTGTCGTCCTTGTTCAGGGCGCTGAACAGGGTGATGTTGATCTCGTAGGGGGATTCGGTACCCTCGCGGTCGGTCTTGTAGGAAATCATCCCACCGTGCTCTTCCGCCCTGGTGATCAGTGCTTCGATCGCCTCCTTCGGAAGGATGTCCTTCGCACCCATCAGCCCGAACCCATCGTGTGAGTCGATGAAATTGAAGAGGTGGGTGGTCTTCGAGGGCGTCTCCAGGTCGGCCGCCCAATCGGACAGGGCCGTAGAGTCCTCGGAGTAGAAGGTGTGCAGAACCAGCGGGGGGAGGGCGAAGTTGTAGACCATGTGCGCCTCATCGTGTCCGTCCCCGAAGTAGGAGATGTTTTCCTCGTGCGGTACGTTCGTCTCGGTGATCAGGGCCACCCCCGGGGCGACCAGGTCCACTACGTCCCGGAAGAGCTTGATGATTTCATGGGTCTCTTCAAGGCTCGCGCAGGAGGTGCCCGGCTCTGCCCAAAGGTACGTCACCGCATCCAGGCGGAGGAGGTCCGCTCCGCGTTGAATGTACATGAGCAGCACCTGCAGAATCCCCAGCAGTGCTTCAGGATTCTTGAAATTCACGTCCACCTGGTCCGGAGAGAAAGTGGTCCACACGTGGACCGACCCGTCGATGGACTGGAATTCGGTAAGTATGTCGCTCGTTCTGGGCCGCCGGATTCGCTCCCGCTGTTCCGGCGTCAACTCATTGCGCGATCGATACGAAATGAAGTTGTTTTTGAACTGGGGATTGCCGTTGAGGAATTCCTGAAAATAGCGACTCTTGGACGAGACATGATTGAAGACCGCGTCGAACATGAGCTGAACACGGGTATCCAGCTCTTCGATGTCATCCCAGGTTCCCAGGTTAGGATCCACCACCTCGAAATCGATGATCGAGAATCCCCTGTCCGAGGAGGAGGGAAAGAAGGGAAGGATGTGGACCGTGTTGACGCCTGCGAGCATGGTATCGCACAGACTGACGAGCGTCTTCAGGGGGCTTTCTCCCTCCTTCCGGACGAGGTCCCCATAAGTAATCAGAATGGCATCCTTTTCCGTGAAACGCTCTTCGGGGACCAGGGTCTTTTCTCTTTCGATCAGTCGCTTCGGCTTGTGAGCATAGTAGACCTTGAGGATCCGTTCGAGCTCTGGAAGCCACTGTCTTGCCGTGGTCTCTCCGTACAGATAATAGAGTCGGCCCAGTATCCGGCTCCTTACCTCGGGAGGAATCTCCAGCAGAGGCCGGTGATAGTCCGGCTCAGGGTTGTGAACGGTCTCCATGTTGCCGTGGCGGGCCACGCGTGACTGCATTTCCTGCTGATTCGAGGATTTCAAAGGACTCATGACGGGATCTCCCCTTTCATTGTTTGGATCGGGAGGCACCCTAAAACTACCCAAATTGTGATCCCCATGTAAAGAACGTAAGATGAAAGGGAAGAGGGCAAAGGACAAAGGGAAAAGCATCAAGGGCTAAGTCGGGGGTCAGGGGTCGGGGATCAGGGGTCAGGCCACGCCTCCCAACCCGGGGTTCGTCCTCGTCCTCGTCGTCGTCATCGAAGAATCCCTCGGCACAGAAGCATTTTCCGACATCCTCATCTGGGCGGGTGAAAAGGGGGATACGCATTTTGTTGGATTGGAAATTCTATTCTGCCGTGGTCTTCGTCTGCGTGGCGGTCGGGTCCTTCCTGTACAAGAGGGCCCAGATGCTGGGCGTGCGCTCAGGATCCTTCATGGTAGTCCAGAGCTTCTGTTTCTTCTGTACGGTGCTGACGGCAAGCCTGCTGCGATACGGCGGCATATCGGCCAGCTCCTATCCCTGGCTGGGCCTCGTGGCCGGGGCCCTGGGGATGACAGGCGCTTTCTCGGTATTGCAGAGCATGAAACAGGGCGAGCTGGGCACCAACATAGCCGTCGTCCGGCTCAGCTTCGTTCCCACAGCCTTTGGGGCCATACTGTTTCTCGGTGAGCCCTTTACCCTGCGGAAAGGATTGCTCATCCTCCTGGCCGGGTTGGCCGTGTCGCTGTTCTTCGACCACTACAGGAGAGAGAACCGGCCGGCGCTGAAGTCCCTCGTTCCCGCGATCACCGCCTGCATGGCCTTCGGGATCTTCGACATCGTATACAAGATCGCTTCCACCCAGGGCGTGAATCCCCTGACGTTCCTGATCGTGCAGTCCGCAACCGCTCACATCCTGATCAACCTGTACGTTGCCTTCCATGAGAAGTATGAGCTGAACCGGGTCATCTTCCGGATTGCCCCGATTTGCGGGATCCTCTTTGCCTCGGCATGCCTGTCCATGCTCAAGGCGCTGGAGGAGGTGGACGTCTCCCTGATCTCCCCTTTCATCCAGATGAACTTCATCCTGAGCTACCTCATGGGGGTGGTGTTCCTGGGCGAATCCGTGACCAAGAGGAAGCTGCTGGGAATCACGATCGTAGCTCTGTGCATTCTGCTCCTTTCGGAGGACCTTTACCGCCTGCTTGGCGATCTGTGGATCGGCTGAGAATTGACTCAAGCCCCTTAGGCGCTACTCTAGGCATGCCTCCTGCATCCAATTCCTAGGCCGACAAGGGCACGGGCAGCCTCTGCGATCTATTCCTCAAGAACAGAACCCTCGAGCAACGGGAGACAAACGATGAAGGTAGGTATTGTCGGATGCGGACTGGTCGGAAGTACGGCCGCCTACGCCATGGCCCTGGAAGGGGCGGCCAGGGACCTGGTGCTCATCGACCTGAATCCGGAGGTGGCCCGGGCTCACGCGGAAGACATTCTCCATGCAACGCCCTTTGCCACACCCGTGAGAATCGCCGCCGGCGACTATCCGGACCTACGGGGTGCGGAAGCGGTCGTTCTTGCATGCGGCGTGGCCCAGCGTTCCGGCGAGACCCGCCTTCAGCTCCTCGAACGCAACGCGGAGGTCTTTCGGAAGGTCCTGTCCAGCGTGATGGAGACCGCCCCGGAGGCGATCCTCATCGTGGCCTCCAACCCGGTGGATGTGATGACCCAGATCGTCACACGCATCACCAAGCTTCCTGCAGGGCGGGTGATCGGCTCGGGGACCATCCTCGACACGGCAAGATTCCGCGCCCTCCTGGGAGAACATCTGGGTGTGGCCCCTCAATCCGTGCACGCCTACGTGCTGGGCGAGCACGGGGACTCGGAGGTGCTCGTCTGGTCGAGTGCCCGTGTCGGCGGCGTGCCGATCGGCGACTTCGCGGAGCAGGTGGGTCGCCCTCTCACCGAAGAAGTGATCGCCGGGGTGGACGAGGGAGTGCGACGGGCAGCCTACCGGATCATCGAGGGCAAGGGGGCGACCTATCACGGCATCGGAGCCGGGCTCGCCAGGATCGTCCGTGCCATCCGCGACGACGAGCGTACGGCAATGACCCTCTCCAGTATGAGCATGGATGTGGAAGGATTCGATGAAGTGAGCCTTTCCCTGCCTCGAGTCCTTGGGGCCGGGGGCATAGGCGCGGAGCTCAGGCCCGCCCTGTCCGGCGAGGAACACGAGGCCCTCCGCAAGAGCGCCGAAATCCTCAGGAAAGCCGCAAACGAGCTGGGTATGTAAGGAACGGGGTATCTCGAATGAAATCGAGTTCCCTTCGATTTCATACGGGTTCTTCTGTATGAAATCGCGCTCGTCCCGATTTCATACGGGTTCTGTTGGTATGAAATCGAGTTCCCTTCGATTTCATACGGGTAGTTTTCTGTCCTCCGGCCTGCTATAAGGGAATTCGTCAAGATCGAGACCCGAGGCTCCAGGAGGATCACGATGAAGAACAGCGATCCGGACTTTGCGATATCCAAGTTGGGCGAGTGCCGCATCCCTTCCCCCATGAGCGAGGTGCAGTTCGTCGAGGAGGGGGAGCACGTTCTCTACCACTCGAACCTGACCGAAATCGAATCCCGGCTGCAGAACGGCAATAGGCCTCCCACCCTCGAGATGGCCGGCCCCAGGGAAAAGATCTACTTCGATCCCTCCAAGCTGAAATGCGGGATCGTCACCTGTGGCGGCCTGTGCCCGGGCCTGAACGATGTGATCCGGGCGATCGTTCTGAGCCTGTTCCACCACTACGGCGTTCGGACCGTGTTCGGGTTCCGATACGGTTACGAAGGGCTTTCCTACAAATACGGCCACGTACCGCTGGAACTCACCCCGGAGGATGTCGTCGACATTCACGAGAAGGGAGGCACCATCCTGGGGTCGTCGCGGGGAGACCAGGATGTCTCGGATATGGTCGACACCCTCGAGCGGATGAACGTGGGGATCCTGTTTGCCATCGGTGGGGACGGCACCCTGCGCGGGGCCCACGATATTGCCGAAGAGGTCGGACGGCGCGGCTTGAAGATCGCGGTTGTCGGTGTTCCGAAGACGATCGACAACGATATCTCCTACGTGGAACGATCCTTCGGATTCGAGACCGCGGTGTCCGAGGCGGCCACGGCAATCTACTCCGCCCACGCGGAAGCCGAGGGGGCCAGGAACGGAATCGGTCTCGTGAAGCTGATGGGCCGGGAGTCCGGCTTCATCGCGGCCCATGCCGCCCTGGCGATCAGCGACGTCAACTTCTGCCTGGTGCCCGAGATCCGGTTTGCCCTGGAGGTGTTCCTCGATACGTTGCGCCAGCGGCTGGAAAACAGGGACCACGCGGTGATCGTGGTGGGAGAGGGGGCCGGCCAGAACCTGCTGGAGAAGACCGGCGAGCGGGATGCCTCGGGAAATGTCCGCCTGGGTGACATCGGAATCTTTCTTCGGGACCAGATCAAGAGCTATTTCAAGAAGATCGGCATGGAGGCGAACCTGAAGTACATCGACCCCAGCTACACGATCCGGAGCATGCCCGCCAACCCCCATGATTCCGTCTTCTGTCTTCTGCTGGGGTACAACGCGGTACACGCGGGCATGACCGGCAGGACGGACTTGCTGGTGAGCAACTGGAGACGGGAGTCCACGCACGTTCCGATTTCTCTTGCCGTGTCGGAAAGGAAGCAGATCGATCCGCAGGGCCGGCTATGGAGCAATGTCCTGGCGAGCACCGGGCAGCCCCTCAACATGCTCTGAAACGGGTATGAGTCCTCGGCGTGACGTCTGCATGGGTCCTGCCCTAGACTTCCCCCCAACAAGAGGAGCCTCTTAACCATGATGAAACTGTTCAGAGCTGTCATTCCGCTGGTTCTCGTCTGCCTCGTCTTTGGGGCCTGCGGCAAAACCAAGGACTCGGGGGAATTCCAGAGGATCGAGCCGGAGCCGTTGCGGATTGGGACGACCCCGAATTACCCCCCCATGACTTTCGTGAGTGACGGGAGGTACGCGGGCGTGGAGCCGGATTTTGCCCGCCTTCTCGCGCGGAAATTGGGGCGCCCCGTGTTCTTCCTGCCCTTGAGGTGGGAGCAGCTGATTCCCGCGCTCATGGAGGGGAAGATCGATCTGGTCATGTCGGGGATGACCGTCACCCGGGCCAGACAGATGCGGATCTCCTTTACGGAGCCGTATTTCACCGCGAGGCTTGTGGCCGCCATGCGCTCAGAGGATGCAGGCATGTACGATTCCCGCGAAAAGATCCTCAAGACGAGCGCAAACGTGGGCGTGATCCCCGGAACCACGGCGGATGCGTTCGTTCAGAAGAACCTGCCCAACGCACGAAGGATGGCGATAGCAGCGGCTCGGCACGCGGCCCTCGAGCTAAAGACGAAGAAGCTCGACCTCTTCCTGTCCGACGGCCCCGGTGTCGTGTGGCTCGTGTCGGAGAACGAGGCGGCGCTCACCGGCTTCTGGGAGGGGTTCCGTGAAGAGCCTCTTGCGTGGGGAGTGAGGCGGGAGGACGAGGAGCTGTTGAATGCGGTCAACAGCATTCTCCAGACATGGAAGACCGACGGGACCGTGGACAAGGTCTTGACCCGATGGCTCCCGTACCTGGAGAAGATTCGATAGGACAAGGGGGAAGAAATGAGACCGCTTTCCTCACGTCCATTGCCGAGACGGTCCTGATCGGTACGGCTTCCTCCCAGGGGATATCCTTGGTGGGAGAGGCCCGGGTCATCGAGGATCTTGGGGACTGAGCTACCGCGCCAGGGGTATCGCTGCGGAAAGCTCCGAGTCGATGATCAGATCGAGCTTGTTCTCTATCTGGAAGTAACGCAGGACCTTCTTCTCCGGTATCGCCTTTCTGAACTTCTTTGCGTATTTCTCCTGCAGTTTGGTGACGGCCTTCTTGATCGACATCCATTCCTTGAACATCTCGTCCGCAGCCTTGTTCGTAAGGTTCTCGTACACGTAGTTCTTGGCGAAACGGCCGATGAGCGCCACCTCGCGGTCCCCCAGCTTTTTCATCTCCGCCCAGTATTCTTCGTAGACCGGCCAGAATTCCTTGCTCTCATAATCGGTCAACCCCATGTTCAGGGCGACAATCGCCTTTCTCTTCACCTGGATGATCTCCCGCGTCAGGTTGAGATCCTCGGCGACCTTCCGGGAGACGTGCTGGCCCATGGCCTGTGCCGAAACCGGGTTCGGAGCGCTCAAAAGCAGGGTAGAGACAAATGCGATCGCCAAAACAGTCGAAATTCCCTTCGTGCTTCTACTCATGTCCCCTTTCTCCTTTCCGTTCCCGCTGTCATCAGAAGGGCGGGCGAGTGTGGGATTTCCGTTAATGCCTCTGATGCCGTAACCACCCGATCCGGTTCAATTACTGTCTCCTGTTCCTAGATAGCCTTGCGGTTAGGTTTTAGCTGTTAACTAACGCCTAACACCTAATACCAGAGAGCTGACGCCCAAAGGCCGAGGCGTTGGGCCATTGTGGTGCTATCTCCTGTTCGGTTTCGGTTCTTGCAGGGTGACTCGTGGAGGCTTCCCGAGTCCCCGCGTGCATGTCGAGGGACTTTGCGCGAAGCGCCCATGTTTAGTGGCTGAGGGACGAGGGACTTCGTTGCCGGAACATGGAGACCAAGAGAACCGAAACCGAACAGGGATAGCACCCTTAGAAGAACTGCTGGAACATCACCCGGACTCGATGGTCCTGCTGATTCTCGATGAGGGAATTACCCGGGTCGGCGGCATCGAGGCTGCGGGCCAGGAGGCTGTAGTCAACCGCGATCTTCTGGTTGTTGCCGTGCAGGTAGAGGTTCGCGCCAACCGTGTATTGCTGGAGGTTTTTTTCCACGGCCGTGCCGTTGCAGGTCTCGACTAGCCCGAGTCCGGTCCGGAGGGAAGCCTCCGGGTCGTTGTCGTGGAGCCTTTCCAGGTAGGCGCATTTCAATGTCACTTCGAACCTCTCGGGCACGATGAAATATCCCAGGTTGATCCGGCCGCCCAGCCGGTCGTAGTCATTACTGCTGTCCGGCGTATCTCCCTTCTGATCGAACTTCTCGAAGGCGAATTCCAGATCGGCGGAGAATCCCCGGTATCGGAAGAGGGTTGCCAGGTTGAAGCCGTAATCCCGTATGTCGTACTTGTCCGCAGTATACTCCCCGGTGAGGCTGTCGTACCGCAGATCGGCCTCGTCCTTATAATAATAGGAAGAAAAGAGGAAGGCGGCCTTGAGCCGCTGGCTCGTCGGCAGGTCTCCCTGCACGGTCAGGCTCGTCTTCCCGAACGGGGCATAAGCCAGCCTCAAAGAGTAGAGCATGTCGGACGTTTCGTTGCTGAAGCCCTGCGTGTCCCTGCCGTTGAATATCCCTGCCCAGTACTGGAACACCGGGTCGTCCGCGAACCCGGGGACGGGTACGTCGCCCTGGAGGTAGAGGCCCTGGGATCGGTACAGGGTCATGCCGCCGATCGGGAAGAGCGTTCCATCGAGCACATGGCCCGATACCGGGAATTGGGCGTTTCCGCCGGGCCAGAATCGGTCGATGGTATCGCCGAAGATGTCCTTTGCCTTTCCGTCCGCATCGGTCTCACCCGTGAAGATCGTTCTCTCCACACCGTTCTGGGCAAACCCGGACTGCCAGAATTCCAGCCCGTAAGGGATCTTGCCCCGGCCGAACCAGACGCGGAAAACGTCGAACTTCTGCCACCGGACGTACGCGTCGTGCAGGTTCACCTTTGCGGAAGGCTCCAACTGAACGTGCAGCATGTAGTACCAGTCCCTGCTCGGGGCATTGCCGTCCGCGAAGATGCGGGCTCTTCGCAGGAAGAAGTTGCTCCAGTCGTGGTCCGCATTGCTCACGATGCAGTCGTCGAATTTGCCGTAGGTGTATCGGAACTGAATGCCAGCCCGCAGCCTGAGGTAGTAGAGGCTTTCATCCTGCTTGTCAACGATCCGGAATCCGTTGTTCCATCGAACGGTTACGCCGCTTTCCGCGGCGCCCGGGCAGACAGTCAGGAAAAGAAGTCCGGTAGCACATGCAATTCCGGTGAAGATCTTCGTCCACAGCCGTCCTGGAAACATTCCACCATCCGCATCAGGGTCATTGGGTATTCGGTCCAACGAATCGAAGACCATAGAATGTAGAGGGGACAGAAGATTTTGTCAAGTAAGAACGGGCCCTTACGGAGAATCTCGTGTCGTGGAGGGGATTGCGGCGTCGATAGGGAACAACGGATCCTACGGAGACTCCTCCTCTTCATCCTGCTTCGGGAGGACCGGTTCTACGAGATCTATGGGGAGAAGAAGTGTGTTCTTCATGATCTCGAACAGCCGGGCTCCCACGGCGGTGGCGGACATCATGCTGACGTTCGGGTCATTCCAGTTCCCTGATATCCTGACCGGGACCGTGATGAGCTTGCCGCCCATGATATTGCTGACCACCGGTGTCTTCTCCACGATGAAGTCCACGGTCCTCAGGGGGGCCAGCACGAGCTTGAGATCCACCTTCTTTTCGATCAGATAGACGGTTCCGTGCCAGACGATCCCCACGGTGGGCCCGCTAAGGACGGCCTCGACCACCTCGAGATTGCCGTCCTGAAGGGATGCCTGGATGGTCATCGAATCGTAGGGCAGATCGTTGCTCCTCAAGTCGGGCATCTTGCCTCGCAGGATCTCTGTGACGTTCAGAAAGCTGAAGACCTTTGCCAGGAGCGGGTCCTTGAGGATGTTTCCGTCCCGTGATGAGAATTCCAGATTTCCCTGCAGGGCGCGCATCACGGATTCGCCTCTGGCCGTGCCCTTGATGTCTCCGGTCAGGTCGAATCGGCCGCTCACCTGGCGCTCCGTATCCGAAAGACAGGGAAAGGCGGGCTCGAGATCTCCGTCCTGTGCGATCACCTTGAATTCGAGGGAAAGCTCCTCTCCATCGAGGTTGACGGCGCCAAGGGTCGAAATGCCGCATATATCGGCTTCAGTGACCGCGACGCGCCAGTCGTCCGGCGAGAAGGTGACACTCGCGTGGAGAGGCTTCCATGTAAACGGCCCATAGGTGAAAGACTCCGTCCTGCAGCGAACCGTTCCCCGGAAATCCGGCCCGGGGGAAGGTGCGTCCTCACCATCCGACTCCTCGGCCCTTGCCCGGTCGATGACTCTCTCGATTGCCTCCCATTTGACTCCATCGGAGGCAAGATCCATATCGAGCTGGATACCCTCTTCCGCAAAGCTCGCCTTGCCCGCCATGGAAATGTGAGAATCCTCGAGGTTGAGGTGTGCCGACTCGACCTCGATTCCCTGTGGCGAGGCTTGCAGGCTGATCCCCTCCACGTCGATCAGGGACATCCAGCTGTACGGTATGGTGAACCCCTGCGCCTCGAGATGGCCCTGCGCCTTGGAGAAGATCGGTTTGTCCCGCCGTACGCTCAGCAGGAAATCCCCCTTTATGCCTAGGTCCGGGGCCGGGTTGCTGAAGAAGGCCCTGTCCAGGGTGGCGTGTTCCAGGTTGCCCGTGAATTTCCATCCCAGTGTGTCCGTTGTCCGGGTGACAGCAAAGGTCGCGCGAGAATCCTTGTCCTGAATGGAAAGCCGTCGGAGCATGAACGTCTGGGGTCCCTGGGTGTGGTCCACCGATGCCTTTGCCCCCCTGGGAAGCTGGAAATCCCCTCTGAAGGATGTATCCCCCTCTCTGTTCCACACCAGTCTCGCATTCGTCAGCTCAAAGGGAGTTCGGAGCGCAAGCGAATCAGGCAGCTGGATGATGTCGGATACCCATTGGGAGGACGCCAACCCGATGCTCCCGCCCAGGTCGACGTCCGCCTTGGCGAGGCCCCTCAGGTACCCGTAAAGTACGCCCGAGGCCTTCACCGGGGCGTCCAGGAGCAGGGCATCGACTTGGCTGAAGGAAAGCTCTTCAGGGTTGGCCTTGAGCGTGCCTGTGGAAATCGGGACCGGCTTCGGGCAGAGGCTCGGCGCATCCACGGTCAGGTTCTCCACCGCCCCTTCCGCGTTGAATTCCCATTCGACAGGTTTCTGAACCGGTCCTGAGAGGTGGATTCCCGTGATGTCCATTCGCCCCTTTACGTCTCTGAACAGGGCCAGATCCTCGCGGATGGTTTCATAAGATATGAGCCACGGGTAGATCTCGTCCATGAGCAACCGGAACTGTCCGGACTCGATCTCGAGATGGGGGGCGTCTCCGAACAGGACGCGACAGGTGAGCCCGGAAAAGGAGGACTCCCCCAGGGTGCCGCTCATGTTCCGGCCCGCGATCCCATCCGTTTCATAGAAAACCTCCCCCCCCTCGATTCGAATCGTATGCGGGATCCGCGGGTAGTCGCCGGATAGCCTGCATTCCGATATTTCCACTTTCGCCCGGATGGACTGCAGGCTTTCGCCAAGGATCAATGTTCCCACGGCACGGCCGTCGATATTCTCCGCCGTGGACAGCTCTGTGACGAATGTTCCTGGCTGGACCACACGCAACAGGATGGGCTGGACTTCGGCCAGGTCCGCATCCACCATGATCTCCAGGTGAAAGGGGGCATCCTTTCCCTTCAGCCCCACCCTCAACTTCCCGTCCCTTGCCTTGGAGTTCCCCAGCACGGCATCCAGGTTCGTCCCGTATAGGATTCCGTCAGCAATGACCACATCACCCCGGACCTCTTCCGGGTCCAGGTCGACGCCCTTGATGTGGATCTTTCCCTCCTCGAGCCGACCCTCGATTCGAAACGCTTCGTCATTGCCCAGCCGGTCCAGCGCGTCTGCCTGGCTTCGGAAAGTGATGACCGGGATTTCTCCTCCCCTTACATAGTCAAAGATATCCTGTACGAGCCGGCTGTCATCCCCGAGACAGAGGGCTGCCTCTCTGACCGAGTCCACATCCATGTCTCGTGCTTCCAGATCCAGCCGGAAGTGAGGAACGGCCCGGTCCATGAAGAACCTGCCGGACATGCTGAACCGTGGGTGGTCCATCTTCAGCCGGTCGAGATGGAGTTCGGCCTTGTCCTTTTCGAGAGCGAAGGAGATTCCCAGGGTTTCCATTTTGAGGGTCGACTCTTGCTCTTTCCGCAGCAGGGTCATCTGCGGCACGGAGGTCTTCATCTCTCCGTTCAGCCTGGTCAAACCCTCGGTCTCGAAATCGATACGCAGATACAGGAGGGATTCGGAGCAAGCGATACCGGTCTCCGCAAGGAGACGATCTGCAAGCAGATGGGGTCGAAAGCGCGAGAGCTCGACACGCCCGCCACCGTTCAGGCTTTTCGCGTCCAGCCGTCCTTCGATGGAAAGGTCCTGCCAGAGATTCGATCGGCAGGAGAGGCGAAGGGTCGGGCCTTTCGGCGGAAGGACCAGGGTTGCCTCGAGATCATGGACTCGAAGTACCGTTTGTCCCTTGTCGACGAGTTCGAGGCTGCCGTTCTCCAGCTCGACCTCGAGGTTCGGCGCTTTCAAGGCGAGGGCCTCGAACAGGGAGGCGGCTTCCTTGTCGAGGGAACGAGACGGGTCCGACTTGGCTCTCTCTTCCCGCAGGACCGGTACGTTGGCCAGGTCGAGTTCCAGCGTAAACTCTTCGATCCGAACCTTCCCGATGTGCACGTTCCCTCTGATCAGGGGAAGAATCCACGGGCATACCTTTATGGATTCAAAGGTCCCCTGGACCGTGTCCGGGATCCTTATGCTTGCCCCGTGGACCGCTACGCCGGGTCTCGGAAACAGGGAAATACCGAGTCGATCGAATTCCAGGGTGCCGTCGACGGCCTTTGAGAATTCGTTCCGGATGCGTTCTCTGGTCGATTCGTTATCGAGGAATTCGGGAGCAATGACCGTGAGAGCGAACAGCAGGGCCAGGACGACGAACCCCAGAATTCCCACGATCCACAAGAAGATCTTTTCGTATCGATTCACGAATCTTCACCATCCGGCAGAAGAGTGAGGCTCGCGGCGGATCCGCAGCCGCGTGAAGCAACTGAAGTCTATCAGGAATCCGCGCCCGGGGTAAAACTCACAGGGATCAGGGGGCAGGGATCAGACCTCCCGGCATTACCCCGCCCGAAGAAGGTGCCGGGAATCTTTTCTCCGAACCGATTGCCGGAACTGCGCGAGCCTCTTTACTCTGTGGAGTCGTGTGATATAAGAAGAAGGTACCTCACCTTGGTTCACCGATATGCCTAGATCCCCACAGATTGGTACGGGCCGCCCCGGGAGGCCCTCGGAGGTTTCTATGAGAGTCTGTGTCTGTCGTCGGAAAGCCCTCGGAAGACCATTCGCACTCCTGTTGCTGATTCTGCTTGCTGCCCCTCTTCTGTTGCTCCCGGACGATGCTTCGGCTCAGCGGAAGCGAGGGCTTCCCGTTGTGCAAATCGGTTTCGTGATCGACGGGCCCTGGGATCGCCTGAAGAAGACCCAGGCGGAGTTCGAGGCCGAGATCACCGACCTGATCCAGGGGGAGTTCGACGTCCGCTTCCCGAAGTCAAAGCAGATCATGTGCAACTGGACCGAGAAGTCGGTGATTGACGGAATCAGCCGGCTACTGGCCGATCCTCAGGTGGACATGGTGATCGCTCTCGGTGTTCTCGCATCGAACCATGCAGCGATCTGGGGAGACCTGCCCAAGCCGGTGCTCGCGCCGATCGTTCTGGACGTGTATTTTCAGGGGTTGCCCGAGAAGGACGGCACCAGCGGTGTGAAGAACCTCAGCTACACAGCCTTCCCGAACCCTTTCCGCAGGGACCTGGAGATGTTCCTGAGGATCGTGCCCTTCAAGAAGTTCGCACTTCTGTCGGCTCCCTATTACCGCGCCGCTCTTCAGGCCTTTGGGGAGAGGTTCCCGCGGGTCGCAGAAGAGATGGGCCTGCAAATGCAGATCATCAACGTGGGGGATTCCGTACAGGAGGCCCTGGCCCAGCTCGAACCGGATGTGGAAGCGGTCTACCTGCCGCCGCTCCTGCACCTGCCGCCGGAGGAGCATGATCGTCTGATCAAGGCCCTGATCCGGTGCAGGTTGCCGAGCTTCTCCCTGCGGGGAAGGTGGGACGTGGAAAGGGGGATTTTTGCCGGACTTGCGACCGAGGAAACATTCTCCAGGCTGGCCCGCCGGACGGCCCTGAACGTACAGCGGATCCTGCTCGGCGAGGATGCAGGGACCCTTCCGTATGCCTTCCCGGCGAGGGAGAGACTCACCATCAACATGGCCACGGCCCGGGCCATCAATGTCTACCCGCCCTTCAGCGTGCTCGGTGAAGCCGAGTTGCTCGATGAGGAGGAGGTCGAAATCAAGAAGAAGCGCTCTCTCACGAGCACGGTCCTGGAGGCGATCGATGCGAACCTGGACCTGGCCGCCCAGGACCGTACCGTTGCTGCCGGTGAACAGGAAGTGAAGGGGGCGCGATCCGGTCTTCTGCCCCAGGTAGAAGTATCCGCCCTGGGTCGCATCATCGACGAGGACAGGGCCGAGGCGAGCTTCGGGTCCCAGGCGGAGCAGACCGTGACAGGCACGGCCTCCCTGTCTCAGACGATCTATGCCGACCCTGCGTGGGCAAACTTTTCGATACAGAAGAACCTCCAGACAGCTCGTGAACAGGAGCGCGAGGCCGTCCGGCTGGACATCACCCTGGAGGCGGCGACCACGTACCTGAACGTGTTGCGGGCAAAGGCCGTGGAGCGAATCGAGAAGGAGAACCTCAACCTGACCCGCTCCAACCTGGAATTGGCAAAGGTGCGCCAGAGCATAGGGATTTCGGGTCCTGCCGAGGTTTTCCGGTGGGAGAGCGCGATCGCGAACAGCCGCCAGGTCGTCCTGCTGGCGGTCTCCAATAGGCAGCAGGCCGAGCGGGCCCTCAACCGGCTGCTGAACAGGCCCCTGGATGAGATCTTCACCACAGAGGATGTGGACCTCAACGATCCGATCCTGCTCACGAGCGACGAGCGGTTCAGAAAATCGGTGAACAACCCTTGGGCCCTTGCTGTGTTCCGTTCGTTCATGGTCAAGGAAGGCCTGGCAAGGTCGGTCGAACTGCGAAGTCTGGACGCGGCCATTGCCGCCCAGGAGAGGCAGCTGGTACTGGCCAACAGATCGTTCTGGGCCCCCACCGCGGGACTTTCCGGGGAGGTGACCCACTATTTCGCCGAAGAGGGGGCCGGCACCGATCCCCCGAGCTTGCCCCCTATATTGGGGGGAGAGTCATTCCCCAGTTCCAACGACACGGACTGGAGCGTGGGGCTGAAAGTCGCTCTGCCCCTGTTCGAAGGCGGAAACCGGTTTGCAGAACGGAAGCGCGCCATGGAGGAGCTCGCGCGCCTGAGGATCGAGAGGCAGGCCACCCGGGAGAGGATTGCACTGGCGATCGAGACGGCCGTTCTGAGAATGCAGGCTTCCGGCCCGAGCATTCGTCTGTCCAGGGACGCCCGGGAGACCTCGCTCAAGAACCTCGACCTGGTGCAGGACTCCTACTCACTGGGTGTTGTTTC
>JANQFG010000260.1 GCA_028277985.1 bacterium | reverse complement strand
TCTCAAGCTACCGGCTGGAGGAATCGAAAAAGGGGAAGAAGTGAGGTCCCTCGCGAGGGGCGCCCGTTCTCCCCCCGTGCATACATATAGGAAATCAAGGGCAGGAAGAAAAGGGAATTCTAATTGTCGTTGAAGGGAAAAGATGCTTGACGTTGAACACACCCATATCTTTAGCCCTGAGACTGTATGTCTTCTTGGTCATATCCATCGGTATCCTGCTCCAGATCTGGATGGGAAATGCTGCTCGTTTCTATCTGTGTTATTGTTCGATCTGGTTGAGTGACATACCATCTGCCTTTCCTGGTTCCTTCCTTTCTCACTGCGCCTTTGAGCTTCAGCCTATTCAACCTTTCGGATACGTATGACTGGGTTGTTTCTAGCTGTTCGTAAATCTCTTTGTTCGTGAGTCCTGGTCTATCCTTCAACAAATGGATGATCCGCTTGTCCATATTGGATAGCTTGAAATTTCTAATTCCAGTAAACCACCATTCACCTTTACCATCCTTCTTGACTTCAATACCATCCTGACTCGCCATAATTCTCGACTGTCTAAGAATGATCCCTGTGTTTTCATCTTCCTGATACAGAGATAGCTTCGTGTCGAATAGCTTTGCTACACTTCTCGTTCCTGAGTATCGATCCTGCTTCTTGCTCTTGCTGTCCTTGTTGGTATGGTGAAGTACCATCACATCGCAGTTGTATTTGCGGCAGAGATCTAGCCATACTCTCATGGCTCTCTTTTCATACTTGGTAAGGCGTTCCCCCTTCTTCATCTCAGGAAAGTAGTCTTCAATAACATCCATAATGACAAATGCCCCTCGATGCTTCTTCAGATGATATTCAAGTTGGAAAAGTCCTCCTTCATCGGCGGGGTTGATTTCATCCTTGTAGAACATGATGAAGTTGTCTGCTCCTTCCTTTCCTTGTAGCATCTGTCTGAACCTTTGCTGTGCAATATCTCCTTCTTCTTCGCTGTTTAGGTAAATGACTGTGCCTGGCTTTACCCCTAGGTGTCCTAACGCCAGAGTTCCCCATGCTACAGCGTGTCCACACGTCTGCATTATGGAAGACTTCCCAAACTTCTCATCGGCGTACATTATGCATGTTCCCCCAGGATGCAAGCCTTCTATTCTTGGTTCCCTCTTCGGAAACGTCTTGTTCATCAATTCTTTCTGTGTTGTCCCTTTAGGGATTCTAATCTTCTTGCCATCAATCTCAGCTACGATATCTCCATTGGGAAGGGTCTTATGTGTTTCGTCTGTTTCTTCTGGTTCTCCTGGTGATGGTATTTCATAGTCTGCCTGTTTATTTAGGACGCTCTTGCTCTCAAGTTCTCGAACCTTGGATTTAAATTCATCCGTATACCTCAACGCAGCAGGAGCCGATACACCGCAGTCGTTTTCACATCCGAACTGCAAACAGGTGTGTGGATACAAGCCAGAATCACGAATGCTTTGGCATTTTCTCTCTGTCTCATCGGAAGAATATTTGTGATAGCCTTCTGAAAAGTCGTGGGCTTTATCTGGTCTGCCTAACGCCACGTACTGTGAACATGCGCTCCACCATTCAGGCTCGGATTGCTCGTCTGCATTGTCTTTCAAGTACCCAATCTTCTCACACAGCGATTCAAACACTTCTATTTCTGCATCAGTCGCTTGTACCTCTTCAGCTTTAAACTCTGTCTTTGCGGAGCTATCAAAGATCCTCGCTGATATGAGGCTTGCGAGGAAGGCTGGCAGATCTGGTAATTCAAGATCAAAGATGCTCTGTCCTTCCATCCATTGATACTCGCCTGTGGTTCTGGAAGGCGGTAACAGGACATAGGAACCCGCACCCTTGACCTCTACAAGGTTAGACCCATCACCTGAGAGTGAGAGAGTGTATTTCCTGACAGGCAAATCGGGAGGATAACGGAAGTAGAAATGCCTCTTGTAACGACGATTGCTGCCAGATCTAACGTTAGGAATGGAGGTGGGATCTATCGAGGCTTCAATACATAGTCTAATAAATGTGTCGTAGCTGTCTTCTGTATCAATATCAATGACAACGATTCCGCTTGTCTTTCCGCAAGCGCATGCCACATTGTCTTCGCCTGATTGCCAGATAAGCCTAGCGGCATCTCTCGATATTCTTTCAGTCTGGTATTTCTTCCACCTTTCGGCGGGTATCTTCTCATTGGGTCTAATTCGGAATATCGAAAACCGTTTATCAACGTACCGCTCATAAATGGAGTCTTCTTCAACTTCTACATTGGCAATCCTTTCGTCTTGGTTGATTTGAATCATCACCTATTACCTCTTCTGCTGCGCTTCGCCTCCTTTCCTTTTTTCTTGACTCGGTGCGTCAAAAGTCGTATCATAATAGGAATGGTTGCTTTGTTAGTGTGTCCCCCCGCATTAGCGAGTATCCTGTAAGTTCATGTGTTTGTGATGCCCCGATCTAAGGTGTCGGGGCATTGCTGTTTTCGGGTACGATTCAACATTCAGCCTTCCGCTGGATGCATAAGCTCTTCAAATCCGCATCCGTAGAATGCAGACAGCTTGTTCTTCGTGAGATCCGACGGCACGAGAGATCCCCGCTCTATCCTGCTGATGGCACTCTCCGACATGCCCAGTTCCCTAGCGATGTCTCCCAGCCTCAGGGTTCGTTCTAATCGCATCCTTTTCATCCTTGTTTGGTAGTCTATCCTCGCCGCTTGATCGATAGGTGCTTTCTTGCGTCTTCCCATGGTTCGCTTCTCCTATGTGAATTGTCGTTATCTCCATTTTCTAGACATCTTACCAGATTTTGCCTTTCGTGTCAAGAGAAAAATAAAAAAGTTTGTCTAAATAGAACATATTATAACCATGTGAATATCTAAATGTCAAGCATTGTTGCAGATATTTCTGTTGCAAAACAGCTATTTATGGATGGATGAATAGATGTGATCTTCTGTGTTGGAGCCAGCGTTCCAAAAGAGAACACCAGGAAGAGCCAAAACGACTTTGACTTTCAGAACAGCGTACTTAAATTGTGGATTGAAAGGAGAATCCATAAACCCAACTGCCGTTTGTTCTGAGCCGAATTGAGGGGTTCTGTTCTGAACATGGAAGGCAATGGAGTATTTTGCCATGTCCAAGTTCAGAACAGATCCTGTTGACCGCCCTGTCTCTTCACCAGAAAGCCAAGAGACCATAGACTGGCTCACGATCGAGGAGTTCGCCAGGGTTTTGAAGATCCATGTGAATACCGCTAAGTCATGGATTGCGAAGGGAATACTCGTTTGTGGGGAAGATTACATACGGATCGGAAAGGTTATTCGAGTCGCATACGGAACCGCTTTGATTGAGAGACTATTGAAGAGGAGCACGGAATCCGCAAAAAGCCAAATAGAACCCACCAGACGGGCAGCGTCCATCGGGAAGCCGAGAATCAATCTTGCCTAAGGAAGGTTTCTCGTCATAGCATGTCGTCGGACTATGCCCAGACGGAAGGGGGGTGATGGAGATGAAATGATGAGTAATGTAATTGGGATCGATACGGCGAAGCATGCAAAAGGTAATTCACACAGACGGGATCATGGTGAAGGCTCGATAAGGAGAGTATCGGGAAGTCCTTATTTGTACCTCGATTTCTACTACTACTCCGTCAGAGTAAGGAAATCCTCAGGCTACCCCGACAGTCCCGAAGGCTGGAAAATGGCAGAACAGGCTATGGATCAGATGATGGATGAAATCCAGCGAGGAGTCTTTAACTTCGAAAAGCGGTTTCCACATGCAAGCCAGAGGGAGAAGCAACTCTTCTCTCAATTGGAGGGCAGGTATTCCCGTCCATCGGCGAGAGAAATCATTATCGATGAGTACTATGAGAGGTGGAAAGACCAGGTATGGGACTCCCTGACACTGAATCAGCGTAACGACTACGAAGGCAACATGAAGTGCCATATCCTGCCCTACTTTGGTGGGCTGACTTTCGACGAAATCACCACCGTAAGGATGAAGGCATTTCTGGGACGACTTAGAGAGTCAAGAGAAGAGCCTCTGTCCCGAAATCGTGTCAGAAACATTCTCACCCCCTTCAGAGGGGTTTTCAGTGACGCTTGCAGTGAATACCACTGGACGCTACCCGACCCCTTCCATGATATCGGCAAGGTCATAAATAAGCTCTTTTCGAAGCGGAGAAAGGGAAAGCCCCCTATATTCACCCTAGGTGAGTGGCTTGATCTCTTGGAGCAAATACCTTACGTGTATCGACCCGCAACAGAGTTTCTGGTTCTGACGGGAGTCCGATCCTCCGAATTGGCTGGACTGGAAGAATCCTCCTTCTCGAAAGAGACGATCAAGATTGTGAAGGGATTGGTCGGTGGAAGGGAGACGGATCTTAAGACCGAAGGCAGTGACCGAGAAATCCCGACCAACGCCAGAATTCGTATCGTGATCGAACAACAGAGAGAATTGAGGCAGTCTCTCGGACTGGATGCCAAGTACTTCTTCACAGATCCTGATGGGAATCCCCTAGACCATGACCGATTCCGCAATATGGTCTGGATACCTTCCTTCGGGGAAACGGTACTCGCCTATCGGAAGCCCTCCACGACCCGTCACACGTTCGCAGAGTGGATGCTGCTAATCGACACGCACCCAGAGAAACTCGTCAAACTGATGGGGCATTCGTCAAAGAAGATGGTCTACGAGGTGTACGGGCAGTACAGATGGGAGTTGGAAGCCGAGAAGCCTCGAATCAAAGCCTACATGGGGGGATGAGAATGCTCTTAGGTTCGAACCGAGACAGGGTCAAGATTCCAAGAGACGGGCATCCAATTTCAGGGCTTTGCCTAGATCTTTGGGCAAAGTCCAGGCAAAGTAAAAAAGGGATCACAGTAAGTACCTGTAATCCCTTTGAGTTTACTGGCGGGAGCGACGGGACTTGAACCCGCGGCCTCCGGCTTGACAGGCCGGTGTGCTAACCAGCTGCACCACGCCCCCGTAATGTCTCGTATGTCCTGGTAGGCGGAACAGGGCTCGAACCTGTGACCTTCGGCTTGTAAGGCCGACGCTCTCCCAGCTGAGCTACCCGCCCTTGAATCCTTGTGCTACACGAATCCGCTTACTATACCTCGAATCGTTTTGTTTTTCCAGCCCCTTAGCCAAAATCCGCCCATATTGCACCGGGTGGACCGGGCGCAGCCGTATCACAGAATGCCATGTTGCCGTTCGGGGAGACCGATTCCGAGGCCCCTGGCCCTAGACCAGGGTCGTACTGGGCTCTTCCACGTATTCCTTGTCCAGGTCCTGCGGCCCGTCCTCTTTCGGGCTTTCGCGCTTCCCTGCCAGAGGATCCGGGAGCGGATCGGGGAGCAGGGCCCGGTTCAGCACCTCATCCATGTGCTCCACCAGGACGAGCTTGACCTTCTTCTGCACCTGGGCAGGCACCTCCCGGATGTCCTTCTCGTTCTCCGCCGGGATGAGCACCGTCTCGATTTCCGCACGGTGGGCGGCCAGGGCCTTCTCTTTCAGCCCGCCGATGGGCAGCACCCGCCCGCGCAGGGTAATCTCGCCGGTCATGGCGATGTCCGACCTCGCCGGCCGCCTCGTCAGGGCAGAGGCGATGGAGGTGGCAACGGTGATCCCTGCAGAGGGACCGTCCTTCGGAATGGCTCCCTCCGGGATGTGCACGTGAATGTCCACCTTGTGGTAGAAATCCTTCTCCAGGTTCAGCATGTCCGCCCTGGAGCGCACGTAGCTCATGGCAGCCTGGACCGACTCCTGCATCACGTCGCCCAGCTTGCCGGTGATGATCAGCTTGCCCTTTCCGGGCATGACGGTGACCTCGGTGGCCAGCAGTTCGCCGCCCATCTCGGTCCATGCAAGGCCGTTGGTGAGCCCCACACGGTTTTCTTCCTCTTTTACACCGTAGCGGTACTTCGGCACGCCGAGGTATTTGCCCAGCATGTTCCCGTTCACGCGAATCTTCGTGTCCGGCCCCTTCTTGACGATCTCCCGGGCCATCTTGCGGCAAACCGAGGCGATCTCCCTCTCCAGGTTCCTGACACCGGCCTCCCTCGTATAGCGGCGTATGATGGTCAGGATCGCCTTGTCGGTGAAGCTGACGTTGTCCGCCGAGAGCCCGTGGGACTCGAACTGCTTCGGGATCAGGAATCCCTTGGCAATGTGAAGCTTCTCCGTCTCGATGTAGCCCTCGATCCGGATGATCTCCATGCGGTCCTGCAGGGGACGCGGAATGTTGAAGAGCGTATTCGCCGTGGTGATGAACATGACACGGCTCAGGTCATAGTCCAGATCCAGGTAATGATCGTTGAACGCGTGGTTCTGCTCCGGGTCCAGGACCTCGAGGAGCGCCGCCGCCGGGTCACCCCGGAAATCGGTGCTCATCTTGTCCACCTCGTCCAGCAGGAACACCGGGTTGCCGGCCCCGGACTTCTTCATGTACTGAATGACCTTGCCCGGCAGGGCGCCGATGTAGGTCCGCCTGTGCCCACGGATCTCCGCTTCGTCCCGCACACCACCTAGAGAGGCGCGCACGAACTTCCTTCCCGTCGAGCGGGCGATCGACTTTCCAAGAGAGGTCTTGCCCACACCCGGAGGGCCAACGAAGCAAAGGATCGGGGCCTTCATCTTCTCCACCAGGGAGCGGACGGCCAGATACTCGAGGATCCTCTCCTTCACCTTGTCGAGCCCGTAGTGGTCCTCGTTCAGGATCTGCTCTGCCTTGTCGAGATCCATCTCGTCCTGTGTGTACTCGTGCCAGGGCAAAGAGAGGATCCAGTCGATGTAGTTTCGAACGACCGTGGCTTCGGCGGACATGGGCGACATCATCCGGAGCTTCTTGATCTCCTTCTTCACCCGCTCGTTCGCCTCTTTGGTCATCTTCTTCTTGCGAAGCCGGGCCTCGAGCTCGTCGATCTCGTTCTTGAACTCGTCCTTCTCCCCCAACTCCTTCTGAATGGCCCGCATCTGCTCGTTGAGGTAGTACTCCTTCTGGGTCTTCTCCATCTGCTTGCGGACCCGGGAGCGTATCTTGCGTTCCACCTCCAGAATTTCGATCTCCGACTTGAGCAGCGAATAGAGCTTCTCCAGCCTCTCCTTCTTGTCTCTCGTCTCGAGCAGGTCCTGCTTGTCCGGGAGCTTCAGGTTCAGATGGCCCACGATCGTATCCGCGAGCTTGCCCGGCTCTTCGATGGACGAAATGGAGAGGATCATGTCCTGGGGAATCTTCCGGTTCAACCGGGCGAAGTGCTCGAAGGCATCCTGGATGCTCCGGATGAGCGCCTCGATCTCGGTCGTATCCCCCTCGACCTCCTCCATGTCCTGCACCCGCACGAGAAAGATCTCTTTTTTGGAGAGATAGTCGGTGAGCACGGCCCGCTTCTGTCCCTCGACCAAGACCTTCACGGTCCCGTCCGGAAGGCGAAGCATCTGAATGACCGAGCCGATCGTCCCGACCGGGTAGACATCCTTCTCGTCGGGGTCCTGGATCTTGGCGTCCTTTTGCGCGGCAAGGAACAGGCGCTTGTCCTTGTTCATCGCCTCGTCCAGGGCGTTGATGGATCTCTCCCGGCCCACGAAGAGCGGAACGACCATGTGGGGGAAGATAATGATGTCCCTCAAGGGAAGCATAGGCAGAATGGTCAATTCATCAGTCATATCGGTATCTTTGTCATCCCGGTTGTCGTTGTCGCTAAGGGTCATAGCCGCTCTCTGTTCGTAAGGCCCAGAGTCTGTTTACTTTATCGGCCGATGGGCGCCAACTTGTTAGTCCTGCGGGAAATTTTCCGGGCGCCACCCGGATGCGGCGTGGACGGCAACCGCCCTAGGCTGTCTCCTGCTGCTTCTCGAAGACAAGGATCGGCTCGGCCTTCTTCTGGATCACTTCCCGGTTCACGATGCACTCTTTCACATCCTCCAGCGTCGGAATCGTGTACATGATGTCCAGCATACGCTGCTCGAGGATGGCTCGCAGTCCCCTGGCACCGGTCCCCTTCTGGATGGCCTCTCGGGCGACCGACTGCAGGGCGTCGGGGGCGAACCGCAGGGCCACGCCGTCCAGATCGAAAAGCCTCTGATACTGGCGGGTGATCGCGTTTCGCGGCTGTGTGAGGATCTTGACGAGATCGTCTTCGGTGAGGTCGTCCAGGGTGGCGATCACCGGAAGACGCCCGATGAACTCCGGTATCAGCCCGTACTTGAGCAGATCCTGTGGTTCGTTGAGGCCCAGGATGTCCCCGATCTTCCGTTCGACCCTGGATTGGATCTCCGCACCGAATCCCATCGTCTTGGCGCGCACGCGCCGTTCGATGATCGACTCGAGACCGTGGAAGGCCCCTCCGCAGATGAACAGGATGTGGGTCGTGTCGATCTGCAGGAAATCCTGCTGCGGGTGTTTCCTGCCCCCCTTGGGAGGCACGGATGCGGTGCAGCCCTCGATGATCTTCAGAAGTGCCTGCTGCACACCTTCACCGGAAACGTCCCGGGTGATCGAGGGGCTGTCCGACTTGCGCGAGATCTTGTCGATCTCGTCGATGTAGACGATTCCCCTCTGGGTCTTCTCGATATCGTAGTCGGCCGCCTGGAGCAGGTTGAGGATGATGTTCTCCACGTCCTCGCCCACATAGCCGGCCTCAGTCAGGCTCGTAGCATCGGCAATCGTGAAAGGCACGTTCAGAAAACGGGCCAGGGTCTGCGCCATCAGGGTCTTGCCGGACCCGGTGGGCCCGACGAGCAGGATGTTGCTCTTCTGGAGCTCAACATTGTCCGCGCCCTGGGGTTGCTGGATTCTCTTGTAGTGGTTGTAGACCGCGACAGAGAGCATCTTCTTGGCTCGCTCCTGGCCGATCACGTACTCGTCCAGGAAGGCCTTGATCTCGTGCGGCTTCGGGAGTGCTGCCCCGCGTTTGCGATGGTCCTCCTGCTCGCACTCTTCGGCAATGATCTCATTGCAGAGCTCGATACATTCATCGCAGATGTATACCGTGGGACCCGCGATCAGCTTGCGGACCTCATCCTGGCTCTTTCCACAGAAGGAACAGACCAGTTTCCCCGTGTGGTCATAGCTGCCTTTTCTGCTCACGCCGAACCTCCAATGACAAGTTTTCTCTCGAAATCCTGTCGAACCTTTCTAGCTTCTCCGGTTACGGAAACCCTCTCAACTCTTCTCAGATACCGACATCTTCTTCGTCACGACTTCGTCGATGATGCCGTACTCTTTCGCCTGCTCTCCGGTCATGAAGAAATCCCGCTCCGTGTCCACCTGGAGTCTGTCCAGAGGTTGACCCGTGTGTCTTGCGAGAATCTCGTTCAACTCTTCTCGCATTCGCAAGATCTCCCGAGCATGAATGTCGATGTCCGTTGCCTGCCCCTGGAAACCTCCCATGGGCTGGTGAATCAGAATCCTCGAGTGAGGCAGTGCGTAACGCTTCCCCTTCTCTCCCGCCGCCAGGAGCAAGGCACCCATGCTCGCCCCTTGTCCAATGCAGATCGTGGAGATCGGCGGCTTGACGTATTGCATCGTGTCATATATCGCAAGGCCCGCCGTCACGGAACCGCCCGGGGTGTTCAGATAAATATGAATGTCCTTGTCCGGATCCTCACTCTCGAGAAAGAGCATCTGCGCGATCACGATGTTGGAGATCTCATCCACGATCGGCGTGCCTATGAATATGATCCTGTCCTTCAGGAGTCGCGAGTAGATGTCGTAGGAACGTTCGCCGCGGCTGGTCTGCTCAACAACAATCGGAATGAGATTCATAGGGTCGCTTCTCACTTTCGTGCTATTTTCCCTTATCTTTTATTGTAGCTTTCGACAACAGAAAATCAAGCGTCTTTCCTCTGAGCAGGTTCGAGCGGAAGTTCTCGAGACCGTTCTCCTCCTTCTGAATATCCGCCTTTACCTTCTCCAGACTCTGCTCGTGCTGCTCGGCGATTTCCTTGATCTTCTCCTCCATCTCGGCATCGGAAACCTGGATGGATTCTTTTTTGGCAATCGCCTCGATGAGCAGGTGTTTCTTCAAGTCTCGTTCGGCAAGACTCTCCAGATTCGCCTCCAATTTCTGGTAGTCCTCGCTCGCCTCTTCCATCTGGAGACCTTTGGTCAGGAAGTGGATTCTTGCATCCTTCATCATCTGGGCATGCCGGGCCTCGACAAGGGAACGCGGTGCTTCGAATGCGTTTCTGTCGACAATCACCTCGAGCAAGGACTCCTCGATGGCTCTTCGGCTTCGGGCCTTTTTCTCCTTGCCGATCTCTTCCCGCAGCTTGTCCTTCAGCGCGTCCAGGGTCTCGTAGGAGCCCACATCCTTAGCAAATTCATCGTCCAATTTGGGCAGTTCCTTGACAAGGATCTTTTTGACCTGGAGCCGGTATTCGACTTTTTTCCCGGCGATCTTCTTGTCCAGGTAGTTTTCCGGGTAGTCTACATCCATCTTTCGCTCGTCCCCGACCTTGGCACCAAGGAGCGCTTCCTGCACGTCCTCTTTGACCGAGGAGGACGTGATCTCCATGTAGACGTCCTTCCTTTCATGGTCCGGGAGGGCCTCGTCATCCAGGAACGCATTGTAGTCGACCAGGGCCGTGTCCCCCTCCACGATGCTCCGATCCTCTTCAATCGGTTTCAGGTCCCCGTGGGCCTTCTGGAGCTCCTCGAGCGACTTCTGGAGCTCCTCCTCCTCCACGTCGGTGGGCTCTTCTTCGAGCTCGATGCCTTCATAGTCACCGATCTCGATTTCCGGCTTCACGTCCAGGGTGATGCTGAAGGAATAGTCTTTTTCCTCCTCGATGGCAGGCGCGTCGATGTCCGGTTCCCCGAGGGGCGTGAGGGAATGCTCTTTCAGGGCCTCCTCCAGAGAGGAGGAAACAAGCTGGGAGGCCACCTCCTGCTGGATCTGCTGACGGAAGTAGCGCTTGATAATGCTTGGGGGGGCCTTGCCTTTGCGGAATCCCCGAACTTCCACCTCCCGGGCAAGCGTCTTGCATTGCTTGTCGAATTCCTTCTGAACCTCGTCGGACGGGATTTCACAGATGATCTTCTTCTGGGACCCTCCCAGATCCTCAACTTCGGTTTTCATGGTACACCTCTCCCCTCTTTGTACGGACCGCTTTTACAACTACCTTTGATGCAGGCACCTCATATGAAGTTGGACATCCTTCCCAATCAATAACCAAACTGGTGCGAGAGGGGGGATTCGAACCCCCACGGTTGCCCGCTGGATCCTAAATCCAGTGCGTCTGCCAGTTCCGCCACTCTCGCACTCTTCCGCCGCCACTACCCTGTTGAAGACCGGAAACGACCTCACCCATTCGTTGTTCCGAACGGGCTCTGGTTGCAGACGAGCTCGTGCTTGGAGGGGCTATCATAACATTGTAACGATCTCTCCCGCGAAGCGCAAAACACTTTCTCAACTGGCGAAAAGGAAAAGGGGACGCGGAAGCCTGCCTTCCGCGTCCCCTTTCCGCATGGTGGGCCGTCAGGGTCTCGAACCCCGAACCTACTGATTAAGAGTCAGTTGCTCTACCAATTGAGCTAACGGCCCTCGGGGAGTAGTCCGCCCCCCCTCGTGACGGTTGTCAACGCGAACCCCTGGAGAAATCCCTTCCGAACAGATGGTGCGTATATTGGCACGCCCGGCAGGATTCGAACCTGCGACCTGCGGATTCGAAGTCCGACGCTCTATCCAGCTGAGCTACGGGCGCACAGATCTTTCTTTTTTGTCAATGGGGTGAGTGAAGGGACTCGAACCCTCGACCTCTAGGGCCACAACCTAGTGCTCTAACCGCCTGAGCTACACTCACCATACAGCATCCATCGGACCGGCACTACGGATGGAACGAAGATCTCGGGGGCTCTCTTGCGGCCTCTTCGGCCGTTCTTCCATGCTGGCACGCCTGGCAGGATTCGAACCTGCGACCTACGGATTAGAAGTCCGTTGCTCTATCCCCTGAGCTACAGGCGCCTAACCTTTCTCCTCCCGGAAGGACTTCCTGTCCCCTCGCCACTTCTCTCGAACTACCGCCGGTTTGGGGAGGATGGTCGGGGCGAGAGGATTTGAACCTCCGACCCCCTGCTCCCAAGGCAGGTGCGCTATCCAGGCTGCGCCACGCCCCGTTTGTCCGAATCCACACCGCTTTGTCGGTATCCCTACTTGATTAACACAAATCGAAGAAAGATTCAAATAACCGGTTGTTTCCCGGCCGTTTTCAAGGAGAAGAACCCACGACCAACCCGCCTGGAACTCCGTAGGCGAGCGCGGAGAAGCGTACCAAACCGTACCGAATCGATCGGGTTGCGCGATTCGATCAGGAAGGAATCGAGCCGTCCTTGAGGGGAGGGTCTATTTCTTCCGCGAGTCGAGAAAGCCTTTCAGGACCTTGCGGAAATTCTTCATCGCGTCGGCGCGGTGGCTGATCTTGTTCTTCAGTTCCGGCTCCATCTCCGCCATGGTCAGCTGGTAGCCGTCCGGAATGAAGATCGGATCATAGCCGAATCCGTGGGACCCGCGCATCTCGAAGCTGATCTTTCCCGTGCAAGTTCCTTCAGCGTATACGGTCTTGCCTCTCGATGTGGAGGCACAGATGACACAGACGAACCTCGCCGTCCTCTTGTCCCAGGGCACGCCGTCGAGCATCTTGAGGACCTTACGCGCATTGTCACGGTCCGTCGCTTTTTCGCCTGCAAAACGGGCGCTGTAGACACCGGGCACCGCGTCCAGGAAATCAACCTCCAGCCCGGAATCATCCGATACCGCGATCCTGCCGGTCGCCTTGGCGATCGATTTCGCCTTCTTGGCCGCGTTCTGTTGAAAGGTCTTCCCGTCTTCCACGACCGGTGGGACCTCCGGGAAATCGTAGAAGGACAGAAGCTTTATGTGCATCCCCTTGAACAGGGACCGAAACTCGGCAATCTTGCCGTGGTTTCGCGTTCCCAAAATCATCTCGGTCTTCTCTGTCGCCATCATTCCTCCCCTTCTAAAATTCCAACCTCAACCCGTTGAGTGCGATCCGCTGGGCTTGCATCAGTTGTTCGATGCCTTCCGTCCCCAAGCTCATCATCTCGTTCATCTTCTTCGTGGAGAACGGCTCCTGTTCGGCCGTCCCCTGTATTTCCACCCATAACCCCTTACCCGTCATCGCCAGGTTCAGGTCGACTTGCGCCTTTGCATCCTCCTCGTAGCAGAGGTCAAGGTAGGTCGTGGAGTCGACGAGCCCGACGCTGACTGCGGCGATCGTGTCCCGCAGCGGTATTCTCTTCAATCCACCCGATTCCCTGAGATGGGCAAACGCCTCGGCCAGCGCAACAAAGGCTCCCGTAACGCAGGCCGTTCGAGTGCCGCCATCCGCCTGGATCACGTCGCAGTCGATCCTGACCGTGAACCCTTCCAAACCTTTGAGGTCCGTGACCGATCGCAGGCAGCGACCTATCATTCTCTGAATCTCTGCCGTGCGACCTCGAACCGCAGCGGGCGCCCTTTCGCGACGGGAACGTGTTTTCGTCGCCCGGGGCAGCATGCTGTATTCGGCGGTCACCCAACCGGATCCCCGCCCGACCAGGAACTCGGGTACGTCTTCCTCAACCGAGGCGGTGCACAACGCCCAGGTACGTCCCAACCGGATGTGACAGGATCCCTCCGGGTGATCGAGCACCCCACGCTCGATCGTGACCGGTCTCAGTTCGTTCGGTTTGCGCTGATCGATTCTCATAAAATCTTTATTTATATATTGCCGTATTTGTACAAATCTAATTATAACAATAGACGGAACTTGTCAATGCATTTGAAGGACCAAAACTCGGTCGCACGACCACTCTCCGGGTGTGGCCCATGAGGATCGGGAGCGATAGGAGGTCGACGGCAGCTTTCGGGGGAGGAACCTAATGGAACCCTCTAAGGATTGTCAAGGGGATCGGGGGCCGAAGGGGGCGAAGCAGGTATAGGGGGCTTCTGGTGCAACGACTCGCTCAGGGTCTTGCGGAGCGATTCCCGCAGAGCAGACCGGAACGACTCGGCCATCTCGGTCAGCCGGTCCTTGTGAACATCGCCGACGAGGACGGCCCGCCCGCCGGGACCCGGAACCGTGATGATGTTGATCCCGCCCCTCTGCCAGGTTGTGAAGGCCGGTGGAATCCCCTCTGTTGAAGGCTGCGGGTCGGTCTGGGATTTCTTCGTTTCCTGATTGGGCCATGTCTGGAAAAAGGACACACTGCTCAGCCCGTCCGAGTAAATGATCTGCAGGCAGACTCTTGATTGCTCCCAGCGCACCACGACGTCGTGAGGCCTGTACCCGACGGGAATCATATAGGGAAGAACCACGTTGCGCTTAATCATTCTTTGGGCTTCCTCGATCGTGAGGTTCTCCTGCTCCCTGACCTCGACGATACTCGAATCCCTGGGAACCCTCAGCCGGATGCTTTCCGGCTCAAGCTCCGCGTTCCAGCGGATGTCCCGCAGTTGCTTCATGTACGCGGGCTTGCCTTCGCTCGAGGACACGTTCACCCGGACCGGTACGTTCCACCTCTCCTCCAGCCACCATTCCCTGCGCGGTCGATCCCCCTGCTTCGGAATGAACGAGACGACCCTGCACTGCCCACCCTCGGTAGGGACCGGACCTACGACCTGGAACCGATAATTCTTCATCAGGAAGTCGAGGTCTTCTGTGGGGCGGAGCGGGAAGGGGCTGTCTTCATCCCGGAGCGGCTCCTTCACCACGAGTTTGCGTGCGGGGAAATAGGTCCAAATGTGTTTTTCATCCTCGAACGTGACGAACCGGTTCTCTTCCGGTCCTTCGATACATTCTCGCTTTCGGTAGGGATAGGCATACTGCACCTTGAAACGGGTAACAACCGTCTTGTTCCTGCTGAAGGCGAACACGGTCTGCTCGGCTTCGAAACGGGCCTCTTTCTTCGCCTTCTTGATCGCCTCGGACAGACGCATGAGCTGAGACGCGGGATCCGGATCCTCGCTTTCCGCCGGAGTCGAGGCAGGGATCAGCAGGATCGCAAGAGGCAGAATCAGAGACGCTTTCCATCTTCGCATACGCTTACCTTCTCACCGGGCAGGCATGGATGCCAACTGTAGCATCGGCACTTCATCCCCGTACTGCTCCCAGGGTTGATGGGTGGCGTGCTGCACCACGTAGTAGTCTATCTCGTCACCTTCCTCTTGAGGAAAGGAAACCGTCTCCGTAGGCGAGCTCTCGAGCTCGGTCACATCGACCCAGTCGCTCATCTGCTCGGTGAAGTACTGCGTGTAGTACCAGGTTGCAGCCAGGGCGACCAGCAGCAACGGAAGGGCGAATTGCATAGCCTGCCGGGGGACAAGGGGAAAGGGAAACAGGGTGCGCCTGATCCAAGACATACCCCGGGAGCCTTCTCCTTGCTCTTTCGCAGCCTCTCTCACACCTATCGAGGAGGGAGTCTCGCTGGGATCTATCGATGCGGTGGCTCCTTCAAGTTTGAGAAGATCATCGAGCCCCCACGCTCCGCGTATCTCCGGGATCCCCTGGTGAGCGTCCGCGGCCTGCAACCATCCTCGAAGCCGATCGATCCCCGCCATCTCCTCGTTGCACTCCTCGCACGAGGAGAGATGGTCGAGCAATGTCTCCAACTCCCTGCCTTCGAGGTCCTCATCCAGGTAGCGCGACACCAAGGGCGCATATTCTTCGCACTTCATCGCCTATCTCCATCTCTGGGAAACAGCCCACGACCAGGGGCGGACCAAATATTAAGGTTAGATGCAGATTCAATTCTCATAGACATAAGGTTCCAACATTTCCCTCAAACGGGCACGGGCACGAAAGATCCTGGACCGGACCGTTCCCAGGGGGATGTCCATCACCTCTGAGATCTCCTCGTAGTTCATGCCGGAGAACTCGCGCAGGACCACGGCCGTCCGCAACTCTTCCGGCAAACGACGCAGCGAGTCAATCAGGTGCTTGAAGAATTCCTTGCGCATAAGGGCTTCTTCCGGATCGTCTGTCTTCATGGAATCGGACTGGGCGGTGGAAGACTGAAGCTCGTACTCCATCGCCCTCTCGCGATTCTCTCCGATGGATTCCTTTTTGATGTGGCTCAGTGAGGTGTTTACCGCAATGCGATAGAGCCAAGTGTAGAAACGAGATTTCCCCTGGAAAGAGGAAATCGAACGGTAGGCCTTGAGAAAGACCTCCTGCGCGATGGGTTCCACCACAGCGGGATCCTGGGTAATTCGGTAAATCAAGTGAAAAATGCGCCGCTGATATTTCTTGAGTAAAAGCTCGAAGGCTTGCTTGTCCCCCTTCTGACACTTCGAAACGAGTATCTCATCCGAACTCGGCAAGCCTGACCCTTTTTCGCTACCCGACCCGTCTGTCAGCTTCGGCTCCGTGGCTAACGGCCGGGTTTCATTAGAAATAGACTCGGTGCATTCTCGAAAGTTCCTGCATTTCCCAGGATTATTCCCCTACCCGCTCCCGGTGCCTCCTCATTTAACAGAAACCTCCCCGAGAAGTCCAGTGCCGGATCTACACCTTTTACAGATTCTGTCCGATTGGTCTATTGTGGTTTAGAGACACCCAGTTAGCTGGTTCCCCGGGGACTCGGACAGGCCCTGAACGAGAGGATTCGGACGAGGGAACGGATGAACAAGCGGAAGACCCGTTTCAATTACGTAATCCTGAGCGACCTGCATCTTTCGGAAGGCAGGAAGAAGGCCACGGGCCAGACGTCCCGTCTCGAGAGCTTCCTGTTCGATCGCCCCTTCGAGCGCCTGCTCGCCTATCTTCAGAAAAAGGCGGAACAAAGGGAGCACTTGTGGACGCTGGTCTTCAACGGCGATCTGATCGACTTCCTGCGCGTCACCTCCATCCCGGACCCGCGCCGAGCCCCCAAAGGTCTTCCCCCGATCACCTCGACGAAACAGAAATACGGACTGGGCGCCTCGGCGGCCGAGTCCAAGTGGCAGCTGGAACGCGTGATCGAGGGCCATCCGGTCTTCTTCCGGGCCCTTGCACGATTCCTCTATCAGGGGCACCGGGTCGTCATTCTCAAGGGGAACCATGATGTCAATTGGTTCTGGCCCGAGGTCCGCTACCGCTTCATGGAACTGATGGAGGGCTTTCTCAGGGAGATCGATCCTCCGGACCAGGGCTCCGAGCAGAGGATCTCCGGCGCGCTGGACCGCCTTCTCTTTCGATCCTGGTCGGTCTACATCAAGAAGCTCCTCTACATCGAGCACGGCAACCAGTACGATCCCACCAATGCCTTCCAGAACTTCATGTACCCCGTCCTCGTTGACCCGGAGAGCCCCGTGGGGAGCTATGAGATCGACTTTCCCTTCGGCTCGTTCTTCATCCGCTACTTCTTCAACGAGATCGAGCTTCGCTTTCCATCCGCACCCCACTACCGGAACGTCGCCGCCTTCTTCTACACCATAAGGAGGAGACACCTGTACGCCTTCTGGCACGTAGTGAAGAACTACTTCCCCTATTTCTTCCGCACCCTCCAGAAAGTGAAGACCCGCAGAGGGCGCAAGCACCGGGAGATTCGGGAAAAGAACCTTCAGCTCATCCGGAAGGTAGGGGAAGAATACGGAGAAAAGAAGGCAACGGAGAAGATCGCCAAGCTCCAGGAAGCCCCTGCGTACGAGAACAAGATCGACTTCCTGATGACGATCCTCCAGAGACCTGCCAAGAAATTCGCCGCGGCCGTGGGCGGCCTCATCCTGTTGAGCTTCCTCTGGAACATCCTTTCGGAATGGATTCTCGGGGCCGGGCAGAATCTGGTATTGAAGACCACCCTTTCGGTGATCTTCGATTACGGGTTCATCGTGGTCGGGCTCGTCTGGCTCTTCCTCGTGCTCAGGCCGACAAAGAAGGGGGTTTCCTACCGGGAAGTGGAGCCGGATGAACTGCGGAAGAAGGCCACCAGGATCGCAGAGATGATGGACGTGCGGTACGTCACCTTCGGCCACTCCCATGTGGAAGATGCTTGGAAGGTTCCGGGCCGGGATTCGTGGTACTTCAACACCGGCACATGGACCCCTTTCATCGATGAGGACAAACACATCATCCGACCGGAGGTGCACTTCCCCGTGCTGCTCGTCGAGGACGGTCTCGCCAGGCTCACCCGCTGGAACGATCAGGTCGGCGAGGTCGAAGAGCTGCCGATCCTGGAGGACGGCCCTTCCGACTGAGGCCTTCCGTGAGTGTACCGCCTTGAGCCCCGACGCGGGCTCCTTCCCTTGACACGCCTCGTTCCGTGCTTACCTTATGGGTCCATCCGCAAAACATATTTTTGTCGTCGCTACTGCTTATTCTCTCTCGCCGTAGGACGATGCGAATCGACAAAAGGAGAGTAAAGGACAGATGAATCTCAACCAGTTCACCCAGAAGGTCCAGGAGGCTTTGTCAGAGGCACAGAACGTTGCCATCCAGTACAAGCATCAGCAGATCGACGCCGAGCACCTTCTCATGGCGCTGCTCACCCTTCCAGAGGGGCTTCTGCCCCGCTTCTTCCAGAAGATGGAGATTCCTGTGGACGGCTTTGTGCGGGCCCTGGAGGAGAGCCTGCAGAAACTGCCCCAGGTCAGCGGACCAGGGGTGCAGCCCGGAAACATCTACGTGACTCCTCGTTTGAACCAGGTGCTCGTGAACGCACAGGAAGAGGCGAAGAGGCTCAAAGACGAATACGTGAGCGCTGAGCACGTCCTGCTTTCCCTCCTCGATGAGGGCGCAAAGACGCCGGCAGGCGAGCTGTTTCGGAAATTCGGCATCACCCGAGACCGCTTCCTTCAGGCCCTGACCGAAATCCGGGGAAAGCAACGCATCACGAGTGCGACCCCGGAGGGCACATACGAGCCCCTCAAGCTCTATGGAAGGGACCTGGTGGAGCTTGCCCAGAAGGGCAAACTCGACCCGGTCATCGGACGGGATACGGAGATCCGGAGGGTTATCCGAATTCTTACCCGTCGCACGAAGAACAACCCGGTCCTGATCGGCGAGGCGGGCGTCGGCAAGACCGCAATCGCAGAAGGCCTTGCGCAAAGGATCGTCCGGGGCGACGTGCCGGAAGGGCTCAAGGAGAAGACGATCTACCAGCTCGATCTCGGCGCCTTGGTGGCCGGTGCGAAGTACCGGGGCGAGTTCGAGGAACGCCTCAAAGCGGTGCTTAAGGAGATCGAAGCGAGCGAAGGGCGTATTCTCCTTTTCATCGACGAGGTCCACACCATCGTGGGGGCCGGCAAGGCAGAGGGCGCCATGGATGCGGGCAATCTGCTCAAGCCGATGCTTGCACGCGGGGAGCTGCACTGCATCGGCGCCACCACGCTCGATGAATACCGCAAGCACATCGAGAAGGATCCGGCTCTTGAGCGGCGTTTTCAGCCCGTCTTGATCACCGAGCCGTCACAGGAAGACACCGTCTCGATCCTGCGGGGGCTCAAGGAACGCTTCGAGGTCCATCACGGAGTAAGCATCCGGGACAGCGCCCTGGTGGCGGCGGCCGTTCTCAGCCATCGATACATCACGGACCGGTTCCTGCCGGACAAGGCGATCGACCTGATCGACGAGGCAGGCGCCATGATCCGCACCGAGATCGATTCCCTGCCGAGCGTTCTCGATGAGACCACCCGCAGAATCATGCAGCTGGAGATCGAGCGGGAGGCCCTGAAGAAGGAGAAGGACAAATCGTCCCGGGATAGAAAGGCAGCCCTCGAAAAGGAGCTCGCAGACCTGAAAGAGCAGGCCGACACGATGCGCGCCCAGTGGGAAGCGGAGAAGGCGGAGATCGAACGGCTGAATCAGGTGCGGGCGGAGATCGAAAACACGAAGCTCTCCATCGAGAAAGCGGAACGGGAATACGACCTGAACAAGGCCGCCGAGCTGCGGTATGGAACGCTCCAGGAGCTCGAAAAGCAGGTCCAGGAAGCCGAGCAAAGGATGGCCCGGCAGCGGAAGGAAAAGCACCTCCTCAAGGAGGAGGTCACCGAAGACGAGATCGCCGAGATCGTGGCAAAATGGACCGGAATACCGGTAACGCGGATTGTGGAGAGCGAGCGGGAGAAACTTCTGAAGCTCGACGAGACCCTGCACCTGCGCGTCGTGGGGCAGGATCAAGCCGTTCAGGCGGTCGCGGACGCGGTCATTCGGGCCCGTTCGGGCCTGAAGGATCCGAGGAGGCCGATCGGCTCCTTCCTGTTTCTCGGCCCCACGGGGGTCGGCAAGACCGAGTTGGCCCGCACCCTGGCAGAGGCGCTCTTCGACACAGAGGACAACATGGTCCGGCTGGACATGTCGGAATACATGGAGAAGCACACCGTTTCGCGGCTCTTGGGTGCCCCGCCCGGGTACGTCGGATACGAGGAGGGAGGCCAGCTCACCGAGGCGGTACGGCGAAGGCCTTATTGCGTCATCCTCTTCGATGAGATCGAGAAGGCGCATGCGGACGTGTTCAATGTCCTGCTCCAGGTCATGGATGACGGACGCCTGACCGATGGGCAGGGACACACCGTGGATTTCAAGAACGCGGTGATCATCATGACATCGAACGTGGGAAGCCCCTACCTGCTCGAAGGGGTCAACGACAAAGGGGAGCTGCGGGAGGAGGCAAAGGAGCAGGTGATGCAGGCCCTGCGGAGCAGCTTCCGACCCGAGTTCCTCAACCGCGTGGACGACACGGTCCTGTTCACGCCTCTGACCATGGATGAGATCAAACAGATCATCGAGCTGCTTCTGAACGAGATTCGATCGCGTCTGCGTGAACGCTCCATTGACCTCGGCCTCACGGAGGCGGCCAAAGAGATGATCGCACAGGAGGCGTACGATCCGGTCTACGGTGCGCGGCCGCTGAAGAGGTACCTTCAGAGGGAAATCGAGACTCGACTGGGCCGCAAGATCCTGGCCGGAGAAGTGCCGGACCACTCGAGGGTCGACATCGACACCGTGAAGGACGGGCTCGAGTTCCGGGTATCCGCCCCGGAACGAGGCGAGGAGGAGGCTGCTGCGGAGGCGGTGGCCTAGAGGATGTTCTTCCCGTCCATCTCTTCGGGCGTGGGAATCCCGAAGCACGCGAGAATCGTCGCGGTCAGATCGCACAGGGAAGCCTCGGCAGGCCGGATGACCTTCTGATTGGTCAGTAGAATCCCGGGCAGGATGTCCGAGGCCATGCAATGGTCACCGCTCCATTTCTTCGCATTCGTCTCGTACCAGTGTTTCGGGATCTTGCCCAGGGCGGTCTGCCAAGATGCACGGTAGCCCCGGTTGTAGCCGACCACGATGTCCGGGCCCTTCCTGCCGTAAGGCCCTGCGTAGGACTCGGTCGCCTTGTAAGCCTTCACAACGGTCCTCTTGCCTGATTCCGGATCCCTGAGGTTCTGGAGCTTGGAGGCGATCTCTTGCTCCAGGGCCGGCACCTCTGCTGAAGAAACCGTTCCTTCTCCCTCCCTGCCCCGCCGATTCAGGTAAAGGCCGTTGAAGCCCAGCGCATAAGCCTGCGTTCGGGTCCAGTCCACGTTCTGAAAGAACTCCGTCTCCCCCTGCTTGTCCGGATCCTTCAGATGAAGGTAGCCCTGGTCCTTGAGCCAGCTGTTCAGATTGAAAGACCGGTAGTAAGGAGTGAAGCCGTGATCCGAAAGGATCAGGAGGCGGGTGTTCCGATCCACTTTCGTGAGGATCTTTCCCACGAAGTCATCCATCCGGCGGTAGATGTCCTCGATCGTGTTCCCGAAACGGGCTGCCAGCTTCGAGTCGTAGGCCGGATGCTTCGGGTCCGTGAGCCTCCAGAACATGTGGGACCGCTGGTCCGTGCTCGAGATGTAGAGGTACAGGAGCCCCGATTCGAAACGGTTCAGCTCGTACTCGGAAATGGCGAGCCGTTCCTCGAGGATCATGTCATCGAAGGCGAGGAACTCCTCTTCATTCAACACCCCATGCTCCAGGGCCTTAGTGTCGGCCGGGAGCCCCTTTGTATGAAACGGGCCAAAACGCTCGTAGAGCTCCTTTGCATACGCCTCGGGCGTGCTGATCGGAAGGGCCGGGTCCGAAGGATCGATGTTGATCGGCGTGACGTAGAGCTTGAAGTATGGGTGCACCTGCTTCAGGTAGAAACGGCAAATGCCCTTGACCCGAACCGTGGGCATCATGGAGAAGGAGAGCTCGATCCACGGGCTCCACTCCCCCTCGTTCAGCAGCCATTCCCTGTCGTCGATCACGATCTTGGCGACCGGGTATTCCGGATCTCGAAAGACGGTGAAACCGACCTCGGAATCGGGCGTATCCTTGCGGTAGGTGTTCTGCGGTCCGATCAGGCTTGCCTTCACGGTGTGGTTGTCCACGGACACCGTGTACACCTTGCCTCCCCCCAGATCGGTATCGATATCAACCGGCTGGTCCGTGTAATACGAAAAGATCCCGTAGGTTCCCAGGATGTCCGGCGTACCCATTCCGGAGAAGGTTTTTTGCCGCGTGGCCGTGGGGGGAAAGTTGGAAGGCATCTTGAAGACCGTTGCGGGTATATCGTGGTCTTCCAGGATCTCCCAGAAGGCCCTGCCCTTCCTCAGGTCGTGGATCTCTCCGGAGGAAAGGGGAATCACGTAGTCACCGAGCGTAATCGACTTGTCGGCCGGCTCGCTCTTGGATGTGGACAGGTAGGGGAGATAGGTGGCCGGGTCCCGATGGATGAAGTCGAAGATCCCGTGTCTGCCCGGATTCGCCCCGGTGATGAAGTTGGCCCAGGCCACCGGGCTCTGAGGGGGCGTGCTGGTGCCCAGAGGCCCGAAGAACCCTTGCCGGGCGACCTGGGAGAAGTTGGGCATCTTGCCTTCACGCATCATGCGCGAGACAAGGCTGGGATCCATTCCGTCCAGGCCCAGCACGATCACCTTCGTCCCGGTATCGCGCCCCTGCTTTCGGCTGCAGGCAAGGCCGCTCGCTCCGCCCATGGCAACCCACGCGCTGCCGTAGAGCTGCAGGCGAAGGAATTCTCTTCTCGAAAAATCCCACTTCCCCATCCAGAATCTCCCCAAGAAAAAGGGCCCTCGAGCCCTTTGTTCGTTGTTTCTGTTTATTATCTGACACCGCTCGTTCGGCTGTCAAAGAAGCAGACGGTGGACACGGGTTGATCACCGCTGTCTTCCCTTTTGAGAACGGGAAACTCGGGCCTTTGAGAAACGGCTGTATGCTTTCTCTACCCGTCTCGCGGCCCCACCGCAGAAAGTTGACGGCACGTCGAGGCCTTGACATTCGACGGGATGAGAAATAGATCCGTCCCCTTTTTCTCTCCTTTTCCTCTCGAGCCCGGCAATCCCGAGTCACCCTCGGAAAAAATGTTCTGAATCGCCATTCATTTTCCGTAGTTTCTATAACTATTGGAACAGAGAGGAAAAATCGGGCCTTCCCTGGTTTCCGCGGTCCCGAGTTCTGCACATTTCCGCCGGCTTCTTCCCATCCGGCAACGAGTCGGAACAGATCACAGCGCTGTTCTACCCATGGCACGCAGATTGCTTTTTCGCCTTGCGGGAGTTCAGAAAGCAGGAAACACAGCCACTTACGACCATTTGAAACGAACACCGAGAAGAGAGGACAGAGATATGACTCAGACGGCCGCCATCGATTTCAAGGAACTGATCGAAGAGGCGAGGGCAAAGAACGGCAAGAGGCATTTCAAGGGGACCTTCCTCGAATACCTCGAGCTCTTGCGCGAAGACGCGAAGATCGCACAACTCGCACACGCCCGCATTTTCGACATCATCACGGCTCCGGGCTTCCGTGTCCTGAACCAGGAGAACAACCCGAAGGTGGTTCGCCTGTTCCGAAACGAGGTGGTCAAGTCCTACAAGTTCTTCGAGGACGAGTTCTTCGGCATGGAACGGGTGCTCGCCAAGATCGTCCGCTACCTGAGGTCCGCCGCCCTGAAGGGTGAGGAGAGCCGACAGGTTCTCTATCTGGTCGGCCCGGTGGGGTCGGGCAAATCGAGCCTGGTAGAGAAGATCAAGGAAGGCCTCATCCGCAGCGAGCCTTACTACGGCCTCGAAGGCTGTCCCATGAACGAGGAGCCGCTGCACCTCGTCCCCCACCATCTGCGGGAGCAGATGGAGAAGATCCTGAACGTGTCGATCGAAGGGGATCTCTGCCCGGTCTGCCGGTACCGTCTGCGGGAGGAATTCAACAACCAGTACGAGAACTTCCCGGTCCACACGGTCGAGTTCTCCAAGAGGGCCCGGCGCGGGATCGGGGTCGTGCCGCCCGTTGATCCGAACAACCAGGACACCTCGGTCCTGATCGGATCGGAAGACATCTCCAAGCTCGACAAGTACCCGGAGGACGACCCGAGGGTCCTGAGCCTGAACGGTGCCTTCAACGCAGGAAACCGGGGGATGGTGGAGTTCATCGAGGTCTTCAAGAACGAGATCGAGTATCTCCACATCATGATCACCGCGACCCAGGAGAAATCGATCCCCTCCCCGGGCAAACAGAACATGATCTACTTCGACGGCTTGATTCTCGCCCACTCGAACGAGGCGGAGTGGAACAAGTTCAAGGCGGACCACACGAACGAGGCGATCCTCGACCGGATCGTCAAGGTGGAAGTGCCCTATGTCATGGAGGTGAGCGAAGAGGTCAAGATCTACGAGAAGATCCTACGCAACTCGAACTTCGACGCGCACATCGCCCCTCACACGATCGAGGTTGCCGCCATGTTCGCGATCCTGACGCGCCTCCACGATACGAACAAGTGCGACCCGATGACCAAGCTCAAGATCTACAACGGGGAAGAGGTCGTCGAGAAGGGGCAATCCAAGAAGGTGGATGTGGAAGAACTGCGAGAGGAAGCACAGAACGAGGGCATGACCGGGATATCGACACGATTCATCTTGAAGTCCCTGGACAACGCCCTGTCCGACAGCGAAGACAACTGCATCAACCCGATCAATGTCCGCGAAGCCCTGATCACCAAGATCAAGGAGTCGAGCTTCCCCGAGGATATGCGGAAGAAATACCTGACCTTCCTCCAGGACACCATCCACAAGGAATACCTCGAGATCCTGGAGAAAGAAATCACCAAGGCCTTTGTCCACAGCTACGAGGAGCAGGCCGAGGCGATCTTCTCGAACTACCTGGACCATGCGGAAGCTTACGTGAACAAGACGAAGATCAAGGACTCCTCCACCAAGGAGGAGCTGGAGCCGGACGTGGACTTCCTGAAATCGATCGAGGAGCAGATCGGGATCACCGGGACGGCGGCCGACGGTTTCCGCCAGGACGTCACCTCCTTCATGTTCTCCATCGTGCGCCGGGGCGGCGGGATCGACTACCGATGCTACGAGCCCCTGAAAGAGGCGATCGAGAAGAAGCTGACCACGTCGGTTCGCGAGCTCTCGCGCGTCGTGACCAAGGCGAAGACCCGGGACCAGAAACAGCAGACCAAATACAATGCCATGGCGGAGGAGATGATCAAGAACGGCTATTGTGAACACTGCTGTGATGTGGTTCTCAAGTATGCATCCCACCACCTCTGGAAGGACTAGGGGCTTACGTCTCATGGCTATCTTTCGTGATTTCAGGAAAGAGGGGATCGACCGGAGCGCCGGGGACCGCAGAAGGCACCGTCAGCTCGTCCGGAAAGCGATTCGAGAGAATGTCGGACACGTCATTTCCGAAGAGTCGATCATCGGTCAGAGCGGAGACAAGCGGCTGAAGGTCCCGATCAAGGGGATCAAGGAGTACCGGTTCATCTACGGGGAGAACAACCCGGGCGTCGGGCAGGGCGACGGCGATTCCGAGCCGGGACAGGTGATTCAGCGGGACCAGGAGAGCGCGAAGGGAATGCCCGGCGAGCCGGGAAGCGACCCCGGCGAGGACATCTACGAGACCGAGATCACGATGGAAGAGTTGATCGACCTGCTCTTCGAGGACCTGAATCTGCCGAACATGGAACGCAAACGGTTCCACATCCTCGAATCGGAACGGCTGATCAAGACCAAGGGGTACCGGGTCAAGGGGATCCGGCCCCGTCTGAGCAAGAAGAAGAGCCTGGTTCAGAAAATCATCCGTCAGCAGAACATGGAGAGGCACAGCTCTTCTGCAGGGGAAGAGGCGGAGCCGGTGTCCTTCCACGAGAAGGACCTCCGCTACCGACACAAGGTGGTCACACCGAAAGTGTTTTCCAATGCGGTGGTCTTCTGCATCATGGACACCTCCGGATCGATGGACACCACGAAGAAGTATCTGGCCCGGAGCTTCTACTTCCTTCTCTATCGGTTCCTGAATACCCGGTACCAGAACGTGGATATCGTCTTCCTCTCGCACCACACGCAGGCCCGCGAAGTGACCGAGGAAGAGTTCTTCCACAAGGTGGAGTCGGGCGGAACCATGATCTCCTCCGGCTACAAGAAGGCCCTGCAGGTCATCGAAGAACGGTACAACCCCGCCCTCTGGAATATCTACGCCTTCCACTGCTCGGACGGGGACAATTTCTCGAACGACAACAGCGACGCGATCAAGTATGCCAAGGAGCTGGCCGACGTCTCCCAGCTCTTCGGCTACGGAGAGATCAAGCCGACCCACAGTCTGTCCTGGAGCTCCATGCTCGACCTCTACAAGCGGATCGACAACGACAATTTCGTCACCGTGACGATCCGCTCCAAGGACGAGCTCTGGCCCGCATTCCAGAGATTCCTCAAGCACGACAGATCGGAAGGGAAGATGGCCGCCAATGCATGACTACAAGGTTACAGACCTGGAGAAATGGGACGAACAGATCCGCAAGGTCTCGGAAGATGTGGGGCTGGAGCCCTTTCCCCAGGAATTCGAGATCTGCGATTACCACGAAATGATCGGCTATGAAGCCTACGCCGGCATGCCGTCCCACTATCCGCACTGGTCCTTTGGAAAGAGCTTCGAGAGGAAGGAAACGCTCTATCAACTGGGCGTCGTCGGGCTTCCCTACGAGATGGTCATCAACTCGAACCCGACCCTCGCCTACCTGCAGCGAGACAACACGCTTCTGCTGCAGATCCTGACCATCGCCCACGTCTACGGGCACAACGACTTCTTCAAGAACAACCGAACCTTTGCTCATACCAAGCCGGAGTACACGATCGAGCGGTTCAAGGCCCATGCGGATCGGGTGCGCTCCTACACCGAGGACCCGAGCATCGGCCCGGCCCGGGTCGAACGAATCCTGGACGCGGCCCACGCCCTCCAGTTCCAGTGCCGGCGGGCAAAAGGGGTCATGAAACGGACCTCGGAAGACCAGCGGGAATCGGCAGTGAACAGGGCAACGCCGAGGCAGGACCCCTTCGAGACGTTGCACGAGAGGCCGGAGTACGAGCTCCCGGACCTGACCAAGGTGCCTCTCGAGCCGGAAGAGGATATCCTGCTCTTTATCCGCGACCACAACCCCTACCTCGAGACGTGGGAAAAGGACCTGCTGACCATGGTTGTCGAGCGGGCCGACTACTTCCTGCCCCAGATCGAGACGAAGATCATGAACGAAGGCTGGGCCAGCTACTGGCACTACCGGATCCTGAACGCCCTCGACCTGGACCCGGCCCTTCACATCGAATTCCTGAAGCGTCACAACCAGGTCATCCGCCCCTTGCGGGGCGGGATGAACCCGTACCACCTGGGTTACAAGATCTTCGAAACGATCTTCGAGCGTTGGGAAAACCCTTCGGACGAGGAGAAGGATGAGTACGGTCGGCCCGGAGGACAGGGCATGGAAAAAATCTTCCAGGTTCGGGAGGCGGACCGGGACGAATCCTTCCTGAGGCAGTATCTGACCGAAGAGCTGATGCGGGAGCTGGACCTGTTCCAGCACGGGAAAAAGGGGACCGACCGTGTCATCACCCACGTCTCCACCCCGCATGACTGGAAGACGATCAAGGAAACCCTGCTCAGGAGCGTCGGGCTGGGAAGCATGCCGGTCATCAAGATCGTGGAGGTGAAGACCCGCGGCTCACAAGAGATGATCCTGCAGCACGAGTTCGACGGCAGGGAACTGGAGGCCGAGTACGCGGACCGTACGCTCAGGTATGTCCAGCAGCTCTGGGGAAGCAAGGTCGTTCTGGAAACGCGTATTGCCGGAGAGTGCTGTCAGATGAGCTACGATGGAACCGGCGAGAAGTCCCGGGTCACCCGCTGCTGAGGTAGCATCCCCTCGAATGGCAAATGAGGAACTCGCGGCAACATGACAGACGAGAGAATAGGCCGGCATTCTCCCACAACTGACCATTTACGTTCTTGGCTAGAGCAGCTTGAAGCCTTGGCAGACGACCGAGGTGTCCGGTTCGACAGGGATGACTATTCAAAGATCCGCCAAGTATTGGACAAAACGCCTGAGATAAGGAAGCCTGAAACCGACCGGATTAAAGAACGCATTGCGCGAAAAGACTACTGGGTTCCATCTCCGGATCTCTGTTGCGCGCTGCTCAGGAACTGCGCTGCAACCGACGATTCGCGGCTTAGAATGCTCACAGGGAATCAGAGATCAGTTTCCGACGTTGTCAGCATACTGAGAAGACTGCCACGAGGAGAAGGATACGGGCAACTCTTCCACAAGCTAGGATCTCTGTGCGTTCCGGCTATCTTCGAACAAGACCTTTCATCACCGATCGTTGAGGTCCTGGGCTCTGACGGATCTCATAGGATCGACCTCGTGCTCTACAACCAGGCCGTCACGGGTTTCTGGGGTGAAATGAAGGAGAAACACGGGGTCATGTATGTGTGTTTCGAGTTCAAGAACTGGAAGAAGGAAGATCATATTAGGTTCGGAGGTCAAATCTCACGCTACGGGAGAAAGAATCGGGGTGTGGTTCTGGTCGTGAGAGACCAGCCTAGTAGCAAGTTGCTCCACGAGTGTTACGAGTTGTATAGCAATTCTGAACAGTGCTTGCCCCTTGCGATATCAAGCGAGGACATCTGGTTGGCATCGAAGCTCAAGGACCAAGGGTTGTCTCCGAACACCATCTTCGAGCAGGCGTATTCAAGGCTTCAAGTGTCCTGAAGAAAGGGGTTGTCAAAACGTTTGTGTCTGCACGAGCCGCCCCGTACCAGTCATCAGAATGGTGGAGATGATGAAGTCTGCCGCCCGTGTAGTCTAGCCCGCCAACAACGGAATCGCCTTACTTCTCATCCTGCTCCCAGATCTGGCATTCTTGAGGATATTGCGAGGGAGCGATAGCGACCGCGGCAATCCCCCTGCGCTCTTATTCGCGTAAAGCTGGTCCCCGCAAGGCCGAGGAGCAGGAATCCCTGAGCACCTGAAGCTTCTGGATTCCCGCCTGCGCGGGAATGACATGCGCTAAACAGTGTTCCATTGATCGACACCCTCACAGGGAGAGGGAACGTCGACAGGCGGGGGCTGCCGCGCTTCGCTCGCAGCATTCGATCGTGTGGACATTGAGAATGGAGCGTCTATTCGCCCACTTCGGGGGTTGCGCTCCTCACTCGGATCAACTCGTCCTGAAGTCGAAGACTCCCCCGGCCGCCCTCCAGCTCGTAACGGGCTGCCCAAACGGCCTGGGAAAGCTTGAACCGGCCACGCACTTCGTCCGTGGATTCGCCGCTCTTCGGGTCCCGGGTCGAGCGCGATTTCTCGAACCGCTCGAGCTCCATGAGAAAGGCGATCTTCTCTTCGATAGGGACGCTTTCCACGGCCACTGCCTCGATCTTCCGTTTCACCTCAGCGTCGTCCGGGCAGGCTTGCGGCCAGACCGTCTCCCCTCGGACAGGATCCGTTGGGAAGGTACGGATCAGACGGTGATAGGTCCAGAGCATGGTGTTCTTGACTTGCTTTTCCGTGTCAATGGCGGGTTTTCTTGCCTTGACCTTCGCCCTTCCGAGGGCAGGGGGCCAGAGGTGATAGGCAACAAGATAGTCGGAGATCTGGACGCCGCTCGGGTCTCCTACCCGGTACCTGCGGTAGTCGTCCTCGGAGCCCTCCCCCACCTCCCACTCCTTGAGGAAGAATCCCTCCTTGTTCTTCAGAGCGTCCATGAGCGTGAAATACCGGGTATCGAGATAGCCGAACTCTTCATTCTCCTTCACGTGCACGACCAGGGTACGCCAGTCCATGGGCCAGTCCGTGGTTGATCCTACGTTGATCTCCAGGCCCTGCTTCCCACCTTCGAGATCGTGTTGCTCGAAGTAGCCCGCATGGGTGTGCGCGGTCAGGATGCCCCCGAAGGCGTATCGGGCCCAGAGCCACCGCAGACTCGACCGGCTCTTGGAAGCGATCTCGTCGAATGGGTGGTGCAGCATCAGCGCGAAAGCTGTTTCGTCATCCGTCTCCATCCACTCCCGGATGACTCTAAGTTGATCGGAAAGCAGCTCGCCGGTCATTCCGCAGTCCAGCTCCAGGGGGTAGTTGTCCCAGGCATTCGGTACGAGGGCCGGAAGTTGGGCATACTGGCTCGAGTCCGTCAGGATGGCATGGAATCGGATTCTTGGATCCGGCCCGCTCAGGTCGGCCCGCTGCAGGATGAAGGAACGCCACGGCTTCTCGGCGTCGATGTTCCAGATGATCCCCACAAGAAATGACTCCAGTTCCGGCGGGGCGGTCCAGGTGTGTTGCATCGGGATTCGCGCGGCCAGTTCGAAAAGGTCCAGGTCACGCTCCTCGTACAGACCGAGATTTTTCGCCAGCGCTATCGTTCCCGGAACGTCCTGTTTCAAGAGGGCCGCAACGTACGATTGGATCAGGAGATCTTTGGTCAGAGGCCTCCCCGAACCGTAGCACGCGTCCTCCCAGAGAGGGGGATTGCGGGGATCGTACGTCCCGAAATAGAAGCAATCGTGGTTGCCGGGGATCATGAGCCACGGCTTCCCCGCGTCCTTCATAACGTCCACGAACTCCCGAAACTCCCCCTCGCATGCAAGGTCGATGGCGTCACCCAAGTGAATGACCGCTTCGGTCTTCTCAGGAGTATTCTTGAGGATCCAGCGAAGGATATCGCCGGCGAACATGTCGAGCTGGGGAGGACGAATGGCGGTATTCACGAACATCTTGATGGACAGGTTCCGGTCCGGGATCGGCTTGGAATACAGGTTGTGGATCTGACAGTCGGACACGAGTAGAATCGGCCGGGTGGTCACCCACCCCTCTTTGACCGGATCAAAAGGCTCCAGCGCAGGCGAAAAACGCGACGGCACATCGGGAGGCACCTGGCAGGCGCTGATCAGACACAAGAGCACGATGATTGCCAGCCGAGCCCTCATTTCCTCCCCCCGACAATGCGGCCGTCGTCCTTTGCGAGATCGATGGTCAGGATGCCGAGCAGGAAATCGAGCGTCTCCCCCGGGCTGTAGCCCAGGTCGAGATAGACGAGGAACCCCATCTCGAACTCCATGTCCAACGCGTGAATCATGACATAGCGGTTGTTTCGCCAGGTCTTCCCGGTCCAGATGTAGTTGTCTCCTTCTAGAGCGACCCCCTCTTTCAAGGCATACCACTTGTCTTCATCGCGATAGGTCGTATCGGCCCAGGTCAGGAACATGGGCAACACGGCAACGCTCTTTCGGGCCAGTTTGTAGTCGGCCGAAGCGTAGTCGCAGTTCTCCATGGATGTCGTGTAGATCACCCAGGCGTGATCCGATTCAAACTTGGCTTGATGCAGCGAGGGGGCCAGAAGGAAGGGACGGCCGTATTTCCACCCCAGGCTGGTAGCCTGAGGCTTGATTCCGAAGTTGATCCCGGTGCTGATGAGGCCGAGATGACTGAAGCGGAGCCCCCCGCCAGTTCCAATTCCGCCCACGACGCGGTACTGATCCAGGAAGTCCACCCCCCGGTCGGTCAGGTAGGCGCAGGAGGAAAGGAGCGCGGCAGCGAGGACGAACACAAAGAGCCGAAGTCTTGTCTCGTGGCTATGCCCACACATACCCTCGATCCCACCCTTCTAGAAGAAGAACTTCCCGTAGATATGGAGACCGGAATAGTCGAACTCGAGCTTCCCGTTCCAGCCACCGCCCAGGAACCCGTCTCCTCCGTCCCCTTCGATATTGACTCGGAGGAAATTGAATCCCAGGCCAAGGCCGAAGAATCGGGTAATGTGCCCTTCCAATGCAAGGTTCATATCCAGGAGCAAGCCTTCAAAACCGGAGAGGCTGATGTAGAAGACTTCGAAGGTCTGCTTGAGGAATACTCGTTTCGTGATCGCAATGTTCCCCCGTAGCATGCCGACAGGTAACGGGAGGGTCGTTTCCTCTGCGAGGATCTCTTCGGCAAACTCTCCCTCCACCCCCCCGACCGAGCCCGCGGCTGCGACCTTGAGCCCGACCGCGAGATCCATGACATAGAAACCGAGCCCCGCCCCGAGATCGACCCGGTCGTCGTTCCAGAAGGAGAAGGAATATCCGACCTTGTACATGGTGATGTCGAGGTTGCTCCTCGCGAAAGCCCCGGCCTCGATTTCCTCTTCGGGGATCGAGACCTCGAGGATCTTGTCCGCATTGCGGGAGAGGTCGTAAAAGGAGAAATGGAAATGGTGACGGCGCCAAGCCCGGTAATGGCCCGTGATCCTGAATTGGTTTGTCGTCGCATCCAGCCCGAGGATATCCTCCAGATTCAGAACGACACCGGCCCCTCCACCGGTGAGGGAAACGTCACTCGTGAAGTTCGTAAGGAAGAAGCCGATTGAGACGCTGAGTTTCTCCCAGGGTTGGTCCGACTTCCAGGGCCGGCCCCGCTCGTAGGCATTCGCCGGAACCGCCCAGCATGAGAGACAGCAGGCCAATACCAGTGACCAGACGACTCTTTTCCCTTTCATCGGTTCCCTCCTTCCGTTAACCTAGAAGAAGAACTTGGCATAGATGTATACACCCGAGTAGTCGAAATGGAGCCTGCCGTTCCAACTGGCTCCCAGGAACTCCGCGTCCCCATCCCCCTCGACGTTTACACGCATGAAGTTATATCCCAGGCCAAGGCCGAAGAACCTGCAGATGTGTCCCTCCACCGCAAGGTTCGCATCCAGCAGAAACCCCCTGAATCCGGGGATGCTTATGTAGAAGAACTCTACGCTCTGTTTGAGAAAAACCCGTTTCGTTAGGGCCACGTTACCCCGCAGCCCCAGCACGGGAAGGGGCAGCGTGATCGCCTCCCCGAGCAATCGCTTCTCCACGGAGCCTTCCTCTCCGCCGGCCGACCCCTCTGCGAGGACGTCGATCCCCACCGCCAGGTCCATCACGTAGAAGCCGATACCGGCACCCAAGTCGAGCCGCTCGTCGTTCCAGAACGAGTACGAATGGCCCACCTTGAAGATCTTGATGTCCAGCAGGCTGTTCACCAGAGTCCCGACCTGGACCGGCGGGTCCTGGTCCGGGATATCCGCTGCCAGTGTCCTGTCTGCATCACGGGAGAGGTCAAAGAAGCCGAAATGAAAGTGGTGGCGGCGCCAAGCCCGGTAGTGGCCCTCTATGCGGTACTGGCTCGTCGTCGCATCCAGACCGAGCAGGTCCTCGAGACTGAGTACAACCCCACCCAGTGTGCTGGACAGCTTGACATCGCTGGTGAAACTGGTGAGGAAGTAGCCCGAAGTGACACTCAGCTTCTCCCAGGGCTGGTCCGACTTCCAGGGCCGGCCCCGCTCGTATGGTTCCGCCCCTGCAACGGAGAGATACAGCCAGATGGGCAACACCAGAATGCCGAGAACGACTCTCCCCTTCATCCCTTTCCTCTCATCAGACCGGCGATTCCATCGGGCGATTCTGTCGTGATCCGCTTCGTCCCGAACTTGCCACAAAGTCATAATAGGAGTATAAAAGATGTAGAAAAGGCGTATTTTGCAGGTAATCTAGTACGATTCCCGGCAAAAGGCAACCCATTTGTTGCACCCTGTTTTCCAGCCAACCCTCGGCCAAAAAGAATCAAAAACCGGTCCGCATGCGTCCCTTAAACGAGGACCCATTTGAGGAAGGAGAAAGAAAATGGAACAGAAAATCAAAGGCTTGCTGGTATTCTGCCTGGCTGTCGCCCTCGCGGCGCCCGTCGGTCACATCGCCCTTGCCGAAGACGCACCCGGTCCGGGGAAAGGGTCGCTCACCGATCCACTCATGTCCTGCAGCAAATGGATGAACTGCGACACGAACAGCCCGAACTATACAGGCGTTTGCTGCCGCACCTGCAAGGATGCGATGGGCCAGATCAGTTGGGACTGCAAGGACGTAAGGGCCGAGGCAGACCGCAGCCCCTCGGAGGCCGGAGAGGTCACGACCGGCCAGGCGAACCTGACCGGGATCGTCACCGCAGAGGGCATTCTCAAGGCGGACGACGGCCACAAATACAAGATCTCCGGGACGAGGTTGCAGGTGGACGAGTTGCAGAGAAATATGGGCAAGAGGATCGAAGTTAAGGGAACGGTCCAGGAGTCGAAAGGGAAGGTCTCGATCGAGGTGGCTTCCTACAAATCGATGCATCTGGGAGATGCCGGAGGTGCAGACGCGATCGGGTCCTGCGGTGGATGGATGAATTGCGATCAGAGGCCGCCGAACTACACCGGTACCTGCTGCCGCCAGTGTGACGGCAGGGAAGGAGCAAAGGTCTGGGACTGCAAGGTTTTCTCCGAGGGAGAGCACTTCGACACGGCCGAGTGGGCGGGAGGCGACTGATCGCGAGTCGAGGGTTGGGGAGCGACCTGGACCCTTTGGTTGATTTTGTTCGAATCTAGAGATAGTAAATGTGTTTGCGGGACAGTGGGACCCTATCCCGGGCCCCGGTTGATCCCGATGCCCGCAACCGGAAGAAGGAGGCAAACACATGAAGAAGATCTTTTTCGTTCTCATCCTATGTCTGGTCCCCTCTCTCGTGATGGCTGGTGAGCAAGAAGTCCTCCAGGCGCTCGAGAGCATCCGGAAGGCCCTGGACCAGGGCGTGCCGGAACCTGTGAACGAAACCCTCGACAAGCTCGTTTCAGAGGCAAAATCGGCCATTCAGGCGAACGAGGATGCAGGGGCCAAGTCAGGCATGTTTACCGTGAATGCGCGAAAATCGCTGGAGTATTACGAGAATATCGTGCGCATGACCAAGATGGGGGTCGCCCCCTTCGATGCGGACAGAAAGCAGGCGGACAAGTTCCTCCTAGAAGCAGCCCGGATTCATCGCGATTCGGCTCGCCAGGCAACCGCACCCTGACGCCAGGGCTGCCCACAGGAGAAACGAATGAGAACGCTCCCGCTGAGCTTGCTCCTTGGCCTGCTATTCCTGTCCGCCTCTTGCAGCAAGGAAGAGGAATCATCGAAGCCCCTTCCCCCTCCCGATGTGGTCGTGTTCCAGACGGAAGCCGAGCGCGTTCCCATTCATCAGGAGTTCGTGGGCCAGATATTCGGATTCAAGGACATCGCCATACGGGCGAGAGTGGAAGGCTATCTGGAGGGTATTCATTTCGAAGAGGGCTCGCGCGTCGAGAAAGGCGACCTGCTGTACACGCTCGAGAGCCAACCTTTCGAGGCGGAAGTGGCTGCCCAGATGAGTGGGGTAGCCGAGGCGAAGACCGCCTTTGCAAAGGCTGAGAGCGACCTGAACAGGATCCGGCCCCTTGCCGAGGCAAGAGCGGTCAGCGAGAGCGACCTCGATTCCGCCGTGGCCCTTTACAATGCCTCGATCGCAGGCGTCGAGGCGGCAGAAGCGAATCTCAGGGCCGCCAACATACAGCTCAGCTACACGAAGATCCACTCCCCCATCTCCGGAATCATCGGAAAGACCAAGGCAAAGGTGGGGGACTTCGTGGGCCGGGAACCGAACCCGGTCATCTTGAACGTGGTCTCCCGTATTGACACGGTCCTGGTCCAATTCTTCATCACGGAAACTCAGTACCTGCTTGCGGCCCGTCTCTACGGTTCCCAAACGGATCCGGTCGATCAGGATCCAGCCGATCCGGACCTGGAACTGATCCTTGCAGACGGATCCGTATACCCACACAAGGGCACCTACGATTTTGCCGACAGGGGGGTGGACCCCTCGACCGGCGCCATGCTGATTCAGGCCTCCTTTCCGAACCCGGACGAATTGCTCCGTCCCGGCCAGTTCGCCAGGCTGAAGGCCTTGGTGTCCCTCGTGGAAGACGGCATCCTCATCCCTCAACGCTGCGTAACCGAGTTGCAGGGAACGCACAGCGTTTTCGTGGTGGATGATCAGAACATCGCAAAGCGGAGACAGGTTGAGGCAGGGCAGACGATCGGAAGCTCCTGGCTGATTCGGGAAGGGTTGAAAGCCGGGGAAAAAGTGGTGTACGAAGGTCTGCAAAAAGTGAGGGACGGGGCCGTGGTGAATCCTATCCTCCGGGACAAAGAGCCTCCCATCCAAGAAAGCACCTGACGTCTCATGGATAACTTCTTCGTAAGACGGCCGATCGTGGCCATGGTCATCTCCATCTTCATGGTCATCATCGGGATCGTGTTCCTCGGTGGGCTTCCGATCGAGCAATATCCGAACATCACACCCCCCATGGTCGAGGTCCGAGGCACGTACACCGGTGCGAGTGCCGTAAGCGTCGAGCAGTCCGTCGCAACCCCGTTGGAGCAGGAGATCAACGGCGTCGAGAACATGATCTACATGAAATCGACGAACTCGAGCGACGGCACTTCGGTGGTGCAGGTCTCTTTTGAGATCGGCACAGACCCGGACATGAATACCGTCTTCACCCAGAACCGTGCTTCGGCCGCCACCTCCAAATTGCCCGAAGAGGTACGGCGCTTCGGCGTGAAGACCGAGAAGTCCCTTCCGAACATCCTGATGCTCATAACCCTCACCTCTGAAGACGGCAGATACGACCAGAACTTCCTTGGGAATTATGCCCTGATCAACATCAAAGACACCCTGGCGCGTATCAAGGGGATCGGGCGCGTGAACGTGATCGGGGCGAGCGATTATTCAATGCGCATCTGGATTCGACCGGATCGCCTGGCCCGGTTGGGAATCACGGTGCCGGAGATCGTGAACGCGATCCGTGCCCAGAGCGTGATCGTACCCGGAGGGAAATTCGGCGCGGAGCCTGCCCCGCCGGGTACCGAGTTCACTTACACGGTCAGGCTCCCCGAGCGCCTCCAGTCGGAAGAGGAGTTCGGTGAGATCGTTGTGCGGACGACCGAGGACGGATCCCAGGTCAAGGTCAAGGACATCGCCCGGGTCGAATTGGGTGTGGAAACCTACACGGCCTTCACTCGCTTGAATGGAAGCGAGTGCGCCATCATCGGCTTGTACCAGGCGCCCGGTTCGAACGCAGTCGCCCTTGCCGAGGATATCAAGAAGACCATGGCGGAGCTTTCCCGGTCTTTTCCTCCGAGTGTCAGGTACGACGTCTCAATGGACACGACGCTGGCGATCACGGCAGGCATCGATGAAATCATCCAGACCCTGTTCATCGCTCTCGCGCTGGTCATCCTGGTTGTGTACGTGTTCATCCAGGACTGGCGGGCGGCCCTGATCCCGACCATAGCGATCCCGGTTTCTCTCGTGGGCGCCTTCATCGTGTTTCCTTTGATCGGCTTCACGGTCAATGTCCTGTCCCTTCTCGGTCTTGTGCTCGCCATCGGCATCGTGGTGGACGACGCGATCGTGGTCGTCGAGGCGGTCCAGGTCAACATCGAAAACGGGATGAACCCGAAGGAGGCGACCGGCAAGGCGATGAGCGAGGTCACCGCACCGGTCATCGCGACGACCCTGGTCCTGGTTGCGGTCTTCATCCCGGTGGCCGCCATGGGAGGCATCACGGGAAGGCTGTATCAGCAGTTCGCGATCACGGTCGCAGTCTCGGTCTGCTTCTCGTCGGTCAACGCCCTGTCCTTGAGCCCTGCCCTTTGCTCGCTTCTCTTGAGGAAGCGAAAACCGACTCGTGGGCCTCTTGGGATCTTCTTTTCCGGCTTCAACAAGGCCTTCGACAAGGCCACGGACGGCTACATGACCCTGGCGAACAACGTAACACACCGGATACCCAGGGGACTGGTGTTCATCGTTGTCGTAGTGATCGGGCTGGTCGTCCTCAGCAGGTTGCTGCCGGGCGGCTTCATGCCGGAAGAGGACATGGGCTACTTCTTCGTGAACGTTCAGCTCCCGGACGCGGCTTCCCTCCAGAGGTCGGATGCTGTGACCAAGAAGATCGAAGGCATCCTCGGAAAGTACGATGAGGTGGAGTTCATCACTTCGGCTGCGGGCTACAGC
>JANQFG010000259.1 GCA_028277985.1 bacterium | reverse complement strand
GGCACCAAGGTCTGCATCCGACTTGATCTTCCTCCCCAGGCTCATCCCGTCCATCCCCGGCATCTGCATGTCCACCAGGGCGATCTGGAACGGGTCCTCATCCGATAGGGCCCTATGAAGCTTCTCCATTGCCTGGGGACCGTCTACGGCTTCCTCGAAGCGGCATCCCCAAGAGCGCAAATACTCGCAGAAGACCTGACGATTGGTCGCGTGATCGTCGACCACCAGAATGCGGGCCCCGGAAATGTCCCTGGGAACGATGACTTCTGCTTCCTCGGCACCCGGTTGTTTCTCCAACACGGCCGTGAACCAGAAAGTCGACCCTTCTCCCTCGCGGCTGTCCACCCCGATCTCCCCGCCCATCATCTCGGCAAGCCGCCGGGAGATGGCAAGGCCCAAGCCGGTGCCGCCATACTTGCGGGTGATCGAGGCATCCACCTGGTGGAACGACTGAAACAGCCGGTTTCGTGCCTCATCCGGAATTCCGATACCCGTATCCCTGACATCGAACCGCAGCGTCACATCCTGCTCGCTTTCCCTCACCACCCGGACACGGATGTGTACCTCCCCCTGTTCGGTGAACTTGATCGCGTTGCCGACCAGGTTGAGCAAGATCTGCCTGAGCCTCCCCGGATCCCCCCGCAATCGAGAGGGGACTTCCGGGTAGGTGAGGCAAGAAAGCTCCAGCCCCTTGTCCTGGGCCGGGATGGCCATCATGTCTGTAACATCTTCCATAGTCGTACGAACATCGAAGTCAAGAATCTCGAGGTCCATCTGCCCGGCCTCGATCTTGGAGAAATCCAGGATGTCATTGATCAGGGTGAGAAGGGACTCCCCGGAGCCTCGTGCCGTTTGCACGTAATCGAGCTGTTCGGGCGTGAGATCCGTGTCAAAGAGCAGGCTGGTCATGCCGATGACACCGTTCAAGGGGGTACGAATCTCATGGCTCATGTTCGCCAGGAACTCGCTCTTCGCTATACTGGCCGCTTCAGCCTTCTCGGCCAGATCCTGGGCCTGCTCCGATGTCTCCTCGAGCCTTTGGTTGGCAGCCTCGAGATCCTGCTTTGCCTCAGCAAGCCTTTCCTTCTCCTGCTGCAGTCTGAGTTGGTTTCTGTGCCGAACGTCTTCGAAAACGTAGGAGAGAGCCCCCACGATCGCAAAGGACATGCCGAACCGAAGAAGATAGCCGTTGTCGTATGCGAACATGTCGAGATAGCCGCCAGGGTCTACCATGATCAGGAGCGTGGTCAGGAGGAACCCGGCGGTCCACACGAGCCCTTCCCTTCTTCCCAGGAAGAAGAAGGCATAGGGCGGAAACATGTAGCTCCAGAGCAGCTTTTCACCGTGAAGCCCTGCGTCACCGATAACGGCAAAATAGAGAAGTCCCGTGAGTAGAATCGTGTTGATACGGTGGATTCCCTGAATCCTGCGTAACCTCCTTACAAGGGCAACGACAAATCCCATCCATATCGTCACGACGAACTCGGCCGCCGCCTCGATCGGGCTCCCGCCGATCAGATCGCTTATGGTCAGGGAAATGACAAGAATCAAGGCCAATATGGAAAAGTAGAAGAGCAGTTGCCGCTTTCGCCGTTCCTCGAAATCGAGATCCTGCCATGTCGCGGAAACTCGAAAGGGGGAGTGAAACCTTTCCAGCAATCCAATGGTTTGGGAGGTCATCCGGATATTTCTCCGCCCGGCATGCAGAACCCGGGCCCGTCAATCTGATATGTCTTCTGTTCCGTAGACCCTTCGTTCTCTTCTTATCGGCAAGGAAACGCTTCTATCTTAGCCGTCTCGAACCTCCTGCCTGGGAAGCAAAATGTCTTTCTGCAAATGAGGATCTCGTTGAGGAGACTCGCCCAAGGACCTGCGATCGAAGGCTTTTCGCCATCCCCTCTGTCTATGCTGCGGTACTTCTTGGCCTCAGGATGGGACTCCTGGCCGTGGCAATCTGTGCGGCCACGCTTTGCATCGTCGGAGCGGGAATGATCTATGGCATCATACCCATCGGCGTCGAGCAAATGGTGAACTCGCAGACGCCCCAGGGGTGGATCACCACGCTCGTCGCATTCGCCATGATCAGCATAGGCTTGATCGTCGACCCGGAAATGCTTCAGAGGAGGCTTCTTAGGATTTCCGCTCCATCACTCCCCTGATTGATTGCTCCATACCGGCCGAGCACCCGAAACATCCTCCTTGACCAGTGTACCATATTTTGGTACTCTCTCTTCATGCAGATTCGCGGCGACAAACTGAAAGAACTGTGTGCGCAGAAGGGCCTTACCTTAACCCGGCTTCTGGAGCAGGCGGGGGTGAGCAAGAACGCCTACTATTCTCTGGCAAGGAAGCACTCGGTTCTTCCCAGATCCGTTCTAGCGATTGCGGATCGCCTGGGCGTTAATCCATCGGTGTTTCTGGAGGACCGTCCCGCCGAGGAACAACGATGGAGAAGCCTGCTCGACGAAGTGGATAGAATTTCGGCACGAAACCCTCACTCGGACCGGGACAACATCAGGCATACCCTCCTGCTGCTTCAGGAACCGCCCATCGAGCGATTGAGAAGGGCCTTGACTCGTGGCCAAAAACTTGATCTTTACTGACAAAGAGGCTGAGTTCCTTCGGGAACTGGTCAGGCAGAAGGTGGAGTTCATGATCGTGGACCTCTCCGCGGCTGCGCTGCAAGGGGCGCCGGTCGTAACTCAGGACGTGGATTTGTGGTTCAGAGATCTGGGTGACCCGGGCATTCAAAAGGCCCTGAAGAAAGTAAAGGGGTCCTATGTCGCCCCTGTCGGTACGAATCCACCCATGTTTGCCGGACAAGCCGTCAATCTGTTCGACGTTGTTCTACATATGCACGGCCTGGGCTCTTTCGATAAGGAAGCGAGGCATTGTCTCCGAGTAAACCTGGGCAGGCAGAAAGTCCCGGTCCTTTCCCTGGAGAGAATCATCAAGAGCAAGAAGGCAACCGGGAGACAGAAAGACAAGCTCGTCCTGCCTGTTCTCGTCGATACGCTGACAGTGATCAGGGAACGTGAGAAGAAACCGAAAAGGAAATGATCGTTCTGGAGGAAAGGATGAGCGAAGAGCTGATTCGAGCGTTTGTTGACATGCAGGAGCAGGATGTACTCAGAATCGTCAAGGAGATGCTGGGGCAGGACGTTGACCCCCAGGAGATTCTGGCAGCGTCCAGGCAGGCTCTCGAAGCGATCGGCCAACGCTTCGAGTCGGGCGAGGCCTTCCTTCCCGAGCTGATCATGGGCGGAGAGATCATGGATCAGGTATCCAAGCTCGTCAAGCCCCGACTCCAGCAGGAGATCGCGGTCAAACGCCGCGGAAAAGTCCTCATCGGCACCGTGGCGGGCGACATTCATGACATCGGAAAAGACCTCGTTGTATTCATGCTGGATGTGAACGGATTCGAGGTATGTGATCTCGGCGTGGACGTTCCCGCCGAAGCTTTCGTGGAAAAGATCAAGGAGTTCGAGCCGCACGTGGTCGGGTTGAGCGCGCTCTTGACGACCACCTTTGAAAGCATGAAGACGACCATCGACACCATTCGGGAAGCCGGTCTCCGGGATCGGGTCAAGATCGCAATCGGCGGCGGAACCATTGACGAACTGCTCGTGGACTACACGGGCGCGGACGCTTACGGAGCCGACGCCATGGCCGCTGTTGAGCTTTCGAAGAAGTGGATCGAGGGGGTGTAATGTGACTGACGCCGGATTCGAACTTCCGCCCGAGTATGCTGCCCGCGAAAAGCGCTTCCTGGATGCAGCCGGCCTGACCAAACCGGATCGCGTGCCCGTCATGCCACTGAACTGCCTGTACTACGCCAACCGTGCCCTGGGCGTTACCAACGCCAAGGCGCAACGCGATTACGTCAAACGGTACGAATGCATCAAGAAGATCACCGTGGACCTCGACCTGGACTTTGCACCCCAGGTGATCAACCTCGCGCCGTCCACCTATTTCGAGATACTCCAGGTAACCGACTTCAAGTGGCCGGGAGGCGAGCTTCCGGACGACGCACCGAATCAGTATATCGAGACCGAGATCCTTCTTGCAGACGAGTACGACGAGTACCTGGCCGACCCGGATCTCTTCACCTACCGGAAGCTCTGGCCCCGTATCTCCAGAACCATGGCCCATCTGCCCAACATCCAGATACCACCGCTCTTCGGGTTCACAACGGGTTGGTTTCTGGGGGTCAACCTCGGCATGATCGTCTCGCAACCGGACGCCATGGCCCTTCTTCAGAAGATGATCGATCTGGGGAAAGAGACGCAGAAGTACCTCACAGCAGTAACGACCTACTTCATGGAGATGGCGGCCATGGGCTATCCCATCTCTTGGCCTTCCGCCGCCTTTCCGGCTTTCGACATCGTGTCCCACGACCTGCGTGGCATGAAGGGAACGGTCATGGACATGTACCGGCAACCGGACAAGCTTCTGGCACTCATCGATCTGATGACTCCTATGACCATCGAAACCGCCCGGAATCTGGCCCGGATGTACAACGCGACCCGGGTTCTCGTGCCGATTCTCCGCGGCGTGGACGGCCTCATGTCGGATGAGCAGTTCTCCAAATTCTACTGGCCCAGCCTGAAGGCCCTGATCGTCGCCATGATCGAAGACGGTCTGGTCCCCATGATCTGGTTCGAAGCGGACTGTACCTCTAGGTTGAAGTATTTTGAAGAGTTGCCCGAGGCGAGACTCGTGGCCCACTTCCATTCCGTGGACCGCCGGGAAACCAAGAAGCTCATTAACGGCAAGATCTGCTTCTGGGGGAACGTACCCTCCTCCAAGCTGATCATGGGGACGACCCAGCAGGTCAAGGATGACGTGAAGGAATTGATCGACATCTTTGGGGACGATGGTGGGCTCATCATCGACGGCGAAATCGGTATCCCGGACGAGGCGAAACCGGAAAACGTCGCCGCAATGGTCGAAGCGGCCCATGAATACGGGAAGTACTAAGGGAGGACCTGCAATGAGAAGAGTTGTGACCGGCCACGACAAGAGCGGCAAATCCATCTTCGTCAGCGACGATGAAATCTCCCGATCGGTGAGCCTGGATGCGCTGCCCGACGTGAAGATCCTGGAAGAAATCTGGTGCACGGATGATGTTCCTTCCATTCCAGTGAATCCCGGTGACCCGACCGTGGACATGGCCTCTTTCGTCCCCAAGCCCCAGGGAACGCGGTTCCGGTTCTTTACCACCCTTCCCGAGATCTGGAACAAGCTGGCCGAAGAGCAGGGACTGGAAATGGACGCGATCCACGAGGAACTGCACGCCAAGATGCCGGGGCTTGCCGAAACCCTGGAGCAGGACAACCCGGGCATGCACACCACAGACACAATCGACTACGGCGTGGTGCTGTCCGGTGAGGTCTATCTGGAACTGGACGATGGGCAGGAGGTCCTGTTGAAACAGGGCGACACTTATATCCAGAACGGCACGCGCCATGCCTGGCGAAACCGAGGTGATCAACCTTGCATCATCGCTGTAGTCATGGTCGGAGCCGAGAGGAAGTAGCCGCGACTACAGCGTGATGACCTGGTCGATTCCGGCCCCACCCAGGGCCTTGTGGAGATCCGGAAAACAGCCGATCGCAGCCCCTTCCACCAGGTCATCCTCAATCCCACGATCCTCGGCGCACTTGTCGCATGCCATGAGCAGCATCCCCTTCCTCTTGGCTATTTCGGAGAGCCTCTCACCGATATCATTTCCCTTGAGCAGGAAAAAAGTGTTGTCCACAAAGAAGAACATCCCGG
>JANQFG010000136.1 GCA_028277985.1 bacterium | reverse complement strand
TGTGAAGCGATGGTTCTCCGGTGACGAAGGCACCGACCGTGAGATTCGGGAGCTTTTCGAAGGAGATCAACTGCGGGCCGCCCGGGGTGAATACAAGGACTGGGAAGACGTCCCTCGAGATCGACTTGCCCTGGTGATCCTTCTGGACCAGTTCTCCCGCAACCTGTATCGCGACTCGCCCAGGGCTTTTGAGGCCGACCCGATGGCATTGGATCTCAGCCTGCGGTCTGTGGGGGACGGGTTCGACGAGCCCCTGGCCCTGATCGAGCGTGCCTTTCTGTACATGCCTCTCATGCACGCGGAGTCTGTAGACATGCAGGAGAAGTGCAAGCGGCAGTTCAAACTCCTGTCCGACCTGGCAAAACAGAAATGCCCGGAGAACGCTGGATACTTCTCCTACAGCTACGAGTTTGCCGTGAAGCACGCGGAGATCATCGAGAGGTTCGGCCGGTTCCCGCACCGCAACAAGATCCTGGGCCGGACTTCATCGCCGGAAGAGATCGAATTCCTGAAAGAGCCGGGTTCTTCATTCTAGGCGTACGAGAGGGGCCCGATGGAGGAACTGGAAACGTGAAATCAAAGAAGCGATTCGGTGTTCTCAAGGCCGGAACCGCCAATCCCGATGCCCGGAAAAGGCTGGGCGACTGCGACGAGATGTTCATCTCCCTTTTATCCGAGCCGGGGGAGACGTGGGATGTCTATGATGTTGAGCACGGGGTCTTCCCGGAGGATGTATCAGGGCACGATGGCTTCCTGATCACCGGAAGCCGATATTCGGTCTACGAAGACAAGCCTTGGATCAAGGGGCTCTCCAGGGTCGGACCAAGCCATGTTCCTGAAATTCCAGGAAATTCATCTTGGGAATCGCCGAGAAACGCGCTTGGAACCAGCCCGTCATTTTCCCCCGTTCCTAGACCCGAAACAGGCCCTGTCTGGGACTGGTTGATCACTTGATTCAAGGACTTGGCTTGGTCCGACCCCTTTTCGCCCTTTTTGCCTTTTTATCTACTTCCTGGGGCACCACTACCCGGCTCGAGACACGGGCCTTGGCCCGGACACGGTGACAGACCGTTTTACCCGATGAAGCCGTCACACAAAAACCAAAACGGTACAATTTCCTTTACAGACAGCTGTAATGCATATTAGAACTGGCGCGGATGTCGTTCACGATCCAGCGTTTCCACGCAGAACTCGTGCTGACGAAAGGGCCGCCGCCATGGAAAGAGCCAGGTTCAGAATTGGGAGAGTCGCGCGAAACCGGAATCTACCCTTCATCTTGTTCTGTTTTCTGTCCGTCTTGCTATTTTCGCAGCCTTCTTTCGGGAAATCCGTTTACGTCATCGGTGACATCAACGCCAGTCCGTCCCCGATTCGCTCCTATGACATACAAGGGAACGATATCTCCTACCAGGCAACCCACAGTGTGCCGAGCTATGCCGGAGGCGCAGTCGGCCTGACCATGGACACTGACACGAAGTTTCTTTTCGTTACCTACGAAAACTCGAACGTGGTGCAGTTAGTGGACGGAACGACCATGACCGGCGCAGGGTCGGTTGTCGCGCCAGGGGCTAGCAACATGGCCGGAATCGTGGTGGACCAGGAAAAAAGCCTCGTATACGCTGTTGACCGGAACACGAACCATCTCTATGTCTGGGAGTGGAACAGCTGGGCTCACACCCTTACGCTCCTGGCTCAGGTAGACCTGCCGCAGGTGAGTCAGGCGCACGGTCTGGCGCTGGATGAAGCGCGAGACCTACTCTTCGTAGGCGACCTCACCAATGACGTGAAAGTCTTCCGTACCTTAGACTGGAGCTTCGCCTTTCAAATCCATGTCAGCCAGCCTGTCATGGGGCTGGCGGTCGATTCAACTAGCCAGTGTGTCTACACGGGCAATGCCTACCCGGGGTATGGGAGCCTGGGGCTTCTCTGCAAGTATGATCTCGTCACCAGTACCGAAGTGACAAGAGATATCCGCACCGTGACGGGAGACGGGAGTGACAACGTGCTCGGCTTGGCCGTTAACAGGGATACCGGCCTGCTCTACGCAACTACGGGACACCAGGGCTCCGGAGGATCGGATAGCCTCCTGGTTCTGGACCCGGACCTGAACCTTCTGGCATCAACGGGAGACATCGGGAATCCCACAGGGGTCTGTGTTCCAGGGAAGGATGTTGCATTCAACCCCCTGATGATTTCCATTCACACCGCCATCGGCGACAGACCCGTTGCTACGGGAGAACAAATGACCTACCATCTATGCTTCAGCAACCCGACCCCCTTCGATATCGAAGGGGTTGAACTCGTGAACCAGATCCCAACGGGAAGTACATTCGTTTCCGCTACAGGTTCCTTTCTGTTCGATGAGCCGTCCGGGGTCGCCTCCTGGCTGGTTGGAACCGTTCAGCCGGGCGACAGCCAATGCGAGGACATCACCGTGGAGGTAACCGCCCTTCCGGGCGCAACCCTTACGGATACCGTCACGATCTTCAGCGATGAGTATCTCGCAACCACCATCGATTACCTGACGATCGTCACGGAGGATCCGGACACGCTCATAGAGATCCCGGAGGGAGAGATCTCCGAGACTACACCTCCGGTCGTACTGGAGGACTTCGGAAGCCTCTCTGTCTGGCCGGACGGTGCGACCTTCTCTTCAGGGAAGGACACCTTCATCATATCCCACGGGTGGAATCCGGACGATGAGGTGGGTCTGCCTGACTGGCAGACCGACATGGCGGACGTAATCACTGCCACGCTGGACGTAAACGTTTTGCTGTGGGACTGGCTGGAGCAGGCCAGGTCGGATCATGTGGGATTGGATCCGATTCAATTCACGCTGGGCGTTCCGTACAACCGGGTCGAGCAATCGGGCAAAAATCTTGCGAAAGAGATCCACGAAATGGTCCCGGACGACTACGTCGGTCAGTTCCATCTCATCGGATTCAGTCTGGGCTCCGGAGTCGTCACCTATGCTGCCAAGAACCTGGAAAGCACCCTGAGGGACAACGTCAACCAACTCTGCTTCCTGGATTCGCCCTTCTATTCTGCAATCCCACCTGGAGGGCTGTTCCTCTGGCAGATCCGGAACGAGGTCTTCCTGGATAACTACTGGAGCGCCTTGGGTAGATTCCCCGGCTACATAGAGGCCGATACAAATGTCAACCTGTTCAATTCGGAGGCTCTCGATAACCTGCCGTGGGAGACCGGCGATCCTCTCGCATGGGCGACACATCCACATGGCTTCGCACCCAGGTGGTATTTCAGCTCGATGACCAATTTCCAGACCAAGGAATACCTCGGAGACGAAACGGTGCCCTCCTACGATGTTCAATACGGATTCTACTGGCATAGCAACCAAGAGGGTCACGATCCGTACTACTATCACATGTTCGGAACCGACTACTGGATCTTGAACACCCCTTCGGAAACCCTGGAGTGGGTGACCGGCGAATTCGAGGATCTATCGGGCGAACTCGCCGACTGGGCCACGGAGAAGGTGGAGGAACTGCAGGATTTTGCTGAAAAAACCGGGACAAAGATCCAGGTCCTGGCCGCAACGACCTTTGAGGCGGCCGAGGACGCGGCCGGCTTCATTGCGGACAATGTAGGAAACGTGATCTGGGTTACCGGTAGTGGTGGATACGGCGTGCTCAAGCTGATCATCAACTCGACGGCAACAACATCGGCCGAGGTGCTGGTTCCCCATGGTACTACGTCCATGCGGTTCTCCTTCGAGTCTCTGATCGCGGATGCGGGAACCGTGCTGGAGGCCCTTGTAGAGGGGGACGGTGTCTATGCCACACCCGGAGAGGACTCTCTCGGGGACGGTCCGCAAAATTCGGATTGGATAGACGTTTCCGAGGTTGCCGGCCAAACGGTGACGCTGACCTTCCGTCTGAGCAACCCGCAGGAAGAAAGACAGGCCGTTGTGACTTTTGATGACCTCCTCTTCGCCAACATCATGCCGGCCGTGGACAGGGATCATGATGGTGTGATCGACGGAGAAGACACGTGTCCCGATCTGCCGGATCCCGAGCAAATCGACGAAGACGGGGACGGAGTCGGAGATCCGTGCGACAATTGCCCTTCAGAGCACAATCCGGACCAGCGGGATCGCGATGGAGACGGCCTGGGGGATGCGTGCGACGGTTGGGGCCCGGCAAGGACAGTCCCTTCGGGAAATGGCATTGCCGCTGCTCACTCCACGCTGGCGTTTCTATTGCCGCTCTGCGTTCTCTTGGTTCAAATTGTTCTTCGACGAAGAGAGCAGACGTAGCTTCTCCTCAAACTTGTCGGCTGTCTCGTGCATCCAAGAGGGATTGAGCCAAGAGGACGCAGGATGACTCGTTCGGAAATCATACTCGAATACTGGTTCGGCGGCCTGAATGATGAGACCGCGATCGACCCCGAGTCGCCCCATGTGAAGCGATGGTTCTCCGGTGACGAAGGCACCGACCGTGAGATTCGGGAGCTTTTCGAAGGAGATCAACTGCGGGCCGCCCGGGGTGAATACAAGGA
>JANQFG010000129.1 GCA_028277985.1 bacterium | reverse complement strand
ATAGCCGTGGCAGTCGGAATCCGTGCAGAAGAGATTAGCGAAATCATCAAGCAGCAGATCGCAGACTACGAGAAGACGGTCGAGTACAGTGAAACCGGGGTTGTCCTGTCCGTGGGAGACGGAATTGCCCGAATCCATGGGCTGGAACAGGTCATGGCTGGCGAGTTGATCGAGTTCCCCGGAAACCTGTTCGGCATGGTGTTGAACCTCGAGGAAGACAACGTCGGCGCCACGGTTCTCGGCGAAGTCACCCACATCAAAGAGGGGGACACCGTCAAGAGGACCGGCAGGATTGTTGAGGTTCCGGTTGGAGACGCGGTCATCGGGCGTGTGGTCGATCCCCTCGGACAGCCCCTCGACGGAAAAGGTCCCATCGAAGCGGCGGAGAATCGCCGGATCGAGATCAAGGCACCGGGCATCGTCGTGCGGCAGCCCGTGAAGGAGCCGGTACAGACGGGCATCAAGGCGATCGATGCGATGATTCCCATCGGCCGCGGCCAGCGTGAGCTGATCATCGGCGACCGTCAGACCGGCAAGACCGCCATCGCCGTGGACACGATCATCAACCAGAAGAGCACCCATGAGACCGATACCCCGGTCTTCTGTTTCTACGTGGCCATCGGCCAGAAACAGTCCACCGTTGCGCAGGTGGTGGACAAGCTGGACAGCTTCGGCGCCATGGATTACACCTGCGTGATCAGCGCCACCGCTTCGGATCCGGCGACCCTGCAGTTCATTGCCCCCTACTCGGGATGCACCATGGGTGAGTTCCTTCGGGACAACGGCGGGCATGCACTCCTGATCTACGACGATCTTTCCAAGCATGCCGTGGCCTACCGTCAGCTCTCCCTTCTGCTCCGCCGGCCCCCGGGACGCGAGGCGTATCCGGGTGACGTCTTCTATCTCCACTCCCGGCTGCTCGAGCGCGCTGCAAAGATGAGCGACGAGCGCGGCGGGGGCTCCCTTACCGCCCTGCCGATCATCGAGACCCAGGCGGGCGACGTTTCGGCCTACATCCCCACCAACGTGATCTCGATCACGGACGGGCAGATCTTCCTCGAGACCGACCTCTTCTACTCCGGCGTGAGGCCCGCCATCAGCGTTGGCCTTTCCGTTTCACGTGTCGGCGGGAACGCCCAGATCAAGGCGATGAAGCAGGTGGCCGGCTCGCTCCGTCTCGACCTGGCCCAGTTCCGGGAGATGGAGGCCTTCGCGCAGTTCGGAAGCGATCTCGACCAGGCGACCCAGGCCCAGCTCGAGAGGGGCCGGCGGCTCGTCGAGGTTCTGAAGCAACCCCAGTACAAGCCCCTGTCCGTGGCACAGCAGATCCTGGTCATTTTCGCGGGCACGAACGGGTACCTGGATGACTACGCGGAAGAGACGATTTCAAAGTACGAGACCGAGCTCTATCAGTTCATCGAGTCGCGCCACCCCGAGATCTTTGCCGAGATCGAGGAGAAGAAGAAGATCTCGGACGAGTTCTCGGACCAGGTGACCAAGGTCCTGGACGAATTCAAGGGCACGTTCAGTGAGGAGTGATCCTTCCCCCACTCCCCTCTGGCGCCTGATAACGGCTGGTGCAAGCTCGAGAGGTAGCGAATGGCGACGTTAAAGGATATTCAAAGACGAATTCAGAGTGTGAAGAAAACGGCGCAGATCACCAAGGCGATGCAGATGGTGGCTGCGGCCAGGCTCCGCAGGTTGCAGGAGGCCCTGGAGAACACCCGCCCTTACGCAGACAAGATGAACCAGGTGGTGGGGCAACTGGCCGGACAGCTCGAAGGAGGAACACACCCCCTGCTGGAGGAGCGGCCGGGTCCCCGAAAGCTGGAGTTGCTCGTAGTGAGCTCGGACCGTGGGCTCTGCGGTGGGTTGAATACGAACGTTTTTCGGAAAACCAGGGATTTCATGACCGACAACCAGGACGCTTATGAGTCCATGTCGCTCTATCTGATCGGCCAGAAGGCGAAGGATTTCTACAAGCGAAGAGATCTGACCGTCCGGGAGGTGAGGACCCATCTGTTTCCGTCCGGGCCCCAGTTTGACGCCATCCGGCCCGTAGCCAAGGACCTTGTGGGTTCGTTCCTTTCCGGCGAGACGGACGAGGTGGGCGTGGTCTTCACCCAGTTTTTGTCCGTCATGACCCAGAGGGCAACCTACATACCCCTGCTGCCCCTTAAGAAGAGAGAAGCGGAAGAGCAGGAAGAGGCCGAGCCCGAGGTGACCGGGGACTACATCTATGAGCCTTCCCAAGAGGCCCTGCTCGAGAAACTCCTGCCGCGCTATGTAGAGGTTCAGTTGTTCTGGATCATGCTCGAGGCAATGACCAGCGAGTTTGCCGCCCGGATGACGGCCATGGACAGCGCGACGAGTAATGCGAAGGAGATGATCGAGCGCCTCACCCTGACCTTCAACCGTGCGAGGCAGGCGGCGATTACCAAGGAGCTGATGGACATCGTGAACGGTGCCGAGGCCCTGGCATAGATCTGCAATCAAACAGGAATCCAAAATAGAGGAAGCGAAAAAACCTTCAGAAGGAGTCAGTTCATGGAAGTGGGAAAGGTTACCCAAGTCATCAGCGCAGTGGTGGACGTAGAGTTCGAATCCGGGAATCTACCCCCAATTTTCAATGCTCTCACCCTGTCCAACCCATCCATCAGCGATCAGGAAGACAACCTGGTTCTCGAGGTTGCACAGCACCTGGGGGAGAACACGGTTCGGTGCGTTGCCATGGACTCGACCGAGGGGTTGGTCCGCGGGGTCAAGGTGAAGGACACGGGGAACGTCATCACCATGCCGGTCGGGCAGGAGGTGCTCGGAAGGATCTTGAACGTGGTCGGGCAGCCCGTGGATGAGGCCGGACCCGTGAACACCGAGAAGCGCTTCCCGATCCATCGGGAAAAGCCCGAGTTCACCGAGCAGGACACGCAGGTGCAGGCCCTCGAAACGGGCGTGAAGGTGATCGACCTTCTCGAACCCTACACCAAGGGCGGCAAGATCGGGCTCTTCGGCGGCGCCGGCGTGGGCAAGACCGTCATCATCATGGAGATGATCCACAACATCGCCACCCAGCACGGCGGGTATTCGGTGTTCGGCGGCGTGGGCGAGCGGACCCGTGAGGGGAACGACCTCTGGCTCGAGATGAAGGAGTCCGGGGTTCTCGAAAAGACCGCCCTCGTGTACGGACAGATGAACGAACCTCCCGGAGCGCGCGCCCGCGTGGGCCTTTCAGCCCTCACGGTGGCCGAGTACTTCCGGGACGAGGAAGGCCAGGACGTTCTGCTCTTCATCGACAACATCTTCCGCTTCACCCAGGCCAACTCAGAGGTTTCGGCCCTCCTCGGCCGTATGCCCTCTGCGGTTGGTTATCAGCCGACCCTGTCCACAGACCTTGGCGAGCTCCAGGAGAGGATCACCTCGACCAAGAAGGGCTCCATTACCTCGGTGCAGGCCATCTACGTTCCGGCCGACGACTTGACCGACCCGGCGCCTGCCACGACCTTTGCCCATCTGGACGCCAACACGGTTCTCTCAAGGCAGATCGTGGAGCTCGGGATCTACCCGGCTGTGGATCCGTTGGACTCAACCTCCAGGATCCTCGACCCGGAGGTTCTCGGCATGGAGCACTACATGGTTGCCCGAGAGGTGCAGAGAATCCTTCAGCGGTACAAAGACCTTCAGGACATCATCGCCATCCTTGGAATGGACGAGCTCTCCGAGGACGACAAGATGCTCGTGGCCCGGGCAAGGAAGATCCAGCGCTTCCTGAGCCAGCCCTTCTTCGTGGCAGAGGCCTTTACCGGCACCCACGGCCGGTACGTGAAGATGGAGGACTCGGTCAAGGGCTTCAAGGAGATCCTCGAGGGCAAGCACGACGACCTTCCGGAGCAGGCCTTCTACATGGTAGGCACGATCGAAGAGGTGCAGGAGAAGGCAGAGAAGCTGATGGCTTAGTTGCCTGACAAGGAGTTAGAGAATGGCAGATACATTTGTTCTGGATCTCGTTACACCGGAGCGGACCCTGTTCAGCGGAGCCGTGCAGGAGTTGGTCGCGCCGGGCTTGCTCGGAGAGTTCGGCGTTCTGCCGGGCCACGCAAACATGCTTGCCGAGCTGACCGCCGGGCGGCTGGTCTACCGGGACGAGAGCGGGGAAAAGGTGATGGCCGCGGCCGGTGGGTTTGCCGAGGTGACCGGAGAAAGGGTGACCGTCCTGCTGGATGATGCGGTCTATGTAGAAGATCTCGATCCGACGTCTCTTGCCAAGGAGATCGAGGAACTCGAGGCACAGGCCCTTCAGCCGGAGGACGAAGGATACGGCGACTGGCAGGACCAGCTGAAGTGGAAGACGGCCTGCAGCGAAGTTTCGCAGCAAAGGTAGAGCCCGGACCGATAGACCACGGTTGTTTCACGTACATCTCGAAGCCCGCCGATCCCACCAGGATCGGCGGGCTTTCTTGTTGGCCCGGGATCTCTAGCCGGAAATCTGCAACACAGTTGCGTTCATTGGGTCGAAGAGCTATATTCCATTTCATGGTGTTCCCTGACACGTTGCAACACAAACAACCGGGGTCGGCCATGCGTTCCCCCGATCGGTTCAACAGGATCAGCATCCTCCTGTCTTTGGCAGTTGTGTCCTCCCTTGTGGCGGCAGGCGCCCTTTCCCTTGCCCACTGCCATGGGGGACATGAACACGGCAGGGAATCGGGCAGTTGCGCAATCTGTGCCTTTGCCTGCCATATGGGCGCCGGGTTGCTGGCAATCCTATCACTCACGTACCTGGAGCTGGTCTGTCGATTCAGGCAGCGACCTTTGGGCCTCAGCGGCTTGGGATCAGATGAATCCTACCAGCTCATCCGCGCTCCACCCCTTCACACCTCAATAGCCTAGGCTTGCCGCGTCGAAGCGGACCTCGCACTTTCCCAGGGAGTTCCGCGAATAGCCGTCCCTATCGATGAGCCCTCACAAGAGAACTCCTTTCTCCGCAAGGCTCCGTTGTCGTGGGAGGGCGATGGTTCGAGGGCATTCTTCTTGGACGTAGCTTTCAGGGCGCGCCAAACATAGGATGCTCGCGGCAGGCGAAACAGGAACCTGTGGATTTGTCTCCGACCGCACAGAAGAGATAAGGGGTCATTCATGAGAGCGAAATGCTTGTTAATCCTTCTTGGATTTTTCCTGTTCCTGCCTCTGCAGGGACTTGCCGGGGCCGAACAGGGAGAGGAGGAGGAAACGATCGAGGAAAGGATGGACCGTCTCCAGCAGGAGCTGGATCAGCTCAGGAAGGAACACGAGGCAGAGATCAAGGAACTGGAAGCAAAGCTGGAAAGGCAGGAAGAGAAGAGCGCGGAAGAGGGTGTTCCTTATCGGGCCCAGCCGGTGGGCAACTGGGGCATCATGAATCCGTCTATCAGTGCCATCGCCGATGTTCAGGCCCTGTTCACGGACAACAAGGAGAACGACAACCGAAACAGGATTCGCGTCAAGGAGGTGGAGTTCGCCTTTCAGGGCTATCTCTACCCCGGGATCCGGGCGGATGTGATTCCGGCCCTGGAGATGGAATACGAGGGGGACGAGGTGAACGTGGAGATCGATCTGGAAGAGGCGTATGTGACCATGTCGCCGATTCCCTGGGTGGGTGAATACGTCCCCCTGGGACTGCAGATCGGCCGCAAGTTCATGAACTTCGGCATCCTGAACCCGACCCATTCCCACCACTGGCCCTTTGCCGACATGCCCCTGGTGCTGGAGAGCTTCTTCGGTGACCACAACTGGAATGACGACGGCATCCAGGGCTTTGTGAACATCCCGAACCCGTGGGACCTGTATCTGAAGACCACCTTCGGGTACTGGAACGGAAAGCAACTCGGCCATTCCCACGGCCACGAGGAAGAGGGTCACGCCCACGAAGGCCACGCCCACGGAGGCCACGGGCACTCGGCCAGCGAACCCGTGGAGTGGGACGGCCGTGTGTACCTGTCCCGGACGGTCCTTGGCGTGCCCTTCGGTCGAACGTCCGATATGCGCCTGGGAGCCAGCGTGAGCTGGGACGATACGAGGACCACCACACTGGTTGGAGGCGATCTGACTTACACCTATCGTTTCCCGAGTACCTACCACCGGTTGAAATGGCAGAACGAATTCATGGCGGCCGACCTTGGCAGGGGCGACTACTGGCGGTACGGGGGGTACAGCCTCCTGGCCTTCTCCCTCGGCAAGGAGTGGGAAACCGGGGCCCGCTATGACCGGTCCCAGATCCTGGATCCGCTGGTGAGCGAAGACCAGTGGGCCTCGACCGGGTTCATCACGTACTATCTGACCCACAGTTTCTATTTCCGGGGGCAGTACCGCTATCGGAATACCCTGGAGGACGAGGACGAACACAACGGGTATATCCAGATGGTGTTCGGGTTGGGCCCCCATGCCCACAGGCTGGAGAACTGATGTCTTCACATGAGAAAAGGAGGCCAACGATATGCGTTGGAGCAAGATAGGAACAGCGATGGTCCTCGTCGCCGGCCTGCTTATCCTGATGCAGCCGACCGCGGGGCTGGCGAAGATGTTTGTGGTCGCCACGACCCTGGATATGGCAGATTTCGCCCGTCAGGTGGGGGGCGAACGCGTGGAGGTCTATGCCGTCTCCACAGGCAAGGTTGATCTGCACTTCTTCGAACCCGTTCCCAGCCAGGCGATGAAGCTGGGCCGGGCCAAGGTGCTCGTTGTCGGGGGGCTCGAGATCGATGCCTGGGTACAGGGCCTGATCGAGGCATCGAGAAACGCGAAGATCATGTTCGGAGCGCCGGGCTATGTGGATCCCGCAGTCGGCGTCCGGCCCCTGGACGTGCCTGCCGGGAGCATCGACGGGTCCATGGGAGACGTGCACCCTTACGGAAATCCCCATTTCTGGTATACGCCGGAAAACGTGAGGATCGCCGTTCGCAACATCACCGACGGGCTCGTCCGCGTGGACCCGGAAGGGGCCGCCGTGTACGAGGAGAATCGTGACCGATACCTTGCCAGGGTGCAGGCAACCTTCGAAGCTCTGAAGGCGAAGATGCGGCCCTTCCAGGGCACGGCCGTGCTCCAGTACCATGAGTCCTGGAACTACTTCTGCGAGGCCATGGGATTGGAGATCGTGGGAACCCTGGAGCCGAAGCCCGGCATACCGCCCACCCCTGGACACCTGAAGCACGTCGTGGAACAGGCAAGAGCGCGGCAGGCGAAGCTCCTGCTCGTGGAGCCGTACTACCCGAAGAGGCCTGTGCGCTTTGTGGAGGAAAAGGCGGGCGTCAAGGCACTCCGGCTTCCCCTCTTCCTTGGGGGTACGAAGGGGATCGACGATTACCTGGAAAACCTGGAGTACATTGTGGAAGCGATTGTCAGTGCGTTAGCCCGCATATCGCACGAGACTTCGTTGTGAAAGCGGTGCAAGTGCGGAAGGTTCGGGCCCGCAGTAGAAGGCTTCGTGCAATATGCGGACGGGAGCAGAGCTAGTGGCCGAGTCGGTCATCCACTTTGACGACGTGACCCTGGGCTATGGGAGGCACCCGGTGCTCAAGGGGCTCACCTTCGACCTCAAGGAAGGGGAGTATCTCGGCGTCATAGGGCCGAACGGGGCCGGGAAGACGACCCTGCTCAGGGGTATCCTCGGGCTCATACGGCCGAAGAAGGGCCGCATCTCCGCAACGGGAACGCTTCAGTACGGGTATGTGATGCAGCGCCAGTTCCTGGACACCCAGTTCCCCTTCACCGTGGAGAATGTGGTTAGCATGGGGCGATTCGGCCGGAAGCGCGCCTGGTCACGACTGGATCCTGGGGATCGAGAAGGGATTGGGGATGCCTTGAGGATCACCGGTCTGGCAGACTTGAGGGACCGGTTGTACCGGGAGCTGTCCGGCGGCCAGAAGCAGAGAACACTGATTGCCCGGGCCCTGGCATCCGAGCCGGAAGTCCTCGTGCTGGACGAGCCGACCAATGATATGGACGCGAAGGGTGAGAACCAGATCATGGGGCTTGTGCAGGAGATCCAGCAGAAGACGGGAGTCACCATCGTGTTGGTCAGCCATCTGCTGCACGTAGTACTGAATTATGCGGAACGGCTCATGTTCCTTGCGGATGGGAAGGCCGAGCTCTACTCGATCGACGAGTTGGTCTCCGGAGACGTTCTCACCAGGATCTACGGGTTCCCGATTCGCGTGGGCGTGTCCAATGGGAAGAGATACTTGATTTCGGGTGCGTAGGACTATGGATTTCTTGAAAGAGGCATTCCTGCTGAACGCGCTCCTGGCCGCCCTGATCAGTGGGGCCCTGTGTGCTTTCCTCGGTGTATACATCCACCTCAAGAGGATCATCTTCATCGGCATTGCCCTGTCCGAGGTGGCTGCCCTGGGGGTCGCTGCCGGTCTGTACGTGGGTATCTGGCCGGAGGCATCCGCCTCTGTGCTCACCGTGCTGGTGGCCCTCCTGTTGTGGTGGCCTGGACTTGAGGGTTTCTTGAGCCGGGCGGCGCTCCTCGGGTTCGTCTACTGTGTTGCTGCTGCGGGAGCGATCCTCCTGCTGGCAGCAAACCCTATGGCTGAGGCGCACGGCTTGGATCTGGTGTCGGGCAACCTGATCTACACCATGGGGAATGATATCCTACTCCTTTCCCTGCTTGCGGTTGGAACACTTGCTCTCCACCTTCTCCTGTTTCCGCGGTTCCTCTTCGTTTCTTTCGATCCGGAGACGGCAAGAACCCTGGGCCTCCAGGAAAAGACGGTGGAGTTCCTGATGTACCTTACTCTCGGTCTTTGCATCGCTGTGTCGATGAAGACGAACGGGATCCTGTTTGTCTTCTCTTCCATGGTGATTCCTCCCATGGTGGGCCTGGTCCTGTGCCGCAGGGTCTGGGCGGTCTTCGTTGCGGCCGTTGTGACGGCCCTGGCAGCCGGCTTCCTGGGCCTCTGGGCTTCTTTTGAATGGGACCTTCCAACAGGTCCCGCAATCGTCTGTGTGGAAGGGTTTCTTTTCTGTTTGGCCGCCCTCTTTCGGGGCCTCAGATAAGGTCGATATCAAGATAGGAGAATCAGGAAATGACACTCAACAAAGCCATCATATGGATTTCGTTTCTTGCGGCAGCCCTGCTGTTCGGCTGCTCGGAAAGCAAACCGCTGGACATGGAGCACGAGCACGACCATGCGAATGTGGGAGGCCTCCTCCTCCTGGTGGATGAGCAGGAGATACACTACCAGCTTCAATCGGAACAGATTGGGGTTGTCCACCTGCACGCAGGGGACACCCTCGCGGTGGAGGTGATCCTCCTGAGCGAGGATGGGGAGCCGCTCGAAGAGGGGCATGACCACCACGAGGGCGAGCACGATCATGGGCATGAACACGGCCTGGTGCAGGCCCAGCAACACGAGGAGGAAGAACACGAGCACGGTCTCACCTTCACCGGATATGACCCTGCGATCATCGAGATTCACACGCACGAGCACGACCACGACCATGAGAACGGCCACGATGAAGGCAACCACGAGGGTGAAGAAGACGAGCACGAGGGGCTCGCCTTCGAACTGACCGGGCTGGCCCATGGGTCGACCGCCTTTACCGTGTGGGTCCTCGAGGAGGAAGATACGATCTACGCCTCTCTTCCGATCCTTGTGCACGTATTGGAGCACGACCATGACCATGCAAGTGTGGGAGGCCTCCTCCTCCTGGTGGATGAGGAAGAGATACACCACCAGCTTCAATCGGAACAGGATGGGGTTGTCCACCTACAGGAAGGGGACACCCTCGAGGTGGAGGTGGTCCTTCTGAACGAGCATGGGGAGCCACTCGAGGAGGGGCATGACCACCACGAGGGCGAGGACGATCATGGGCATGAACACGGCCTGATGCAGGCCCAGGAACACGAGGAGGAAGAACACGAGCACAGTCTCGCCTTCACCGGATATGACTCAGCGATCATCGAGATTCACGTGCACGAGCACGACCATGAGAACGGCCACGATGAGGGCAACCACGAAGGTGAAGAAGAGGAGCACATGGGGCTCGCCTTCGAGCTGACCGGCCTGGCCCATGGCTCGACAGCCTTCACCCTCTGGGTCCTCGAGGAGGAAGAAACGATCTACACCTCTCTTCCGATCCTTGTGCACGTGGAAGACTAGAGAAGAGGCCCGATCGGTCGCAGATGACCACGTCGAAAAGAGAAGTCAAGGCTCCCTTTTTCAAAAGGACTCATCGGTTGCAGGTGGTCTGAAAAGAACTCTGCTCGAATCGTGCGATGATCTGCTCGATGGTTTCGTCCGGCTGGTCACCCATGTCCGTGTAGGAAGCGCCGCGGCCGATCTTCTCCCACTTGGTCCTGGCCAGGCGGTTGTAGGGCATGAGATGCACCGGCCCTGCATAGCCGGTCTTCTTCAGAAGGCGGATGATTTCCTTCTGGGACGGTTCGTCATCATTGAAGCCGGGGATCACGGGAACCCGCGCCAGAATACGCTCCGGGCCGGCGCGGGTCAGGACTGCAGAGAAGTTTGCCAGGATCCGATCGTTTGAAATCCCGGTGAAACGCCTGTGGGTTTCACGGTCGACGTGTTTCACATCGAAGAGGAAGAGGTCGACCAGCTCAAGCAGACCGTCCAGAAGCCCTGACTCGAAGTATCCGCAGGTCTCGAGAGCCGTGTGAAGGTCCTGCTCCTTGAGCGCACGCAGCAGGTCGAGGAGAAATTCGGCTTGATGTGTAGGCTCACCTCCGGTGACCGTCACACCGCCGCCGGATCCTTCGTAGAATGCTCTGTCGCCCACGACCCTCTCGGCAACATCTTCTGCCGTCATCTCCCGGCCGATCAACTCCGTCGCGTCGTTCGGACAGGCCTGTGAACACGCGCCGCATGCTACGCACAGCGCCCGCTCCCGCCGCACCTTCCCGTTCTGCAGGCTCAGCAATTTTTTCTCGCATGCCTGGGTGCATTGTCCGCACAGGGCGCACTTCTCCGCGAAGTAGGACATCTCCGGTGCCGGAACCTGTGATTCGGGATTGTGACACCACACGCACCGAAGCGGGCAGCCCTTGAGGAAGACGCACGTGCGAATCCCGGGCCCGTCGTATAACGCATAGTGCTGGATATCGAAAACGATGCCCTTCATCGCCTCATGCGCTCCCACCGTGCTCGGATCTGGAGATGATCTCGTTCTGGATCTCGTGCCCGAGGTCGACAAAGTAGGTGCTGTACCCGCCGACCTTGACGATGAGGTTGCGGTAGCTCTCCGGGTCCTGTTGCGCGGCCTTGAGCATCTGGGTGGAGGCAACCGTAGGCTGAATCTGCATCCCACCCATGTTGAAATAGGTGCGGACCAGGGCATCCCATTTCCTGCGCGCCTCTTCGCTCTTCCCAATAGCCGAGGGGTGCAGCCTGACGTTCACGGCACAACCGAAGATGTGCTTGAAATCAAGGGCCGAGACGGACCGCAGCACGCCCGTGGGCCCGCAACGATCCACGTTGTACGGGTTGCAGCTGGCGGCAAAGGGCATGGCCGCTTTCCTTCCGTCGGGCGTTGCGATCGAGAGGCGGCCGTCATAGGTGTGCGACGTCATGCTGTTCACGAAGGGAACGAAAGCGCCGTTCTTGAAGCTTCTGTATTTGTAGGTTTCTTCGAACAGGCGGGTCGTGATGGTGCGCGCGAGGTCATCCGACTCGGCGTTTCCGTTTCCCCATTTGCCTTCGACCTCCCGGATCATCTGCAGGACCTGCTCGTGCCCGATGAAGTTCCGGTCGATGGCCGTCAGCAACTCTTTGAAGGAGAGCCTCTTCTGCTCGAAGATGAGTTTCTTGATCACGTACAGGGAGTCGACCACATTCGCGATGCTGTTCATGAAGAGAATGCCGGAGAGGTCGTAGAGAGCACCACCCCGGGTGACATCCTTCTTCTTTTCCAGGCAGCCCTGCATGAACGCGGAGATATACGGCGCAGGCTGGTACTCGGCAAAGGTACGGTCTCGAATATTCGAAGCGGCCACGATCGTCTCCATCATGCTCGAGGCCTGCGCCATGAAAGCCTCCACCAGCTGGTCGAAGGAGGTGAAGGTGTCCGGATCTCCCGTCTTGATGCCCACGTTCTTGATCGTACCGACGAGAGTCTGCGAATCTCCATTACGGAGCGCCAGATCGAGCACACGGCAGAGCAGGATGGCAGCAAACCCGATGCCGCCCGTCTTTCCGGCGGTAAGAAGGTCCACGCAGCCGGTAATCGCAAAGTCACGCGCGTCCTCCTCGGCAAACCCCCTCCTCTTCATTGCCTCGATGCAGATTTCGTCATTCATCAACGAGACGCTCGAAGTCCCGTGATAGAGTACATCCGCCACGGCCATGGACAGATCATCCGGCGCGTTGCCATGGAATCTCACCACAACGTTCACGGCGCTCTTTGCACGGTCGGCTGCTTCGAGCAAGACATAGGTGAGCTCGTTCGTCGCGTCCTCGCCTACGCGCGTCAGCCCTCCGATCGTCACCGGGGCCGATCCCTCGTATCGCTGATAAAAGGTCCCGATGAAATTCGACTCCGGGCGCACATTGTGCGTCATGATCTTGAGAAGCATTTCCTCGAAAAGCTCGCGTGCCTCTTCTCGGGTGATGCGGCCGTCAGCAAGATCTCTCTCGTAGTAGGGATAGAAGATTTGATCCAGTCGCCCGACGGAGTGCACATTGGTGATATTCGCGAGCTCGGTCGCCACGGTCACGGTCCAAAAGGACTGGACCGCCTCTCGGAAGCTTGCCGCAGGCTCCATGGGAACTTTGCGGCAGAGCTCGAGCATCCGGCGGAGGATTTCTCGCCTGCCCGTCTCATCCTCGGTGGTTTGCTCCTCCTCGATCTTGTCCGAAAGCCTTTGGGCAAAGATGATCACCCCCTCGTAAGCGATCTTCAGGGATTCCAGGAAGTCTCTTTCGTGCTCCTCCAAATCCTGCTTCGAGAGTTCGGTCTCGACATCGCGCTTCATGGCCAGGACCCCGCGTCTGACCGCCTGCCCATGGTCGAGCACGAGATGCCCCTGATACGTACCCACAACCGCACCCGTGGAAGCGAAGGTGTACATCTTCGAAGTGGTGGCCGGCAGCGCGGTCGCAAACTCGGCCATGTCGCCGGAGAAGACGTCCCCCTCCTGGGTTGCCTTCTCGACGATATCCGCCATCGTCTTGCCTTCCCAGTAAGGGAGCAGGTGCTTCTGCAGGAGCTCCCTGTCATCCGGATCGATAGCGTAAGGATTGATTTCTCTCTCTTCCATCGTCTTCAGGCCGATCGACGGCATGGCGGCCCCGACCGTACGCGTGTTCTTGATGTTGCGAAACGCGCCCACCGGGCCGTGCTTCTTCACCATGTAGGAGAGGAACTTGGCGTTCGACTTGACCTGGAAACCGATCATCTTGCTCTTGGCGAGCTCGGTCTTGAGCACGCCGTTGAACAGGCCCCGCTCGATGTCTATGGGGATCCCCAGGAAGAACTCGGTCCACCTGCCCGCGATCCGATCGTCCGGGTCGATGCAGTGATTCATCTTCTCGTAGACGTTCTTCATCGCAAGCGCCACACGAACGCCCAGGGAAAGGCCGGATTCCTCGGTCTCGCGCCAGCTCTCCGTGTAGTACTTGGCCCGTTCCGCCGAGATCCAGACAGGATCCTCGAGAAGCCGAGTGCGAATGCGCTTGATCCGTTCGCTCGCCTCATCCCGAAGGGTCATGCCCGATTTCTCCTTGTTCCTGAAGGGGATCCATCGTGGTTCCAGGATAGAAGGGAAGAGAACGGTGTGTCAAGGAAGAGAAAGTCGATGAGAGTGGAAAGAGCCCGCAGGGACGATTGCCCGGCTCAAGGGGGCAAAAAAGAGACGGGGGCGATCCCGACGGAGCTCGGAACCGCCCCCGATTTGCATACGAAGAGGATAGGAAGAGGGCTTATTTCACGGCATCGAGGCCTGCGAAGATCTTGTCCCGGATCTCGTCCACCTTGCCAACGCCTTCGACGCGCACGTAGGTGGGCGCGGCAGCTTCGCCGGTCGCCTCCCACTTCTTGTAGTAGTCGATCAGGGGTTCGGTCTGGTCGTGGTAGACGTCGAGCCGCTTCTTGACCGTTTCCTCTTTGTCGTCGTCGCGCTGGACCAGAGGCTCACCCGTCACGTCATCCTTGCCTTCCACCTTGGGGGGGTTGAAGATCACGTGGTAGGTTCTTCCGCTGGCCAGGTGTGCCCGGCGGCCGCTCATCCTCTTGATGATCTCCTCGTCCGGCACGTCGATATCGACCACTGCATCGATCGGGACGCCGGCCTCCTTCATGGCGTCCGCCTGGGGGATCGTCCTCGGAAAACCGTCGAAAAGAAAGCCCTTCTCGCAGTCCGGCTCCTTGATCCGTTCCTTGACGAGTCCGATAATGACCGCGTCCGGCACGAGGCCGCCCGCATCCATGTACCCCTTGGCCTCCTTGCCGAGCTCGGTGCCTGCCTTCACGGCGGCCCGAAGCATGTCACCCGTGGAGATCTGCGGGATCGCGTATTTGTCCTTGATGTAATTGGCTTGCGTGCCTTTGCCCGCGCCGGGGCCACCTAAGAGAATCAGACGCATGGGTGTTCCTCCTTTTGAAAGCTACTAACTCCGTCATCTTCTGACACTCGTGAACCCTATGTGTATGACGGAAAGAGCGTCCCATGTCAAGGTCCTGCATCGTGAACCCGGTTTGAACAAGGAGGACGAGGACGTGCATCCATATCTCTGAGAGGAGAGAAAGATGACTTCTGAATTGCTGGAATGCGTTGAGATCGACCCAGGCAAGAAACCAACGGCGAGCATCATCTGGCTCCATGGGCTGGGTGCGGACGGGCATGATTTCGAGCCGATCGTCCCGGAGCTGGGGATACCCGAGAGCCTACCGGTCCGCTATGTCTTCCCCCACGCACCCATGCGCCCGGTCACCCTGAACGGTGGCATGGTAATGCGGGCCTGGTTCGACATCCTCGAGGCGGGATTTCCGCGCCGGGTGGACATGCAGGGGTTTCTCGAGTCGGTCGGCCACCTGGACAGGCTGATCGCAGAAGAACATGAGCGGGGAGTTCCCCATGAGCGCATCGTTCTTGCCGGGTTTTCGCAGGGCGGGTCGATCGCCCTGCACACCGGCCTCCGGTACGGGAAACCCCTGGCGGGCATCCTGGCCCTGTCCACTTACTTGCCTACTCTCGACTCCCTGGCGGAAGGGCGATGCCAGGCCAACGCTGATATCCCGATCATGATGGCCCACGGATTCATGGACCCGATGGTGCCGCTGGAAACCGCCCAAGAGGCGAGAGACGAGCTGGTCAGGCTGGGCTACCGGGTCGAATGGAGTCAGTACCCGATGGGGCACACCGTGTGTCCTGATGAGATCGATTCCATCCGCTCCTGGTTGGTGAGGCTCCTCGGCCCTCCAGGATGACCCTGCACCCCCTCCTGTTTTCCTCCCCCTTTTTGCTATACTGAACCCTCGGAAGGTTCTCTCCAGGATGCATGAGTAGGAATCAAGCCTCCCGGCTTTCAGCCACCAGGCTTTAGCTGTTAGCTCGCTCCGCCCGGTTCTGGAGCGCATCTCGTGGCGGGGGCGGTTAGGACCTAACAGCTGAAAGCTAACGGCTAACAGCCAGGATTGAGCACGACGCCGAGCCCAAGAACATCGATCGGAGGGATCGCACGTATGCCAAGTGACCTTTCCCCCTACAAGATCCTGGTCGTTGACGATGAGGCCGATGTCCGTGCATTCATCTGCACCGTGCTCGAGGACAACGGTGCAACCGTCGTCGCAGCGAGTGACGGTGATGAGGCCGTGGAGATGGCCCGCGCGGAAAATCCTGACCTGATAACACTCGACATCACGATGCCCGGAAAAGATGGTGGAGAAGTCTTCGAGGAGCTGCGCAGAGATCCGGAACTCAAGGATATCCCGGTCTGCATCATCTCGGCACACCCGGACCTGCGCAGACTCATTTATCAACGAAGTGTCCCGCCCCCTGACGGCTATCTGGACAAGCCGATCGATGAGAAGGGGCTGCTGCTGAACGTACGGAAGACCTTGGCGCTGAGACGCAGGAGAACGACACCATGAAGGACACCAGCAAGACGAAGACGCAGCTGATCGAGGAGATGAGAGAGTTGCGCGAGCGGATGTCAGGGTTGGAGGGCCTGGTGAACGAGGCGAGGCAGCAGATGACAAGGCTGCGGCTGATCGCGGAGGCGGCGGAACAGAGCACAGAGGGAATGGCAATTGTCGACCTGGAAGGTAACCTCCTGTTCTTGAACAAGGCCTTTGCGAACATGCACGGATACGATCCGGATGAATTGATCGGGAAGAATCTTTCCATCTTCCACACCCCCGAGCAGATGCCGTCGGTGGATGCCGCCAATCGGAAACTGCGCGAGGAGGGCGAGTTCAGCGGAGAGGTCTGGCACCTTCGACGGGACGGAACGGAATTCCCCACCCTGATGAAGAACTCCCTGTTGAGGGATAGCGAAGGCAACCCGATCGGCATGATCGGATCGGTCAGGGACATCACGGAACAGAAAAGCATCGAAGATTCGCTGAGGGAACGTGAGCATCGGTTTCGTGCCATTTTCGACCATTCCTTTCAGTTCATGGGATTGATGGATGCGGGCGGAAGGCTGCTGGAGGCGAATCAGACAGCTCTGGATTTCCTGGGGCTCAAGGAAGAGGACGTGATCGGCGTGCCTTTCTGGGAAACGCCATACTGGTCGCATTCATCTGAGATGCGCGAGCTGGCGCGCGACGCCGTTCAGAGAGCGTGTGCAGGGGAGTTCATCCGGGTAGAAGCCTACAATCCGGACCCTGATGGAAACATTCATTACTTCGACGGTTCCTTTCGCCCCATAGAGAACAGCGCCGGGGACGTGGTGCTTGTCATCCCCGAGGGACGTGATATCACGGACCGCATACGGGCCGAGGAGGCTTTGAAGGAATCCGAGAAGAATTACCGGAATCTGGTAGACAATGCCCTCGTCGGGATTTTCACAAGAAACATGGAAGGAGATGTCTTCTACATGAATCAGTCCTTCCTTTCGTTGCTCGAGTACGACTCGGTGGAAGAACTTCGGGCCGTGAAATTCGTTGAAGCCTACGAGGACCCGAAAGAAAGAGACAGTGTCATCGAGGAGCTGACCCGCAAGGGGAAGATCGTAGGCCGCGAAATTAGGCTGCTGACGAAGACGGGGCAAGTCAAGAGCGTTCTGATGAATGGGATGTTCGAGAACGGCATCATTTCCGGAATGATCATGGACATCACGGAGCGGAAGGAGATGGAGGAGGAGCTGCGTCAGAACGAGGAACGCCACCGTGCGCTCTTTGAGGGTTCCCTCGATGCCATCATCCTCGCGGATCCCGAGTCAGGCCGGATCATTGATGTGAACCCTGCGGCGTCGGAGCTGCTCTCGAGATCGAAAGGCTCGATCGTGGGGCTTCATCATGTGGAAATCTACCCTTTGCGGTTGAGGGAAGACGCGACAGAGGCATTCAACAGAATCGTGAATGAACGGGACCAGGATCATCCGGAGGAGACGGTCGTCCTCCGCTCGGATGGGAACGAACGGCCGGTGGAAGTGATGGCGCACCTGATTCAGATCGACGGCCGCCCGGCTGTCTACCAGGTGTTCCGGGACATATGGGACCGGAAGCGGATGGAACAGGAGCTGGGTCACGTCCAGCGCCTTCAGTCCCTGGGAGTGCTGGCCGGGGGCATCGCCCATGACTTCAACAACATGCTGACCTCCATCATGGCGAACGTCTCCATGGCCAGGCTCTACGGAGACCTCGATGACGAGATCGGGCAGATGCTGGCCGATGCGGAGAAGGCCTCTCTTCGCGCCCAGGGTCTGACCCAGCAGCTTCTCACCTTTGCCAAGGGAGGTGAGCCGATCAAGAAACACATTCGTATTCCGGAGCTGCTGAAAGAGAGCGCCGCCTTTGCCCTGAGCGGCTCGAACACCCGATGCGACTATTCGATCCCGGATGGGCTCTGGGCCGTGGATGCGGACGAAGGCCAGCTGGGCCAGGTCCTCCAGAACCTTGTCATCAACGCGGACCAGGCCATGCCCGAAGGGGGGTTGATCCGGATTCGGGCGGAAAACGTACGGGTCGGGAAGAACGAGAGGGGAGGGCTGAAGGAGGGTGGACACGTGAAGGTCTCGGTCGAAGATCAGGGGGGCGGCATCCCTCAGGAACAGCTTCCGAAGATATTCGACCCCTTCTTCACCACCAAAGAGAGGGGCCGCGGCCTGGGCCTTGCGATCGCCTTCTCGATCGTCAACCGCCACGGCGGTCACTTCGAGGTGGACTCGGAGGTGGGAAAAGGATCCACCTTCTGTGTTTATTTGCCGACCTCCGAAAGCCGGGCCGTGGCCGAGGAAACGACCAGCGCCTTCCTGTCGGACGGCGAGGGAAGGGTCCTGGTGGTCGACGATGAGGAGATCATCCGAAAATCGGCCGGGGGCGTGCTCACGCGTCTCGGCTACGAAGTAGACCTCGCAACGAATGGGCAGGAAGGCATCGAGATGTACCGACAGGCCATGAACAAGGGCCGTCCCTTTGGTGCCGTCATCATGGACTTGACGATTCCGGGAGAGATGGGGGGCGAGGAGACGCTCAAATTGCTGCGAGAACTGGACCCGGACGCAAAGGTGATCGTATCTAGCGGATATTCTGAGGACCCTGTTATGTCCCATTTCAGGGAATACGGCTTTGACGGAGTGCTTCTGAAGCCTTACCGAGTGGCTGACCTGGCCGAGGTGGTCTGCAACGTTTTATCGGCAGGGTGAAAGGGCAAAGGTCAAGAACTAGAAGGCATGGCTTGCCCGAATCTACAAGTGTTCGAGCTTTCCGTTCTTCAGTCTGCGGTAGTAACAGGTTCGGCGAGGCGTTCCGGCCCGGTCCTTGGTGTGGCAGGCCCCTTTGCCGCGGGGGCGGACCAGGTAGAGCAGGGAGTTCTGTTCGCAGTTGAGCCGGACCTCCACCAGGTCGAGCGTGTCCCCCGAGGTGGCCCCTTTGACCCAGAGTTCCTTTCTGGATGTGCTCCAGAACGCGGCCACACCGTTCCGGATCGAGTAGTCCAGGGCCTGATCGTTCGCGTATGCAACGATCAAGACCTCTTTGCTATCCGCGTCCTGCACGGCAACCGGGACCACATCCTCTCCGCAGTCCGCGACCTTCTTAAGCTTCTGAAAATCGAGCGACAGCTCGGTTCCTTCCTCGAGGGTATTCTCTTCTGAAGACATTGGCCTCGTTTCCCTTTTGATCGATCCCTAATGAACGTATTTTTCCACCAAGGCAAGGACCCTGTCGATCGCCTCGTCCAGAGTCGTTCCCTTGAGAAGCGCGGCTGACGCGTTCCTGTGGCCACCCCCACCCAATTCTCTGGCCAGACCGTCCACCGCTGTATGGCTTGGCGACCTGAAGCGCACACGTATACGATCCGCGGCCTGCTCGATGAAAAGAATGGAAATCTGCACCTCGCCGATGCTTCTGGGGAACTCCACGAGGCCTTCGGTGTCTTTCTCGAGGGTCCCGGTCTCCCGGAAAGTCCGGCGTGGTATCTTCATCCACGCCACCCTGTCGTTGCAGGCCCGGTTCATGTCCCCGATTGTCTTGGCGAAAAGCCGGGACTGGTTCCAGCTGTTGCTCTCGTAGACGAGCCGGTAGAGCCTGTTATGGTCGAGGCCGGTCTCCAGGAGATCGGCTGCCACCCGATGGGTATGAGCCGTGACGTTGGCGTACCGGAAGCAGCCCGTATCCGTCATGATGGCCACGTAGATGCCTTCGGCGATCGAGCGCGAGAGCTTCCCTCCCGCCTGCATGAGAAGCTCGTAGACGAGCTCGCCCGTGGCAGAGGCCCGCTCGTCGATCCAGGCGAGATCGTTGGAAACGCCCTCTGTGGGGTGATGGTCGATGCAGACCTTGAAGGGGCCGTTTCGGGCAAGCGCCTTTCCGAGGGCGCCCAGCCGGCTGATCTCCGACAGATCGAGCAGAACAAGCGCATCAGACTGCTGGACCGTGCGGGCGTGATGGTCCCCGTAGGCCTCCACCCTGGTCCCCTCCGGATCAAGAAATCGATAGGCATCCGGCATGGGGGTGGGGTTGATGATGTGCACCTCTTTTCCGAGATCCCTCAGATGATGATAGAGCGCAAGCTCGGACCCGATTCCGTCTCCATCCGCATTGACATGGGTGGTCAGCACGAAACTCTGCTTCGACTGTATCGTCTCCAGGATGCGATCGATCACTTCCTGATGCGGTTTCATTGCGCCGACTCTGCCTCCTCCAGGCAGCCCGGGCATACCCCCCACAGGTACATGGCCTGCGCCTCGATCCGGTGGCCCTCCAGGCTGACGCCCGGGATGGCGACCCCGTCGAGACATCGAATCCGACCGCATTCGCGGCAGGAGAAGTGGGGATGACAGTGGCCACGGTGGCCGCAGAGGGTGATGGCGAAGCGCCAAGTCCGGTCTTCGGTGACGATTCGATGAACGATGGACGCGTCCAGAAACGTTTGAAGGGCCCGGTAGATCGTGACCCGGTTGAATCCCTGCTCCTCCAGGCTTTCGGTCAGCTCCTTCTGAGTGAGCGGAGCCTCGGCGTCGAGAAGGAAGCCCAGCAGGGAAGTCCTGCACGAAGTCACTCGCAACTTCGCAGTTCGCAGGATCTCGACCGCCTGGGTGTTCCTGTCATCCGAAAGGACTTGTCCGGCAACCCTTTTCATTGCGGGAACGGCTCCTTGACGGCGCCCCGGGTGCGGGGCCCTCATGTCCCTACTATAGGGAGATCCGGCCCCATGCGCAACCGGGTTGCATGAAGGAGACGATCGCGGGGAAGAGCTGCCTGCAGGCTGTTCCGCGAGCCGCGCTACCTCGTCCTTCCGCGGTTGACGAACCTTCGCATCACCACCACCAGTCCCAGCGGGAGGAGATAGATACAGAGATTCAGGGACCGGTTGGCCAGGTTCTCCTGTCCTTCCGGGTCGCAGAAGAAGGTTCCGCATAGGCACGGATCCGAGTCGCACGCTGTTCCCAGCCCGTCCAAGTCGTGGTCCGCCTGGTCAGGGTTGAAAGAGAGCGGGCAGTTGTCGCATGCATCTCCGACACCATCCGGCGCAGGCGTCTCGCTGTCCTGCTGCCCGGCGTTGTCCACATAGGGACAGTTGTCTCCCTCGTTCAGGACTCCGTCGTCATCGATGTCTTCGTCGCATTCGTCTCCGGCCCCGTCCTCGTCCGTGTCCCGCTGCGTGGGATTCTCAACGTCGATGCAATTGTCGCACGCATTTCCGAGCCCGTCACCATCGTTGTCTGCCTGGTCGTTCGGGACCAGGTCGCAGTTGTCGCAGAGGTTCCCGAAATCGTCGTCATCCGCGTTCAGCTGGAAAGGATTCCAAACCTCTTCACAGTTGTCTTCCTCGTTGAGCACCCCGTCACCGTCGATGTCGTCTGGGTCGATACACGGATTCTGGCCCTGGTCCGGGTTGGGAAGGGGGGCACAGTTGTCACAGGAATCGCCAACGCCGTCCGCATCCTGGTCCTGCTGAAAGGGGTTGTAATCGTCCGGGCAGTTGTCACAGGCATCCCCGATGCCGTCGCTGAAAGGGGTTTCGCTGTCAGCCTGGTCCTCGTTGCTCACAAGGGCGCAGTTGTCTTCGACGTCCGGCACCCCGTCTCCATCGAAGTCGCTCTGTGCCGCAGCGAGACCGACCTGCGAGAACGAGATCACGATCATCAGAAAAAGCGCCGGGATTGCGGAAAGTGTTCCTTGCATGGGTGCTTCCTCCCTTTTTCAGTTGTTTTTATATTTGTAAATTACTTATATTCTACATTTCGGGGCGGGGTCAAGTGAAACTTCGGCTAGAGCCGGCTTTGCAACTCCGTTGCGCTTGCAGGCGGTGAGCTCTATACTGAGTCCCCGGAGGAAATGCTGGCATGTACGTTCGGAAGTGGACGCCCTGGAGGGTTCTTTGCCTGGCACTGGGAGGCCTGGTTCTTCTGGCGGGCTGCAAGAGCCGGGAGGAGAGCGGCAGACCCCGAATCGTCTGCAGCCTGTTTCCGCTCTACGAGTTTGCGGTTGCCGTGGGCGGAGACCGTGCAAAGGTGAATCTCCTGCTGCCGCCGGGCGTCGAGCCCCATGCGTGGGAACCGAAGGCCCGAGATTTGTTGGCCATTGCCAAGGCGGACCTCTTCCTGTGCGTGAGCGAGAGCCTGGAACCGTGGGTTTCCGACATTGTTCACGGAGCGGGCCGCCAGGGGCTCGAGGTGATGGCTGCTGCCGAGGGCCACGAGGGGGACGTGGGCGAGGCATCTCATCGGCACGGGGTCGAGGAGGAGGAAGCTCAAGACCCCCACATCTGGCTCGACCTCGCGTACAATCAGGGGATCCTGGAAAGGATTGCCGAGGCTCTGGCCTCGATCGATCCGGAAGGTGGCGAACAGTACAGGAGGAACGCCCGGGTCTACAACGAGAAGCTTCAGGCCCTCGACCGGCAATACAAGCAGGGCCTGGCCACGTGTCGTCATCGAGCCCTGATCCTGGGTGGACACTCGGCCTTCTCCCACCTGGCCCGCCGATACGGCCTTGAGGAGATTCCCCTCTACGGGATCAGCGCGGACTCGGAGCCCACGCCCAGGAGGCTGGCCGAGGTCGTTGAGATTGCCAGAGGCCTGGGTGCGAAGTACATCTTCTTCGAGACCCTTATAAGCCCCAAGCTCGCCGAGGTGCTGGCCGGGGAGGTGGGGGCCGGAACGCTGCTGCTCAACCCTGGAGCAAACATGACGAAGGAGCAGTTCGACCGGGGCGTGACCTTCCTTTCGATCATGGAGGAGAACCTGCGTAGCCTGCGGAAAGGGCTGGAATGCGATGGATGAGCGCATTCTGATCCGGATCCGAAAGGTGGAGTTCCGCTACTGGCGAGACCCGGTGCTGGTCGATGTGGACCTGGAGATCCATGCTGGCGATTTCCTCGCGGTGATCGGGCCGAACGGTTCGGGAAAAACCTCGCTGATCAAGGTCATGCTCGGACTCCTGCAGCCGACCCGGGGAGACGTATCGCTCTTCGGAACACCGATTCGGGATTTCCGCGGGTGGGAAAAGATCGGGTATGTTCCCCAAAAAGCGACCCATTTCGATCCCTATTTCCCGGCCTCGGTTCAAGAAGTGGTGGCCATGGGGCTGGTTGCCGTGGGGCACCGGCGTCGGCTGCGCTCGGGAGAACGGGAATCCCTCGTCCTGGGCGCACTGGAGTCCGTGGGGATGGACAGCATGAAGGCCCGCCCGATCGGAGAGCTTTCCGGGGGGCAGCAACAGCGTGTCTTCATTGCCAGGGCCCTGGTCTCGTCTCCGGAGATACTGATCCTGGACGAGCCGACGGCAGGGGTGGACGCGGAAGCGCAGAACCGGTTCTACGGAATGCTGGACCGCATGAACCGGGAATCGGGCCTCACCGTGGTGTTCTCCACCCACAACGTGGGCGTGGTCAACAGGCACGTGAACAAGGTGGCATGCATCAACCAGCGGCTGTATTTCCACGGAAGTCACGAGGAGTTTTGCGAGACCGATCACCTGCTCGAGGCAGTGGGCGGTAAAGCGCATATTATCCACCACGAGCACTAGGAACCGAATGGAAATCCTCGCCTACTCATTCATGCAGCGTGCCCTTCTCGCAGGCCTCCTGATCTCGATCGCCTGCTCCGTGCTCGGCGTGTTCCTGATCCTCCGCCGGGACGCGATGCTGGGCCACGGTCTGGCCGAGGTGGCCTTCGGTGGGATCGCCGTGGGCCTCTTTCTCAACATCCTTCCTCTGGCATCGGCCGTGGCGATCGCGATTCTGGGCGCCCTCGGAATGCTCAAGCTGAAGGAGAAGGCGGGCGTTCACGGCGACACCGCCATCGGGATCATGGCGAGCTGCGGCATGGCCCTGGGGATTCTGGTTGTGAGCCTGGCGGGCAGCTTCAACGTGAACCTGTTCGGATACATCTTCGGCAATGTTCTGGCGATCCGACCTTCCGAAGTCTGGCTTGCCGGAGTGCTTGCAGCCGTGGTGGTGGGCGTGGTCCTGATCTTCTACCAGGAGTTCTTCTTCATGACCTTTGACGAGGAGGCCGCGCGCGCCTCGGGGATCCGGGTCGAGCTGCTCAACTCGATCCTGGCCGTGCTCAGCGCCGTCACGGTGGTGCTGGCCATGAAAGTGGTCGGCATCCTGCTGGTGGCCGCCATGATCATCATCCCGGCCGCCGCCGCACTGCAGATCGCGAGAAGCTTCCGCCAGGCCATCTGGCTTTCCGCACTCATCTCCGCAAGCACCGTCTTCGCAGGGATCCTGACGGCCGCCCTGTGGGATCTTCCCCCTGCCGGCACGATCGTGGTCCTCTCGACGCTCATCTTTCTCATGTCTCTGGCGGTTCGCCGTTCCTCCCTCTTGAGACGTTGAGCTTGTCTCTGCTAATCTGCTGACATGGATCTGGAGCGCGTCCTCAGACAGCTTGCTGAGCGATTTCGGGCGTCTGACGTCCGATACGGGCTTATGGGCGGTTATGCGGTTGCCATCCACGGCCATCCCAGGACGACCGTGGATCTCGACTTCCTAGTGGCTCGGGCCGATCTCGAGAAGATCGACGCGATCCTGCACGACATGGGCTACGAGATTCTTCACAGGTCCGAAAACGTTTCCCAATTCTCATCCTCAAAGGAGGAAGCCGGAGAGATCGATTTCATCCATGCCTTTCGAGAGGCATCGGTGAAGATGCTCGACAGGGCCGTGCCGGTCAAGCTCTTTCCTGAGGGTCCGCCGGTCCTGGTTCTCGGAGTGGAGGACGTGATCGGCATGAAGATTCAGGCCATTGTGAATGCGCCCCACAGGAAGTCTCATGATCTCGCCGACATTCAGCACCTTGTAGAGGTTCATCGGGATTCGATCGATTGGGAACTGATAGAGGATTACTGTGCCCTGTTCGACATGACAGGCATGGCAGACAAGTTGAAGGCGGGGAAATGGCCAGGTTGAGTGCTGAAGAGAAGAGAGAGCTTGTTGCCGCTGGCCCGGCGCTGACGTCTGATCTGGCGAAGATCAAGGCCCGGACCGGGTCTCCCTTCTGCGGTCCCGATGGGAAGATGGACTACGTTGCCCTGACCTCATTCCTCAACCAGATGAACCGCATGCTGGGTCATCCGCGCAAGGCTTTTCGCCCCATAGAAGGGGACAAGTTCCTTCTATAGTCTCTTAGGATTCCGCTTCGGGGAGGCTTTGTTCGGTCTCGGGCGCTTCCTCTTCCTGATCTTCGTCCTCTTCCATCACCTCGTCCTCGTCTGCTTCAGGGGCCGAGAGCACCCCCTGTTCCTGGCGCATCTTCTCGATCTTCCGCAGGGGCCGTTCCAGCTGGTTCTTTCTCGTGGAGACCAGATGATCGAACTCCTGCTTGGCGTCGTCGATCCGCTTGCCCATCTTGTCCATCGACTTGATGAAGGCTTCCCACTGTTTGTGGAATTTCGCCATGTGGGCCATGACCTGTGAGGTCATCTTCTCCAGGTTGAAGCTCTCCACGGATTGACGGATCACGGCCAGGATCGCGTAGAGGGTGAGGGGTGAACAGAGGATGATGCTCGCCTTCAGGGCATCGTCGAGCAGCGAGGCGTCTTCTTCCTGGATAAAGGAGTAGACGTTCTCGTTCGGAATGAAAAGCAAGGCGTAGTCCAGGGTGTTGTCCGCGGGATTGATGTACTCGCGGGTGGTGATCTCCCGCACCCGGGCCCGGACATCCTTGAGGAACTGGCCTTTTCGTCGCGCCTTTTCACCGTCTTCGTGCGCTTCGAGGAATCTCAGGTAGTTGTCGAACGGGAATTTCACGTCCATGTTGATTCGAAGCCCGTTGGGAAGGAAGAACGTGAAATCGGGTCGCTTGCCGGCCGCCTCCATGGTCTTCTGCTGCTGGTAGTTGACCCCCTCCTGGAACCCGGACAGCCTCAGGATGTCCTCGGCCATCCGCTCTCCCCATTGGCCACGGGCCCGCTGGCTGGAAAGGACTTCCCTCAGCTGGTAGGTGGTCTCCTGCAACCTCGTCGTCCCTTCGGCGGTACTCTTGAGCTGGGCGGCCAGCTCCCCGTACTTCTTTTCGCGGTCCTTTTCGAAGGAGGTGACCATATCCTCGACCTTCTTCATCTCGGCGCGCATCCCCTCGATCGACCGGTCGATCAGCTGCCGCTTGCCCTCCAATTCGCTGGAGGCAGCCTGGGTGTGCTGTGTCAGGCTCTCCCGCGCGAGCTGCAGAAAGGCCTCGTTGTTCTTCGCAAGGACCTCCAGGGAAAGGCTGCCGAAGGCGTCCTTGACCCGCTGCAGGATGGTTTCGATCTCCTGCTCCCGGTGCTCCTCGGAGCGTTGGAGCACTTCCTGGAGATACCTCTTGGTCGCCCTTCTACGGAGCCGGAAGACCAGAACCAGGACCAGGGCGGCGGCCGCAGCCAGGCAGGCCCAAAGCAGAGGGGACCCGAGAATCGAGGAAAACTCTTTCATGGCAGGTGGTTCCGTCTTGATTTTCCGGCCAGCATACACCTTCCCGGGAGCACGTACAATGGCATTGTCCGTTCCTCCCGATCAATCGGTGGAAACGGCCTTGTCCGGCATCCTGTACACGGTGCCCTGAAACGTGGCCACGAGCCTTTCCCCTTCCTCGGTGACTCGAATCGAGTAGGTGGCCAGTCGTCGTGTCCGCGAGACCTCGCTCGCCTCTGCGTAGAGGACCTTCTTCTGGGGGGCCTGGAGGTAGGTGATGTTTGCCTGCACCGCGACTGCAACGACCCCGTGAGAGTTCGAAGCCGCCTGGAAGACGAAGTCGGCCAGGCTGAACATGGCCCCGCCGTGGACGAAGCCGTACATGTTTCCGTGGAAGGCCTGCACGGGCATCTTTGCACGGGCGTAACCCGGTTCCAAGGAAAGCAACTCGATTCCCAGGTGTGAGGCGTACGCATCGTTTTCCAGACCCTTGCGCACGGAATCCATGTTTGCATGCCTCCCTTTGGGGTGGACGAATGGGTTCGGACCGGAACCGGTCCGATTCATCTGGACACATCCGGGACAGATGCACTATCTTATGATTTCTACGGGAAAAGGCAATGCACCGCAAAGAAATCGGCGAGCCCTTGCCGACACGGCCTGCAAAGGGGAAGAGAGATGTTGATCATAGCTTTCGGCGATGTACATATGCGGCCGGACAAGGCCAGGCAGATCCCCGAGATTCGCGAGGCCGACTGCGTCGTCCTGAACGGTGATCTGACGCTCCGCGGCGGATGCGCCCATGCCCTCAGCATGGTCGCGGCCATTTCCGAGCTGAACCGCAGTGTCTACGCCCAGATCGGGAACATGGACGAAGCGGAAGTGGATGCCATGTTCTCCGACATGGGCATCAACCTGAACGGGCACGGCGTACTTATAGACGAGGTGGGCCTCTTCGGGCTGGGGGGTTCCCCACCCACCCCTTTCCACACCCCGAGCGAATTCTCCGAGCAAGAGCTCGGTGCGACCCTGAGAAGGGCCTATGAGGACGTCAAAGAGGCCCGAATCAAGATCCTCTTCTCTCACCCCCCTCCCCTCAACACCCTACTGGACCGGATTGGAAGCGGAGAGCACGTGGGAAGCTCTGCCGTCCGGGAGTTCCTCGAAGAGGAGGACTGCCAAGCCTGCGTATGCGGCCACATCCATGAAGCCGTGGGAACGGACCAGGTGGGCTCGACCCCCATCATCAACCCCGGCATGCTCGCCCATGGCGGATACGCGCGGATCGAGTGGGACGGCGAGAAGCTCAAGGCCACCCTGGAGAAATGCTGATCCGGCCGGTTTCCGCTTGACAGAGAACGAGAGTTATGCTAGATAACGATTGTTATCTGAATCGCTTTTCATCATAGTCCCGTCCAGCGACCGTCATCTCCCCCTTCGTCGGATCCTAACGAGTCCGGCCCATTACGGAAGGGCCTGGAAAGATGTCAGTGTCCCGGCAGCCAACCAAGAGAGACCAGAACAAGGCCGAAACCAGGGCCCGGCTCATGGCCGCCGCCCGCAAGGAGTTCGCCCGTAAAGGCTTCACGGCCACGACCCTGCGCTCCATTACCTCCCAGGCCGGCGTTACCACCGGCGCCTTTTACAACAACTTCCGGGACAAGAAGGGAATCTACCTCGCCATTATCGAGGAGATTTCTTTGAGCCTCCGGGGCGTAACCGAGGAGGCGATCGGAGAGTTTCTGGAGGCTCGCCGTAAGCAGCCCAAAGACAATCCCACCTTCGAGCTTCTGCGGGGGCCGATCTCCCGGATTCTCGACGAGTCGTTTCGGCAGAGGGACCTCTTCGAGATCCTGCGGCGGGACGGGCTGGGCAGGAACCCGGAGTTCGGCCGCTATTACAAGAAACTCTTCCAGGAGTTCATCGATCCGCTGCAAAAGGGCCTCGAGGAGTTCATCGAGGCAGGGTTTTCGCGCCCCTACAACACCGAGCGTCTCGCCCAGGCAGCGGTCAACCTACTGTTTTACGTGGTTTTGTTCGCCCCTCGGGACCGGACGGGAGATCTGGACGGGTGGGCGGACACAATCGCTGCAATGGTGCACGGGGGAGCCAAACAGCTATCCACGCGAAGACCCCTGGGAGCCCCAACCCTAACGGAACCGGCTGAAGCAAAAAGCATGTGAAACGTTCAGCAAACCTGTACAACATTTAGACAAGAACAGGAGGGAGAAACGATGGTAGGAATCACAGCTTACGGCGCTTATGTTCCCAAGCGGCGTCTGAATCGGATGTCGGTCATTCAAAGCATGGGCTGGCTCGCACCCGGCCTGATGACAGCGGCCCGGGGCGAACGGAGTATGTGCAACTGGGACGAGGATGCCATGACCATGGCCGTGGCGGCGGCAAAAGACTGTGTAACGGGCATGGACCGGAGCGCGATCAATGCTGCTTACCTGGCATCGACCAGCCTGCCCTTCAAGGACCGCCAGAACAGCGGCGTCCTGGCCACAGCCCTGAATCTGACCGAAGAGGGGCTCGTGACAGCAGATTTCACTTCCTCGCTCAAGAGCGGGACCACGGCCCTGCTGACCGCTCTCGACGCGGTTCAGGGAGAGGGCAAGAGCAATGTCCTGGTGGCGGCCTCCGACGCCAGGGACGCGAAGTCCGCCTGGTTCTATGAGATGTGGTATGGAGACGGCGCCGCCTCCCTGCTTGTAGGAAAGGACAATGTGATCGCGGAGTTCAAGGGGGCCCATTCGGTGGCCTGCGATTTCGTGGACCACTTCAAGGGTGCGAATGCACAGTTCGACTACGGATGGGAAGAACGGTGGATCCGAGAGGAAGGATTCGCAAAGATCATCCCGGCAGCCATCAGCGGGTTGCTCGAGAAGTGCGGCGTGTCCATGGATGACGTGGCCAAGGTGGTCTATCCCTGCTACCTGTCCAAGCGTGTCCATCAAGGCATCGCCAAGCCTCTGAAGGCCGCACCGGAAAAGATCCAGGACAACCTGGCCGAGGTGGCGGGCGACATGGGCGCTGCCCAGCCGCTGGCCATGTTCGTTGCCGCCCTGGAAGAGGCGAACCCCGGGGACAAGATCGTGGTGGCGAGCTTCGGGCAGGGCTGTGACGCCCTTCTGTTCGAGGTGACGGACAATATCAAGAAGCTGCCCGCCAGGAACGGCATGAAAGGCTCCCTGGCCAACCGCCTGGAGGAGGCCCAGTACTCGAAACTCCAGAAGTTCCGGGAAACCGTCAACGTGGAGATGGGCATTCGCGCCGAGGCGAACAAGCAAACGGCCCTGTCAGCTCTGTGGAGGCACCGAAAGCAGGTACTCGGGCTCGTCGGCGGGGAATGCACCAAGTGCGGAACGCGCCAGTTTCCGAGCTTGAGGATGTGCGTGAATCCGGACTGTAATGCCGTGGACTCCCAGGTAGAGCACGAGTTCTCCGACAAGACGGGCATCATCAAGAGCTACACCGGAGACATGCTGGCCGTATCCGTGGATCCGCCCGCCATCTACGGGCTCATTCAGTTCGAGGAGGGCGGCCGGGCCCTGTATGATTTCACGGATTGCACGCTGACGGACGTGAAGGTGGGCCAGCAGGTGAAGATGTCCTTCCGGATCAAGTACTATGACGACACCAGGGATTTCCACGGCTACTACTGGAAGGCCATCCCGCAAACCTAGAGAAAGGGCCGAAACAAGGCTTACATACAGGAGGCAAGAAAATGGCAACAGGAATTCGAGACAAGGTAGCAATTCTGGGTATGGGGTGCTCCAAGTTCGGGGAGCGCTGGGACATGGGCGCCGAGGATCTGCTCGTCGAGGCGTTTCAGGAGTGCATCGAGGACGCAGGGATCGACAAGAACGAGATCAAGGCCGCCTGGCTGTCCACCTGTTTCCCGGAGATCAGCGTGGGCCAGAGCGCCCTGCCGCTGAGCATAAGCCTGCGACTCCCCAACATCCCGGTGACCCGGGTGGAAAACTTCTGTGCCAGCGGTACCGAGGCCTTCCGCGGTGCGGTTTACGCCGTCGCGTCCGGCGCCTACGACATCTGCCTGGCCGCCGGCGTGGAGAAGCTCAAGGACACGGGATATGGCGGGCTGCCGGAATTCGGCGCGAACGCCGGCCCCCGTGGGTTCATGACAGGCATCAATATGACGGCGCCGGGCAGCTTTGCCCAGCTCGCAAGCGGCTACGCGGCCACCTACGGCGTGTCAGACGATGAGATCAAGCGGGCCATTGCCCACGTGTCTGCCAAGAGCCACGTCAACGGTGCGAAGAACCCGAAGGCGCACTTGAGAAAGGTCGTGACCGAGGAGCAGATCATGGCCGCTCCGATCATCGCCCATCCCCTCGGCCTGTTCGACTGCTGCGGTGTGAGCGACGGGTCCGCCTGTGCGATCGTGACGACCCCGGAAATCGCCAAGAGCCTGGGCAAATCGGACCTGATTTCGGTCAAGGCCCTGCAGCTCTCGCTCAGCAACGGCTATGAGATGGGCTACAACGAGTGGAACGTGGACCACTTCGTGACCACGACGAAGGCGAGCAAGGTCGCCTACGAAGAGGCAGGCATCAAGGATCCCAGGGAAGAGCTCAGCATGATCGAGGTCCACGACTGCTTCTCCATCACGGAGATGGTCACCATGGAGGACCTCCACATTTCTCCCAGGGGCGGGGCGATCAAGGACATCATGGACGGCTTCTACGACGCAGACGGTGGCGTTCCGTGCCAGATCGACGGCGGCCTGAAGTGCTTCGGCCATCCGATCGGTGCCTCCGGCCTCAGGATGCTCTACGAGATGTACCTGCAGCTGCTCGGCCGGGCAGGCGATAGGCAGCTCAAGGATCCTCGCCTGGGACTGACGCACAACCTGGGCGGGTTCCCGTTCATGAACGTGTGCAGCGTCGGCATCATCGGTCGTTACGAAGCATAAGCTTCAGGGATCAGGGGTCAGGGGCCAGGTGTCAGGCCCCTCCCCTCCCCAAAGGTTCAAGTGGGGGTCAGGGGTGAGACCCCTGGCCCTTTCACGTTTTGGGAGTGACCGCGGCGTGATGAATCATTACACCCACCGTCCCCTGGGCCAGGAAGTCCGATCCATTTCGGGTTACTACGCCATAGACGAGGAGAAGCGCATCCCCTTTCAGGGGCGTGAGGTCCTTCTTGCGAAAGGATGCTGGGCCGTGGAAAACAGTTGCTGCGGAACAGGTGGGTGCGGATTTGCGCTGGTTCCCGGCTATGTTCTGCACTGGAAGTCCTCGAACAACGAGAAGGGTGAGCCGGTTACCGAAATCGAGCCTGTGGCGGACGACGGGGAAAAGCAGGCCCTTCGAAGGCTTATTCAGGATACAGAGAAGGTCCAGCAAGTCAACTTCTGGTAGGACTACAGGTCATTCCCGCGCAAGCGGGAATCCACTGGCATCGAATCGCAGTCTATGTAGCGCTGACCGTGATCAGACACGAGAGAGTGATGTTAGAAATAAGCGTCATCATGAACTCGTCCATTGAGGACGTCCTGTCCTTCAAGTGCTGTAATCTGCACGATCAGAATTGCGAGATCCATCTGAAGAACGTCGGCCCGGATCCGGTCCGGGTCCCGAGTTCTTGTGAGTTGCGTGGAGAAGATTCAGGGTTCCGTATCGATACCCTTTACCCGGGGGGGACCTACACGATCGCCCCCGGAGAGATGACCGCCTGCTATTGCACGCTGGCGGATGAGGTTTTCGACAAGTACCAGTCCATCGTCTTCACCGATACAGAGGGAAGACGGCATCACGCACCCCTGAGACGGACGGGCTGACAAAACGGAGGCAACATTCATGAAGCGAGAAATCTACACAGAAGAGCACGACATCTTTCGGGATGCATTTCGGAAGTTCCTGGAGAAGGAGGTTGTCCCCCATCAGGAAGAGTGGCTGAAGGCAGGCATCGTGCCCCGCGAGATCTGGAAGACGACAGGCGAGCAGGGATTCATAGCCCCCTGGATACCCGAGGAATACGGCGGTGCCGGAGCAGACTTCCTTTACAGTGCGGTGGAGATCGAAGAGATCGCCCGCATAGCGGAGACCGGTTTCGCCCTGAACCTGCACGGCGAGATCATCGTGCCCTACCTCGAGGCCTACGGAAACGAAGAGCAGAAGAAGAAGTGGCTTCCGGGTTGTGCGAGCGGGGATATCATCACTGCCGTGGCCATGACCGAGCCGGATGCTGGCTCCGACCTCCAGGCACTCAAGACGACCGCCCTCAAGGATGGGGATTCCTATGTAGTCAACGGCCAGAAGACCTTTATCAGCAACGGTATGCTGAACGATCTCTGCATCGTGGCCGCAATGACGGATCCGAAGGCAGAGCCCCGCTACACCGGGATGAGCCTGATCGTTGTAGAGGACGGGACGCCCGGATACCAGAAGGTGCGCAAGCTGGACAAGCTCGGCATGCTTTCGCAGGACACTGCGGAGCTGTTCTTCGAGGACTGCCGGGTGCCCAAAGAGAATCTGCTCGGGGCCGAGGAGGGGCAGGGCTTCATTCAGCTCATGCAGAAGCTGCAACAGGAGCGCCTGGTCTGTGCCATCGGCTCCGTGGCGAGCATGTGGGCGGTTCTCGACTGGACCAAGCAGTACTGTCAGGAACGAAGTGCCTTTGGTAAACCGCTCATCAAGTTCCAGAACACGCGGTTCAAGATGGTCGAGATGTACACCATGGCAGAGATCTGCCAGACCTTCTGTGACCGCCTTCTCAAGGAGCACGTCGCCGGTACGGAAGTGGTGACCGAGACGAGCATGGCCAAGTATTTCTTTACGGAAGAGTGCAAGAAGATCGTGGACCAGTGCCTCCAGTTCTTCGGCGGCTACGGCTACATGGACGAATACCCGATCTCCCGGGCCTTTCGGGATATCCGGGTCACCACCATCTACGCCGGCACCACCGAGATCATGAAGGAGATCATCGGCCGTAATTTGGGCATGTAAAGCCCCGCCGTCATTCCCGCGCAGGCGGGAATTCAGGACGGGAAAGGGAAGCGATTCCCCAAGAAGGAGTGACCAACTATGAAACGCGAGATATTCACAGAAGAGCATGAGATTTTTCGGGATGCCTTCCGGAAATTCCTGGAGCAGGAAGTGGTTCCTCACCAGGAGGAATGGCTCAAGGCGGGCATCGTTCCCCGGGACATCTGGAAGAAGGCGGGCGACCAGGGGTTCATCGCACCCTGGCTGTCGGATGAGTACGGGGGCGCAGGCGCCGACTTCCTGTACAGCGTGGTGGAGATCGAAGAGATGTCCCGCATCGCCGAGAATGGCTTTGCCCTGGGCCTGCACGGCGAGGTGGTCATGCCCTACATCGATTCCTTCGGCAACGAAGAGCAGAAGAAGAAGTGGTTGCCCGGATGCGCGAGTGGAGACATCATCACGGCCGTGGCCATGACCGAGCCGAACACGGGATCCGACCTCCAGGCGATCAAGATGACCGCTCTCAAGGATGGCGACTCCTACGTGCTGAACGGCCAGAAGACCTTCATTACGAACGGCATGATCAACGACCTCATTGTCGTTGCCGCCCTGACCGACCCGACAGCAGAACCGCGCTACAAACGGATGAGCCTGCTCGTCGTGGAGGACGGCACACCGGGATACCAGAAGGTGCGCAAGCTGGAGAAGCTCGGCTGGGATTCCCAGGACACGGCCGAGCTCTTCTTCGAGGATTGCCGGGTGCCCAGAGAGAATCTGCTCGGGCCGGAAGAAGGTCAGGGATTCATCCAGCTCATGCAGAAGCTTCAGCAGGAGCGTCTGGTCATAGCCGTCGGGGCCGTGGCGACCATGTGGACCGTCCTCGAGTGGACCAAGCAGTATTGTGAGGAGCGGAGCGCCTTTGGCAAACCGATCATCAAGTTCCAGAACACGCGCTTCAAGCTGGTGGAGATGTACACCATGGCCGAGATCTGCCAGGTCTTCCTGGATCGCCTGCTGGTGGAACACATGAAGGGCGCCGATGTGGTGACCGAGGTCAGCATGGCCAAGTACTTCTGTACAGAAGAGTGCAAGAAGATCGTGGACCAGTGCCTCCAGTTTTTCGGTGGATACGGCTACATGGACGAGTACCCGATCTCCAGGGTCTTTCGCGACACCCGCGTCACCACCATCTTCGGCGGGGCCACAGAGATCATGAAGGAGATCATCGGACGGAACTTGGGCATGTAGAGTGCTGTCCCTGTTCCGTCTCAGTTTTCTTGAGCTCCGTGTTACGGCAACATAGTCCCTCGCCACCGGCAGAGGAACGACGGCGCCGGAGGCGGGTGCTCAGGCTCGGTCGGGGTGACTCGGGAAGCCTCCACGAGTCGCCCTGCAAAAACCGAGACGGAACAGGGGACAGCACTAGCAGACCCATCCCGACCCCGCGCAAGCGGACAGGGGAACGATTCCCCGGAAGGAGTGAACGGCAATATGAAGCGCGAGATCTTTACAGAAGAGCATGAGATCTTTCGGGATGCCTTCCGGAAATTCCTGGAAAAGGAAGTGCTGCCTCACCAGGAGGAATGGCTCCAGGCAGGCATCGTAACGCGCGACATCTGGAAGAAGACCGGCGAGCAAGGGTTTGTCGCACCCTGGCTGCCCGAGGAGTACGGAGGCGTTGGGGCCGACTTCCTCTACAGTGCGATCGAGATCGAAGAGATGGCCCGAATCGCAGAGTCCGGGTTCAACCTGAGCCTTCACGGCGAGATCGTGGTGCCCTACATCGAGACCTTCGGAAACGAACAGCAGAAGGCGAAGTGGCTGCCGGGTTGCGCGAGCGGAGACATCATCACCGCCGTGGCCATGAGCGAGCCGGATGCAGGCTCGGACCTCCAGGCCATAAAGACCACGGCCACGAAGGATGGGGACGCCTATGTCATCAACGGGCAGAAAACCTTCATCAGCAACGGCATCCTGAACGATCTGGTCATTGTAGCCACCATGACGGACCCGAAGGCAGAGCCCCGCTACACCGGGATGAGCCTGATTATCGTCGAGGACGGTACGCCGGGGTACAATAAAGTTCGCAAGCTGGACAAGATGGGTGCACGGTCCCAGGACACCGCGGAGCTCTTTTTCGAGGATTGCCGGGTGCCCAAAGAAAACCTGCTCGGGCCCGAAGAAGGTCAGGGCTTCATCCAGCTGATGCAGAAGCTTCAGCAGGAGCGCCTGGTCATCGCCATCACGGCCATGGCCAGCATGTGGGCCGTCCTCGACGCGACCAAGCAGTATTGCCAGGAACGAAGTGCCTTTGGCAAGCCGATCATCAAGTTTCAGAACACCCGGTTCAAGCTGGTGGAGATGTACACCACCGCCGAGATCTGCCAGACCTTCTGCGATCGCCTTCTCGTGGAGCACGTCAAGGGCACAGACGTGGTGACCGAAACGAGCATGGCCAAGTACTTCTTCACGGAAGAGGCGAAGAAGATCGTGGACCAGTGCCTGCAGTTCTTCGGCGGCTACGGCTACATGGACGAGTACCCCATCTCAAGGGCTTACCGGGATATCCGGGCGACCACAATCGTCGGCGGCTCCACCGAGATCATGAAGGAAATCATCGGTCGCAGTCTCGGTATGTAAAGGTGAAAGGTAAAAGGGCAAAGGTGAAAGGCCTCCCTCCTCCCCGCGGGGGCCCTATGTGCTATGTCGCACATGGGTGGGGGGCTGCCGCGCTTCGTTCGCAGCATCCCTGAGTGTGGGACATTGCGAGGAGCCGAAGGCGACGTGGCAACCCCCTGGCTCAATCGCGGTCTTTCCCGCGAAGCCTGTTCCCACGAAGACGGGGAGCGGGAACCCTGGACCACCTGTGCGTCCCCTCTCCCTCTGGGAGAGGGTTAGGGTGAGGGTAGCATCCCAGCGCCACTAATTCTGACATGCTCTGCGGACCGAGTTGAGTCAGCAACACCCGGAGAATCCCTGATGAAAAAGGCATCCCAAGATTCGATTCGTTACGCAAAGGAGGTCGTGGGCGGTGACCCGATGGCCCGCCACCTCGGCATCGAGATCCTCGAGGTAGAAGAGGACTACGCCCGCGTCGCAATCGAGGTGAAGCCGGAATACATGAATGCGCTCGGTCGCGCTCACGGAATCATCGTGTATGCCCTGGCCGACCAGGCTCTCGCCGTTGCCGGCAACTCGGCCGGGGGCTCAGCCCTGTTGCTCGAGTCAAAGATCAATTTCCTGAACGGAGTGCCTCTGGGCACCCGCCTGGAAGCGGTGGCAAGACCTGTCGAGAAGAAGCGGACCATTGGATTGTGGAATGTGGAGATCCGCAGCCAGGAGGACGGCCTTCTGGTGGCCACCTGCCAGGGCATGAGTTACCACAAAAGCTGACGCGACTGGAATGAAGCGGGAAAACGTTCTTGGGGGTAAGGGCCCAGGGATCAGGGGCAGGCCCCTCAGCCCAGCCACCGAAGCATGACAAGCAGCTAGGCCGCAGGCGAAAGGTGAAAGGGCCAAAGGCGAAAGGCTCCGAACCTTCCCTAGCGTTATTTTCAATGGGGGAGATTGCGAGGAGCCACCGGCGACGAAGCAACCCCCCGGCTACGCCTGCCGCATCTCCCGGGCTTGTGTTTTTGAATCGATCATCGCGAGAGGAGACACGAAATGGCGCATCCGGCCTTTGATCTCACCGGCAAGGTGGTCCTGGTCACCGGAGGAAACAGTGGTATCGGACTCGGCATGGCAGAGGGTGTGGCAAGGGCGGGCGGCGATGTGTGTATCTGGGGCACGAACCAGGACAAGAACGCGGCGGCCAAGAAGCAACTCGAAGGGCACGGCGTGCGAGTGGTTGCCCTGCAGTGCGATGTGGGTGAAGAGCAGGCGGTGGACAAGGCATTTGCCGAGACCTTGGAACAGTTAGGGCGGGTCGACGCCTGTTTCGCAAACGCAGGGGTGCCAGGGTTTGCAGCCAGCTTCGCCGAGATGACAAGCGAGGAATGGCGCCGCGTACTGCGGGTCAACCTGGACGGCTCGTTCTTCACCTTTCGGGCGGCCGTGCGGCACATGGTCGAACGGGGGGGCGGAGGCTCCCTTGTGGCCACGAGTAGCCTCTCCTTCATGGAGGGACAGGCCCGGGGGCAGAACTATGCATCCACAAAGGGAGGCGTGGTCTCCATGGTCAAGGCGATCGCCGTGGAGTACGCACGCAACGGCATCCGTGCTAACGCGATCGTCCCCGGATGGATCGATACGGCCATGACCTCGCCTGTCTTCAGCATGGACCGATTTCGGGACAAGGTCCTGCCCAGGGTCCCCTTTCGGCGCTGGGGCACGGGTGCCGACTTCGAGGGAATCGCCGTCTACCTCGCGAGCGATGCGAGCGCCTACCATACGGGAGATGTCTTCATCATCGACGGCGGCTACGCAGTCTTCTAGAGAGCCAACAGCAGTGTCGCCATCCCGATGACCGGGAACAGCAGGACCCGGACCAGCCGCCGCAGGAAAGGATGTTCTTCGATGGTCGCCGCAAGAGGCGGACTCTCTGCATAGTAGAAGGCCACGAACCTTCTCCCCGCTTCGCTCCTCATCAACACCCGGTCCCGAAAGTCTCTGAGCACATCAATCCTGGGCTCGAGAGGTGAGCCGAAGGCCGCCGTGGCGATGAAGCAGGACCGAAATCCGTTGCAGTTGTGGTCCGCGTAGTCGTGTGGGATCTCCGGGGCGCCCGGGTAGGTTGTGGGATCGGAATCATCGCAGTCCAACCCCTCTGCGTACCCGCCTGGGACGCCGTCCCCGTCCCGGTCCGGATCGCAGCGGTCCCCTATGCCGTCATCGTCCATATCCGCCTGGTCCGAGTTCCTCTTTTCTGGGCAATTGTCGCACGCGTCTCCAAACCTGTCGCCATCCTGATTCTCGTTGGAGTCCGGATTGGGGAAATCCGGGCAAGTGTCGCAGGCATCTCCCCACCCGTCGCCGTCCCCATCCTCTTGAGTCGGGTTCTCGGTTCGTGGGCAATTGTCCTCAATATCCGTCACTTCGTCTGCGTCGTCGTCTTCGTCGCAGGCGTCACCCTCCCCGTCTTCGTCAAGGTCCTCCTGTTCCGGGTTGGCGTCGCCCGGGCAATTGTCACATACATCGCCCAAGTCGTCCTCATCGACGTCTTCCTGGCCCGGGTTGAAGTCCAGGGGGCAATTGTCTTGGTCGTCCGGCACTCCGTCCCCATCCTCCTCTTCGTCGCAAAGATCCCCGATGCCGTCATCGTCCAGGTCTGCCTGGTCCGGGTTCGGTACGCCGGGGCAGTTGTCGCATGCGTCGCCCAAGGAGTCCGCGTCCTGATCCAAAGGGCGATCGTCATGGGTGTCCGGGCAATTGTCACACGCATCGCCGAACAGATCCCCATCCGTATTGTCCTGTTCCGGGTTGTACAAGTCCGGGCAGTTGTCTTCCGGATCCAGATGGCCGTCCCCATCGTAGTCTTCCGCCGGGACGGGGTTGGCCGGGTCGTACTCGTCGGCACCGATGTCCATGCCGTCCCCCAGCGGGCGGGCGTCTCCTTCCATGTCGTACTCGGGAAACGCGAAGTCCGGCAAGGTTCCGGCATCGATGCAGGGAGATCCGGTCTGCAGGTGACCGTTCTCTGTGATCAGCGGTGGCGCAAACAGGTCGGTCGGGTCGGGTGCCACGACCCCCAGTACGTCGCCACCCGTATTGTTCCAGAAGACGTTGTGGGAAAGGATCAGATCCGGATCGATATGCTCCACATAGAAGCCACCTCCTTGGGGCGACCGGGTGACGATGTTGTTCAAGAAATGTACGGGGTCGTAGCCCATGTACAGCGCCCCGCCCTTTTGCGCGCCGTTTCCATCGAAGGTGTTATTCATGATGACGGCCGGTATTCCACTCCCCGTACTCCTCACGTAGATTGCACCGCCGCGGGATTTTTCTCCTGTGACCACATTGTTCCTGAACAGGTTGTGCATGATCCGGGGGTGGGAGTAGTAGAGCTCGATTCCCGCTCCGCCGCCGGTGTACTTTGAGGATACGTCTTCCCAGTTGTCCTGGATCCGGTTGGCGACGATGAACAGGTCATCATCGCAGTAACGGCAGTAGATGGCACTGCCGTCGGATCCGGTCACGATGTTCCCGGCCAGGAAGCCGGCCGCACGATAGAAGTCGACGTTCTGCAGGGTGAAGCCGGTGATGATGACGCCGGGAGGATCCGTATTCTCCACGGACAAGGATGTGATGGTGGTCCACAGCGGGCCCGCCTCACTCATCAGTGTGATCTGCTTCGCCTCGATTTCTGCTGGTTGGTCGTAGGTTCCCGGCTCAACGATGATGGTATCGCCATCCTGCGCAGCATCTGCGGCGTCGCTGATGAGCAGGTAGTCATAGGGTACCCGTATGATCTCGGCGTGGCCCGTTCGCATCCAGGCGAAACAGAAGCAGCACAAGAGAAGCAGGCGCAGACAGAACCTTCGGGTCATGGTCTCTCTCCCCTTATCGACTCTGATCCTCATGAAATCACTGCCAGCACGAGGGCCGCTAAGCCGATCACGGGCCCCAGACCGATCCGTACGATCTTGCGCAGCGCCGGACGTGCCCGGATGAATTCGGCGACCGGCGGGCTGTGAGCGTAGTAGAGATCCACAAAGCGCCTTCCCGGTGCGGACTTCATCAGGACCCGGTCGCGGAATTCACGCAGCAGATCGATCTTAGGGTGCATGGGGGTGCCGAATGCTGCGGTGGCCACGAAGCAGCCGTCACGCCCATTGCAGTTCTGATCGATCCCGTCACCGAACGGATCCCATGCAAGCGGGTGGATCTGCGGATCGTAGTCCCTGCAATCCGCCGGGTTGGGCGAACCGTCGTCGTCGATATCCGGATCGCAGTCGTCTCCCGACCCGTCCCCATCAAAGTCTGCCTGATCGGCGTTTCCCTGGTGTGGGCAGTTGTCGCACGCGTCGCCTACGCCGTCCCAGTCGACATCATCGTTATTGTCCGGATTCGGAAATCCCGGGCAGCTGTCACAGGGATCCCCCCAATCGTCATCATCCTCGTCCTCCTGCCCCGGGTTGTGGTACCCTACGCAATTGTCCAAATCGTCGTTGACCCCGTCCCCCTCCACATCTTCGTCGCACGGGTCACCGATCCCGTCTCCGTCCTGGTCGAACTGGTTCCCGTTGGAGTGGAGCGGGCAGTTGTCGCAGACATCGCCATGGGAATCCTGGTCCGTGTCGGCCTGGTCCGCGTTGTAGTCCAGAGGGCAGTTGTCCTCCCCGTTCGGGATCCCGTCCCCGTCCTCCTCCGGATCGCAGATGTCACCGATTCCATCTTCGTCCAGGTCCTCCTGCTCCGGGTTGGGTATGTTCGGGCAGTTATCGCAAACATCCCCGTAACCGTCGTCATCCTGGTCCTGCTGATCGTTGTTCGGCTCGTCCGGGCAATTGTCGCAGGCATCCCCGTACCAGTCGCCGTCCGGATTGCTCTGCGACGGGTTCGGGTCCTCGAAGCAGTTGTCAAAGGGATCCATCACGCCGTCGTCATCCCGGTCCTCCAGGGGCGGTGGGTTGTCCGGGTCGTACTCATCCGCGCCGATGTCCACTCCCAGACCCAGCGGACGGGGATCCCAGTCGATGTCATCGGAGGGAAATCCCGAGGGAAAGGCGTAGCCGCGGTCGATACAGGGGGAGCCGGTCTGGAGATGTCCGCTTTCCGTCAGGGCCAAGGGGGCAAAGATATCGTGCGGGCCGGGGGCCGCCACCCCTCCGAAATCGCCTCCGACGTTGCTCGAGAAGGCATTGTGGGAGAGAGACGTCGTGCCCGGATAGCGCACGTACACCGTTCCGCCACTCATGGAGTTGATATCCAGAAAAGCGTTGTTTACGATCACCGCGTCGCCCGCGCTCACGTCCGCGTAGATCGCCCCTCCCTGCTCGGCTCGGTTTCTCATGAAGGTGTTGTTCACGATCATGGTGAGCTTGTAGCCGTTGCCGCCCTGGCTGAGATAGATGGCACCCCCGTTCGAGTTCCTTCCCGTGACCCAGTTTTCCAGAAAGAGGTTGTTTGCGATGACCACTGATCCCACTCGCCAGTTGGATAGATAGATGGCGCCTCCCAGCGAGGAGGATCCGGAGGAGTTATTTGCTCGAAACAGATTGTTCCTGATGACGGGAAACGAATTGCCCAGGTAGATGCCGGCCCCGTCGCCACGACTGTTGGCCAGGATTTGATTATTCGTGAGCACCAGCCCTTCGCTGCAGTCCTTGCAGTGGATGCCGCTGCCTCCGACGACGAAGTTGCCGTTGAACAAGCCTGCGCTCTCCAGAAAGGTGACATACAAGAACCTGAAGCCCTCTATGGTCGATCCGTTAGCCGGCACATACTGCACGTCCATGCCGATGATCGAGGTGTGCTCCGGACCGGTTTCGCTCTTGAGGGTGATCTGCTTGTTTTTGAGGAGCAAACGCTCTTCGTACACGCCCGGGCCGACCAGGACGGTGTCCCCATCCACGGCGGCGTCGATGCCCTCCTGTATGTACGGGTAATCCCCAGGAACGTGGATCACCTCTGCGGCCGCAGGTGCTGCGAGGAAGGACAACACAAAGATCTGGATCAGAACGGAGATACGATGGCGCATGGATGAGTCCTCTTCGTTTTCCTGTGATCTGGATCCTCTGTCTCCTGGATCATGTGAGGATCGTCGCAATGCCGATGACCGGGAAGAGCAGCACCCGGACCACGGCCCTCAGGACAGGATGCCGCTCTATGAACAGAGCCAACGGCGGGCTCTTGGCATAGTAGAGGTCCACCAGTCGACACCCTGCCGCGGACCGCACGAGCACCTGATCCCGAAACGCCCGCAGCATGTCGATGCGAGGCTCCAGGGGCGATCCGAAGGTGGCCGTTGCGATGAAGCATTCATCGAGGCCGTTGCAGTTCGAATCGATATCGTCGCCGGGCGTTTCCGGTGCGCCCCGGTGGATGTCGGGATTCTCGTCGTCACAGTCCCCTCGACGCGAAGCATACCCATCCCCATCCGCATCCGAGTCGCACGCGTTGCCCATCCCATCCTGGTCCAGGTCCTCCTGGTGCGGGTTCCTGTCTTCCGGGCAGTTGTCACACACATCGCCCAGGAGGTCCCCGTCCCTGTCGTCGTTGTAGGGTGCCGGAGTGACAGGACAGCGGTCGCACGCGTCACCAAAAGTGTCCAGGTCCCTGTTCTCCTGATCCGGGTTGGGCGTGTCCGGGCAGTTGTCCTCTTCGTTCAGAAGGCCGTCTCCATCCTTGTCGGGGTCGCACGCGTCGCCCTCTCCGTCATCGTCAAAATCCTCTTGGTCCGAATTATAGTCCGTCGGGCAGTTGTCGCACGCGTCTCCAAGTCCGTCCCAATCCGTGTCCGCGCCGACGGGGTCGAAGGTCAAAGGGCAGCTGTCCACGAGATCCGGGATGCCGTCGTCGTCATCGTCCGGGTCGCAGGGGTCGCCCAGGCCATCCCCTTCGTGGTCGGCCTGATCCGGATTCCGGATGGCCGGGCAATTGTCACAAGCGTCGCCCAGTTCGTCACCGTCCGAATCCCGCTGCCCTTCGTTCGTTGTCTCGGGGCAGTTGTCGCAGGCATCCCCCCAGGCGTCACCATCGCCGTTTGTCTGTTCGAGGTTCGGTAGATCCGGGCAATTGTCATCCGGATCGAGATGGCCGTCCCCATCATAGTCTTCCGAAGGATACGGGTTGGCCGGGTCGTATTCGTCCGCGCCGATGTCGAACCCGTCCCCGAGGGGGCGAGGGTCCCCGTCCCGGTCGGTGTCGGGCAGCCCCGCTGCTTCTGCGCTGCCGGTGTCGATGCAGGAAGATCCTGTTTGAAGGTGTCCGGCTGACGTGAGCAAGGGAGGGGAGAAGATGTCGGTCGGGTCGGGAGATGCGAATCCCCAAACGGCCGGCCCGGCATTGTTCCAGAAGACATTGTGGGACAAGGTCAGGTTGCCGGAGGAATCGACGTAGACCCCTCCCCCTTCCGTGGTTCGGGTCACGATGTTGTTCGCGAAGAAGACGATGCCTCTCTTCAGATACAGGGCGCTGCCTTCGACCGTTCCGTTCCCATCGAAGGTGTTGTTCACGATCAGGGCGGGGAAGTTGGTCGAGCTTACATAGATCGCGGCACCCTCCGAAACATAGCCGGTCCTTCTGATGTTTTGGAACAGATTGTTTGTGACGATAGGAAACGAACTGGACAGCTGGAGGCCCAACCGGTTGGAATCGGTTTGCTCCGTGCTGCCCACGAACCGGTTGGACGTGATCAGAAGGTCATCCGTGCAGACGTAGCAGTACATCCCGCTGGTCGTCGTGGTGGTCACGATGTTGCCCCGGAACAAGCCTGTAACCCGGTTGAGGTATACATAATCGAATGTGAAGCCCTCCACAGTGAGTCCGGGCGAGTAGATCATTCGAGCATCCAACTCATCGATCCAGGTCTCTTCAGGCCCGGCCTCGCTCTTCATTGAGATTTCCTTGTACTCGATGCTTACCTCCTCGGCATAGCTTCCGGGCGCGACAAGAATCGTGTCTCCATCGACCGCCGTATCGACTGCATCCTGGATGAGGGCATGGTCTCTGGGCACGTGGATGACAGCGGAACCGGCCGGCCGGGCCGCATCAAGCATCAGGAGGAGGAGCAAGAGAAAGACAGCGGGGCGGATACGCATCAGGGCCTCCTTCACTGCTCTGAGAATCACGTAGAGATCGCCAGGACGAGGGTCGCCAGCCCAACGACAGGCGCCAGCACCACCCGCACGACGGCTCGCATCGCGGGGCGCTCACGGACAAAGGCCGCTATCGGCGGGCTGTATGCATAGTAGGCGTCGACCAGCACCCGTCCCGCCCCGGTTTTCTTCAGGACCCGGTCTCGAAATTGCCTGAGGATCTCCAGTTGCGGCTCCCTGCCCGACCCGAGGGCGGCCGTAGCGATGAAGCATTCCTCCCCGTCGCAGTTCGAGTCGATGCCGTCAAGCAGGTAGTCGGACGACCAGATGTTGCGGCACCGGGCACAGGCACCGCAGTAAGGATCCCCGCATTCGCAAGTCTCGCAGGCGGGCGGATCGTCGGACGAGTCGTCGTCGCAGTCCAGGCTTCCGCACCTCGGGTCGGCGGAGGTCCTGTCCAGGTCCTGATCCGCGCAGTCCAGGATCAAGGCGAACTCTGCTGCAGGGTCCTGCGCGAGAATGAGGGGCCGGCCTTCATGGTCGAGCTCGAGAATCGGATAGTAATATGTGGGATGTCCATATGCCGGCGTGGGGGTGTTCCAGTCGGCAGGGTCCGCGCAGTCCCTGTCGCAGGAGGCAACCACCAGGCCGGATCCGACCGGGTCGCTTGCGGAGAAGGCGATTCGCGGGTATCCCTCCGGTGTGAGGAAAAGACGAACCTGTTCGATATCACTGTGTCCCATCTCCCATCCGGCTACGACCAACGTCGTCCAACTGATAGGATCGCCGCAATCCTCGTCACAGAGGGCGAAATGCAGGTTCCCGTTGGCGTGGTAGACCAGCCTCGGATACCCCTCGGGTGTGAGGGCGATGCTGTGGTCGTACGTATTCCGGTCATCGATCAGGGCCACTTCCCAATCATTGACATCGTGACAGTCCCCGTTACAGGTAGCGTAGTACAACGGGCCATAGTACGCGCTCTCATAGTACAGGTGAGGTCGGCCCAGAGAATCCCAGGCGATCGTGGGATCGGCTGCTTCGCCGTAATCGAGATCGATCGTGGAGGCTGTCCAACCGGCGGGGTCGGTGCACCCGCTTTCGCAGGATACATATCTCAGCCGGTTGGCGACGCGGGTCCTGTAGGCCGCCCGAAAAGCTCCTCCCGGGAGTCGTGCCGCGAAGAGCGTGCCTTGGCCTCCAAGCACGTCGACCGCGAAGGAGTCCCAGTCATTCGGGTGGTGACAGTCCCCATCGCAGTATGCGAACCGCGTGTCCGGCTGGTCGTTGTCGAAATAGAGAATCCGCGGGTTGTCTTCTTCGTCGAGATGCAGCGAAACTCCCTGGCCCACATCTCCCTCAAAGTCCACGAAGACTTTGGTCCAGTTGGCCGATAGTTCACACTGGCTGTCGCAGGTTGCAAACTTCAGATCCTGATTCGTCTGGTCGTAGTATGCGATTCTCGGATTTCCCTCCTGGTCCATCCTGAGGGAAGAGGAATCGTAGTAACGATCCACCTCAATGTAGTCGACCAGCACAGAAGACCACTGGGTGGCCAGGAAGCATTCTTCATCACACATCAGGTACTTGAGCTGGTCCGGATAGGCTTGCTGACCATAGGCGACCCCCATTCGCCCCGTACCGTCGATCTCCATCCTGACGCTCTTCGGGTCATCATCCGGCCACCCGATCCGAATCCGCGTCCAGGCACTCGCTTCGACCGCAACCGCCGAGATGAGCAGGACGGCAGCAAGAGCTGTCAAACCCTTTTTCACGCCTGATCCCTCCGTCTGGATTGTGTGCGAACGGGATGGTTCAGAGCCCGGCTATGGATCATACTAGGATTATACAAGCAATACAAGAAAGAAACGGCGAAAACCTCCATGGTTCGCCGATCTCTCCCTTTTTGTGCCTTTGGAACTGTGCCGAGCTTTGAGGTAAGATTGGTGTCGTGGCGGGGGACTACAAAGGGAGGCCGCGTATGGCCGTGTACGAGCTCGATACATTCCTGAGGTTGTCGGCGGTACTGAACTATCAGCTCAGCGCCGTGGCGCTCGGGTCCGGCAACATCCTTGCCCTTCTCCTGGAGGACAAGCCGGTTTCACCGTACGAGCGAGATACGCTCCTCGGGGTGCTCAAGTACCTGGGCCATGCATACGGCCGAAAACGGCGGCGCCTGGGCCCCTTGGCGATCCTGCATCCGATCCGTGCGACGGCCCTCCTGGCGAGATCCGAGGACGAAGCCAACCTGCTCGATCTTCTGGCCGAGCTCCTGCACGACAAGCTCGAGGACATCTCTTCCGATGATTTTACCCAGGAGGAGTGGAGCGAGCTGGAGGATGAATTCCAGAGCCTCCTCAAGCGGGTGGATCAGACCGACGAGTGGTTCCTCATGGAGCGGCTGGAGCTCCTCAAGCGACACGAGGAAGGCCAGACCTACTGCCAGTACATCGGAAGAATGCTGGGGCAGGGGAAACAGATGCCCGACCTGGTTCGGGTCAAGCTGGCGGACCGGCTCGACAACACACTGGATATGAGGGTGGACATTCACGACCCTCTGGACGGGGTCGATTTCTTCTCCCACATCTTCCAGCTTCTCTTTGTGGGTTCTTATACAGGATACAGACCGACCCTTGCCCATCCGGCCAAGAGCCCGATCAACGGGGCGCAACGATTGTATGAACTGTTCAAGAACACGGTCCTCTTGTCGCTCATTCGTCAGAGGGCGGACACGAATGATGACGTTCCCGCCTCACGGCTGTTTGACGCCATCGCCACGGCCAGCATGCGGGAGGCCCAGCGGACGATCATGCACATCTTCGGCTACCACATCACCGACATCGCACAGCAGAAGCAGATCCTCGAGGAGGCGATGGCTTACTGTGTACAGGGCGGGTTCGACGTGGTGACCACCCCCACCGGCGGCCAGCCGCTCGACGGGCTGTTCGTTGGATGCTTCGACCATCACGATACGAAGGTTCGGAAGGAACAGCTTCGGATCCTTTACCTGGACAAGCCCCTGATGGTGAAAGCGTCGGTCGCCTTCATCGTCATCTTCCAGAGCTTCCTCGGCGACCCGAAGTACTTCGTGCGGGGCATCACACCCGAGGGCATCATGCCCGAAGAGGCCGACTAGCCAAGATATTGCGCACCAGCCTCCTACGCATTCATCCCGCGTAGCAATAGAGACACTGGTGGCAGTTTCGCCACTGGCCGTACATGCCGACATCGAAGTAGGCTGCGCAACCGCACCCCTTGCGACTTCCCGAGGTTCGGGCCCGGCCCGGATCACGCCCCGAAAGGGCCACAAACCAGGCATGTTCCCCGCAAGCAGCAGACTGCAGCCCATCCACCCGGTCCAACAGGTCTGATGATTCGGCGCACGCGGCCACCGAAATGCCAAGCTCCCCGGCCGCCTCGACCAACTCGGCCGCGGTTTGAGCGCGCCAGGCAGCATCGTACCCGGGCATTCCCTTGCTCCATCCCGGCAGGCTACCGGACAGCCGGGCGTCCACCCGTTTGTACCTGCCAGGCGGAACCAGGAAATTCAGTACACAGCGGGTGATGCCCAACCCTGCCGCCTGCTCGGCCAACCGTCGGAATGTGTCGAGCCGGTGTACGGTAGGGATCACCGGATCGTATCGCCATTTGATGTGGTCCGCCCCACCCGCAAGCGAAATCAGATCCTCAACCCCCTGGAAGGGTGTCGATGGTGCCAGGGGCTCCCACGGCGTGCCCCCGAGGCCGGTGACCGTCACGTGGGCAACGATCGTGGTGCCTGCGTCCCGCAGTCCTTCGAGGATTCGCTCACCATGGCCGAGCGCACCTGCCGCATCCTTGGTCCAGAGCTGAACGACCCAGGGTGCGCCGTACGATTCGACCACGGCCTGCAGGTTGTCCCACACCTTCACCACCCGCGCCGGATCGGTGCGGCGGGTCACGTCCAGGTAGGTGGCCTCGCCCACTCGTTCCAGGTAGCGGGGATAATCTTCCAGCCGGAAAACGAAGCCCATGGAGTTCTCCTACGACGAGTCTCAATCCAGCAGGAACTCGGCAACAACGGGGGTGTGGTCCGAGGGCTTTGGCTTGAGGCGGGGTTCGAGGTCGATGTAGGCCGCAGTGGATTTGTCTGCGAGCGGCCGGGTGGTCAGGATGTGGTCGATCCGCCAGCCGAGGCCGCGCTTGACGCCGTTCGGCAGACGATAGTCGTAAAAGGAGTACTGTTTCGGCTCGGAGCAGTGTTTTCGGAACACATCCACGAGGCCCCACTCCATGATCTTGCGGTAGACGCGGTCCACCTCAGGGTGGAAGCAGACGTGTCCCTCCTTCTTCTCGGGCTCATACACGTCCTCCGGCTCGGGTGCATGGTTCAGGTCCCCGCACCAGAGGAGGAGATCCTCGGGCCGGTACCGGGCCTCGAACCTTTCGTGCAGCCGCTCGAACCACCCGACCTTGTAAGCGAACTGCTCGTCCTCCACGTCCCGACCCTGCGGGATATAGGTGTTCACGATCGTTACACCGGACAGGACGCCGCTGATCATCCTGGGGCCCTCTTCCTCCGGGCCGCCCTCGAAACCGAAGACAACCTTCTCGAGCGGGGTCTTGCTCACGATGGCTACACCGTTCCAGCGCTTCTGACCCCGAAAGGCGACGTGGAAGCCCGCATCCTCGAACTCGCCGAGCGGGAAATCCTTGTCCTCCACCTTGGTTTCCTGCAAGCAGAGCGCATCAGGGCCGTGTTCTCGGAGCCATTCCAGGACGATCGGCATGCGGGACCGGACGGAGTTGACATTGAAGGTGGCGATCTTGAAAGTGGTCTTGCTCATCCCCGCCTCTGGAATGCTGCTTGTGTGCGGACGGTGCCGGGGGGTTGCTTCGACCCCGTTGAGGTCTCGCAATCTCCACGTTGTTCCGACTTCGACCCCTTTGGGGTCTCGCAATCTCCTCCGAGTTGTCAGGCTTCCAGCTTTTCCTTCACCTCGGAGCGCCTCTCCTTTGGCCAGGCAGCACATACCACACCCTGGCCGCTCATGACCTGGGTCACGCAGACATCGCAGCCGACCCGGCATTCGAGGATCTCCCCTTCCTTGCCCTCTTGCGCCTTACGCACCCAGTCCGGGTCGGCCAGGACCATGCGGGCAAGCCCGATCAAGTCCGCCTGGTGTTCGGCGAGAATGTTTTCGGCCAGCCCCGGCCCCGTGATCCGGCCTGCGGTCATGACCGGTATCGAGACCGCCTGTTTGACTCTTGCTGCCTGATCCGACATGTGGCCGTCCTGTGAAACTCGCTCGATCACCTCGGGCAGGAAGAAAGACTCGTACGTGCCGCCCATGATGGAGAGATAGGCAACCCCTCCCTTCTCCAGGGCCTGCGCCACGGGCTGATCCTCAGGGGGCTCGAACCCGCCGGGAAGCCATTCGTTGACCAGGAAGCGGTATCCTACTGGGAAGTCCTTGCCTACCGCCTCCTGCGTTGCCGCGAGCACCTCCAGGGGGAAGCGCAACCTCCCTTCGAGGGAGCCTCCATATGCATCTGTGCGCTGGTTGGTGCGTGGCGAGACAAAGGAGGCGAGCAGATACCCGGTCCCACCGTGCAACTCGACCATGTCGAAACCGGCCTCCTTCACCCTCCGAGCAGAAGCAGCGTAGGCCTGGACCAGCTCCTGGATTTCCTCCTCGGGAAGCTCCCTCGGCACCATGCCCGAAACCTCTACCGGTGAAGGCCCGACCGGCCCGCTGAGCAGGGCGAACCGTCCAGGGTGGTTGAGCTGGCAGCACGCGAGGGCTCCGCCTTCCTTTACGGCCTTGGCAATCTGGGCAAGATCTTCCACGTGCTCGTCGTCATGGGCCCGGATCGTTCGGAGGGATCCCATATCCGCTGCGGTCACGGCAACGCTCTCGACCACGACCATCGCCAGACCGCTCGCGCCCATGCACTTGTAGTGTTCGACCAGGTAGGGGCTGAGCCGGCCGTCCATGGTTGCGTAACCGGTGTAGAGAGGCGCCATGATGAGACGGTTTGCGAGTTCCCGGTTTCCGACCTGGATGGGTGAAAACAGCTTCGGGTAGCGATCCTGTCCTGTAGCCATGGCGTCTCCTGTGCTCTGTTGCGGTTGAGGCGGTTGAACACGAAAGGTAGATGGCTCAGCCTAGCACCCGTCCCACGGGCATGACAAGGAATTTCGCTTTCCCCCGTAAAGGGTCGAGAGTCATTCCTGGGGAGAGTGCGGAGGGGCCTGATCCCCGACCCCTGGCCCCTGATCCCTCAGCAAGCTTCCTCTCTATTCCATCGTCTATTTCATCCGGCCTTCTTCTCCTCGAGGATCGCGCGGATGCGCTCCAGAAGGAACTTCTGATCGATGCTGACCAGACCGTCGATGACTCGGTCCAGGATCGGTGTCTCGAAGGTTTGGGAAGAAGCCCACTTCTTTGCCGTCTCCAGATCCTTTCGCCCTGTCGTGAAGAGCGCTTCGCGAGCGCCGAAGGGGTCGTCCTCTTGCAGGGCAGCCTGCAGCCAGAGCGAGAACATGGGCCAGTTCTCGGAGACGAAGGTCTTGCCGCTGCTCGCGTTGATGATCTCTATCATGCGGTCGACCGGAAGGCCGTATTCGACCCCCAGGGCCAGAGCCTCAGGGGTGATCATGAAGGAAGTGAGCCCGATCATGTTGTTGACCAGCTTGATCGCCTCTCCGGAACCCAGGGGCCCCATGTGGTAGACCCGCTCGCCCAGGGCCTCGAACACGGGACGGACCTGTTCGAAGTCCTCCTCCGGCCCGCCCACCATGACGGCGAGCTTGCCCTGCTCTGCAATGATGGGCCCGCCGCTGATCGGCGCATCGAGCAGCCTGGGCCGCCCGGGCGGCAGTCGGTCGCTCAGGGCCTTGACGTCCTCCGGCGATACCGTGCTCGAGATGACCACGATCGGCATCGGGCCGTCGTTCCAGGCCGGTATCAGGCCTTGCTCCCCCAAGAGCACATCGTTCACCTGGGCCATATTGTTCACGACGATCATGACGGCATCCGTGTCTTGAAAGTCTGCCGGACCCTGCACGGCCTCTCCGCCGGCATCCAGGACAGACTGAAGCGACCTGGGGTTCTGGTCGTGCGCCTTGAGATGAAAGCCCTGGCTCAAGAGCCTGCGGGCCATCGGGTTGCCGATGAGCCCTGTTCCAATAAAGCCGATCTTTTTCATGTGGATTTCCCCTTCCTGTGGATGTGGAATCGCCGCGATTCTATGGTATCCACCCTTATCATGCAACGCAGCAGCATTGACGCCCTCCACCCTGTTCCGGATAATGATCCCACTTCACCACGACCAGACACCGAGGCCGAGCGGAGGGGCGATGAAGATCTATACCAAGACCGGGGACAAGGGAAAGACGAGCTTGTTCAGCGGAGAGCGGGTCAGCAAGGCGAACGACCGGGTGGAGGCTTATGGGGACGTGGACGAGCTGAACAGCGTGCTGGGTGCGCTCATCGCCTCCCTTGCCGAAGAGAACCCCGAGGTCGGCCGGGCCGTGGAGCAGATCCAGAGAGACCTCTTCTGCGTAGGAGGCAAGCTGGCCACGACCCCGGACTCGCCCGCCTTCGAGGATCTTCCCGACCTGGACGAGGGGGCCCTGAAGCGGCTCGAGACCGAGATCGACGGAATGGAAAAGGCTCTCTCCCCGTTGCGCGGGTTCATATTGCCGGGTGGACATCCGTCCGCTTGCTGGGCCCACGTGGCCCGGACCGTGTGCCGCCGTGCCGAAAGGCGTCTGGTCGCCATGCTGGAGACGATGGAGGTCGGCCCGGAAGGACAGGGGCCGTCCAAGATGGGAACCTACCTGAACCGGCTGTCCGACTACCTGTTCGTGCTTGCCAGATACTGCAATCATCTTTACGGGTTTGCGGACACGCTCTGGGAGCCATAAGACGAGATCCCCTGCCACCGGCCGTCCGAAAGAATACCGGTCCGTCCTCGAGGAGACCTTCTGGCTCTCTGCCAACACCTTTGAGCTGAGGCTGGCCCGGCCGGAGGGGTTCGCCTTTCGCGCGGGGCAGCACATCCGCCTCCATTCGCAGGGGCTCGAGCGGGACTACTCGCTGACCACGGGTCCGGAGGAGGCGCCCCTGGGCCTCTGCATCCGACACGTTCCTGGAGGAGGGGTCACCCCTGCCCTGGCCTCGCTCGAGCCGGGCGAAGAGCTCACCTTCTCGGGCCCACGCGGACATTTTGCATTCCGCCCCTCGGACCGCCCTGCCGTCTTCGTGGCCAGCGGAACCGGGATCGCCCCCTTTGCCGCCATGGTCCGCTCCGGCGTTCGGGGCTTCCTGCTCCTTCACGGGGTTCGCGAACCCGACGAGCTCTACTACGAGAATCTCTTTCTGGATGCTGCAGCCGAAGTGGTCCCCTGCCTGACAGGCCATGGAACCGGGAAGAGCCCGCGGACGGATGCATTCTCCGGCAGGGTCACCGCTTACCTGGAGTCGCAACTTCCCCGAAAGGAGTATGACTTCTACCTGTGCGGCCGGGAGGAGATGATCCGGGATGTCACTCTTCTGGTGGATGAGGCTTTTGCCGGTTCACGGGTCTACGCGGAAATCTTCTTCGCGGGCGCGGGGGACTGAGATCGGGAGGATAAAGGAACGCGGTGCTGAGAAGAAGGGGAGGATCACAGGATCCGGCTCAGCGCGATCAACACCAGTGCCATGTGGGCGGCGAGGATGATCGTGCGATGGCAGTGGTAGAATTCGTTCATCCTCTGAATCCGTTGGAGCCCCCCGATGAGTTTGCGGAAGGATTCCACACCCTTCAGTTCGTCGTTGTCCGAGGGGGAATCACTCTGGAAGGCGAAGGTGGGTTGGATAACGTACACGTCCTCATGAAACACCTTGAGAAAGTCGTCGTAAGCGATTCCCTTCCAGGGTTTCCGGCTCAGAGCTTCGGCAAACGGCCGGTGGATGACGTACGCGTGCGTGAGGGCGCGGTACCGGATGCTGCGCACCGAAGGCCACTCCGTCCTGAAACTACGCTTGACCAGGCACCCGAAGTGGCACATCTTCCATTCCGGGGTGGAATACAGAAACTCGGCGCAGCGCCGGAGGTTTTCCGGGTCGAATCGATCGAAAACCACATCGTCCTCGAAGATCACGATGGTCTTCGCGCCGGCCCGGATCCCCTTCTGCATGCAAATAAGATGTGAATCGTAGATGCCCTGCTCCGGGTTGGTGGGGTGTTTGTCCACGAGAACGAACTCCACCCTCTGGGAGAGGCCCACCTTTTCGAACTCGGTTCTGGCTCTGGCCCGCCTGTCGTCCCTTTCCTTGACGGAGATACAGTAGAGTCTGTCGAAGTGCTCCCAGACCATGTGCTTGTTCGTCCCTCACCCGTGATGATAACCCGTCTTAGAGGCCTTTCGATGTCCGGCAACAACTCTCTTCTTCTCTCTTCATCTACATTGGATGTACTTCTGGACTTCCGGGTCCTTCAAGAACTCGACGACCGCCAGGTTCGTTGCGTAGCCTACAACGTTCATTATGATCGCGCCCCCTTCGTGGCCGGCGTAAACCCTGGTGTAGCCGATCTCCGGGATGGTAACCTTTAGCCTAACATCGCATCCAAAGGTCCAAGCTCCGGACGCATAGACCTCTTCCATCCATACGTGGATTTCCGTGCCGGACTCTTCGTCCACCTGCACATTGCTCTCGCGGAGCTTCTCCTCCATGTACCGTGCGACAAGCCGGGTGTACTCGGATGGGGTTATGGTATACGAACGTGAAGAACTGTAGACCTCATATGGATCAGTTCTCGTATCCTTGCTCACAACATTCATGGTCCTCGTGCCCGGGCACTCGCCCCCGGAAGAGAGGTCGATCGGCTGGGTACTCGTCTGTTGGTTCAGATACTCCCTCTCGAAGACCCGCGGCAATTTGGACGTGACGTTATGGGCGCAGGAGGTGAGAAAGCAGGTAAGTAAGACTATCGAGGTAACAAGGATTCCGATCCTGTTCATGATTCCCTCCTTCAGTCAGCAAGCGAGATCTACAACACGAAAGAATCCTTCATCAGGCTACCTTGCGCGGGGAAAAACCACCGAAACGTATACCTCATCGTGAGAGAACCGGTCAAGGACTTGCCCTGTGGATATCCCCAGGTGCAGCCTGGCCAAGTCTGTTCTTGTTTCGACGGACAAATGGGATCCATGGGTAAGGCGGATGCAGGATCGGGTTACAGACATACTGGAGTAGGTCTTGAGTGCAAGGACTGGCACAAGGACGGCAAGGCGGGGGCTCATCGTTCACCTGTTCAGAACCGGGGGCAAGCGAGGCACCTTTTCGGTGGTTCGCCTCGGGTCATCTGTTGCCGAAATTCGCGTATCCTCCGTCCGTTCCAGATCTCGGAAAGCGGATCTTCGAACAGGTTCCCGATCGGTTCGGTCGGCTGGCAGTCGCAGAGGGTCACCGTGCCGTCAGCAGCCACAGGGATTGTCTGCCATGGCGAAACACAGAATCGGTGACGTTCAGATCGTTCCCAGAGTTGCTCGACCGGCAAGAGCGCCACCTGACGGCTTCGGGTGCTCACCCCGATCTCTTCGATGCCCCGCACACCGAGGACGGGCAGCCCCGCTCGAAACGATCCGGCGACGGCCCGCTTGATCTCGCGTTTCTGCTCGGCGGTCGCAGCTCGCCAGAGGGTGTGACGCTGATTATCGGGAAAATTGAGATCGGTGAACACGATCGCTTGTACACCGAGTTCTCCGGCAAGCCGGCACAGATCGGCCGTCTGAAAAACCGAACGGGTAGAAAGCGCACTGAACACAGCGAGATCGGGCGGGCCTTTCTGCCGTTTAGCTCCGGCCCCCTTCCGTGCCTCCGACGCGAAGGTCCGGAAGTTCGACAGCAGGGCTTCCAGAGCCAGGCCGGGCCTGAGTTCGGCCGCCAGTTCCGGGCTTGCCGCGTCTAGACTGAAGGTTACCTGATCGACCCCCGCCTCGAGCACCGCCTTTGCGCCCTCCGCGGTCAACCCGGCGCCGCTTGTCACCAGGCATGTCTTGCGCCCGGACCGCGCCGCCTGTGCGACAATGCGGTAGAGTTCCGGATGAAGGAACGGCTCCCCCAACCCCACGAAGGTCACTTGGTATGTGTGGGGAAGCAGTTCAAGAACGGTCCGAAAACGCTCGGGGGACAGTGTGGCTTCCCTCCGGCCCAGCAGGGTTCTGGCACAATGGGCGCAGGCCAGGGCGCACCGGGTGGTGATCTCGACATTCGCGATTACCGGCTCCCAGGGAACCGCCTCGGGGAGAGACTCTGGAAGCACCAGTCGGCCGGTGCGGGCGCGTCGGCCAGCAGGGGATTGACTGACGTGCCGTGCGGAGAGGGGCGACTGAAAAAAGAACCGGGTGATGCGGGGATCCACATCTTTCAGGGCGCCTATTGCCGCGGCGTCTGCCGCGGTCTCCTCCAACACCAGGTCATCCAACCTGCGCTCCACCAGATTAGCGACGATTTCTCCCTTAGTGCCGGAAAGCAGATCATGGTCTGCGCCCGGCAAGGTCAGTGTCCAAAGGGGGGTGCCCAGTTCGGGACGCTCGAACCACCGCCTTTCCGAGGGGGGAACCAGTCGATCCTCCTCTCCGTAAACCAAGAGAAGGGGAAAAGGCGTGGACGGGGCATAGGCTCCCAACCGGTTCACCGCCCTCACCATCCTACCAATATCGGCGAGGCCCGGCTGCTTGCCCCGGCGGAGCCGGCCGTTGCGCTGTGCGCGTGCCACATGCTCTTCCCATCGCAGCAAGTACTTGCCATCGATCCTACCGGGCGTTCCGGCCAGGACGAGCAGCGCAGGGCTCAACAGGCCCTTCAGCCTTTCCAGCGCCGCCAGGCCGGCAATGCCCCCGGTAGAGTGGCCGACGAGCAGGACCTGTTGCCCCCGCGCCACACATCGCAGAAGGGCCTGAGCGACCGCTTCAGCGAAGCAGTCGATGTCGAACCCGGCGTCAGCGTCGCGGGGATGAGAGAGCGATACGGTTTCCACTGACCCCATGTCTGCCAGATGACCGAGCCGGACCGCCAGGGGACCCAGATCCTTGGGGTCTCCCAGAAAACCGCTGACAAGTACAGCGCCCATCCCGCTCATGCGTTTCTCGTTTCAAGGCATTCCACGAGCAGGTCGACACCTCGGTAGCTTCGAATTACCTTAGAAATGTGGGAAAGGCTGGGATTCACGCGACTTGATCCGGCTATCCCGTTGATCCGCTTCGTAAGATCGTCATCGCCCAAACGGGCAAGCGCTTCCAGGTACACCCGGGTTCGGCCCCGGTAGACGACAGAGTCGATCAAGCGGCCCCCGCATCCCAGTGCCTCGAGGCAGATGCCGTTGTGTGCCTGCTCTGGCTGAAAAGGCATAACAGCGACCGGCACCTCCCGTCTCAGCGCCTCGAAGACGGTCTGTTGCCCGCCGTGACAGACGAGAAGTGACGCCCTGTCCAGCAGTTGGTGGAGCGGTATCATGCGGAAAGCCCGTACCCTGTCCGATGGGGTCACCCGTTCGACCAGTTCTTTGCGACCGCCGCCGGCAACCGCCACGCGAAATCCGAGTGCGAGCAGTACATGGACGATACGCGAAAGGCCAGACAGAGGGAGGTCGGCCGTTCCGAAGGAAAGGACGGCCAGCGGGGAATCCCCCATCAATGCGACGTCCTTCATGCCCTCCTCGCCGGGCCATTCGTGCCATTCCACGGGACCCAGGTGCATCACATCCTCACAGTGATCGATAGGAAGAAACTCCGGGAAATCCCACAAGAACGTTCGTTCGCCCTTGAGCAGCTCGAGAGGATCTTCGAGCAGGGGCTGATTGAGCCGTACCAGCGCCTGGTTGACTCGCTCGCCAATTAACCGCCAGAAATAGCTTAGAAACAGCCCCTGTTCCGCCATTCCCGGGTCTGTGTCGGAAAAACCCAGGACGCCGGAAAACTCCGGAATCATGCATCCACAGATGAAGGAATCATAGGGGACACCCACATGTCTGGCCGAAACGTGGCCGGTGAAGCGAAATACGCCGAGTACCCGGTCGGGATGCACCTCTTGGATCAGCTCCACTTCATCTCGCACCACACGGATAAAGCGCTCGGGCTGCCTGAACCAGGCAAAAGACGGGGAAGCGCCGTGATCCGCTTCCTGAATGTCGGCGATAATACGGTGCCGAATGCCGAGCATGCGAAGAAAATCCGAGCGACTTCGTGCCACCGCGAGAAAGACCTCGTGCCCGCGCTCCAGCAAACGCTTCCGTATGGCCAGACACTTGATCACGTGGGAAAGGGCGTTGTTGGATGGCAAGAGGAGAAATCGCATGGCGGCCGTCCCTGACAGAGCCGGGAAGACGTGCTGGTAATCGAGGGTAAACCTTCCGTTGCGTTGAGAATAACCACATAATAGAACTACAAGACATTCCGCAAAGAAGCAAGAGAAAGGCGCTGGAAGTGGTTCAGGCGGGTCTCCCCGATGCACTTTGGTCGTCGAATGATCTGTGCTATATTGACTCAATAGTTCTCAATCGGTCGCGACGGACCCCGACGGATGAGGCAAGCATCATAACAGCGGCAGCGAGGGTGAGGGTGTTTTCTTGTGAAGAGGATGACCCTTTTGGGGAAAATCGCCCGAACGGAATTCGTCCGGTCAGCGATGCAGGACAAGGCGAACCTGAGCGAACTCAAACAGCGGCCGACCGCCCGGACCTGTATCGGCATTTCCCTAATGGGGTTCAGCTACATCATCGGGTGGCCGGCCATCGTGGCTTTGGGGTTCGTTTCCGTTCAAGTCCAGGAGCCCTGGCTGGTGGCCATAGGTGGACCCCTCCTGTATGGCCTGTCTCATCTCGTGTTCGCCCTCGGCATGGTGCTTGCCGGAACCCAGTACACCCGGCCTTTTCTGCGGTGGGCGGCCAGAAGAGCCGTGGAGAAGTGGGGGAACGCGGGCCTGCAGGAAACCCCCGTCCACACGCGAGACGAGAAGCGTTGATCCCCTTGGTTTCAGGATGAATAGAAATCTCCGGATGCCTGATCTCTTCCACATCCCAATGGACCGCGAGGCCACTCCCGGAAAGATCCGGGCCCTGTGTCGGATCCCCTTGGAATCCCCTTGGTTTCAAGGTCATTTTCCGGCCAACCCTATCTTCCCGGCACTGGGCCTGATCGGGTTGCTTGACCAGGCAATGGCAGGGGAGGAGGGGCTGAAGGACCGGCCCCTGCCGTACAGGGTGTTCAAGCGTGTTCGTTTCCGCCAGATCGTGCGGCCGGGAGACGGAATTCGTTTGGATATCGACTCTGAGGATACTCACGGGCAGAGGCGATTTCGCTTCAAGATCCTCAAGGAAGCGGAGCCTGTTTCGGAGGGAGGGGTTTTTGTAGATCCTTCGGCTCGGGGGGGAGCCCCCTGTGAGGCGGAAGCCTTGCGAGTTGTGGAGAAAGCGGACCTTCCCATTGAGGAAATCGTTCCCCACCGTGACCTCATGCTGCTCGTGGATACCTTTGCCGGGTTTGCCGGGCATGGAGAGATGAGAAGGGGGGTGACCCGGACGGTGGCAAGGGAAACCTGGCCCCTTTGCGACGGGTTTAACGTGAGTCCTACCATCATGATCGAGCTGGTGGCCCAGGCGACGGCTGCCATGGCCGGATGGGAGGATATCAAGAAGGGGAAGAGTGTGGGGTTCGGGTACATCGTGGGGATCAAGCAGGCCTCGCTCTCCGGAGATCCGATCCGTGTAGGGACTCCGTTGACGATGATCACCCGCAGGATCCTCACCCAAGACAATTACGGGGTTTTTTCCGGAGAGGTTATCCACGACGACAGGGTGTGGGGAGAAGTGGTCTTGCAGGCATTACGGCCGGAATGAGAGCCGTCAGCACACGCTGCTTGTACAGCTGATCCTACTCCTGCCTGGATTCGATTCCCTGCTCGCCTTATTCGGGCGTCATGCAGGGGTGGTCAAGAGGAAAGGTTCTTCATCCCGGAGAGGTTTGACCGGTGCGCGGCGATGATGAGACCGGTGACAGCGGCTACGGCCACCAGGGCCGTGGTGGAGAAGCCGCCTCGAAGGGCCAGCCCGAGCGACAGGGCGGCAACCATTCCGAACGATCCAAGGAAGGGTACCCGGAAGATGCCGAAGATGAGGAGCCACACCCATGCCGCCAGGAGGGCGGCCCAGGGGAAAGCCACTGCCGTGTAACCAAGATAATTTGCCACCCCCTTTCCCCCCCGAAAACCGTGAAATAAAGGGAACATGTTCCCTGCGACCAGTGCCAGAGCACACCAGCCGAATTGGTCCGGGGAACAGAGCCGTACCGAGAGCAATCCGACCCCCGCTGCCCGAAGCAGATCCAGGGAGAGCACCCCCGCGGCCATTCCGGCCCCTGTCTGGCGGTAGACGTTGGACACCCCGGGATTGCCGCTGAAACTTCCCCGCGGGTCGCCTTTGCCCAGCAGGTGAAACAGTATAATGGAGAAATTCACCGAGCCTGCGACATAAGCCAGGGCCATTGTCACCAACATGAGACACATCAGTATAGAACCATTCGTGATCCGTTCAAGGCACGCTTTTTCCAGGCAGGATCTGCATCTGATCCGGGCCCCCGAGGACGTCTCGGTAGGCCCAGACTCTTCATAGCGTCAAGGCTCGCAAAGGGGGGATGGTAGCACCGGCGGAAGGAGACGGTCAAGGACACCCATGGACACTGTGGTAGCAACGGGAAAATGTCCTAGTTAACGGCAAAGGTAAAATGTCCTCCATTATGAGAGAGACAATTGCCTTGAGCCAGAGACAGTTGAGACGA
>JANQFG010000114.1 GCA_028277985.1 bacterium | reverse complement strand
TAGCTGAACAGCAACCGTACATGCCAGAAGGCTGCTCCGTGAGGGGCCGCGGGAAGGAAGCTGTAGGCAAAGCTCTGGCCCGAGGAACACGAACCGCATACGAGGCGTCTGTTTGGTGGGTGAGGGGGCCAAAACACCCGAAGCCCGAAGGCACTCCGGACCTGGCGGGCGTATATGCGGCGGGTATGTGGAGCGAAGGTCACGCGTCTTACCCTGGGAGATCTCGTTTCACGCCTGAAAGGGCGGCACAGGTAGCTCTGTGTAGCGAGAAGTCAGCCACGGCCATAATAGCTGTTTTCGCACGGCGGCGAAGGGTCACACACGAGGAGCCGAAGCAGCACCGAGCGTTCGATGGGCGATAGACACGCAGACAGAGTGGGTGACGGCCTGCGACCGAGCCGGAGGGTAGGCGGCGTAACCGCTGAGAGTACGGTTCGGGAGCGTGATGCGTCCACGGCACGTGAGGGTGACGCTGCTGACGGGGCTTCTGTTTGTATGGAGGAGGTGCTGCGACGCGAGAACTTGAAGGCGGCGTATGTGCGGGTAGTTCGTAACGGAGGAGCAGGAGGCGTAGACGGTAGGAGTGTCGATGACCTCGAGGAGCAAGTCCGTACGGATTGGCCGTGCATTCGGGAGCAGTTGCTGAGTGGTACGTACATGCCGAGTCCAGTGCTGAGGGTGGAGATACCGAAGCCAGGAGGAGGAGTGCGAGTACTTGGTATCCCGACGGTGATGGACCGGATGATCCAGCAAGCCCTTCACCAGAAGCTCACCCCTGTCTTCGATGTGACGTTCAGCGATGACAGTTATGGATTTCGACCTGGACGTAGTGCGCATCAGGCGGTACAGCGCAGTAGGGGACACATCGAGGCAGGGCACAGGTGGATAGTGGATCTGGACCTTGAGTCTTTCTTCGATAGGGTCAATCACGATGTGTTGATGTCGCGAGTGGCCCGTAGGATGAAGGACAAGCGGATACTTCATCTAATCGGTCGCTACCTGAGGGCCGGGATGATGGAGGGAGGGCTGATGTCACCCCGGATAGAGGGTACCCCGCAGGGTGGGCCCCTGTCGCCCCTTTTGAGCAACATCCTGCTGGATGAGTTGGACAAGGAGTTGGAGCGAAGGGGTCACCGGTTTGTGCGTTATGCTGATGATTTCCAGGTGTATGTGAAATCTGAGGCAGCAGGAGAGCGGGTAATGG
>JANQFG010000105.1 GCA_028277985.1 bacterium | reverse complement strand
GACTCCGGGACGGGCCGGGGAGCGGTTTCTTTCCGGCGTACGGCCCAGTGGCGCACCACGAGGAAGAGGCCCGCACCAAGCAGCAGCGCGAAGAAGCCGTCCACGACCAGGAAGCCCCAGTGCTGTTCCAGGATCTCGGCCAAAGGGTCGTAGGGGGAGATGGTGCGCAGGGTATTTCCGTGGCTGAGGTAGACCAGCAGGAGCCTGTATACCTCTTCTAGGGTGAAAGGACGCAAATACCCTTTCACCATGGCTCCCGTATCACGCAAGGTGAGCCATACCAGGGGCAGATAGCCAAGGCCCACCACAAGCGTACTGCCGGCGATAGGTATGAACGATCGCTGACCACGATCCCGGACAGCCGCCAACCAGAGCCACATGAAGCAGGCGGCAACCACCCAGAGAGCGAAGTGGCTGGTCCACAGGGCCGGAATGGCCGAGACGACGAACAGGAGCCAGTCCCTCCGGCGGTCGTTGGCCCAAGCCCGCTGGAGAAAGTAGACGGTCAGCAGGGTCAGGAGCATGAGAAGCATGTTGTTCTTGTTTTCTTGTGAATGCCATATGTGTACAGGAGAGAAGGCCATCAGGGCCGTGGCCAGCAGGGCCGTGCGGCTATTGAACCAGGCGCTGGTAAGGGCGAAGAGCACCCCGAGCGAAACCAGACCGAAAGCGAGCGAGGGTAGCCGGACCGAGACTTCGCTGTCCCCGAAGATCCCGATCCATCCCTTCATCAGGACCGGATAGAGGGGAGGGTGCACATCGTGAAGCAGGACCCGCTTGAAAGACTCCTCTCCGAGGTTGATGGCGGTGTACCAGACCTCGTCGTACCACAGGCTTTCGTTGAAATACGGCAGTCGGGCAAGCAGGGCGGCGGTGAGCAACAGGAGCCCCACAGCCGCTCGGCGATGCCGGAGAATCGAGAGGTTCATGCCCACGGTGTCAGGCCCCCTTTCCATGCTTGAGTCGCCACACATGATACAACTCGGGCAGCGCCCGGATTACTACACGCGGCGATCCTCCGCTCGCATCCCCCTTGAGCCGCGGCAAGTGAGAGCAGGGCACTTCTTTTATCGGAATGCCCGCCATGACGACGTGGGTCATGATTTCCAGGGTAATGCCCGGCCCCTCGCATCGAAGCGGCAGATCCGCAACAAGGGAGCGTTTGAAGATCTTGAGGCCGCAGTTCAGGTCGCGGGCCGGGATGTTGAAGAGCCATCTGCCGATCAGCGACCACACACGGCCCATGAGTCGCCTGCCCAAGGGGTCGGCTCTCTGCTCCCGGTACCCGACCACTACGTCGAAGGATCGGACGTGCTCGAGGAGCCGGAGGAAGTCCTCTGCAGGGAACTGGCCGTCCCCATCCGCTATGGCCACGTACTCTCCTTCAGAGGCCCGAAGCCCTGAGATCAATGCTCCGCCGTAACCGATGTTGTGGCTGTGGTGCACACATCGGACGCAGGGACTCTGTCGGCACAGCTCCCGGCAGATGGGCCCGGTGGCATCGGAACTGCCGTCATCCACGATGAGTATGGCCAGCTCGAAGTCCATCCGATCCCGGATGTTCAGGAAAGAGTCGACAACCCGCTCTATGTTCCCTTCCTCGTTGTGAGCGGGAAGGACAAGGGTAAGTGTCTTCGGCATGGGGTGAGAGTCTACACCTTCCTCGGCCCCGATGACAAAGGGGCTGCGAAAGAGGTATGCTGTTGATCCTGGTTACGGATATGGAAACACAAGGAGGAAGCGTCATGGCCCTGGAATTCGATCTGTTCTATTCTTTCCGCAGCCCGTACTCCTACCTGGCAACCGGCCGAATCGTCGATCTCGAGAAGAAATACGACGTGAGCGTGAACCTGCGTCCCGTCTATCCGCTCGCCGTCCGAAAGCCGGACTTCTTCAAGGAGGTCAACCCCCTCTGGCCGCGCTACCTCTTCATGGACATCATCCGGATCTCACAGATGCTGGAGATCCCCATGGGCTGGCCGCAGCCCGACCCCATCGTCCAGGACCCGGAGACCCTTCAGATAGCCAAGGACCAGCCCTACATCTACCGCCTGGTGCGGCTCGGGGTCGCGGCTGCGCTGGAGGGCAAGGGGCTCGCCTTTGCGGACGAGGTGAGCCGTGTCATCTGGTCCGGTGAGATCCAGAACTGGCACGAGGGGGACCATCTGGAGAAGGCCGCGGGCCGGGCCGGACTGAACCTGGCGGAGATGGACAAGGCCGTCGAGGCAAAGCCTGACCACTACGACGGCATCGCAGAAGAGAACCAGAACGCACTCAATGAGGCGGGGCACTGGGGCGTGCCCACGATGGTCTTCAACGGGGAGCCCTTCTTCGGGCAGGACCGGATCGATCTCCTCGTCTGGCGGCTGAAACAGAACGGCCTGGCCGAGAGGAAATGAGGCCCCGGGCGTCCTGAATTGCCTCACGCTTCGAGCAAGTCCAGAAGGTCCTGCCAGGTCGATATCCTGGGCACGTCGTCCGGGTACTCCTTCTCGACCGGGGAGAGAGGCGTCTTGGCGGCAGGAATCTTTGCGTCATCTACGCAGGTGGTGAGTACGGGCTGCATCCCAGCGTCCCTCGATCCCTGCACGTCCGCGTCCAGGTCGTCTCCTACGAAGAGAATCTGGTCAGCCGGCACGCACATGGCTTCCACGAATTGTTCGAATATGTGGGGATGGGGCTTTCGGTATCCCACCTCAGCCGAAACGATGACGTGCCGAAAGAAGGGATTGAGGCCCAGCACCTCGATGATATGCCTCGCCGCGGGCCCGTCCGTGAAATTGGTGATCATCCCGAGGGGATAGCGTTCGCCCAGTTCGGCCAGCAGTTCCTTGGTCCCCGGGATGAGCTTGCTGTTCGGGTAGAAGGCTGAGAAATAGGCTTCCACCGCCCTTGCGATCCTCGGATCCTCCGGAGACAGACTGTGCCCAAAGCTCTGGAGTGCTTCCGCAACCCAGAGACTGTTGTGCGTTTCCCGCCCGTCCTTGTGGGCCGCCTTGATGAACTTGATGGCCGCCTCCATGTACGCCTTTCCGAAGGGCTCAGGCTCCACTTCGATCTTCTCCTCGTGGAGGACGCGCATCTGGTTCTCGTGTGCCTCTTTCATGGTATTTGGGTGAGCGGTCATGAGGGTGTTGAACAGATCGAAGCCGATTGCTTTTGGCTGATTCATGCGTTTCCTTCCGGGCTGATCTCGTTCTCAGTCGTGCGCTTGTGAACCGATATTCTGGAAGCCTTCTCCCAGTACGGATTCATCATACAGGTTCGGGAAGTAGAAGGGCAAAGCGTGGGTCGGCAGGCCGATCCGCAGCCGAGCCCTGTGAGAGTTAGATGCGGCAAGCCCTTCTTTCAGAATTTGGCTGACGATGCGCCTTGCACTGCGCTCGCTCATGTTCATGACCTTGGGGGCCTCTCCGCGAGGAAGTTCACCGCGCATGAACAGGGCGCGAAGGAGCCTCGCCGCCTCCGGTTTGAGGGGATTCTCGGTATCCCGGCTGCGGGTTTCCACGTACCAGTCGATGCGCGATTCGATCCGTTCGAGCCCGAGAAGATCCGTCATGAAGCGGATCTGGTCGAGGCAGACCTCAAGAAAATAATTGCAGAAATCGGAGAGTTCCTCCTGGTCGAATCCCTTTGCACCTTCAGCGGGAGAGTCCGCGGCAAACAGATGGAACATATAGGATCTTCTTTGCCTGGAAAAACCTCTTGAAAGGGACCAGAGGTTGCCCTTGTTGATTCCGATGCTCGCCAGGTAGAGGCCTGACAAGAGGCGGGCGACCCGGCCATTGCCGTCCCGAAAGGGATGGAGCCAGGTGAGCCTGTGGTGGCTCGCAGCGGCTGCGATCAACCGCTCGTCGCCGTGGAAGCACACAGGGTCATAGGCGCGGCTGAATTCCTCCACGCGCCCGGCGAGATCTTTCGGGTCGGGGCCGATGGTCGAGACCCCGTTGTCTACGGAAACGTCCTTGTCCCTGAACCGTCCGGGATGAACGGCGAAGCTCGTGAAACCTCCTGAATCGTGAGTGAACCGGTGATGAGCCGGAAGACGGCTGTAGAAGGCCTCGTGGATATCGCACAGGAATTTCGGGGTGCAGACATTTGTAGCATCTCCCTGCAGCACCTTTCGCATCATCTCGCGCTCTGCCTCGACGTGTGCAGCGCCAAGCTCTTGAGCATAGCGCTCGTCCTCGCTTCCGGAGAACTGCCGGTTCAGGGCCTTCTCGATATCCGGAATGGTTGTCCGGTGTCCCTCGATCAAGCTGGTATGGTAGCTGTTGAGCAACCGGAGCGTCTCGCCGAGCGCTGCCGCTGTGGTCGGCGCGACCCTTCCCTCAAGAGCGGAAGACTCCTTGACCACTTCCTGCGCCAGGTCTTTGAGCCTGCCCAGGCTCCGGCCGGATGGAATCGCTGGTGTGAAGATGGAACCCAACCGCCTTACCTCCTGAACTTGGCCGGTTTTTATTCCGTTTATTTCCTTTCTAATATATTAATATAAATATATATAATATCAATGTCAATCAATTCTTGATGCATTTTGGCCGGTTTTTCTGGAGCTCAAGCGACAACGGGCCCCTCGAGGTAATTGGCCGGTTTATTGGCCGCTCATTCCTATTCATAAACATATGTAATATATACAAATAATTCTTCAATGAGCAACTACATAGTCAAATAGTGGCCGGTTTGCTGGCCTCCCTTTTCGAGGTGTTGCACTTCGTTTGTGAACCAGGGGCACCGCCCAAATTGGGGACAGCCACTCATTTCTCCGGAAATCGGTGGCTGTCCCCAATTTAGAAAAAAACGAGGCCGATCCCCCGATCGGGCGATGTCTTCGAGACGCGATTATGATCAACTGGGGACGAAAAACGGCCATCATCCGGACGGGATCCTGCAAGGGAGATGAGAAATGCAGCAGAAACAGCGAACCACCGTGGACATATTGAAGGCCCTGGACAAGTCCAACTGCAAGGAGTGTGGTTCCCCAACCTGCCTTGCTTTTGCGGCCCTGGTCATTCAGGGCAAGAAGACCCTGCGAGAGTGCCCCCACCTGAGCGAGGAGGCGATCCAGGCCCTGGGCGGCGACGGGGTCGGCAAGAAAGGGAAAGACGACGACACTCGGGACGAGCAATTCGAGCGCCTGATGGAGGAGTTCAGTGGGGTCGATTTCGAGGAAGCCGCGGAAAGGATAGGCGCAACCGTTCACGGCGGGCGTCTCGGCATATCCTGCCTCGGCAAGATCTTCGAGCTCGATCGGCAGGGCAACCTGTACTCGGGATGCCACGTCAACCTCTGGGTGCACGGGCCCCTGCTGGACTACGCGACCCACAGCGCAGGCCGCCAACTCACAGGGGACTGGGTGCCTTTCGGGGATCTCGAGCAGGCAAAGGACTGGGCCCGCTTCTTCTCCCACAGGTGCGAGCAAGGCATGAAGCAGATCGTCGACGACGACCCGGATTTCTTTTTCGATGCCTTGAGCATCTTCAGCCCCACACCGGTGGGGCAGAAGACCGGCAAGCCCTTTTCGAGCGCAGACCACGTGACCGTGGTGTATCCCATGCCGAAGGTGCCCCTCATGATCGCCTACTGGTGTGCCGACGCAGAGTTCGAATCCAAGCTGACCCTGTTCTTCGATCGTTCTGCGGAAGTCAACCTCGGGGCCGAGTCGATCTACGCGCTCGTCCGCGGCATGGTAGAGATGTTTACGAGAATCTTTTCCACCCACGGGCTGGACTGATTGCGGTCTACTGGGGATGCCCCTGGTGGAACTTGAAGAGGGTGCGAACCTTGAGCAGCTCGTTGAGCACTTCGTACACGATCTGATCCAGAAGGCCCAGTTGCAGGCCCAGCCTCTGCATCGCTTGACTCGAGGGGCGGTAGCTCAGGGCGTCGACGCTTGCACCGACCCCGGCCATCAGGCAGACCACATCGGCCACATGCACCAAGTTGACGATCAGAGGTTCCTCTACGGCTCTCTCCGGCTGATGGTGCAGGCGGACCGCGTCCACGATACTCGAAGGCAGGCACCAGTGCTCCACGAGGAAGGCTCCCACCTCGGCGTGGTCGATTCCAAGAGCCTGCTGTTCCGCCTGCTCAAAGGAGATCCTCTGGTTGACGGCAAACGAGGCGATCGCTTTTGCATTCACCTCGGGAAAGGTTCCCAGCACCACCTTGCCGATGTCGTGTGTAAGTGCGGCAGTGAACAGATGCTCCGGGGGGGATATCTTCAGGGCCTGTGACAGCCTGGTCGAGGCGATGGCGCTTCCGATCAGGTGGTCCCAGAGGTCCTCTCCGGACACGTCGTAGCCGTTCATCGGTCCCTCCGCGATCTTGCCGACGGCGGCTGCAAGGACAGACTGGAACCCCTTTTCCGGCACCAACCTGGAGAAGGCCTCCTTGACACTACCGACCGACTGGGGCGCACCGAAGTCGGAGGAGTTCGCGATGCGCAGCACATTCGCGGTCAGCGACGGGTCGTACTCGATCGCGGTGGCGACCTGGGTGCTGGGCGATCGAGGGTCGCAAACAAGTCGGAGGACCTCGCTCGATGCACTGGGCAGGGGAGGTACCGACGCAATCCTGCTGATGATTTCGGCTCTGTGACTCATGGTGGTTGTACAGGTAGCACAACTTGTGCCACCCAAGGGGTCGGGAGCGAAAGATTTTTTCTATATAATTCAGTTGGTTGCAGAGGCCTGAAACGTACTCCGAGAAATGGGAGGGTTACGATACTGTGAGCAGGACGCCGCAGTGCCAAAAAATGTCACTTCATGGTCACGCGGACGAGGACCTTCTGGATCCTTTTACAGGCCTGAAGCCGGCGGGGAGTTGCGCTGCTCAAACCTGCGTGGCCTCGGTCAACTCGTTGATGTCCAGCCCCAGAAGCTTGGAGATGAGCTTGTTTCTTCTCTCCACCTCTTCATCCGACATGGTCGATTTCCGGGCCTCGCTGTAGCGTTCCCGCGTATGCAGATCAAAGATGACTCGCTTGAGGTGATGAAGCTCCTCGTTCAGAGAGTCGATGAAGGGCTTCAGCAGCTCGGCCAGCTCCGGGTGGCTCTCAAATGCAGGGTTCCTGACCATTTGGCTCCCTCCTTTGTGAGGTGAAATCACCCATGAACAGAGTTTCGGGAGAGTTCGGAGAGAGCCACCGATCCCCCCGGAACATTGCCGAAAACAGCGGAGATCGGCGGCTCTCTCCGAACTCTCCGATGGATTCCCTATCCCCGATTCCGAATGGCAAGTCAAGAAGAAATTTGTGAGCCTTGCGTGCGGCATCGAGGGGATGTAGTTTATCTAAGAACCAGGGTCCCTTTTCTATTGGATGCATATTCGGAGGTGATGTCGTGGTTCCTTTCTCGAAGACACTGGATTCCGTTAACAAGGCCGGTCTCTTCGGCCTGATGCTCGCCTGCGCCGGGCTGGCCGTGGCGGTCGTGATCGTGCTGGTCGCTGTCGTCACTTCGCTCACCGCACACCTGGTGGACCTCGAAACGGGTTGGCTCGATTCGCTCGTGAACTGGATCGTTGGCGGCATAACCGGCGTGGCCGGGTGGTTCATGCTGCCGGCGCTCGTGGTGCTCATCTCCGGCATGTTTCAGGAGAGAACGATTGACCGGGTCGAGCGTGCCTACTACCCGGACGAGGTACGCAGCCAGGAGCCGCGATTCTGGCCCGATCTGAGACACGATCTCCGGTTCACCCTCTGGGCGCTCTTTCTGAATATGCTGGTCCTGCCTCTCTATCTTTTCGGCATTGGTTTTGTTGTTTCCATCGTGCTCAACAGCTATCTGCTCGGCCGGGAGTTCTTCGAGAGTGCCGCCGGCTACCACATCGGCAAGCCGGAAGCCAAAACGCTCGGGGAGCAGAACAAGGGAACGGTCTACGCGGGCGGCCTGGTGATCACCCTCATGACCCTGGTGCCGCTGTTGAACCTGTTCGTCCCGATTCTAGCCATCGTATGGATGGTCCACACCTACCACGGCCTCCGCAGTCAACCGCAGTAACCTTTCTCCCTGTGGATCGAATTGGAAGTTCACGCAGCATTGCGCAACCGCAATTCGATGCACGGGAGAGAAAGAAGATGAAAAGCTCGATAAGGGGATTTCGATCGGCAGCCTTTCCGGCTGCCGCTGTCATGATGCTTGCCATGGTTCCGGGGGCTTTGCATGCCGCTGAAGTCATGGGCCAGTTGGGCGAGAAGACCACCATCTTCTGCGAGAGCCACAGGGCCGACAGGAGTGGTTCTCCGCAGAACGATACCATCCTGATCATCTGTCCCGAGGGGATCGCCTACAAGGATGCTTCCATGGAATCGGAGCGGCTGATTCCCTGGAGACACGTAGACCGCTGGAGGTACTATGGGGCGAAGAAGGCCGGACCGGGTTCGAGTGATAAAGAATACTCGGTTCTGAGGATCCAACCGTCAGCCGGCCCTGTCGGATTCACCAATCAACCTAGATTTTACAACGATCTTCGGTTCAAGATCTGCTGCAGCGCCGAGGACGGTTACAAGGTCTATGAGGAAATGAACCGATACCGCGGGGCCCGGCGATTCTAGCCGGCCCGGCGGAACGATAGGGCACCTTCACGGCAACGCTAGCAGTAACCTTTCTGCCCACAGAGCGAATCTAAGGTTTATGCCAAATTCCGTCCAGAAGACGTGAATCAAAGGAGGGCAGGAAGATGAAGGAATCGAGAAGGAAACACTCGAGCGTCGCGTATATAGCTTTATGGGTTATGCTCTTCACAATGCTTCCGGGGATCTCCCTGGCTGCGGGAACGACAGATACGAAGAAGGGATCGAAAACGGTCTTCTGTGAGAGCTACAGGACCGAGATGGGCAAGTCGTCGAGGAACGACAGCGTCCTCATCATTTGTCCCGAGGGCGTCGGCTACAAGACCGCCTCCATGCAGGCCGAGCGCCTGATTCCCTGGAAACACATCGATCGTTGGAGATACCTCGGAGCCGAAGGCAAGGGAGCGAAACCGGGCACGGAAGAATATACGATTTTGCGCATCGTGCCTACGGACGAGTGGGGTGGTTTCGGCGATGAGCCTCGATACTATCATGATCTTGAGTTCAAGATCTGCTGTTCATCCGTAGAGGAACAGAGGGTACTCGAGGGGATGAACAAGTATCTGGGCGACCGCAGGTTCTAGCGACGAGGTGAACGAAAAAGGGCGGCACCCCGAAAGGGTACCGCCCCTCGTGTTCACGCGTGAGTGGTGTGCCTATGCAGCACGTGGCTGCCTCGGTCGAATCTCGGATACGCCCGAGTGTTCCATGAACCAGTCATACCTCCTTGCTACCTCCTCCCAGTCTACGACGTGCCACCAGGCGTCTACGTAATCGGCGCGCTTGAACTGGTACTTCAGGTAGTAGGCGTGTTCCCATACATCCAGGCCCATGATGATACGGTGATTCTTGTCCATGAGCGGGGAGTCCTGGTTGGGCGTGCTGATGATCGACATCTTATGCTTCTTGTTCATCGCCAGCCAGACCCACCCACTGCCGAAGCGACCGAGCGCAGCCTTCTTGAAGGATGCCTTGAAGTCGTCGAAGGAGTGGAAGTGCTCGTGCATGCTCTCGGCGAACTTTCCGCTCGGTTCGCCCCCCTTTCCGGGGTGCATGAGCGACCAGAAGAGGGTGTGATTGAAATGCCCTCCGCCGTTGTTCCGAACCGCGGTCCGGATCTTTTCCGGGATCTTCTTGAGATCCATGAGCATGTGCTCGATCTCCATCCCTTCCATTTCCGGATACCCTTCGATCGCCGCGTTCAGGTTCTTGACGTATGTTCCGTGGTGGTTCTTGTGATGGATTTCCATGGTTCGAGCATCGATGTGAGGCTCGAGACTCTCGTAGCTGTATGGTAAATCAGGAAGCATAAAGGCCATGTTGTTTTCCTCCTGTGTTTTGAGTGTTTCCGATTCTGCCCGTTAGATGAACCCCCCGGCCGGAAGGATACCTCGGGCCGCGAGGGGACATCCAATATTTCGGAAAACATGATATAAAGGAAGAAACCAACCCTCGGCCCCCAGACGGAGATGCGAATGAACCGGATGATTCGATGGTCATGGCTGATTGTGATGTTCTTTATAACCGTTGCAGGATGTGGAGACGACGGCGAGCCGGAAGGAGGCGATCTCGAGGTATTCACCGCGAGCTTCTCGGTGCGCGAGAGCATTGAGCAGCTTCACATTACCCATGCCGCACCCGGGATCACCCTGGGTCTGTACACCGCCGATGGAGATCTCATCGATGAAGGTATCGTCGACGAGCAGGGCAGCCTGATCTTTCGTCTGGTTCCGTCGGGCGGCCGCTACTACATAGAGACCATGGATGCGGACGAGTCTGAGAAGAGCGGCCCGCACCGGGTGATGCGTTTTGCCGGCAGTGTCCCTCCACAATCCTTTTACGACTCCCAGGTGCTCAGGCCCGGCTTCAACTACATCGAGACCCGAGACGGGACCCAGCTCTCCGCTTACGTCTCGCTGCCCGGGCCGCCCGAGCAAGGCCCTTACCCGACCCTGGTTAACTACTCGGGCTACGATCCGTCCCAACCGGGCGAGCCCCTCGATCTTGGGGATGACATCGACATCGACTTCCTGTGTCTCTTCGCGCCCTTGCTGTGCGACGTTCCGAATCATCCCTCCGGGTTGATCGGCGGCCTCTTCGGCTACGCTACCGTGGGTGTAAACATGCGTGGCACAGGCTGCTCGGGCGGTGCCTACGACTTCTTCGAGCCTGCGCAGCTCACCGACGGCTACGACGTCATTGAAACCGTGGCCGCCCAGTCGTGGGTGGCTCACGGCAAGGTGGGAATGGCCGGGCTTTCCTACCCCGGCATCACCCAGCTCTTTGTCGCTTCTACCCGTCCGCCGAGCCTGGCCGCGATCACGCCCCTCTCGGTTATCGCCGACTCCGCCCGCTCCGTGCTCGCCCCGGGGGGAATCTTCAACGACGGCTTCGGCCTTGCCTGGGCCGAGAATGTGCTCAACGGCGCAGACCCCTACGGAAAGGGTTGGGAGCAGGGCCTGGTCGACGCTGGGGATACAACCTGCGAGGAAAACCAGCTTCTGCACTCCCAAAAGGTGGACCTGATCGCCAAGGCCCTCGAGAACGAATACTACGATCCGGTGATCGCGGATCCGCTGGCTCCCGTCACCTTTGTCGACACGATCAATATTCCGGTCTTCCTTTCCGGGGCCTGGCAGGATGAGCAGACCGGCCCGCACTTCGGGACCATGCTGGACGACTTCACGGGCAGTGGCGTGAAACGCTTCACCATGTTCAACGGAGTCCACCCGGACGGCTATGCCCCGCAGGTCCTCACCGAGTGGCTCACCTTCCTCGACCTCTATGTGGCAAGAAGAATCCCGCGCATCGATCCACTGCTGCTCATACTGGCGCCGATTCTAACGGAGTCGCAACTGGGGGCACAGCTGCCTTTCGATCAGACACGGTTCGCAGGCTATACCAACCTGGCCAGGGCGATCGACGACTACGAGGAGGAGCAGCCCGTTCGTATCATCTTCGAGAGCGGTGCGGCCCCCGGGATTGACCCGGGTGCGCCCCAGGGAGCTTTCGAACAGCACTTCGACACCTGGCCGGTCGAGGGAACGTCGGTGTTGCGCCTCTACTTCCAGCCCGACGGCACGCTCGACGAAAGTCCCCCCTCGGCGAGCAATTCGGCCTCCACGTTCCGGCACAACCCGGAGGAAGGCCAGATCGCGACCGTAAACGATGGCTCGATCTGGGACTCGCAGCCCAACTACGAGTACACTCCCTTGCTGGAAGACCGTTCGGTGGCCTTTATCGGTGAACCCCTTACCGAAGACACGGTGATGATCGGCACGGGCAGCGTGGATCTCTGGATCCGTTCGACCGCCACGGAAGCGGACCTGGAGGTGAATCTCACCGACGTGCGACCCGACGGGCAGGAGAGCTACGTGCAAAGCGGTTGGCTCCGCGCGAGTCACCGGTACCTTTCCGACGTTTCGACGGAGCTGCTGCCGGTTCACACCCATTTCGAGGCGGATGCCGACAACCTGACGCCCGGGGAATGGACCGAGGCGCGCATCCTCCTGATGCCCTTCGCACACGTATTCCGTGCCGGCTCCAGGATCCGGATCTCGGTGGACACGCCGGGAGCGAGCCGGGCCGAGTGGAAATTCATCCTGGCCGACCTCGACGATCAGGTCCGGCACTCTGTGAGCCACTCGAGCGTGCGGCCTTCCAGCGTGGCCCTGCCGGTGGTGAGCGGCGTGGATGTGCCGACGGATCGGCCGCCCTGCAACGCACTTCGCGGCCAACCCTGCCGGGAGTACATCCCCCTGGACAACACCCCGGAGTGAGCCGGCTTTCTGCAGCTCCCGAGAAGCCTGTCCCCGCGAAGGCGGGGACCGGGGACCGGGGAGCGGGAAGCTCCAGGCATCCCGGCCTCTTCGCTCAGGAAAAAAATAAGGGCCGTACCTATCGGGTACGGCCCCCATTCTCATCTACTCAATAGTCAACTCTCTAGTCGTCATCATCGTCGTCATCATCGTCATCGTCATCATCGTCGTCGTCGCCATCGCCGCCATCATCGACCAAGTCTTCCCAGATGATCCTGATGGTCCAGAAGGACCCGGTGGCTTCACCAAACACCGAATTGCTGGTTGCCATCCCGCCGGCAATGCCCTGCTCGGCATCCGGCTCGAGGACCATATTACAGGTCCCTGTCTGGGAAGCCGCGGTCGGCAAACCCACGATGGGAAGATCGCACTCGCCCCACCCCTCAAAGGCCAGGCCGGAGACCTCGCTGTCTCCAAAGAGCGCCATGGTGAGGCCTGTTTCTGTTGCCACGAAGAAGGCACAGGCAGCGGCCGTGCCGACCTGGCGAATGAACTCCTTCTTCACGAGGCCGTCCTTCTTGCGAGTGCTGAGAGACCAGAATTCCGCATTGAGCGGAATGGTCTGCAGAACCAGACCCGGGATGGGTACCTCCAGAGCCTTTTCAGCGCACAGAGCTATGAGCTCGGGCGGTGGCTCTCCCACATCCCTGGATCGAACAACGAAAATGGATTGATCGTTTTCCTGTGCCATCGCGGGCAGGCACGTCGCTGCAACCGCCAGAACCACCACCAGACAGAACAATCTTCTCATCGGTTACCTCCTTTGGCAGTCTTCTGCCATCCAATGGGTTGAAGAAGAAAAAGGATGCCCCCAAGTAAGTGGCACGCGAGACAATAGCAAACGCGTGCGGGCCGAGTCAAGCCACTTCTATTGCAAGAAAAAATGTTATAAAAACCGGGACCCGCGTTCTGGTCTTCAAGATTCTTGTGGGGGATGCTCCACCTGATCTATCCTTTGCCCAGGGAGGGCGAGCAGGATGGTTGACTCGCAGAGAGTGGAAGCCTTGGAGAAAAGACTCACCACCGAAATCCATGCGGGCAACAGCACCCTGCTGGATACTTTCCCCATAGATACGTACATCCGCTGCCTTGACGAAGCCCCGGATCTTTCAAACTACAGAACCACCCGGCCGGAGCTGGAGGATTACTGTGAGCAGATAGAGGCGCATGGAGACGAGAGGTTGGCCGAACTGTATCACCAGCTGGTTCTTGCCCGGCTCGTCCGGACCGCGGGGCAGAGACTCGCTTCTCGGAAGTTGCCCGATGAAGTCAAGGCGTCCTGTGAAGAACAGCTGGAGCGGATCGTCGGCGAGATCGAAACCCACGCGCGGCCTTCCGGATTCTACAGGTATTCAGAGGACGCCTTCTGCAAAGACCTGGCCGTATGCACTCTGAGGCTGATTCCGATTCAGGGCAGGATGTTCGAATGGGTCCGCTTTCCGGCCAGGACTGTGTTCAAGGGGGGATGGAGAGAATCACTGCAAGGAATGGCCTTTCTTCTTCTGGAATGCAGGGGCAGGGCCCCCTTCCTGGAGGAGCACTGGGCGACCCACGATCCCGGTTTCAAGGAGAAATTCACTTTCGAAGGGATGATTCGCTACTACCGTCTGGTGGCCGAGGTCATGAAGCTGGACAACAGGATCAGGGGGCACTTCGGAACGGGATGGATGAACGACCCTCACGTCGAGCGGGTCAGCCCACGGCTCGCCTATTTTTGCTATTTTCATCAGGCCAACGGCGGCAGGATCTTCTACACGGGATCCGGTGAAGATGCCACCAGGTCTGCAACCTCGACCTCCGGCACGCGCAGGAGACTCTGCGAGGAGGGGAAATACATGCCCGCCAACTACACCCACGCCTGGTCCCGCAAGAAGCTCATCCGGTGGGCCGACTCGATGGACTGGCATTGGTAGCCGGTCGCTCCACATGGGCTAGAGCAGAACAAGCCCTGTCCAGGTTACGCTCTCGCCGATGGGGTAAGAGGGGACTTTCAGGCCTGCCTTCTCCGTGGTTGCCGTCACATCGATGCCCATGGCCTCCATGGAAGGCCGTGCCTTGAAGGGGTGAGCACACTTGCCGCCCGGTTTCACACCCTCGCACTCGTCACACAGCCTGCAGCACCCACCGATCAGACCGGTGGCAAAGCGGAAACCTTCCTCGAAGGCAGTCCTCTCCCCCAGGTTGACCAGTTCGTGGAGTTTCTTTGCCGCGGCGAACACGTCCTCCTTCGGGTCTTGCGGATTCTTCGGCAGGGTAGCGGTGAACTGGATGAGCAGGGCATCCGAGAATCTCTCGAGAGCGGCGCGAAACTCATCGACCGGAGGGACGTGGGGAGGGCACATCAGGTTCCGGCCGTAGGCTTCACAGATCGGGACCCGGCACTTGAGCCGCACCCGGTCATCCACGACCACATCGTTCGCCTTGATCAGAAGGGTCTGGGTGGCCCCCGCATCTTCGAGCGCGGACATGATTTTCCTGATGCGTCCGTCTTCTGTCGCCACCTTGGCTTCTCCCTTTCGCTGTCATTCCCGGCAGCTGTCGTCCCTGTGACCGAAATCGTCATCGAGCCTGCTCCTGAGTGAACATTAGCAGGAATAGCCTCCTTCCTCCACCGGCTCGACGAGCGAGCAGATTCCAGCCGTCGAATGATTCCTTTGACATCTACGACAGGAGTGTGTAGTATATACTAAACAGGAAACACAAGGAGATCCAGGCCGTGAGCCGGAAGAGATTCGGACAGACCATCAGGGCGCTACGGGAGAAGCTCCTCCAGGAGGACAAAGGGTATTCACTGCGCCGCTTCGCAGCCCGGGTCGGCATGAGCCCCACCTACTTGAGCAAGGTGGAGAGGGGAGATCTGCCCCCGCCCGGCGAGGAGAAGGTGAAGACGATCGCCGTGGAGCTCGGCGAGGACCCGGATGAGCTGCTCGCACTGGCCGGCAAGGTGTCTTCGGACATCCCCGAGATCATACGCCGTCGGCCGGTCATGATGGCCAGGTTGATCCGAAAGATGAGGGGCATGGACGACGAGCAGGTCGAGAGGATCTTCCGCATCGTGGAGGACGGAGACTGGTAGAAGAAAAGGAGGAGAGACATGCTAGAGGTCAGCACAGATGGGCATTCCATACGTATCGGCGATCGTTTTTCTGTTTCGTTTCAACGTACCCTCAGGATTCCGGACGACGGGAATACCTATCCGCTGCCTCCCGGCCTGGGGTCGTTTCCAATCTTTCACGTGGCCGACTACAAGGACCGGGTCCCGGCCCCCTGGGTGAAGCGCGGCGGCCTCTTCATTCCCATGTACCAGCGGGAGGCCCTGTGGCTCAACTTCAACGCCGCATACTGGAAACCGAATGCGGTGAAGATCGCGATCGGGAAGATCAACGCGATCTCCGGCAGGGAATGGGACCAGACCCTCGGGAATACGGAAGAGGACTACATCGTCTGCCCGGACCAGCCCTGGCTGGACGGGATCAACGCAGGGGAAGGGTACATCAAGCAGTTCGTGGCCATGCCCCTCGGCATGGGCTACACGGTGGAAGGCCAGATCACGGGGGAGGAGACCTTCGGCGGCATCCAGATGATCGTGTTCGAGCCGAAGCCGGGTAAGTTTCCGGATGAGCCGCCCGAGGAGCCGGAACAGGATACCGAGATGGGCATGGTATTCGATGAGCTCGCTGCACCGTGCTCCTCGATGGGCCTCGCCGCAGGGGGAAAGATGAAACAGGAGATCTACCCGGATCCTCACGGTATCGACACCTGGGACCCGGACAACTATGGCCGTGTCTACGTGCATATCGTAAACAGCATGGATTTCAGGGAGATCACGGGGCTCGAGCCCCCCCCGACCCCTGTGTCGGCCAGGACGTATACCGAGCACGGATACCCCTGGTTCGATCTCTACGATGAGGGCAAGGGGGATTTGAAAGCCTCCAAGAAACTCAAGAAAGTGAAGTCGGTCAAGGAAATGGACCAGCAGAAGGGGTTCGAGCCCCAGCAGGACGACAACCCGATCGAGATCCCTACGGACACGATCGAGAAATTGGGCGGTTCAAGGAGAAAAGTCGAAGGGGGCGACGGGTAGTGCCGCGTCCGGCAAAGAGCTAGGGCGTCTTGACGACCAGGACGGCGGTCGAACCCAGGGCCCGGACCAGCTTGACGCTGATATCCCCCAGGACGAATTCCTCTGCCTTGGACATGTTCTTGCGGCCGATGACCACCATATCGTAGTCGTGTTTGTTGAACCGTTCAATGATGCCGTCCGTCACGGTGGGAAAGGGATCCTCCACAAGATCGATCTCGATCTTCTCGGGCTGGAAGCCCTTGGCAACGAGCTTGTCCCTGGCCTCTTCGAGCACCTTCATGAATCTGGAGGGCTGCTCACTCGTGAATCGCTGGCCCATCAGGTCTTCCACGGCCGCCGGTTTTCTGTATATGTGAACCAGGGTGATATTCATCTCGTTGCGAGAGAGGGGCAGGTCGGCCAGAAAATCGATCACCGCCTGCGAGCTGATGGAGTCATTCAGAGCTACGAGCATCGAATTATCCACGGGTTCTCCCTCCTTCATGATCTGAAGACCAGGTGAAGGCAACGGTTCAAATCCTCGATGATCTCTTCCGTCGTCTCGTAGAAGATGTCTGCACCTCTTGAGAAGTGAAGAAGAATATCGTTCAGTATGGTCGGAACATACGGGTAGAGCTTCCGCAGGTTGGTGAGCCGCCACCGGTTCAGGATGGAGAAATCATCCGGCACGACCCGATCCTTCAGGTCCTCATACACCTCCGGCTCGGTGGAGATGCCGTGCATATCGTGGTATCCCTTTCCGACAGCGTAGAGCAGGATGTTGCCCATGCCGAAAATGTCCATGCCGAAGGGGTTCTCCGGGGTTTCATAGTCATAGTCGAAATCGATCCAGACGAAATTGCCCGTGTCGTTTTCGATGATGACGTGATCGTTCCGGATGTCGCCGTGCCGGAATCCGTGAAAATGAAGGAACCGGATCGCCTCGAAGAGCTTCACCAGCTTCTTTAGGATCGTGGGGAGCACGGTGTGGAAGTAGGTCTCGTGGTCCATCTCCAGTGAGGGGATGTGAACATAGAGGTTCGGTCCCCGTACCACATCGAGCAACCGGATGTTGTTGCCCTTCGGATCCAGGTGAGACTCCCCTTGCATGAAATGGGAATGATTCCTGACCGTGTCGAGGACTTTCGCCTCCTTTTCCGGATCCCGGAAACAATGAATCTTGATTCCGGCCAGGGATGTTTCAAAGGATTCGAAGAAGGCGAGCTTGATGATCTTCCTTTCCCCGGTATCCGGGTCGATAGCCTTCTTCACCCAGAATTTCGGATCGGTCATGCCGAAACGACTCTCCCTTTCGTGTCCCGTGACCTTGTAGCGCTTCCCGTCGATCAGGATCTCGTCGCCGCGATCGATGTGCAGGAAATTCGTGGTGTCTGTGAACAGGCGGCCGCTCACGGGTCGAGTTCCTCGAGCATTCTGCGGGGCAGGTTCGCCATGGCGATCTTGATCCTGTCCAGGAAGTTCTTCAGCCCGTTGTTCTCGATCAGAAGCCCCAGATGCTCTGCCAGAGAGGAGAAGGAATCGATGTCCTCCTCGTGAAGGGTCCATGGCTCGTTGTTGTAGATTCTTATGACGCCGATCGTCTCCTTTCGGATCTTTATGGGAACCGTCAGCATGCTGACCAGTCCCTCCTCTGCGGCATGCTCTGGATACTGGGCCCGGGGATCGGTCTGGAAATCCTGAACAAAGACCGGCTCGCCCGTGAAGAAGCTCGAGTGCTTGTCCTCGATGACGATGGGCCCCTTGCTCAGATACTCCTTGCTGAGCCCGTGGCTGGCCACGCGGAAGAGCTGGTTCTCCCGATCGTCGTAGAGCATGATGCTGCAGCCCTTCATCTGAAAGGACGTGCAGACGCCCTCAACGAAATGATTCATGAGAAGGTTGAAATCCTCGTAGGTCGAGATGGCACGGCTGATCGCCTTGTACTCATGAAGGTAGATCCTCCGCGCAGGCTGTTTCTGACTCATGGCGAGGCCTCCTGGTCTTCGAGGGACAGGGTTGGAGGTTGCCCAAAACCACCCATGGACCAAATATAACATAACGGAATTACGACCAGCCACCAGAAATTCGGGACAGTCACTCAAGTAGCAGAAAAAACTCGCCCTATCCCCCATACGGGTGATGCTATTCCGGTCGAAATCTGCTCTCATGGTTGGGAAACGAGGTGGATCGACCTTCCCACAGGCACTCACAGAACAAGGAGTCCAGAGAACATGAATATCGCCGAAGCCAAAGAAATCCTCGCGGGAACATTCAGTTTCACCGTGGACGACACCGACAGAGTCATTCAGGAGTTGAACCTACCCGGAGATGCGAAAATCCTGGACGTGGGAACAGGGGTCGGCAATCTGGCCATCACGCTGGCATTGCACGGGTATCGTGTCCTGACCGGGGAGCCTGCAGATGATGACTCCATCTATGCGAAACAGGAATGGCACGCAAACGCCGAGAGAGTCGGCGTAGATCATCTCATCGAATTCAAAGCCTTTGACGCCAAGGACATGCCGTTCGAGGACGATACCTTCGACGCGATCTTCTTCCTGGGGACCTTTCACCACGTGGAGGAGGATTTCCGGGCCAGGGTACTGGAGGAATGCGTGCGTACGTCCAGGGCGAAGGCACTGATATGTCTTTTCGAGCCGAACCAGACCTGCCTGAACATGATCAAGGAGCTGGATCCCACCCATCCCGAGGGTGCCGATCCGACCGAGAACGCCGGACATCTACCCCTGGCATCGAGGAAGATCGAGGGAGGCATGTTCGACGCTTACATCTTTGAGAAGTGACCCCCCAAGCATCTAACGGAGATTGCGAGTCGCCCCCGGCGACGAAGTCGGAAGAAAGTGGAGATTGCGAGTCGCCCCCGGCGACGAAGCAACCCCCCAGCATCTAACGGAGATTGCGAGCGAAGCGAAGCAACCCCCCCAGCCAACCAATCCAGGAGGGGAGGGGCGGCGTCGGCCTACCGACCCATCGCAGCGATCAGATCCTGGGCCATGGCCAGGAGTTCGCTTCCTATATCCGGGCCCAGGGCGCCATCGGCCATGTCGCCCTCTACCTCGGCCACGAATGTGTCCAGTCGATGGATGGCGGGCGTGATTCTCCCGTCTTCTATGAATGTCCGCACCATCTTCAGGTGGGTGAGGCAGGAGTTCTCCTCCTGTTTGGGCAAGTCGAGGTTGATCACGGCATCGACAAGAGCATCCGCCAGTTCCGTGGGCGTGGGTACGTCTCCCACGGTGATGCCGACCTCGAGCCGTGCTGTTTCACTCGGTTCCCCATCATCGGTGGAATAGAACGATACGGTATAGTTACCTGCCTGCGTATGATCCGGCGAGAAATGGAAGACACCGGATACGCTGTCAAAGGTCACATTGCTTGCCAGTTGCCCGTAAATGAATCCCAGCACCGGGTACCGGGTCTCATCCGGTCCCCGGGTCACCTGAGAATGGTTGGAGAAGTAGGTGTAGCGCACGTTGCAGTCCGTGGCCCGGTCTCTGTCCCAGTTCGACTCGTTGACGATCAGGCTGTACGTCCCGTCGCGATTGTCCCTGGCACTCAACACGATCGCAACATGACCGTCCGGCAAGATCCCTCTGTCGAGCACAAGAATCGAATTGGCGGCCGGCGTCTTTCCGCTGCCGAACCCGAAATCCCAATGGCCCCAGGCATTGTAGGCACTGCAGTTCGGATTGATACCGCAGAGCGGCGGCATGGTGTCGTGGCTCCCACCAAAGAAATCCCTGACATATCCGACGCATCGACCTCCAGTCTCGCCCTGGGTGCAAGACACCGTGGCCGGATCCAACCCATAGCTGAGAGTCGTTTCATCCCCGTCCGGATCCGTTGTCTCCACGCGGAAAGAGAGATCTTGATTCTCCAGCACTTCCTGTGGACTCACCGGCGCGAAGACCGGCTGCCTGTTCACATTGCCGATCGTGATCGTGATGAGTTCCGCATCCACCTCTATCGGGTTGCCGTTGTCCATCACTGCAAACTCGATATCCTCGTAGTTGCCGGCCTGGTCGTAGTCGGGCAACCAGGAGAAGGTCGCTGTAGGGCCATGAAAGCTCGCACCCTCGGGAAGATTGCCGGCGGTGAAGGTCAGAGTGTCATCCGGATCCGGATCCGCGGCGGTAATCTTGAAGTGCAGACGTTGACCTTCGTTTCCCGTCAGGTTGCCGATCGGATCGAGACGGGGAGGTCGATTGCCCGGGAGGCCCTCGAGGGTTGTGACCACCAGCTGGGGCCATCGAGCCGCGTCACCGTATCTCGTGCGACTGTGAAACCGAGTGCCTCTCCATTCACCGGCTACGTTGCTCTCCAGGATCAGAGTCAGGGAATCATCCCGAAGGTCGCGGGAGAAATCATGGTCGGAGAGATCCCATTCCTGCCAATCCGACCAACCCGCAGGATAGGATGATCGGCAAACCAGAACTCCGGTCTTATGGGGCAGATCCTCATAGCCGGTCGTCTCCGTCCAGTTGTCGTTCGACGCATAGAAAACTTCGATCGCATCCGGAAGGCTGTACCAATCCCCGATCTCGTGAAGCCTGAATACGGCGGACCGGACTTGCTCGGAATCAGGAATGGAGGAAAGGTCAAACTTCAAGTACGGGATGGATCGATAGAAGAAGTTGACGACCGTGATAGCGGCGTCCGGATCGCGGATCACCGTGGGGCCGGCATCAGGAACGTGACTGTATACATTCACAACGGGATGAAGAACGTAAGTGTTCAGAGACTTGCCGATCGTGAGAGTGATCCTCTCCACGTCAGACCTTGCGGGGTCTCCGTCGTCCACGACGGAGAATTCCACGTACTCATACGTGCCTGCCTGGAGATAATCGGGGGTCCACGAAAAGGTCGCTGTTGACGGATCAAAGCGAGCTCCTTCGGGAAGATTTCGGGCGGCAAAGGTCAGAAAGTCGGCAGGGTCCGGGTCGGTGGCGGAAATCATGAACTCCAGGAGCTCACCCTCGCTTCCGATCCGGCTGCCGATTGGGGCGAGTCGGGGCGGCCGGTTCTCTCTCTGGCCCCTATCGGCCGAGACAACCGGTTGGGGATTCGGATCAGGACCTCGGGTATTCGCCTCCGCAAGGGTGTAGCAAAAGGACGGAAGGGCGATGGAAGAGACAAGCGACAAGAGCACGAACGGATGCATCCCTGCGCGTAGGATCTTCAGCATGAACCTGCCTCCAGTTGAACCGGTGGAAACACCAGACCATCAGCCGTCTCTCTCTTCAGCCGGTTTTTCCGGCCCTATCTTGGGTTTAGGCCTTTCTTCAGCCAGTTTGTTAGTCTTTTTAGACCTTTAGAGGGAAGATGTCAAGCGATACTTTTGATGTGTTCACCACCCTGATCCTGGATTTGGCTGAGTCCGGCGGCTATGATTCGGACAGGGCACTCTTTTCGCTGCAAAAATCGGCACGGAAGCTTCTTGGGAAGTACTGAGAATTGCAGGAGGCCATGGACCGATACCGGCAGGCCCCGACCACGCCAAGGATCTTGAACAAGATCCGCACCCTCGCGAACATGAAGCGGCTCTCCTCCTCCGTGAGCTCGCACCCGATTCTCCTTCAGCTCGACCCTACGAGCGCGTGCAACCTCGGGTGCCCCATGTGCCGAAGGAACAAATCGAGCAACCTGGGGAACAAGCTCTCCCTCGAGGATTACAGACGGATTCTCGATCAATTCCCATGGCTCGATTTCCTCTTGCTCATCGGCATCGGTGAGCCCCTTCTTAATGAGAGCCTCTTTGATCTGCTTGAGTACACCGGTGATGCGGACATGAGGACCATGATGGCCACCAACGCCACCCTCATGGATGAGTCGATGGTGGAAAGACTGTTGGGTTCGTCCGTGGGCTATCTCCAGCTCTCCTTTGATGGAGGAACCAAGGAGACTTATGAAGCCACGAAGAAGGGGGCCGATTTCGATCAGGTCATTGAAAACATCACCATCCTCATGCGCAAGAAGAGAGAGGCCCGGAGCCGCATGACGGTCTTTCTGGTAACCGCTGTCACCGGGTTGAACTGCCGCGAGGTTCCTCGACTGATGAGCCTTGCGAATCAGATGGGGGTGGACATCGTGGTCGTGACCCCGGACCTCTGCAACCCCACCATCTATCCGGACTACGATTGCCCGAAGGTTCCCGAGGAGGAACTGCTCGCAACGTTGAGCGAGATCCGAAAGCTTGGCAAGAAGATGGGGATCACCACCTACCTGTCATCCCCGAAGCCTTATGGCAGGTTTCAGACACAGGGCACTACCAGCTGCTACTGGCCCTGGTATGGTATGTACGTTACCTGCGAAGGGGACGTGACGCCATGCTCGGAGATAAGCGATCCCAAGTGGCTGGGACCCCTTGCGTTGGGAAACGTGTTTGAGACCCCTGTAGAAGAGATCTGGAACGGCAGCGCGTATCAGGAATTCAGGCGCCGCCTGGCGAGCAACGATCCAGTAGAGTTCTGCTCCCACTGCCTGTGGCGAAAGGGCATGTTCGTGCCCCAGGAACATCCTGTGGCCGACGACTGGCCGAATCGGATCATCCGTCGCATCGTTCAGATCTGATCGGTCGTGCCCGCGACTACTTCCAAAGGATTACGCGGCACTCATGAAGCGCTTCGTCATACCGGGCCTCCAACTTTTCATTGGTGCCTCTGCATCCCGCCACGACCTTCTCACTCCAGTCCAGATACTCCAGCCGTCTTTTCTTTGACCACCCCTTGGGCGGGGTGTGCGTGACAGCCACGATGTTGGAGAGCTTGTCTGCAATTTTGATGTGCTTTGCCTTGGAAGAGAGATGAGGTGCGTGTTCTACCTGGAGCCGCTTCCGCGTCTCGTTTCGCAGCCCCTTTTCGTCGGTGACTTCCTTGACGATTTCGGCTACTTCGCCTCCGAAACGTCCTTTAAGCTCTTCGAAGGTGGTCTCGGTATCCTCGAGCGTATCGTGAAGAATTGCCGCCTGGAGGGTTGCCAGGTCGGAGACGCGGCCTGCCCGGGCGATCAGCTCGGCAACCTGAATCGGGTGATTGATGTAGGGGGATGCGTACGAGTCCTTCCGGCGCTGGCCCCGATGCTTGCCGGCGGCGAAATGCAGGGCATCGAGAAGGCCGGTCGCGAGATAAAGATCGCTTGACACTGAACGGACCTCCTGTCTACAGAGCTGAAGATCGGTTTTCCGGTTGAATGCCCATGTTCTCTTCCCTGATATCAGGAACCGTTTGCCGGATCGTTGCGACGACCCGGCCGATGATTCAGAATCTACTCAGCAATTCCTCCCGGATCTTGACCATCGCCAGGGTGTCGTGACCGCAGTAGGTGAGTAGATCCTTCTTGATCCGCTCCTTCTCTGCGGCGGGCGTGCCGGAATCGAGCATGCGCCTGTATTCCAGTGAAGCCTGGTTTCCCTCCTGGATGGCCAGCCCCTCGTAGGCCATGGCTGGTACGAGGGCGGGAAGAACCTTCTTGAGTGAAAAGGAGCCCTGGAAGTCCGGATGGTAGAAATGCACTTTGATCGCTGCGTGGAGATCCATGACTCGGTCCACAGTCGCGAGAAGCCCTTCCGCATGTTGTGGAAGTTCGACTGCCAGGCTGGTCATCACCCCCACTTCGTAGTTGGTGTAGATGACAATGGTGCCGGAATCGCCGAGGGTGTCCAGCAAAGTGCGGCAGAAGGGGTCGCGGGGATCCGTGTCCTCGTCGTGCAGGAACTCGCGATGCTCGAGACTGCCGTCCTCCTGGAAAATGTGATCCGACCACTGGAAGGGAATGGTCTGAAAGGGCCGGGTCCCGGTATAGCAAGGGATTGCCGATCCGGTTGTCTCGAAATCGAGGAAATGGACGGGGTACTCGACCTCCCTCATCTCTTCCAACAACTCTGGGGCGACATACTCCTCTCCCTGTGCCACGCAATTCCTGATGCGAGCCTGCAGTGCGGTGAGAGGGAAGTCCTCCGGGACGTCGTGGATGTCCTCGATGCCGAGAGCAGCCAGGTCGTTCATCTTCTTCTGGGTGATCCCGGACAGGTACAGGACCCAGGACTTGGGCTTCGCGCGCGTGCAGTGCTCCCAGAATTCGCACCGATATGGTGAAGAGCAATGCCGGCCCGGCTCCACCTCCGGCGCAGCGTCGCCCGCAAGTATCTCTTTGAGCCTCCTGAGATTCGACTGAATCTCGCCCTGGTAATCGATGGCGCCCCTGGTCAGGTCCTCGAAGGCAAAGAGCTGACTCAGATCGAGTCGTTCCCCGTCGTACACGTACTGGTTGTTCAGGTGAAGGATCCCGGTGTGAATCACATCCAGTCCCATCCCCTTCAGCACGCGGTACTGCAGGGCTACATCCGGGAGATGGATTTCCTTGGCCGAGGTGGAGGACTTCACCTCAATCATGTTCCATTTGCCGCCCGAGGTCCTCTCGAGCACATCCACCCGAATCCTCACGGATTCATGCACAAAGCCGGCCTCGTAAATGGCGGCTACCGCCTGGTCCTCCATGGCAGCCCGGGTCGACTCCACCGCCTCCCGATGGTGGAAGTGGTCTTCCTCGATGAGAACGCCCCCGGGGTAGAGCCGGGTGGCAAGCCTTCCCACCTCGTGTCCCATATCGAAGACAGCCTGCTGGCTCGGGGAGACGGGCGTGGCAAGGTCCCGATTGTAGCACTGGAACCACAACCGCAGCGGGCACTGCAGGCCGGCAAGAAACCGAGATTTCGAGAGCATCGCGCCCCTCTTGCGCGCCATCGTCTCCTCCCTCCCCACCCGCTTCATACAACATTCCTCTTCGGAATCAAAGCCGATCTCTCTCTTGCTCCAGACCATTCGTCCTGGTTTGACACACCCGGTCGCAGGGGCAGCCTCCTTTGAGAGGCTTTTGTCTTGACGCATAACGTTATCCGTTATATCCTGAATCTATGATCGAGACCTTCAAGTGTAAGCAGACTGAAAAGGTCTTCCGGCGGGACTATTCTCGCAAGCTGCCTGTCTCGATCCAGAGGCTTGCCTTTCGGAAGCTTCGAATGCTCAACCGGAGCTCGTCGGTTGATGACCTTCGCGTTCCGCCCGGGAACAGGCTCGAATCCTTGTCCGGAAAGCGGAAGGGGCAATACAGCATTCGAATAAACGACCAATGGAGAATCTGCTTCGTATGGCGAGACGGAAACGCCTATGAGGTGGAGATTGTCGACCACCATAAGGGGTGAATCATGAGCAAAATTCCTCCGGTCCATCCTGGCGAGATCCTCTTTGAGGAGTTCCTTAAGCCACTGGGCATCAGCCAGAATCAGCTTGGCAACGATCTGGGGGTCTCCCCGCGTAGAGTCAATGAGATCGTACACGGCAGGCGTAGCGTGACGGCCGATACTGCGCTCAGGCTTGCCAGGTATTTCGGGAATTCGGCCAGTTTCTGGTTGGGCCTCCAGATGGACTACGACCTCGATGTAGCGGAAGACGCTTTGGCGACCCGCATCAAGAAGGAAGTCAGGCAGTTGGAAGTAACCTAGTCCTGCCGACGTTAGGACCGACTGTGATAAGGCCCCGTTGAAGAAGAACGGTTCACCCCCGAGACACACACCGGAACCCTGCGCCCTCACCGATACATCCAAGATTATCCGCTCAACATATTCGGGGAGGAGTCGTCATGGTTCCCTCAAGCCCTCTATTGGTTCCCCTTGTTCTGGCGCTGGTCGGTTTGGCCGGTGCACCCGTTGTCCTCGCCGCCACGTCCGCCTCGATCGAGATCGAGGATGGGGCGGAAGAGCTGAGAGCGGCTCTCGAAGCCCTACCTTTCGTTTCTCGGGGCGAGGGACCACCCCTTTACATACTTCAGTTTTCCACGTGCCCGCACTCGAAGCAGTTCTTCCGCGACTTCAGAGGAAAGCCCCCGGGGGTGGAGGCACGCCACGTGTTCTACGCTGTGAGCCAGAAGACCGCCAACGAAACCGCGTGGCAGGCAATGAAGAGAAGCAACAAGGATTACGGGGACATCATGAAGGGGCGACTCAGGGCGCCAAAGTACGATCGCAACGATGAATCGATTGCCGCGTTCAACAGCGTGATGGGACCGGTCAACGAAGTCATTCTCCCGACCCTTAGCAAGAACGGGTGGCCCTCGAAGAGCCTGATCTCGCCCACCTTGTTCTGGGAGAAGGACGGCAGGCTATACGTCGACGGCGGCTACTCGAAGGATCGCCTCGAGACAATTCTGGCTTCGGCGCGGGTGGCCGAGCCCGAGCCCGGAAGCGAGGGTGCGGCGGCCCGGAAGGCACAACAGTCCGGGGAGGAGACGAAGCCCGCCGTACAGCAGGCGGCCGCCTCGACGCCGCCCGCCGCGCCCACCCCGGGAAAGCAGTACAGCCAGGTGAACCTTCCCACCGAGGTGATGATCGGCTTGAAGACGACGGAGGTGCAGGGCATACGCTACGGCATGCCCTTCGACAAGGTCGAGGCGATCGCGAAAGGGCAAGGCTACCAGGGAGAATACGGCAGCTTCAAGCTGGATGACGGGCAATCCTTGAAGATCTTGGGCGTCACTGGCAGCGACCTCGTAATTCCGGGCGAGGAAGGCATCCGCGTGAGCGTCATCTCCTACCAGCAGAAGTTCCGGCCGGAAATCAAGTTCGATGCGGAAGCGGTGAAGCAAAGCCTGATCCGGAAATACGGGAAGCCCGCGGACGACTACGGCATGAGGCTGCGCTATTACCCCGAGAGGCCGAGCTACGATGTGGAAAAGGCGTGCATGGCGGAGATGCAGAAGAAGGAGGATTTCCCTTCCTATGCTTTCGGCATGCGCAACCCGATGCTCTTGCCGGTCTGGCAGAAGCGTGGAGAGCGCGACGTGATCGAGAAATGCCCCGGACAGCTCGAGGGGTTCCGGCAACTCATGCACTCCAAACTGGGCGTCTACGCGGAGATGACGATCAATGCCGCCACCAAAGAGCTCTCGATTGTTATCCGCGACCAGGGCGTTGGAAACCGAAACATGCGCCGCGCAGGCGAGGAGAGGCTGCAGAAGGCGGACTCGGGCGCTGCAGCCCAGGTCGATTTGTGACGGAGGGCCTTCCTCATGCAAACCAGGTAGACAGGTCTTGCGAGAACTGTAAATCTCCTTGACCCCCGAGAGCCTGTTCTCCCCTTTTGCCTTCCCACGCGTTGGTGCAAGACATATCAAACACTTCAGTATCGGAAATCCTTGCGAACACTGGCGATCTCCAGGCGGATCCCGGTCGATTCCAACGGCCTAGCTGGTCCTCCAAGTCCTTGGCATACGTCTTGCTGATCTTTTTAGAGGGGAGACCACGTACGCCATTCACGAAGCAAAGGGACGTCTTTCCAGAAGAAGGATAACCAAGAGGGGGATGACGCGATGGGTACGATTATTGTTGCCATAGTCGGTGTGCTTGGGACCCTTTTCGGTCCGATCATCCAGCATCGTGAGCTTGCAAGACTCGAGAAGGAAAAGTGGATGCGGAAACGGAAGGACGAAATCTTCGAACACAGGCGCGCCCTGTATCGGCGATTCGTTGCGTATGCGACCGTTTGCTACGCGAAGATGAAGAAGGGAGATGTGGATATGTGGGAGGATTTCGCAAATCTGGCAGGGGTTCATGCGGAGATAGAGCTCACCTGTCCGGACCGGGTCATCGAGGCGAGCACAGCCGTCAAGGACGTCTTCAGAAAAATTGCTTCCGGTGATTCAGACATGCAGGAATTGGATCAGGACTGGCACAAGGAGGTGGAAGGATTCACCAAACGGGCCCGAAGCGATCTTGGGGGAGGCCCGATGAGGATATGCGGGTAGGGCCGGAGCAGTGGGAGACGGTTCGATAAGCCGTAACATGTACAGGAAAGGGGGAATCATGGAAGCACTCAAGAGGATCATCGAGGAGCTCAATCAGGAGGCCGCCCAAATCCAGATTCAGGGCAGGGGTCTTTCGCCGGGGGAGGTGAGGCGCGTCCGGGTGATCCACGAGGCGCTGCCGCGCCTTCGGGAGGCCCTTGTTCTGCTGAGTGGCGAGACCTCGGTCAATCTGGTGACGTACAAGATCGTCAGCGATATGGCCGGCAAGCTCAAGCGTGGAGCTCGGACAGCCTGTAACTTCTGGAACCGATTCGTGGAGCCCTCGTCCTCCATCGTGATTCGTTTGGGCACCTTTACCTCGAAGGGTAACACCATCGCTCGAGCGTACTATCCGTACGAAGAGGCGGGGGTCGTCTACGGTCGGGTCGAGTTCAACACGAAATATCTGGAAAACTACACGGACAACGACATCGCCGGCACATTGGTGCACGAGATCGGCCACACCCTCGGCTTCGGTTGGGACGACTGGCGGGAGCTGTTCCATACAGACACAGGAAAGTTTGATGCGGAGGCCGTGGAGGCGTTGCCCGCGCTTGAAGAAATGGTTGTGGAAACCGACGGTGGTCCAGGGACCAGACTCTCACACTGGGACGAGTACACATTCGACAAGGAACTGATGACCGGGTACAAAGACCTTAGGGAGCATGTCTTGCCGGTCACTGTGGACATCATGAGGCTTCTGGGGCATCGCGTGATCGAGACCCTTCCCGTGAAGACGGACTTGAACATCCTGCTCGATGCCGTGTCGCAGATCGCCTTTGCGCGCCACGGAGAGGCCAGGGCGCTCGACGTCGACTACTTCAGGGAGACGGCGATCTGGGAGAACATCCCACACGACCAGCCGCTGCAGGCAGCCGCGACCTGATTCCCGACATCGAGCGAGCAGGCTTTCATAGGTTTCGGCTTACCCCAGGGGCGAGGTTTCCACAATCAGGTGAGATAGCGAACCTATCGTTCACTGCTCATCATGACCCGGGATTCGGCGGATAAGCTCTTCCCAGTCGATGCCTTGCCGCTTGAGGTGCCTCACACGGTATGCATGCCAAGCTGCGGCAACAAGCGCGATACCGACCAGAACCAGCAACGTGCCCGCACGGTCTGCCATGGTGAGGGCCAGGAAACCCGCGCTGGACAGGATCGCCAGGATGACGACCACCCACAAGAGAGGTCGGGGAATCCTGAAGTAGGCCTTCTCGTAGTGCTCCGGGAGTTTCTTCGATAATCTCAGGGCGGCGACGGACATCAGGATCGTCATGACCAGGACCCCCTGGGCGGACATGACGGCGAAGGTGTCAATCTCCATCTCGAAGATGTGGGCAAGGGTCAGCAGGACGAAGACGATCCCGAAGTAAACGACCACGGCGTACACAGGAGACTTCGTTCTCTTCGAAACCCTGGCAAGCATCTCTGGCGCGATTCCGTCCCTGGCCTGCGAGAAGAACTCCCGGGGCATGGCGATGGCCGTGGCGTTGAAGCTCGTGAGGGCGGTCGCCAGGGCACCGAAGCTGATGAGACCCACCAGGGCGGGAGGAAGAAACGCTTCCCCGGTCTCCTTGAGCGGGGCGTTCATGGCCGTGATCCTCTCCGGGTTGTAAGGCACGGAACTGGCGAAAACGGTGCCTACGATGATGTAGACGACCAGGATGACGAAGCCCCCGATGACTACGGACAGGGGGATGTTTCGCTTGGCATCCCGGATCTCCTCCCCGATCTCGGTCACGATCGTGAACCCGAACCAGACCGTGTAGCAGATGATCGAGGCCATGAAAAGGCCTCCCATTCCCTGCGGAAGATGGGAGGTCATCTTTAGAGGTGTAGCCGCTGCCCCCTTGATACCATAGACCAGGAGCGCGAATATCAAGAGGGCCGTCAGGACGATCTGCAGGGTAGAGGCCACACGGAGACCGAACAGATACAGCACCAGAAAGAGGGCCGGGAGGATCATGGATAAGGTGCCGATCGAGATGTCGAAGGGAAGATACGGTGCCGCATACCCCGCCATGCCGATCGAGACGTAGGCCGAGCTGCAGGCAACGCTGACCACACACAGCCAGGACACCATTGTTCCAGCGACCGGGTGCAGAAGGCGGCTGGTGTAAACGTATGCCGCACCCGCCCTAGGCAACGCGGCGGCGATCTGGATCATGGGAACAATGCCGAACATCATGACAACCATGGCCAGCACAAAGGGAAGCCATATGGTTGTGCCTACCTGGGCCGTGACCTCGGCGATCAGGGCATAGATGCCCATGCCGATGACGGCACCGACCACCATGGCCGTCGCCCCGACGAGCCCGATCTGGCGGTCGAGTTTGGTTTCCTCGTGATGGACATTGCCTGTCATCCGACTCCACCTCGTACACACCACACATAGTAACTCCACCCCTTGCCTTCGTAGTGCACGATACCGTAGCTGTAATACACGAACCACGCCTGAGGTGGTGGGGAGGTGGTTGTCGAAGACCAATATGGTCCCCCTCCCGAATTGATGAATGGATGCCCGGTGGGAAGGGCTGGCGAATGATTTCCGTAATCGATGAGACTGGAAAGCTCTTTCACGTTGGGTAGGCGCCAGTCACCAGGCAAAGAACCGTCTTCCAGCCCGCATTGTCCTGCGGCCAAGTTGTTACAGCTCACCAAGGCGTCTGCCCATTGTGCGGCGCCTGAGCAACCCGCATCCTTTACCCAGATCAAACCCGTCAGGCTATCGGTCACTGTTCCGTCCAGGTTGTCTGTGAAGCGCGGGACGGGCGATGCGAGTCCCTTCTGCCAATCGCCATCATCCCCCTGTGCATAGCTTATGGTTTGGCCGGTCTTCGCAACGGGAGCCGGGGCCCCCCCATCGGGTGACCAGCCCTGACCCATGAGATACATGCTGGCAAGGACGATCATTGCTGACCAGAGTGGAAACAGATTGCGCCTGAACATGACCACCCCCGTTGCGGCTGGAACTCAGTAGAGCGTAGTAGATTTCGAAGTAACGCCTACAGCTTTTTTCTCGAGAACAGGAACATGGCGACCACGGCCAGGGGGAGCAGGCAGAAACAAAGGTGCCTGACGAGGTCGGATATCGGGTAGACCGGACTCGATCCCAGGGTGGAGGCGATCGCAGAACCCGCGCACAAAGAGCTGCACTCTGGATCCGAATCGATGGATCCATCGCAATCGTTGTCCACCCCATCCGCACAGTTTCCTGCAGATCTGCTTTCTTCGGTCCCCCACGGATTCGGTTCCGCGCAGTCACAATATGCGTTTTCATTTCCCGGGAATAGGAAGGCATTCGAATCGTCGCAGTCTGACTCACAGCCCATGACATTGTCGCCATCGGCATCCTGCTCGTCGGCTGGGAGGTGTCCATCACAGTCGGTGTCCAGCCCATCGCATGTCTCTGATGCAGCCGGGTTCACGTTCGCATCAAAGTCGTTGCAGTCGTCTCCCCCGCAAGCAACACCTGTATACCCATCCTCATCCGCATCCGAGGTCCACACGCCGGGTTGGAGATACTACCGTTATTGGGATTCACAGTGCGGTCGTAGAGGATCGCTGGATTGTCTCCTTGCAGGAAGTCGTAGAACGCGACCAGCCCTTGCTTATTACCCGTTACGCTGCCCGGTAGCATGTTGGCAAGAATCTCCCCCTCTGTCCGTGCGACATTCCAGATACGAACTTCACTGAAGTAGCCGTGAAAGAGCTTGATGGGATCTCCAGCCGAACGGTAGAAAGGCCCGCTTGCGCCAATGGACACCACTGCGTCCGTGTCCGGGAGATCGCAATCCACCAGAGCTCGTGACCCTGTGAGAATACCGTTGAGGTACAGGTTCACGACGTCCTGGTCATTGTCAAAGACGAAAGCGACATGAGTCCACTCATTCACGAGAAGCGGTTCGGATGAATAGATCTGCCAGTTTCCCGATTGGCACCCTTCCATGGACCACGTTTCCTTCTGGAAGCCGACCAGGCCCGTGTGATCCATGTAGAGGCCCCAATCCTTGTTGTTGTAATTCCAATATTTCTGGACGATGGCCATCCAGTCGGGAGGGAGTTCTGCGAGGAAGAAGCGCGCCTCGACGGTCAGACTCTTGCCGGGGCCGCCACTGAGTTCGGGTGTGTCCGGTATCTCCACATAGGTGTCTGTTCCATTGAAGTACAGACAATCTGTGTCCCCGCCCGGAGAATGATCTGATAGATAGTGGTATCCCATATCGACTGGACCTGTATCCAGGTGCTGGTCTGTCCTTGTTGTACGTGACGACCATCCCCAGAGTTGCGTAGACGGGTCTCCGGCGTCCACACACGGGCTTTCTTGAGGCTGCCCCGCTGCGGTCTGGCTCAGGTAATGATCTCCGTCAGGCCCCGGAACGAACAGCGGATCAGCATCTATGTTCCCTTCTCCCGGCCAGCCGCCTTCCACATCGCTGTAGGTAAAGAGTGCCTCGCCTCTGCAGAAGACGACATTCTCCGGCGTGTTCCCCCAGACGATGCTGTTCGAGATGTTCGGGCCCACGCCGCCCCAATACATATCCACGAGCACCCCTCCCGCGTGGCACAAGAGCGGATCTCCACAGATGTCTGCGTTCGCCGTGTTTCCTATGATGGAGCAGTTCAGGATTACGGGTGAACCGGTGTAGAGGGTCATCCCGGCACCCCCGTAGCGCTCGGCGTAATTGAATGAAATATCGCAGTTCACGATGGTCGGACTGCACTCGTATACGAGAAGCCCACCTCCTCCGTGCATGGCAGAGTTGTTTCGAATGATACAGTCCTTGATGAGTGGGCTTGCGTGCCAGCTCGGGTGACCATTGATCTCGATGCCACCACCGCGCAGGTTTGTAGTATTGCCAATGATAGTGCACTTGCTTATGGTCGGATCGCTTTGAGCAATCCGAATGCCGCTCGCGTTGAAGTTCCGTATGGTCAACCCCTCCAGAAGAGAAGACGGGCCCTCGCTGGTGTGGAAGTAGAAGCCGGTTCCCTCCCCCTCGCCGTCGACAATGCAGTACTCCGGCCCGTTCCGTGACTTCACGGTTATGGGCTTCCCTCCGAAATCCAGGTTCTTGTTGCCGATGCCCGTGTAGATGCCGTCAGCTACCAGCACCGTGTCCCCATCTGCCGCGGCATCGATTCCCTCCTGGATGGTGAGGAAATCACCCCCGCCCCCCTGGTCTACTGTCCAGGTCGTCTGTGCGATTGCCGGGAAAGTGCTTGTGATGAGGGTAATGAGAAGAAAGGGAAATACGTTTCGCAGCTTCATGGTCTCCCCCCACGTCGTGACAGCACAGAAGATACGAAAGAAACATCTTTATGTCAAAAAGAATCTGTGGGGATATGTTTGATGGGACTTGAAGCTCCCAAATCGCCGACCATTCGTCAGCCGGCTCAAAAACAAGCGGGCTCATTTCCTGTTGTGTTTGCCCATTCCATCGAAACCGTTTGACAGGTCCGATCAAAGCCAATAGGTTTTCCCCGAAACCTTGATCCTCCAACCCACAGCCGGTCCAAGGCGGGGAGACTGGGGTTATGACCAAACGTAGAGGAATCCCTTTGATCCTGGCAGGTGTGATCTGCGCGGCCTGTTCGATGGGGCCTGATTTGCCGGAGGGCCTCAGGGAGAAGCTGGAGGAAGCGCTTGAACATGACACCCGAGCTGTTGAAGCGCTCCCGGACAGAGCAGCGGTCTACACCCAGCGAGCGCAACGCTATTACAGCCTGCGAGAATACGACAAGGCCCTGGAGGATTGCTCCACGGCAATAGAGAAAGACCCGGACTTCGAGCACGCGTACATGCTTCGTGGGGACGTGTACATGCGGCAGAAGAAATACCATGAAGCGCTGGCCGACTTCGACAAGAATCTGGAACTCGAACCGGACAGCAAGTTCTGCTATTCCCGCAGGGCTAGATGCCGCTCCAAACTGGGAAAATTTGCTCTGGCGGTTGAGGACTACAGTACCGCCATTGAAATACACTCGGAAGAGGGAGCATGGGGCGAATCCTCCATCACGTCCGTTCGCCTCGGTCGTGGTTGCGTCAGCTATCGGGCTGGAAACCTGGAGGCGGCCTTGGAGGACTGCAGACAGGTATGCACTGCGGGCGGCGTCTATGGGCCCAAGTTCAGCTGCGAATGGGCGGAGGAGATCGAAAGGGAACTGGACACGGGGACGAAAGGGAAGCACATCTGCATGATGCCCACATGTCCCACTTTCGTGCCGCGCAAGTTGCGATTGTTGTTTGTGTACAAGTACAGACTCTGGTTTGAACCGTATCCGTAATCTTTCTCTCCCCTGCCCAATGTTGTTGCATGGTCTGCAGGGCCTCCATGATACGAAGCTGCTAATTCCGAGGGAGTATGTCCTTCGACCGGACCCTGAACTCCTCGCTCGTCGCTGGGAAAGGTACAGAAGGGTCGCATGACTCTTCAGGTGCCGATAGGGACTAGGCGCCGGGCCGATCGACGGCTTCTTCAGGGATGGAGAGGTCCGATGAGACCTCCTGCAGATTGACACTTGACCGCCGGTAATGCATCCTTATTTGTTTGTCCGTGAGGCGATTTGCGTGTGACCGTGCAAGGAAGGTAGTTCCGGCATCCAGGTTACTGCTTCATGAGAGGAGAAAGCGCGATGAAAACTAGGCTTGCGGCGGTGGTTCTTCTGCTTTGGGCGGGTACGGCCTTTGCCGGGCCGCCGTCCCTGACGGGTGGAAGGCAGATGCCCGTAGGATTTGCCCATCAGGTGGGTGTGGGATGGCCGAGCGTGTACTACGAGTACTGGCGATCCGGCACGCCGGACTGGGGGATCGGCGGCGAGATCGTCTACGGGGACTGGTCGGGGGAATTCTCGGACATGAAGGTTGCCGGGGCCGTAAATGCGGCGGTGCGGTGGCAGCTCAAGAAGAGTGGTGTAACGAATCTCGCGTTTCAGATCAGACCCGGGTTGCTGTTGGGAAGTATTGAGGCGGGTCGAGACGACAGCTTCGTCTTCGGGCTGCGCAGTGAGTTCAGTCTCCCCGTCTCGATCGAGCTCACGCCGAAGGTCAACCTCATTACCGGAGGCACGATTCCCCTGTCGTACCTGGTCATCGATGACGCGGACGATCCGCTGGTGCTTCCCATCCTGGCCCGGCTCGGCGCCGAGGTGAAGGCCACGGAGAAGATCACCCCCTGGCTCGTGTTCGAGCTGGGGCCGGCCATGGCCTTCGGGGACTTCGACACCGAGACGGAATTCGCGTTCCGGGTCTGGGCTGGAAGTACTTTCTGGTAATTGCTACCATGATGATTCACTCACTTGAAGGAGATGCTAAATGGAAAAGGTAACGGACGGCCTATATGTCCTCGTAGAGTATACCGGAACCCTTGAGAACGGTGATGTTTTCGACACCAGCAAGGGGCGCCAGCCCCTTGAGCTCCAGATGGGTGCGGGGCAGTTGATCCCGGGGTTCGAGTCCGCGCTTGTGGGTATGTCGTTGAATGAAACCAAGGTCTTCACCCTGAACCCGGAAGATGCATACGGTCCGAGGGATGAAGAGAGAATGGTTACGTTTAAACGATCCGAGCTGCCGCCCCAGCTCGATCCTCAGGTGGGGCAGCCCATTGGAATGACCAGCCCGGACGGGCAGCGGTTTCCGGCGGTGATCGCCAAGGTCGACGATGCCGAGGTGACGGTCGACATCAACCACCCCCTGGCCGGGCAAAAGCTGACCTTCGATATCAAGGTCGTCGGTATCAATGAGCAGGCCACCCAGCAGGCCGGGTGCGGGTGCGGCTGCGATTGCAGCGGAGAACCTCCGGCCGGCGGTGACTGTGGCTCCGGCTGTGACTCAGGGTGCAATTAGGGTTGTAGCCCCGCCGACGCCACGCCTCCCCCGGATTCCCGCGTTCGCGGGAATGACAGCAGGTGTGCCGGGGGGTTGCTTCGGTCGCGTGCGCTCCCTCGCAATCTCCTCTATTGGCAACTCGGAATCTCCATCCGGCAGATCGAGGTGCCTTCTCTCCCTAATTCAGCAGATACGTCAAGGTGAAGGAGATCTGGTCCCGGTCGCGGAATGCGCCGAAACTCACGTAATTGCCCACGATGCCCGCATATTGAAGCCCGAAACGGAACGGCTCCCGGATATAGCTGATCGAAGGGATGAGCAGCCAGACCCCCCGCAGGTCGTAGGCGGCGGCCATCTGCGGCACGATGGTGCCGTTCGAGTAGTTCGTGCTGATCAATCCCGTGATGATGTGCTCGGTCCTCTTGATGTGCGGGAAATGTGTGAGATCGTGGATCCGCTGGCCGGTGATACCGTTCACCACGCCGGGCACGAACATGTCCGGGATGGCGACCGGCAGGATCGTGTTCGGGTTGTGTTTCTGGATCCACTGGCCGAAGTACTGGAAGGACGTAAAGAACATGCTCGTCTTGTTCAGCTTCCGGACCCAGAGCTGCTTGTCGAAGCCGATCATCCACCGGAGGACGTCCCGCTTGGCGATGTTCCCGCCCTTCGGGTTGAGTGGAATCCCGAAGAAGCCGAGGGAGCGTAGGTCCTGGCCGGCGAACACGGCCAGCGCGTCCAGGGCGAAGGCGGGCAGCGGGACGGAGTCGGAGAACAGGGGCCGGCCGTTCTGCTCCAGCTCGAAGAGCGGCTCGTCCCAGAACTGGGCGATCTCGCCCCGGAACACGATGTTGGTCCTGGGCTCCCAGTAGGTCGCGCTGCCGCCGGTGACCTGCACGGTGGGGTACTCGGCGTTGATCCTGAGAACGCTGAAGTCCAGCAGGGGGCCTTCCACCGGTTCGGTGAGGGCGAAGTAGGTGGTGGGGCCGTCCAGAAAGCTCTGGTAGTGGGCCACCGAGCAGTTCAGGTTCGCCCCCATGGCCCACTGGAGCCGCCCGCCCCAGCGGCTGTTGCTCATCTTCTTGTCCGGCGAGATGACGTAGGCGATGTCGTAGACTTCCTTCTTCGGGTCGGGCGCCATGTAGGGGGTGCCGAAGGGCGCCCACGGGCCGACCTTGGTGTCCCACGTTCCCGGCACCCAGAATCCCTCCATCGTTATCGAGGCCAGGGGGCCCAGGGTCCCCAGGTTGTAGCTGCCCCGGAGCATCCAGAGCGGGATGCGCCGGTCGTCCAGGTCCTCGAAGGGGCCTCCGAAGGTGTTGTCCAGGGGGTTGATGCCGTCCAGGAGGCGGAAGATGTCCGTCTCGCCCCACGCGATGATCTGGCGGCCGATACGGACGAAGAGCGGCCCGCGATAGAAGTCGATGTACGCCTCCCACAGGTCGTAGGCCTGCTTGAAGTTGTCGATGTTCTCCTTGTCGTTGTCCCGGATCGCCTTGAACCCGTCGGAGCCGACGTTGTAGAGGGCCTCGTACATGAACCGGCCCACGATGTGATACTTGCTCCGGATCTCGAGCTTCTTCAGGGGCCAGAGAATGTCCAGGCTGTAGGTCAGCTCCTTGAGGTCGTGGTCGATTTCGATCAGCGCCAGGTTCCGCCACTGTACGAGATCCCCCGCTTTCGTGTCCTGCGGATAGGTCCACCCGTTCTTCTCCGCATCCTGCAGCCGGAAGGTCACCCGGGTCTGGAGCTTGGCGCCCACCGACAGGGTGTGCTCGCCGTCTATGTAGAATGCCTCTGCACTCATCGCCGGCCCCAGGAGAAGAACCGCCAGACAGATCCCTGTCAACGCCTGTTTCAATACGTCCATCTCGTCCCCCCTTTTGTTTCGGTCGTTCTGGACGCCGGAAGGCCTGTTACTTGCAGAACTTCTGAAAACCGGCCATGGTGAAGTCGTTCCTGTCAAAGGAGTCGTAGTAGGTGACCTGGTACTCATCAGTGAACAGCCGGATGATGCTGCAGTGGTCCGTGCGATCGTCGATGGCCATCATCGTGGCGCCCACGATCGCCTTCTGCTCCTCCTCGGGTCCCTGGAAGCCGGTCCAGGACTGCCACTCCGTCTTCCAGTATTTTCCGGCCCGATCGTTGATGACCTTCCAGACCGCAATGATCTGAACCTCGGCGTCGATCCATATCTCCTGGACACCGTAGTTGTAGTAGGGATCCTTCGGGGTCAACTGGACGACGTAGACCTGCCTTTTGGCCCAGATCAGGTTGGTCGGCATCCAGGGTGCCCCTTGCCACTGGTCGTCCTCGTATCCGTACTTCGGGATTTTGCCGCTCTTCGACGTCCTCCATCCCCCTTTCCTAGTGATTTCGTAGCGCTGAAACTCCGGGGTGAGGAAGGGCACCAGGGCCTCACGCTTGCCGAGGAATTTCCATTCCATGGAGTTCGTCTTGCCGTCGAAGACCCATGCATCGTCCACGCAGATGTCGGCGCCGATGAAGGCGTCCGATCGGTTCGCCGGGCTCATGCGCCGGACCCTTCGGATGGCCGGCACGTAGCCGAAGGTGCTGTCCTGCCGCTTGTCGCGATAGCGCCAGTTCAGGATGTTCGTTCCCTTGATGTCGAAAGGCGCGAGCACGAGGATGAGCGCCATCCGTTCGAGGCGCTCCGAGTTCCTCTCCTTCCGGGCGCCCGGCGCCCCGTCCATCGGGTACTGCTTGTAGTCGCAGATCACCTCCCGCTCGAACCCGGTGTTTCGTCCTACCCACCTGGCGGAGAAGGGATAATTGACATGTCCCAGCGAGTAGGACTGGTAGAACTTGTTGTACATGATCTTGCTGCCGGCCTTCGGGTCGTTCGGATCGATTTCAGGAAAGGGGATCCCCTCGATGAACTCCGGGAGCTTTCCCGTCGCCACGTCGACCATGAGCCCGTCCTCGTCAACGTCGTACTTGCCCTTGTTCGCCTGCAGGGACGTCTTGACCACGGCGGGAACGTAGTCCGTCGGATCGAAGTTCAGGTCGGCCACCTCGAGCGTGAAGTCGCCCCGCTTGAGCCACTCCAGGGTGTTGTCCGGAACGAGCCCCTTGGCCTTTTCCCAGTTCGTCTTGTCGATGACGTCGCCGGGGGCCACGTCGGCCGGGGCGGTCGGGACGGTGGCCAGCAGCAGCCACAAAAGGGCCGCAAATGAGGGCAGGTGGATATGCGGTCTCATGGGTTCCTCTCCTTCCCTGAGGTTCGAAGGCCAGGCCGTTGCCGGCGCCTGCCCTTCAGTTTGCGAGGCACGATTCCGTCGAATACGATTCCTATCAGGTCCTCCGCAGCCGAGTCGGCAGAGATCTTTCGTTTGAAGATCGGGCCCGGCAGGCATACGTGCTCGATCCCGCCCAGCAGGACGTCCCGTATGTGGTTGCAGGACACGTCGTCGCGGATCTCCCCGGCGTCCATCCCCTCCTGTATGATCTTCGATACAAAGCGGCTGTACTCCCTTACCAGTTCGTAGGTTTCGCTTTCGAAGTAGTCGTTGTAGTTCCTGACTTCCAGGAGGAGGATCCTGGCGAAGACGCGGTCTTTGATGTAGTAGCGCACGCTCAGCTTCACGATCAGACGCAGTCTGTCGAGCGCCCCCTCCATTCCCTCGACGGCCTCCTCCAGTCCCGCGAGGAAGATGGATCCGGATTCCATCAGCAGGGCGTGGAGCAGGCCTCTCTTGTCCCCAAAATAGCGGTAGATCAGGGCCTCGTTCACACCCGCGGTCTTGGCGATCCTGGCCGTGGTGATGGAACTGAAATCCGATTTGCGGAGGAGCGTCTTCATCGCTTTCTTGAGCCGGACGCCCCCTTCGGGTACGGACATTTCGCGGGGTTTCTTCTGCCCCCTTGTTGCCTTCATGCTGCGATTCCTCGTATTTCCGGGTTCCCGCCCGGAGAGGTCTCCTTGGGCGGTGATGTAAGTAAGTTTTACCTACATCAGGGGACATGTGTCAAGGCTTTTTGTGTGGTGAAGCGGGGCTCGCCGCGAGCGTGTCGCTCTATGGCGGGGTTGTGCTCAGTCTGTGCTCTTCTTTCCCAAGAGCTCGATCTTATAGCCGTCAGGGTCTTCGACAAAGGCGAGGATGGTGGTGCCGCCCTTCATGGGGCCGGCTAGAGTTCCTCGATCCACAAGAGATTCTTCGACAGCGGTCCGGCGGCCAGTCCGTCGTGGAGCCGACGGTCGGCGGTGACCATCTTGCCATCGAGTAGAACCGCCAGGGCGACGTAGAGACAGTCGTAGACACTACGCCCTGATCTTACGGCGATCTCATATCCCGGATCCAGGAGGGCCAAGAAGCTGTGTGTTTGGATCGGGAACCGCCGCAATGCTTCCCTGATCCTGTCTCCCTCAACCCGGTTGATCTCGCCTCGCCGAATTCTCTTGCACACAACGTTGTCTAATTCCGCGAAAAGGAAGTCGGGTGCATGGAGGCGGTTTCGGTCCGCAAGAAGGCGAAGAGAGTTTTCGGTGTGGGACTCGGGAAAGAACCACTTCGCGACAACGCTGGCGTCTACGACAAAGACGCTCATCTGTCGCGATCCTCACGGATCAGGTCGGCGCTGTCCGTGAGTTTTCTTCCTTTGAAGCGTTTCCGAATATCGTTTGCAAGCTTGCGTGCTGCCTTTACATCTGCTCGAGCCGCCTGCTCCAGGATCAGCTTAACCTCTGACTGGAGAGAACGGCCGTCGTTCCTGGCTCGGTTCTTCAGCCTTTCGATGACCTCGTCATTCAGGTCACGCACGAGTATTTGTCCCACGAGAGGCCTCCTTCATATGTGCCATATGATATCATTATGATAGCACGGAACAGGTTCCTGTCAAGAGGCTTCGAAGGATCTTTTTAGAATCAGTCCGCGCTCTTCTTTCCCAAGAGCTCGATCTTGTAGCCGTCCGGGTCCTCGACGAAAGCCAGGATGGTGGTGCCGCCCTTCATGGGGCCTGCGTCACGGACGACCTTGCCCCCTCGTTCTCGTATCTTGTCGCAGGCCTCGTATACGTCGTCCACTTCGAGGGCGATGTGTCCGTAGGCGTTCCCCAGCTCGTAGTGATCCACGTCCCAGTTGTGGGTCAGCTCGATGACCGCCTCTTCCGATTCGCTCCCGTAGCCGACAAAGGCGAGGGTGAACTTGCCGCTCGGGTAGTCTTTTCTGCGAAGCAGCCTCATGCCGAGGATTTCTGTGTAGAACTTGATGGACTCTTCCAGGTTCCCTACGCGGATCATGGTGTGGAGGAGGCGCATAGTTGGCTCCCTTCAGCTGGGGGGTTGCTTCGCTTCACTCGCAATCTTCATAAGGTGCTAGGGGGTTGCTTCGTCGCCTTCGGCGACTCGCAATGTCCGTTGTTTTGGGTGCGTTGTCCGTGTTCCTTCCTAGAGTTTCTCCAGGGCGAGGGTGATTTCTTCCTTTACCAGGCCGTCCTCGCCGGGTAGTCGGGATTCGAGGGCGGCTTTGGCCTTGCTTCCGCCGAGCCTTCCCAATGACCAGGCGCACATGCCGCGGACCGTCTCGTCCGGGTTGTCGGCGAGGGTCTCGGCCAGGATCGGGACATGGCCCGTGTCGCCCATGTTTCCGAGTGCCCGGGCAGCGTTCATCTTCCACTTCCCGATGTTCTCCTTTGGGATGTAGAACATGAGCGGCATGATCTTGTTCTCGTAATGGTCCTGAGACATGGTGAGAATGACTTCGGGTTGGAAGTCTCCGGCTATCTCCATCAGAGGAGGGTTCTCCGGGAGAACCTGGTTCATCCAGGGTTCGTTGCGCGGACAGACCTGCTGACACCGGTCGCAGCCGTAGATCCACCTGCCCATGGGCTCCCTGAGCTCCATGGCCGTGATTCCGGGAGCATAGTAGGTGTTGAAGGGGATACACTTGAGGGGGTTCATCTTCTTAGGCTTGTACAGCGCGCCGGTGGGGCATGCGGCCAGGCAGGCGTTCTTGCACCATTTCGGGCAGCCGACCTCGATGGAAGGCTCGTCCGGCTCGATCTCCGCGTCGACCAGAATGGGGACGCTCACCAGCCAGGAGGCGCCCATCATGGATTTGCGGGCGTAGGCGAAGCAGTTCTTCCCGTAAGTCACCAGACCGGCCCGGGCCGCCGACATGCGGGCCGGGATCTCTTCTCCCTGGTGAAGTTGCATCCCTTCTTCGCTCAGGAACCCGATGAAGTTGATGATGGCGAGGACCCAGTCCTTCTGGGCGATCCGGTCGTCGATCTGGTAACACCGCCCGTATTTGCCCACAAGGTCCGCCGGGAAATGCTTCTGGTGGTAGTTGTAGATGAGGACCACCATGGACTTGGCCCACGGGTGGTTCTGCGCGAGGCCGGCGCCCTGCTTCAGGTCCAGGCCACCGAGTTTCGTCCAATCGTACATCTCCGGGCGGGTTTCGTACTCCTTGATGTAGAGGTCCAGGGGATCGGCGGTGGTGAAGCCTACGTCTGCAAAGCCGAGCTCGAGGGCCTTTTCGGTGATGCGTTGTTTGAGGGTCATGTTGGGGGTTCCTTCTCTGATAGATGGGAGAGCTACCATGGTACCGTACCTGGGCAGAGGAAGGAAGCCGCTGGGCCGGGGGGTTGCTTCGTCGCCTCAGGCTCCTCGCAATCTCCACTTTATTGCGATTTCGCTACGCTCGCAATCTCCACTTTATTGCGATTTCGCTACGCTCGCAATCTCCACTTTTTTCCGACTTCGCTAGGCTCGCAATGTCCGGCTCATCCCGGAATGAAAGGGATGGTGTCCCGAGGCCGGGGGTACGATTCGAATAGCATGTGGCCGCCGCGGCGGGCCAGGATCTCGTTGTTGCCGTCCTCGATCAGGGTCGCGCGGGCGTCCCGGAAGAGCTTCTCGGGCAGATACTCCTTGGAGAGACCGTTGCCGCCGAGGAGCTGGATCGCGTCGCTTGCGTTCTCCAGGCAGAGCCGGGTGGCCGTGGTCTTGGCCGCCATGGAGTATTCGGCAAAGCCCGGGGCGATGCGCATGTTCAAATTGATCGCGGCCCGGGAAAGGGCTCTGCAGGTCTCTACGCGGGAGAACATCTCGAAGATTCTCTGCTTGATCGAGTAGTGCTCGGCCAGGACCCTGCCGCCCTGGACCCGCTCTTTGCAGTAGGTCAGTGCCTCTTCATAGGCGGCCCGGGCCAGGCCGGTCGCCCAGGTGGCCATCCAGGCATTGGCCAGGGCCAGGATCCCGTCCTCCATCATGGGGTACATGTCGGGGCCGATGATCCGGTACTTGTCGGACACCCGGACGTCCTCGAAAAAGAGCTCCCCCTGGTTCAGGTCCCGCTGGCCGATCTTGTTGAGCGGCTTTCCCTTGGAGCAGCCCGGCAGGTCCATGGGTATGAGGAAGATGCTGAAGCCGGCGAATCCCATGTCCGGGTCGGTCTGGATGTGGAGTTGGCAGTGGGTGGAGATGGTGCCGCCCGAGACCCAGGCAGCTTTCTGGCCGTTGATGACCCAGTCATCGCCGTCCCTCTTGGCAACGCAGTTGGTTCGTATCGGTTGGGTGAAGAAGTCCTCGCCCATACCGATGTTGTCGGAGCCGTGGTCAGGCTCGGTGCCGCCCCAGCAGGACCGGAGGCTGCCGTCGGTGCACTCGCAGTAGGGAACGGTGAACTCCTTGATGAGCTCTTCGTTGCCGGTGAATGCGGCCGTGTAGGGGACGAAGCTGCAGACCGCAAGCTGCACGGCCAGGCCGAAGCTGCCGTACCCCATCTCTTCCATGAGGACGTGGGTCTGAAGGGGGGTGAGTCCCATACCGCCCACCGCCTCGGGGAGGAGCATCTTGTGGTATCCCAGTTCGTAGGACTTCCTGAGGAAGTCGAACAGGGGCGAGCCGTCCGCGATCACCTCCTCCGGAGTCATTTCGTCGAGGGCCTTGGCGGTCGGACGGATGACCTCTCTGGCGAACTGGTTGGCAGCCGCCTTGAGTGCCAGGTCTTCTTCGGTCAGGTCCAGGTTCACGTCGAAGTAGTCCATGGATTACCTCCTTCCGCGTTTACTCCGTGAATTTGTAGGTCAGGTTCCTGACGAACTTGGTTGCAGAAATCGGGAAGAGCCTGGTGAGCAGATCCATGAATTTTGCGTCTCCCCCAACCAGGATCCGTTGCTTGTTGTTCTCGATGGCGGAAACGATCGTCTGGGCCGCGGTCTCGGCCGTTGTCTTGAAAAGCTTCTCGTCGTAGACACTCGCCATCTTCTCTTTGGTCATTTCCGGGCGAACATGCTTTCGGAAACGGGCGTTACGGACGATGTCGGTCTTGATTCCGCCGGGATGGACCACGGTCACCCCGATCTGGGTCCCGTGAAGTTCCTGTTTCAGGGCTTCGGTGAAGCCTTTCACTGCGAACTTGGTGGCGCAGTACGGGGCGTTCAGCGGGTTCGGCACGATGCCGTTGATACTGGAGATGTTGACGATGTGGCCTTCGGGCTCTTTCTTGATGTAGGGAAGGAAGGCCTTGGTGCCGTGGACCACACCCCAGAAGTTGATGCCCACGATCCATTCGAAGTCCTCGTACGAGACATCTTCGATCGAGTCCGCGACAGCGACGCCCGCGTTATTGATGATGATATTGGCACGGCCGTGCTCCTTCACGACGTCGTCGGCATACTGGTGGACCTGGTCACGGTTGGCCACGTCCACGACGTGGGTGGTGACCTTGACGTTCTTGCCGGCGAGGAGGCTCGCAGTTTCCCGGAGACCCTGTTCGTTCACGTCCGAGAGGGCCAGATGGCACCCTTCTGCGGCGAGGTTCGTTGCCAGTGCGCGGCCGATGCCCGAGGCAGCGCCGGTCACTGCGGCGACTCTGTCGGTGAGGGATTTCATCTGGGGGCTCCTGGGATTGAGGGCAAAGGGTTTCCGCCTGGGCGGGAAAGACTTCTTGCGAATTCAGCTCGAGAATCTGTGGGTGATGTAGCGTACGAAACGGGTTGCGCCTACCGGAAAGAGACGGGTGAACCAATCCATGGTTTTAGCGTCTCCACCCACCATGACCCGTTGCTTGTTATTTTCGATCCCGGAGATGATCGTCCGGGCCGCGAAATCCGGGGTGTTCCGGACGAGGTGTTCATCGAACGCCGCGGCCAGCTCTTCGTGCGTCTTGTTCGGATTCACACCTTTGCGGATGCGGGCGTTTCGGACGATGTTTGTTCCGATGCCTCCAGGATGCACTACGGTCACGCCTACGGAGGTCCCGTTTAGCTCCTGGCGGAGGGTCTCGGTGAATCCTTTCACTGCGAACTTGGTGGCACAGTAGGGGCCGTTGTTCGGGTTCGGAACGATGCCGTTGATGCTGGAGATGTTCACGATGTGGCCTTCGGGCTCTTTCTTCAAGTATGGGAGGAAGGCCTTGGTGCCGTAAACCACGCCCCAGAAGTTGATGCCCACGATCCATTCGAAATCATCGTAGGAGACATCTTCGATGGTGTCGCCGACACCGACCCCTGCGTTGTTGATGATGATGTTCACGCGGCCATGCTGTTCCACCACGTCATCGGCGTATTGGTGGACCCGGTCACGGTCGGCCACGTCAACGATGTGGGTGGTGATCTTCACTTTCGCGTCGGTGATGAGGCTCGCGGTTTCTTGGAGGCCGGGCTCATCCACGTCCGAGATGGCCAGATGGCATCCCTTGGCAGCGAGGTTCGTTGCCAGGGCGCGGCCGATGCCCGAGGCGGCCCCGGTTACGGCGGCTACTTTGTTAGTCAGAGTTTTCACGTGGGGGCTCCTCCGCTGGATGCTGAGGGATTCCCGCTTCCGCGGGAATGACGGCAGTTGGGGGGGATTGCCGTAACTGGAGAGGGTACCAGATTCGGGGCCGGGGAGGAAGTCACGGGGGCTGGGGGGTTGCTTCGCCGCCGGAAGCGGCTCGCAATGTCCGTGGGTGAGGGCACTGCGGCCGCCGGTTAGTGCCGGGGGTTAGCTTCGCTACACTCGCAATCTCCGACGGATTACTGTGGCCCCTGGTACACCTCGAAGAAGCGCATCATGTAGTCCTCGGGCACGCCCAGGTTCGCCTGAAGGTCGGTCTTCAGACAGACCACGGTCGGGCCTTTGGTCTCCTTGGCGGCCTTGATCGCAGGGCCCACCTCTTCCGCTTTGTCCGCGTAGATGCCGGAGCAACCCAGGCCCTCGCCCACCTTGTCCCAGCGGACCTCTCCCATGCCCGTGCCGAAGGTCTTACCCCAGAGCATCATCTCGTTCGGTATCTCCATGGTCCATTGGCCCTCTGCGAAGACCACGGTCGTGATGTTCAGGCCTTCCCTTGCAGCGGATTGCATCTCCATGAAGTTGAAGCCTGCGGCGCCGTCACCGGTGACGCAGACGATCTCCCGATCCGGGTTCGCCAGCTTGGCACCGACCGCGTAGGGGACGCCGATCCCGAGCATGCCGAGCTCCAGGATGCCGTGATAGGAGCGCGGCCAGGTGGCCGGAAGGAACCAGTGGGCCCAGAGCGAGGTCATGCCTCCGTCCGTCAGATAGATCGCGTCCTTTCCAAAGGTCTCGGCCACGGCCTGCATGGCACGGGCGGGATGGATGCCCGGGCCCGGCCAGTCCTCGACCATCTTGAACGCCTCGCTCCAGGAGTCCTCCGCAGCTTCGCGATACCGGGCCAGATCCAGGCCGTCCTTCCGTTTGACATTCATACCCCTGAGGGCCTTGACGATTCCGTCCAGCGTAGCCTTGGCGTCGGCGACGATGCCCAGGGTGATCGGGCGGGTCACACCCATGTTGCGGGGGTCGATGTCTATCTGGATGAACTTGTGCCTGGAGGACTCGCCCCAGTACTTGTCATAAGGGAGATCGAGGTTGCCGAGCCTGGAGCCCGCCACAAGCACTACGTCCGCCTCTTGTTTGACGATGTCTCCGCCCGCACCAAAGCTGTAAATGTGGTTCGGGTGGTCGATCGGCACGGTGGAGCGGCCCGCCATGGTGCTGAAGACGGGGCAGTTGAGCATCCCCACGATCTCCATGACCGCGATGTTCGCGCCCGAACGGTCCACGCCGCAACCCGAAATGACGAGTGGCCGCTCTGCGGAGGCAAGCAGCTCGGCCGCCTCCTGGATCTGCTTGTCCGAGGGCTGGGGCAGCCCGCAGCGGTATTGCCGGGGCGGGAACACAGGGGCCGTTTCCTCTTCGCCCGTCTCGTACATGATCGGCATGGGAGCATCGATGTGCACCGGTCCGGGGCGGCCCAACCACATCTCGCGGTAGGCCATGCGCACGATCTCCGGGATGCGGCCCCAGGCGAAGATCGGAGCGCCCCATTTGACGGCCGGCTTGAACACATCAAGCTGGTCCTGGCCCTGGAACGTGGAGGGCGGAGAAGGGTAGACGATCTCGGGCCGGTGCTGCGACGTAATCACGATCACGGGAACGCCTTCATGACGGGCCGTGATCACCCCCGGCAGAAGGTTGGCCGAGCCGGGTCCAGGATTGCCGAGCACGGCCGCCACCTGGCCGCTCGTCCTGTACACGCCTTCGGCCATATGGACCGCAGCGGCCTCGTGCCGTATCGGTACGAGCCGGATATCGTATTTCTCCAGCGACGCCAGCATCGGGTCGATCTCGGGGCACGGCAGCCCGAAGATGAATTTTACGCCTTCATTGGCGAGACAACGTGCAAGGAGTTCTCCTCCAGTGATTTCTGCCATGATGTGCCTCCGTTCGTTTGCTTTGTGTGCCAAAGGGTCCCTGCCTGCGCGGGGACGAGCTTCGCGGGAATGATGGCTTTGCCTACTTCTCCGGGCCGACGGGCAGCAAGAAGGCCCGTCCCCTCTTCCAGAAGTATCTTCCAAGCCAGTTGTAAAGGGAAGGGGAAATCCTGTGCAGAAGGTACAGGGGCCACACGTGCCCCGGTGTGTGCATGATCGGGATGTCGCGCTTGAGCGCCTTCAAGGCGTCTCTTGCCACGACCGCCGGATCCGTGCCCTTGGTCGCGTAGAGGTCGACGAGTCGCGAGTGCACTGGGTTCTCTTCCCCATCTGAAGCGTGGATGCGTCCGTCCCGTACGATGTTCGTGTTGATGACTCCCGGGCAGAGGGCGGTAACGCCGATGTTGTGGTTGACGAGTTCCATGTGCAGGGTCTCGGCGAGGCTGACCATGGCTGCCTTGGTCAAGTTGTAGGGCGCCATGCCGGCCATGGGCGCGAGCCCCGCACCGCTCGCCGTTATCAGGACCGAGCCTTCCTGCCGCTCGATCATACCGGGCACGAGAAGCTGGATCATGTAGACTACCCCCCAGAGGTTCACGCCGAGGACCCACTCCCACTCCTCCAGGGTGGTTTCCTCCAGTCGGGCCCCGTGGCCTACGCCCGCGTTGCAGCAGAGAACGTGGAGATCGCCCCACTCCTTTGCAAACTGCTCGGCAAAGGCCTTGGATTCTTCCAGGCTGGCGTGGTCCAGCTTGTAGCCCCCCGCCTTCACGCCTTTGCCCTCGATCAGGCCCTTCACCTCGTCGATGCGTTCCTGAACGATGTCCGTGATCACCACGTTGGCGCCATCGCCTGCCAGGGCCAGGGCGAGTTCCTTGCCTATGCCGGAACCTCCACCGGTAACGATCGCCGTTTTGCCGCGGAAGGTTTTCATCTATGAGGTCTCCCTTTTCTGTAAATCACCTGAACCACTACTCATAGCAGGGGTTTTGTGATAAGTCTATTGAATATTTATTATCATTTCGATAGATATTTTTTATCATTTTGGAAATCAGTGGCCTCCAGCATCTCCTCGCGGAACCGGGTCTTCCACCGCCGGCAGAGGTACGGATCGACCGGATAAGAATGTCATCGAACGCGCAGGCTGCCCGAATCGTGAGCCCCCAGCGCGTTGACCATCTGAACCACGGCTCGCGTAAGCGGAACCAGACTCGGCTCGTGCACCATGTCCGGAGTATCGGCCGAGTCGAAAAGATACACGGGCGCGCTGAGATGCTGCACGATCGGCACGATCGGGTGGAAGAAAGCACCGTCGGTGGGAGGATGTTCGAACCAGAGGAAGTCCGGAGGAAACAGGATGGAGCGATACAGGTCCTCGGCCTCGAGAGCCTCCAGGACAATGTTCTGAAGGGCCTCGTTCCGGCTGGTGAACCACCAACGAATCTCGGGCTCGTCCAGCGCAATCGGCAGTCCGTCGGCGCCACCCGCCTTACGGGCAACGTGCTCGAGGTGGATCGCAGCTACCGTACTCTCCAGCAGTTCTGCGTGATTCGCAACAAACCCCTTGATTCCCTTGCCGCCCGCCATGTGCCCGCCATTCATCAGGAACAACATATTGTGTGGGCGTTGTTCCCCAGGGAGCTTCGACCAGTAGGCGACCTGGGCGAGGACCAGCGCCATCCCCGACCCGTCCTCGACCGCCGAGCCCCATGGGCCGTCGTGATGCGTGCCGATGATGATCCAGTCGTCGGAAACGCCCGGAAGCGAACCGTAGACGTTGTAAGACGTCACGGTCTCGACGCTCGCGTCGTAGGAGATCCTGGCAAGGGTCCTGCCGGCGGCCAGTTGGGCCTTCACCCTGTCCCCGTTCGAGGCGCTGATCCAGACACCTGACAGGGGCCGCCTGACGGCGTCGTAAGGAACGAAGTATTCCTCCGTGTCCCACGGCAGATTGCTCAGCACGCCGATGAATCCAACCGCTCCGGCTTCAATAGCCGGCTCCAGGACATTCTGAAACTGAAAGCTGAAGGGGAGCATATGGTCGATTCCGTTCAATCCGAAATCTCCGAGCGGATCATAAGCCCCGGTAGCGGAGAGCAGACCCAGGAATGCGGGGATTTCGATGAACGTGTGGTCGACGAGCGCAATTCGTCCCCCGGCCCCTGCTCCAGGGCCGAAGGGGATCAGCTCCGCTTCTATTCCGTTCGAAGGTTGTGAATAGGGTACGGGCATGCAGGGTACGTCAAGCACGGGTCCGCCCGGGATGTCGGACCGGACGGAAAGAGAGCATCCTGATGATTCCCAACGATCGACTTGAATCGGCTCCAGTGTCACCTCCTGGAGTCCGGAGTTCTCGAACTGTTGCTGAACCCACTCGATGGCCCAGTCATTCGCCGGATACCCCGGCAGGCGAACGCCCTGATCGAAGATGGTCCGGATCCATCCCATCATGGTTTCGGCGGATACGATCCTGGTTGATTCGGGTGGTTCGCCCGGGTCATCACTGCTGCAGGAAACGAAGGTCAGGGCACAACAGACAAGCAGAGAGATGAGGAGCCCTGGGGCCGCCCACTTTGTTTCGGGTGCCGACGTTGCCCGGGGGCGGGAGGTTGGACGGAACAGGGCCATGTTCTCAAGAGACCTCTTCCTCACCATGAATTTGATTCCCTTGAATTCATCTGTGTGGAGCCAGGTCACGCGACTCGTGATTCTCGGATCGAGATCAAGGATCTGTCTTTAATAACAGGAGGGATGTGATAAGTCTATTTGGAGTCAGGGGACTGCCGCGGATCGATGAGCCGTCACGGCAGCTTCATGATCCACCGGGGCCCGCTCGCCTCCCAGGTCCCGGACTCGGTGTTCACAGCCAGAACTCGCCAGGCTGCCCACGTGTTCTGGGACACGAAATCCCACAGCGGATCGTACAGGGTGAGGCCCAGGCTGGTGTCGGGCACGAAGATTGGGATCAGCTGGTACTGTCCAAAGACCGGTAAGAGCAGGTAGAGCCCGAATAGGTCGTAGTCGCCGCCCGCCCACTCGAAGACCGGGGCTGTCGAGTGTAAAGAGCCGTTCTCCGGACCCAGCAAGGCGAACTCAGCTTCCCCGAGAGCGGTCAAAGCCTCGTCGAGCTGTATCCTCGGAAGGGAGGCATCTCCGGGGCAGAGCGTGACGATCGGAGGGCCGGTCGCTTTCAGGGCCGCCAGGATCTCGGCTACGCCGGCATCGGGATCGAACTGTCTGAGGATGGCCCACGCACCGGCCACGTGAGGCGTGGCCATGGAGGTGCCGTTCCAGGACTGGTAGCTCGAGTCCGACCCGCCCGTGGAGGAGAGGATCGAGACACCCGGCGCAAACAGGTCCTGAAGATCGGGATGCCAGTTGTTGAAGCCTGCCTCTATGTCCGATTGGGTCGAGGCGCCCACGGCGATCGAGGTGGAGGTGCAGGCGGGTGACGAAAGGGAGCCGCAGAATCCGTTGTTGCCTGATGCGATCGCCGTGGCGATCCCCACGGACCGAAGGTTGTCGATAGCCGCTTTCTGTATATGGGTGTCGCAGGGGCCGCTGTATCTGCCGCCGCCCAGACTCATGTTGACCGCAGCGATGCTCTGGGTTGCGCGAAGTGAATACACGTAGTCCAGGCCCTTGAGCTGATCGGAACTCCAGCTGAGCAGACAGGGGCTGCCGCCGCAATTCTGCGAAGAGGCACGGGAGAAGATCTGCACGGCGATGATGTCGCTGTCCTTTGCGACGCCGAACAGGCTCCCCTCGTTGCCGGTGGCGATGCCGGCCACGTGGGTCCCGTGATCGTAGCCATCATAGCTGTCCTCGTAGTGGGCCGCGGAACCGGGCCCGACCATCTCGTTCTGCCCGTTCGGGCAGTCATCGAGGCTCGAGAAGCAGGCCTCGATGATCGTCTTGCCCTCGAAGAAGTCGTGTGTGGGGCGGATACCGGTGTCGAGCACCGCCACGGCCCAGCCTTCGCCCGTGTAACCCATGTCCCAGGCAGCATCCGCTCCGATCAGGTCAGTGGATTGACTCAAGGTTGGAGGGACCGGCCCGCCGCGTACGATGTCCGGGACCCTGGAGGGCAAGTCTTCGGAGATGTCCGCCACGAGGGGATGCGTCTCGAGTCGGGAGAGGGATTCACTGGAAACCCGGAGGGCGAGATAGGGCAATGCAGAGTAAGTGTGATTCACGTGTGTGTCGGCATCCCTCAGAGCGTCGAGAACAGCATCGCTCGAAGAGCGGATAGCCCCGGCAAGGGCCCTGCCTGCGCGCCTGCCCTTGTCCGGGAACTGTCGGCCGGGTTCCATGACCCGGTACCGGTTCGATTCTCTTGTCAGTTCGGCAAAGGCCGGCACTTCCAGCGTGACGATGACCCTGACCGTTCCCTTTGCAGCCGCACTCGCGTGGAGGTTCCCGAGACCCGCGGCCTGGCTCTGCTCGTCGGCGGCAGCATACTCCACATGCCCCGGCCCGAACTGGCCCGTGCGCGGGAGGCCGAGCAGGAGGCCGAGAAGAAGGGCAGCCACAAGGGGTGCCCGTCCGGTCGGGCCTTGGCATACCGGGCGGTGTGTCCTCATCGATCGTTCCTCAACCCTGTTCGATCCTCCTGTTCCGCTCGGACCGGGTGCCGTTCGTTGGCGGACCGAACGGCACTTCGGTCTCGGAAGTGGGATGCAGAAGGACTCGACGACGATCCAGGGACGAGATCATCTTCCGATCCACTCTCCCGTTGTCGTCGGGCCTTCGTATGACTCGAACGAGCTGAACCCGCTCTCACAGGCCCCTTCGCCCACGAAACCGCAGACATTGGTCTCACAGCATGTGCAGGCCAGACATTTCTCTCCGGGCCCACAATCCGCACTCGTGCCGCAGGGCGGCGAAGAGCAGGGGAAGTCGGGTCCGCAGACGGACTCCCCTTCCGTGGTCTGGTAGCAGACGCAGGTCGGACTCCCGCCACAGCCAAATACATAGCTGCCGCAGCACTGGGAGTTACATCCCGTCTTTGTGAAGCTGGCCACATCGCTGACCGCGAACCCTCCGGTGGCCTGATCGATCCCAAGGACCGCCCACACGTTCGGCTCGCCCTCGCCGATCACGTCCCACCACGGGCCCGGCAGGGTGAAGCCCCCGTCAAAGAGCCCGAAACGAATGGGTATGTACCCCGTGAAGACGCCGGGTATGTCGTAGTAGAATGCAGAGATGAAGAGCCAGAGGTCATAGGGTCCGCCCCAACCGAATGCGGGCGGTTCCGAGAGATCCGCCCCGTTCGGGGGGCCGAACAATGTGACCTGGCCGTTTGCGGCAGGCGCGAGCAAGGCCAGGACCAGGGTGCACGCAAAGGAAATTTTCAGGACAACCTTCATTTTGGCACCTCCTTCCTCTGGAAGAACTCCTCGGGAGACTATTGAACATAATTTTATCCATGCCCTTCTGATGTGGATGTGTCTGGAGTTGTTTCCAAAGAAAGAAAGAAAAACCCATTTAAAATAGGTTATTAAGTTGGACGATATCGTTATATTTGCTGCGAATAAATACTCTTCACGTTCTGAAATGTAGAAAACCGTGAGTCGTCATGCCCTTCGCTGCCGCGGGTCGCCGGGAAGGGAGTTTGTCCGGACAGGGACTGATTTTTCGGTGCGAGTCCTGTATGATTCCGAGCTTTGTTTCGGGAGCACCTGTCATGCGGAAACCGGATTACGGATGGGTCGTGGTTGCGGCCGCCTTCTGGGTCATCGCGGTCACCTCCGGCTCGTTCTACAGCTACGGTGTATTCTTCAAGCCCATGCTGGTCGAGTTCGGCTGGAACCGGCAACTCACGGCCGGCGTCATGGGGCTCGCCTGTCTGATCTACATCGTGGTGCTTCCATTTGTCGGGCATTTCGCGGACCGGCAAGGACCGCGCTTGGTGATGGCGGTATGCACGGGGCTTCTAGGTGCGGGCTACATGCTCGGGGCCTCGGTTCAATCTGCACTTCAGCTCTATCTCTTTGTCGGCGTCCTCGGAGGCCTGGCCTATCCGGGCCTGCTGCCGATTCCGGTGGCGGTCGTCACTCGATGGTTCGACAGGAACCGGGGCTTTGCGCTGGGCATCACGCTGGCCGGCGTCGGCGTGGGTACATTGGCAATGCCGCCCCTTATCGCCCTCCTCGTCTCGGGCTACGGCTGGCGGCCCGCTTTCCTGATCCTGGGTATATTCGTCTGCCTATCCTGCATTCCGCCGTGCGTGCTCTTCATGCGTGACCCGGAGGTGAACGGGAACGGCTTGCCCGAGGGAGGGGATAAGAGCGAAGTCGACCCGATGCCAATGGGAGATTCTGGTCCTAGCTTTTCGCTTCCGGAGGCTGTCCGGACCAGGGCGTTCTGGCTGTTGTTCTTCCTTTACGGCATCAGCATTACCGTGCTCGGGATGATCATGGTCCATATCGTGCCCCATCTCACGGACACGGGCATGTCCGCAACGGCCGCCGCGAATGTCCTCGGGGCAATCGGGCTCGGGAGTGTGGTCGGTAGGATCGTGGCGGGTGCCGTTGCGGACCGATACGGTTCGAGGCGCGTGCTGGCCGCCTGCCTGATCGTCAAAGGGCTCGTGCTCTTCGCGTTGCCGGGGGCGAGTGTCTTCGTTGTTGCCTATGGCCTTGGCGTCTTATACGGGGTTTCCTACGGGGGGTTCATGGTCATCATTCCGGCCCTGACCTCCTACCTGTTCGGCCTGTCGGCCATGGGGGCGATCTTCGCCACGATTTCCATCGCCGAGGGGATCGGGTTCGGCCTCGGGTCCTACCTGGCCGGGTACATCTGGGACGTGACCGGCAGCTATCAGATGATGTTCCGGATTGCGATTGCGCTCATTCTCGCCTCCATCGCCCTGGCCGGCTTTCTGAAAGCCCCCCGGGTCGGGACCTTCCAGCAGGGAGGTCCCTGACACCTTTCGGACACCCAGGCCGTTTTTCCTTGACACAAGATTTCCGCGCAACCTATCCTGCCCTTGCCCTGAACCTGCCTGTTGTGTTTCCCCTGGTCATTGCACCACACGTTCAGAAGAGGAGGGCCTACTAGATGCCAGAACTGGAAGGCAAAGTCGGTATTGTCACGGGTGCCGGTCACGGCATGGGGTCGGCACACGCACTCGCCCTGGCGCGGGAAGGCGCGAGCGTGGCCCTGGTCGATATCTGCAAGGATCAGCAGGAAGTTCCTGTTCCCGGCGCCACGGAGACGGGGCTCGGCAAGGTCGTCGAGGACATTACCGCTCTGGGAGGCAGGGCGCTCGCCATCACGTGCGATGTGAGCAAGGCCGCCCAGGTGGAGGCCATGGCAAAGAGCGTGATGGACGAGTTCGGGAGGATCGATATCCTTGTCAACAACGCCGGTGTTTGCACCTTTGCCCCCTTCTGGGAGATATCGGAAGAGCAGTGGGATGTGACCGTCGACGTCAACCTGAAGGGAACCTGGCTGTGCGCCAAGTACGTGGTGCCCCACATGATCGCCCGTAACTGGGGTCGCATCGTGAACATCGGTTCCATCGACGGGAGGAACCCGGAGCCGCTGCACGCCCACTACTGCGCATCCAAGGGTGGGGTTCACAATATGACCTTGGCCATGGCCAGGGAAGTGGGGGCGTTCAATATCACGGTGAACTGTATAGCCCCAGGCGGGGTCATGACGCCCATGTTCCAATGGACCGGGGAGGCCTTCGGTGCGATGAGCGGTGGAAAGCCCGAGGATTTCTATGACTACTTCAACCGAACCAAGACGATCATGAACCGCCAGGTCGATCCGGAAGATGTGGCCAACGCAATGCTCTGGCTGGTGCGCGAGGAGTCCTGGACCTTGACCGGCCAGGTATTCTACGTGGACGGCGGACTGAAGGGTCACGGAACACCTTGGGATTGAAGAACTCACCGTCATTCCCGCGAAGCCTGCCCCCGCAGTTTTCAGGCGGGGGGCGGGAACCGGGAGTAGGGGGAAAGCTCGCCAGTCAAGGACAGAAAGGAGACCCATGATGTCGCTCGAGGAACTCGAGGCGAGGATCCGGAAGATCGAGGATGCAGAGGAAATCAAGAAGCTGATGTGGAACTACACCTACTGGCTCGACTACGGCGAGTTCGACAAGGTGATCGATTGCTTCACAGAAGATGCCAGACTGGACGTTCAGACGCGGGGGGAACCCGGAAAAGGTGAAGCCGCGATCAACTACGCATGCGAGGGTAGGGACGCGATCCGGGATTTCTACAACCTGGTCCGTCACGAAAAGGACCGTTTCTCCGCGTCACACCTGATCCTGAACCCGGTCGTCACGGTGGAAGGAGACAAGGCAACGGGGATCTTCTATCTTCTGGAGCCCACGGCCATTGTGCGCGCCATGTGGGGCCACGGCCGGTACGACATGGAATACGTGAGGGTGGACGGCGAATGGAAGATGAGCGTCTTCGGATTCCTGTGGAACTTCAACACGCCCTACGACGAAGGATGGGTCAAGACCCCCATGGCGCTGCTATGACAGACAATTCGGTAGAAAGGAGAACCCCATGAAAGAGGACTATCAGCAAAAGGTATGGTTTGTCATTGCAAGCCTGCTCTTCATTGCGGTGGCTTCCGGGTGCATCTCCGAGTCCACAACAACATCCGAGTTGATCCGACCCACAGCCGGCGCCGTCCTGGAGCCGGACGCTGAGACAGGGCTCGCAAACGTCGCTTTCGAGGCCGTCTTCATGCCCTACTCTGAAGGTGCCGTGGTGAACCCGGGGATGATTCACGTGATCATCCACGATGCAGAGGAAATCTTGGGCTACAGTGAACAAACGATCTATGGGGGAGGTCACAATCCTCACGGGTTCACCCTGGAAGGCCCGGATGCGCAAGGGGTCTACAGGTTGACCGGGACGATGGATCTGGTGCCCGGCCCCTACGGTATTCGTACGAGCTGCGCCGACCCGACGGGGTTGTCAGATTATTATTCGGATGGGTCCGACGTGGCGTTGTTCCTGGTCATGAGCCGCTTCGAGCCTGCCGACTTCGTCGGAAGCGTTCAGAACTTCTCTACTGAATTGACCGCAGGGAAGTGCTTCTGGCTGAGTGCGCACCCCCTGCTCCAGGGTCTCTTCCCCGGGTTTCTGGAGGGGATCGTGGCCAACACGATGCTTGGCCTCGAAATGACCGTACCCGGCTGGGCAGACCTTCCTGGGGCGATGACTGTATGGGAGGAGTTCCCCCCCATGCCCGAAGTGACGGCCAACCTCTTCGTTCAGGAGGGGAAGATCCGGGTGACGGTGACTCCGGACACGTACGACATAGAGATTCCGGACCCGGCGGACTGGATGGAAATGCCCATATCCATGAACGGCAGGACCTACTACATATGCGGGTTCCAGTTCAGCCTCGGCAAAGGGACCCTCTATCCGGTGGAGCCCGACCTTACGCACATGATGCACCATTTCCATGACATGGCTTTCCGGGTGGCCGCAGACCCGGGAAGTGCATGCGAGCTGCGGAGAGTATCTTCCTGGACGGAATGGGCCACGCCTCTGGATGCCATGGATAGCTGTGAATGCTGGGCCTACTACACGGCGTTCTAGCCGTGACCCCCAAACCATCAAGAAAAACGGTCACATAGCCGATGGAATGCATAGCCGGGCGAATACCGACTGCTACGATCTCGGGGAGAAGAGGCGGTGGTGCGCGAGTTCACGAGGAAGGTGACGAACGTCCTCATGGCTATGAGACCGGGGCACCTCTACGTTCTCATCGTCGTGGTTGCCGTGGCCATTTCCGAAGTGATCTGTCTGGGCCTGGGCCTCGTATTGACCGGTCGCCCCGAGCCGCTTCTGCTCTGGGGCGGCTTGATCACCCCGTTCATTGATGCGCTGTTCATCGGGTATTTCATCATCTTCCTGATCAGCGAGCTGCGAAACGCCCGCGGGGACCTGGAACGCAGGGTGGAGGAACGCAACCTGGAGCTGATCGCCAAGAATCGTGTGCTCGAAAACGAGATCGTCGAGCGCAGCCAGGTAGAGCAGCAGGTGAGGAAGATGAACGATGATCTCGACAGGCGGGTAAAGGAGAGGACGGCGGACCTGAAGAAGGCCTATGAGGGGCTCCAGAGAGCGGATCAGCTCAAGGACTCGTTTCTCTCTTCCGTGTCTCACGAACTGCGAACGCCCCTGACCTCCATTCGGTCCTTTGCGGAGATCCTGCTCCAGTACGATGATGAAGCTCCGGAGACCCGAAGGGAATTCGTGGAGATCATTCAGATCGAAAGCGAGAGGCTGGCCCGGCTCATCAACGATTTTCTCGATCTTTCAAAGATCCAGGCGGGCAAGATGGTCTACAACGATGCGTCGGTGTCGGTGGAAGAGATCATCAGGGATGTGGCAAAATCCCAGCATCAGCTTCTCCAGGAGAAGTCATTGGGGATGAGGCTGGACGTGGATCCGGACCTGCCCCTCGTCACCGTGGATCGTGACAGGATCCACCAGGTGGTCACGAATCTTCTTGCCAACGCGATCAAGTTCTCCTTTGGAGGGGGTGAGATTCGGCTTCGTGCGGAGGTATTGGAGGGCAAACGTGCGGGCGAGGCTCAGGATTGGGTGAGGGTGAGTGTGTCCGATCAGGGGGTGGGCATCGAGGAGAAGGACTTTGACATGATCTTTGACAAGTTCAGCCAGGTATCGGAAGATACCCTGGAAGACAAGCCGAGCGGTACCGGGCTCGGTTTGCCCATATGCAAGGAAATCATCTCCTACTATGGCGGGAACATCTGGGTGGAGAGCTGCAAGGGGACCGGCAGCACCTTCTCCTTCACCCTGCCTGTGGGGGATCCCCTTAGTGACACCCATGAGGAGACTGCCTCGGCCGCCAGAGTCGCCCCCTGACGTGAACCCCCTCATTTTTTGACAACGACTCCTGTCAGCGCTATCTTCATCAGCCTTTTACAGCAGCGTTACAGGGACATGTTGAATCGTAGCGATCCTTCGCACGGATCGAATATGCATGATAGAGGAGAAGGAACAAGATGAGCGAACATCCCGGGCTGATATCGGACAGCGATCTGGAAATCAATGAAAGACTGTACCGTCTGTCGAGGAGGCTCTGCAGGGCCCTGCTGCCCCTCTTCACGGTTCCCAGGATCGTGGGAACGGAGAACATCCCCAGGGACGAGCCGGCCATCCTTGCCTCGAAGCACTCTCACTGGTTCGATCTGGTGGCCACCTGCTGCTTTGTCGACCGGATGATGTATACGTTTTCCAAGTCTGCCTTCTTTGATACTTCCACCACCCTGCGAGCCGCAAGAAGATGGTGGTTCAAGAAGATGGGGGCTTACAGCATCAACAGGAAGAAGGACGTCATCGGGTTCAGGCCGAGCGATATCGGCCGCCTGCTTCAGCCCGTGAAGCAGGGGTCGCTTCTTCTGCTCTATCCGGAAGGGACTCGGGTGGAGGGCCAGGTGGGCGAGCTGGAAAAGGGGCTGGCTGCTACGGCAAAGATGCAGGCCATCTCGAACTCCGACGCCAGGGTTCCCATCATCCCGCTGAGTCCGGCCTACTCGCAGCGGCCTTTCGGGTCGCTCCGGTCCTTCATCCCTTTCTGGGAACGGTTCAAGGTCTCCCTGGTGGTGGGCGAGCCCCTGTACTACAACGGGGAGACGATCAAGGAGTTCACGAGAATTCTCAAAGAGAAGCTGACCGAGTGCTACAACACCGCCGGCAGCCTGGTCACGGCTTGACCGCGGGACGAGGGGGGTTGCTTCGCTTCGCTCGCAATATCCGGAATCGTGGGGCATTGCGAGGGAGGGGAAACACCCAAAGTACTACAATCGGGTCGGACCAAGCTAGGTGCCTGATATTAAATCATAAAGCGCTTGAAACATGCCTTCAGTCGCCCTTTGCGGTAAGATTCTTGCCGGAGAATTACGCATCTAAGAAAGGTTGTTCGCCGCTACTACGACACGGATCCTTCACCGGTTCAATCTGTTTCACCGGTAGAGCCGGATTTTTCCCTACATAGATTGCCTTTAAGCTCCATTTTGGCCTCGAAGACTCACTGTTTCCTTTTACAATCAATAACTAGTCTTGGTCCGACCCGATTTGGACCCCATTCTGAGCAGTCTAGGGGAATGACAACACCTACTTCCCGTTTACCTTTTCTACAAAGGCCTGCAAGGCCGCACCGATCTCGTGAGGGTAATCCTCCTGAACAAAATGGATGGAGGGGCCCACGGTGATCTCGGTCTGATTCGGTAAGCGGCGGCAGAACTCGCGCACCCTGCCCGTTATGATCCCGCCCGGTTCCACGTTTACGAACAGCTTCGGCAGGTCGGAGCTCTTCTCCAGCCACTCCGAGTACTCACGTACAATCGCCACCACGTCGGCGGGCTGCCCGTCCAGGGGGATGGCCCGGGGCCAGTTCAGGGTGGGCTGACGATCCTCGGACTTCAAGAAGGGTTTGCGATAATGATCCAGCTCTTCATCGGTGAGCTGGCGTTCGATCGCGTTGGGAAGGACGAACTCGACAAAGACATTCTGGTTGAGGATCAGTTCCTCGCCTTTTTCGGACCGCAGGTCCTGGAAGAGCTCTTTGAAGTCCGGATGCCAGTCTTCCCAGGTCAGGGGGGTGACAAAGCCTTCCATGTAGGCGATTCCCTTGACCGCGTCGCGATGCTGGTTCGCCCAGTGAAAACCCATGGCGGACCCCCAATCGTGAATGACCAGGGTCACGTTCTCTGTCGCACCGATCTTCTCCAGCAAGCCCCAGAGAAACTCGTAGTGGATGTGGAAGTTGTACCTGCAGGGACCCTGCGAGGCTTCGAGCTTCTCCGAATCCCCCATACCGATCAGATCCGGGGCGATGCAGCGGCCCAGGTTCTCAGCATAGGGAATGATGTTGCGCCAGAGATAGGAGGAGGTTGGATTGCCGTGAAGAAAAAGGATCGGATCGCCTTCTCCGGCCTCGACATAGGTCATCTTTCTGCCGAGCACGGTCTCTGTCTTCTTTGCATAGTTCATGGCCGGTGAGATTTCTCTCATCTTCGCGTCTCCTCAGTCAAAAGAAAGCTCGGTTCGTCCGATGATGTCCCGCTTCGTGGGGTTGCTCAGATCGTTGAAGAAGGCGCTGTAACCGGCGACTCGCACGATCAGGCCGGTGTGTCGTTCCGGGTTCTCGTAGGCGTCCTCCAGGGTTTCCCGCGACAGGACGTTGAACTGGCAGTGCATGCCGCCCTTCTCGAAGTAGGTGTCGATCACGGAGATCAGGTTCCGGGTGCCGACCTCTCCAGACATGCTGGCAGGTGAGAACTTCATGTTGAGGAGAGTGCCGTTCCCGAACCTCCGGTGACCCAGCTTCGCCACCGACTTCACCATGGCCGTCGGCCCGCTCGTGTCGTGTGACCCGGCCAGGTTGTGGACCGCACCCACATTATCGGAGACCGGCTCGCCTGCCTTCCTTCCGTCCGGGGAGGCCCATTGGGCTTCGCCGAGCCCCACGTTCGCGGTCACCGTGTAGACGCCCGGCGCGAAGACGCCTCCGCGGGGGTTGGGCTTGTGCTCCACGTGTTTGCAGTAGACGTCCGAAGCCCACTTCGCAAGCTCATCCGCATAGTCGTCATCATTGCCGTAGTGGTGGACTTTGCTGCTATTCACCAAGGCGTACAGCTTCTCGTAGCCTTCCCAATTCTGTTGCAGGGCCAGCAGGAAATCCTCGCCCGAAACCTTCTGCTCGTCGTAGACGAGCTGCTTGATGGCGGCCAGGCCGTCCGCCACCGTGCCGACCCCCACTGCCTGAGGGCCGGTGAAATTGTACTTTGCGCCGCCGGCGGTGATATCCACCCCCTTTTCGATGCAGTCGTCCACGAGCAGGGAGAGGTAGGGTAGCGGTATGTACCTCTGGTGGGCTATATCCATCACGTTGATGCCGGCGATCATCAGATCCACGAAGTATTTCATCTGTTTGTCGTATGCCTCTTTCAGGGCCTCGAAGTCCTGGAAATCGGCGAGGCTCCCCGTCTCGATGCCGAGCCGTCTGCCGACCGCAGCGCACACCTCGTATCGCGGGCACATCTCCTTGGCCATCACCTCGCACCCGAGGCACCTGCCGTCGTTGATGGCCAGCTCCAGGATCTTGGCGATGCTGAAGTAGGCAGCGTCGTGCCAGCCGTACTCGCGGCCCCAGGTGTCCATTTCAACGCAACCGACGACTGTGTAGTCCCTTGCGTCCTCCAGAGACCGGCCGTAGTCGGTCATCGCGGGGATGGTGACCTCGTCGTTGAAGAGCTTGGGACGGCCGGTACCGACCTTGATCGCGCTTGCGCACTTGATCTTGAGTTCTTCAGGCGTGTTCGTGTTCCACCGGACCAGCACCCACGGTTCGACCAACCTCGTGTGGATGACCGCGTCCACGGCCATGAAGGTCAGGTCGTTCGTCGCGTCCCTTCCGTCCTTGTCCACGCCCCCGAGGGTGATGGTCGTGCCCCCAAGGCCGTGCCCGCCGTTGACGCGCACGGTGTCCCTGTCCCGCAGCTTGGAGACCTGTGAGAACTTCATGTAGGCACACTCGATCAGTTCCTGGATGAACTCTTTGGTGGCGGTGCCGTTGGCCGTGTCCTTCTCGTAATAGGGAAGCATGTACTGGTCGAAGCGTCCGAAGGAAACGGAATGGCCGTTGGATTCGATCTGGGTGATGTGATAGGCGAGCGTCCAGAGCTGAAGGGCCTCCCAGAACGTCCTCGGGGGGTTCTCAGCGATCCAGGAGCAGTTTTCCGCGATCTGAAGCAGCTCCTGTCTTCTCTCGCCGGTAGCGGTCTTGGCCATGTCGAACGCGAGCTGCGCATAGCGTTTACAGAAATCGATGGTCCCTTCCAGGACGACGAGCTCGGACTGGTAGAACTCCCGCTTTGCAAGATCCTCGGGGAGCGTCGGGTCGAGGTTGGCGAGCTTCTCTTCCACCTGCTTCTTCAACCCGCCGTAACCCAGATCAAAAAGCTTCGGATAGTAGGGGCAGACGTGCCCGATCCCGCCGTGCATGTAAAGATTCAGTGCATAGACCCCGCGGCCGAGGTGGGTGCCCTTGATCTCGTCGTCGGACAGCATGCTCAGGATGCGGGCATCCAGGGTGTTGTTCGTCCAGAAGTCCTCGAGCTCGAGCAGCTTCTTTCCGGTCTCCTCGGGGAGATGGTGGCGGGTCGCCTCCCTGTCTTCGAAGGGGAAGTTCCTGATCTCGTTTGTGATCCAGCTGTAGGAGAACTCCGGGAAGACGGGAGCGGCCTTGTCGGGCGCCCCCATTTCGCCCACGATGAGCTCGTCATCGTAGATCCTGATCGTCACGTTCCGCAGGATGTGGGCCAGGGTGTGGGCCGATTTGAGCTGCTGCGTCAGCCCGTTGAATTCCTTGTAGGCCTCGGTGACCAGGCAGGCCCGTTCGTGGTCGATGGTCCATTTCGTCTGTTCGTAGGTCTGCCTGAGCCGGTTGATCCGCTCGAAGGGCGATGGGGCCTCCACATTGCCGGAGATGCCCACGCCCCACTCCTGGTTGTGTGGGGTTGTGCCGCAGGGGTTCACCGTGACGACCGTTTCTGTCGAGGCCATGATCTACCTCCTGTTCTACGAGGAAGGGAAGTGCTTTTCGATGGGCCATACCGGACGGAATTTTTATGAGTACAGCGTTAGATTAACGCTGTTCATACATCATGTCAAGTCTTTTTTTTCGGGCGGCGCAAAAAAGGAGAGATGGCTCTCGACGAGGGATTCCAGAATATCCTCCGGCCGCTCGTGTACGTAGACGAGGATGGTGTTGTTGTACAGGGACACGACACCGTGGATGGCGGTCATGAGTTGGATGAAGTGGATGCGGGCGTCTTCCTTCCGGATATTCCCGTAGGCGTCGGCAATCTCTTCCAGGATTCCGGTAATGAGATCCGGGACCTGCAGGGCGGTCGTCAATTCCGTGTGCGCCAGAGGCTCCAGGGGCCCTCCCACGAAGTCCCTGTACTTCGGGATGTACAGGGTCAGCATGATGTCGTAGTAGTTGGACTGCTCCAGCCCGAAACGGAGCCAGGCCTTCAACACGGCTCTCAGCTTTTCATAAGGATCGTCCGTGCTGTTGGACGCCCTCACCAGGTCATCGTACAGGAGTTCGAAGCCGCGGGTCAGCACGTGAAGGTAGATCTCTTCCTTGTTCTGGAAGTAGTTGTAAACGGTAGCGGCTGTCATGCCGAGCCGGCGGCCCAACCTCCTCATGGACAGGCCTTCGTATCCGTGCTCGGTGATGATGTCCAGGGCCTTCTCCAGAATCCTCTGTTTTGCCGCCTCCACTTCCTCGGGCGTCCGCGGTGCCTTGGGCATTGTGGCCTCTTCGATGGTTTTCGATTCGACCTGATCAGACTAACGCCGTTCAGCTATCGTGGCAAGCTTTTCCGGGAAGATGGAGGGGTTGGGGGCCGACGGAGAGGTGCCGGGTCATGCTACCTGGTTAGTCGGCCGGGCCGACGGAGAGGGGCCGGGTCATGCTATCTTGTTAGTCGGCCGGGATGGCCGGGGTGTTCGAGGTCCCGGCCGGCGTCGTCCGGCTCGATGCTGCCGACTCCTACGACTTCACGTTCCGCAAAGCGCCAGCCTTCATCCAGGCGAACCAGGCGGTCTACCCAGCGGCCCCAGTAGTGCACCGGGTCGTTCGTATCCGCCATGCGGTGGAAGGCGTAGACGTAGGACATGGCCGTGGCCCGGTCGCCGTCAAGCCGGATGCTCACGTTGGAGAGGTGGTGGCTGGTAGCCGAGAAGCGGTCGAGGATCTTGCTCAAGCGGCGGGCAATCTCTTTCCTCCCCTGGAATTTTCCCCAGTAGTTTCCAATACCGTCTTCGGCGAAACAGGCGGCCGCCCCTTCCGGGTCGTTCGCGTCGATTCGGTCGGCATAGCGGACCATCAACTGTTCGATGTCTTTGAGATCCAACAGTTCCTGGATGGCCTTGTCCATGGATTCCTCCTTTCGGGGCAGTCTAGGGGAAGAATGATCCGTCGGTCAAATGCCGGAAATGCAACGGGAATGCAGGCAGGGGAACGGATCGTTGATGGATCTCCCCCTTGGTTATTTACATCCCAAATAGCAGGGGTGACAATCTACCGATTACTCCGAGCTTGCGTTCCTGTGGGCGCTGCCTATGGATGCAAGCCGCCGGGTCAGGCTGGAAACGGCCTGGCCTCCCGTCCTTGGAAAGGAGTAAGATGTCATGGAGACACCGAAGTTCTTCAGGGTTTCCATCCTCATCACCGCAGTTCTCTCTGTCCTGTCCTTCCCGTCGAGCCTTGTCTTGGCCGAACAGACCCGGCTCCGAATGGCCACGACAACGAGTACCGACAACTCCGGCCTGCTGGATGCCATCCTTCCTCACTTCGAGAAGGCCACGGGCATTCGCGTTGACGTTATACCGGTCGGCACGGGCAAGGCGCTCAAGCTTGCGGAGAGAGGGGACGTGGACGTGATGATGGTGCACGCCCCGGAGGCGGAAATCGCCTTCATCGATGCGGGGTGGGGCGTGAACCGACGCTCCCTCATGGTGAACGACTTCCTCATCGTTGGCCCGCCGGATGACCCGGCGGGTGTGAACAAGGCGCCCTCCCTTGCCAAGGCCCTCGAAAGGATCAAGGCCAAGAGGGCGCGATTCGTGAGCAGGGGAGACGATTCCGGAACCCACAAGAAGGAGTTGAGCCTGTGGCCGCTGGCCGGCGGGCCGCCGTCCGGGGAGACCTATCTGGATGCAGGACAGGGGATGGAGGCAACCCTCAGGATTGCGTACGAGAAAAGGGCATACACCCTTACCGATCGCGGCACCTACCTTGCGATCCGTGAGACGATCGATCTCGCCCCGGTCCACCAGGGTGATGCCAGGCTCGCGAATCCGTATTCGATCATTGCCGTGAACCCGGCCCGGCACCGACACATCCGGTATGTCGAGGCGATGACCCTGATCGGCTGGATCACCTCCCATGAAGGGCAGTCCCTGATCGGTTCCTTCCGGAAGAAAGGGGAAGTGCTGTTCCATCCGACAGCGATTCGGGAGGCGGCCAGCCGGTGACATGAGCGGATCAGGACTCGGAGTGGAAGTCTTTGAGGTCATGGGGGTGTCGTTGCGGGTCTCGCTGGCTGCGACGGCCCTGGCGACGCTTGTGAGCGTGCCGCTGGGATTCCTGCTGTCCGTGTCCGAGTTTCGAGGGAAGCGAACCGTTGTGGGCATCGCCAACACACTGATGGCCATGCCCACGGTTGTGGTGGGTCTTCTGGTCTACATCCTTCTGAGCAGATCGGGGCCTTTCGGTTTCCTGGGGATCCTCTACACCCCGGCCGCGATCGTGGTGGGTCAGTTCATCCTGGCCGTGCCCATCATCACGGCGTTGACCTACGCGGCTGCAGGCAGCGTGGATGCGAGAGTCAGGAAGACGGCCGAATCGCTCGGTGCCAGCCCTTCGCAGGCCGCGTTGATGGTCCTCAAGGAAGCGAGGCTCGGGATCATCGCCGCCGTGATCGCCGGGTTCGGAAGGGTCATCGCCGAGGTGGGATCGGCAGTCATGGTGGGCGGCAACATAAGAGGCTACACCCGGACAATGACGACCACCATCGCCCTCGAGACATCGAAAGGCAACTTTGCCCTTGGCATAGCTCTCGGGTTGATCCTGCTGGTGGTCGCCCTGTCGATCAGCCTGGCGGTCGACAGGTTTTTGGGAAGAAAGGCATGAGGAAGGAGAACCTGTACAGACTCGAGGGGATTCGTCGGACAGTGGCGGAGGGAAAGGTGATCCTCGACATTGATTACCTAGAAATCCCGGAAAGCCGGCTGACAGCCGTGGTGGGGCCGAACGGCGCAGGAAAGAGCACACTGCTGAAGACCTTGGCCTTCCTGGAGAGTCCGGAAGAAGGTGAGATCGTCTTCCGGGGCACGAAGAGGGATCCAGGGGAAAGCTTCTCCCTCCGCCGCGATGTGACGATGGTCGACCAGTCCCCCCTCCTGTTTCAGGGGACGGTCTTCCAGAATGTCGCCTACGGGCTGAAGGTAAGGAAGGTCCCACGGCGGGAATGGGAGGCCAGGGCCGAGGAGTCGCTCTCGCGGGTGGACCTTGCCGGCTACGGGAAGCGGTCGGTCAAGGGCCTGAGCGGGGGCGAGATACAGAGGGTGGCGCTGGCTCGAGCGCTCGTATTTCGTCCCGGTGTGGTTCTGCTGGATGAGCCCACGGCCGGTGTGGATACCGCGAGGGTGGAAATGCTCGAGGCACTGATCAGGGAGGTGAACGGGAAGTCCGGGGTGAGCGTCGTCTTCTCGACCCACAACCTTGCCCAGGCGCACAGATTGACCGAACGGGTGATCCACCTGTCCGAGGGAAGAATTGCCGGGACAGGGAGGAAGGCTCCATAGCGGCCGGTACAATCGACAGCAGACGGAAACGTAGAGGAGACACGATTGAGCGCTGTTGACACGCTTCGCATATCCGTCACCGATCGCTGCAACCTTCGGTGCGCCTACTGCATGCCCAGGCAAGGGGTCTCCAAGATCCCGGCGGAGCACATCCTGCGGTACGATGAGATCCTGCGTCTGGTGCGCATCGGTGCCGCTCAGGGAATCCGCAAGGTGAGGATCACGGGCGGCGAGCCGCTGGCTCGCAGCGGGATTGCCGGGTTCGTCTCGAGTTTGAGCTCCGTGGAGAAGATCGAGGACCGATGTCTGACAACCAACGGCGTCCTGTTGAAGGGCCTTGCCGGAGAACTGAAGCGGGCAGGCCTGGACCGCGTGACCGTTAGCCTGGACAGCCTCCGGCCGGACCGCTTCGAGGAGATCACCGGGCATGACGCGCTGGAATTCGTCCTGGACGGTATCGAGGCCTCCCTCACCGAGGGCCTGCTGCCGGTCAAGGTCAACGTCGTCGTAATGGAAGGGGTGAACGACGACGAGATCGAAGCATTCTCTCGGTTAAGTGTTTCCCTCCCGCTGGAGATTCGCTTCATCGAAAGGATGCCCTTCGGCAGGAGGGAAGAAGCGAGAGGGTGCGGCCTCCGGGAGAGCAGAGGCCTTGCCGGCGAGGAAGTTCTCAGGCGAATCGAGGCATCACTGGGCCCGCTGGAGCCGGCATCCCCGACGGTTCCGTTCCCCGGCCCTGCCCGACTGTACAGGGTTCCCGGCAGCCCGGGCCGGATCGGCCTGATCACACCCATGACGCACCCCTTCTGTGACGCGTGCACCCGCCTGCGGCTGACCCCGGACGGCAAGCTTCGAAATTGCCTGTTCAGCCAGCACGAGATCGACGTGCGTCCCCTGCTGCGCGCGGGTAATGACGATCGGGACGTGCGGGAGGCATTCGAAAGGGCTGTCCTCACGAAACCGAAGTGTGATGCGCCTCACTTCTCCGACGGCGACAAGTGGATGGTAGAGATTGGGGGATGAAACATGATCCGTGTAGGCAAACGTTGTTTGCCAAAAACCCTGGAATCACGGCTCCCAAGATCTACATCCAAGGTTATCACGTCATTATCAACCGAATACGGAGGGGATCATGGCAACACTAGAGATACGAGAGCCGGACCAGGCCAAGGTAGAGTCTTTTTCGGACAGAATGATGGACATCATCAACGGGGCTTCGATGGCTCTCATGATCTCGGTGGGCCATCGAACGGGGCTCTTCGACACCATGGCCGGGATGTCTCCTGCAACGAGCCATGAGATCGCCGCCCGAGCCCATCTCAACGAACGGTACGTAAGGGAGTGGCTCGCGGCAATGGTTGTGGGACGAATCATGGACTACAACCCGGAGCACAAGAGCTACAGCCTGCCGATCGAACACGCCGCTCTTCTTACCCGGGACGCCACGCCGGACAATATGGCCGCCTTCACCCAGTACGTCTCTGTTCTCGGTGGCGTGGAAGACGAGATCGTCCACTGCTTCAAGCACGGCGGGGGAGTACCCTACTCCTCGTACGAGCGGTTCCACGAGGTCATGGCCGAGGACAGCGGGCAGACCGTGTTGGGTGCGCTCCTTGACCAGATTCTACCTCTGGTCCCCGGGCTCACCGAGGAGCTGCACAAGGGAATCGAGGTTCTGGACGTGGGCTGCGGAAGCGGCCGTGCGTTGAATCTGATGGCGCGCACGTTTCCTAGAAGCCAATTCTGCGGCTACGACATATCCGAGCAGGCCCTCGAGGCGGGTCGGGCCGAGGCGGAGGCTCGAGATCTCGACAACATTCGATTCGAGACCAGGGATGTGTCCAGGATGGACGAGGCCAACCGCTTCGATCTGATCACGGCCTTCGATGCGATCCACGACCAGGCAGAACCGGATCGGGTCCTGAGTGGGATCGCGAACGCGCTCCGTCCGGACGGCACGTTCCTGATGCAGGACATCACCGCGTCGACCTATCTCGAGAACAATCTCGACCATCCGGCCGCCGCGTTTCTCTACACGATTTCGTGCATGCACTGCATGACCGTGTCGCTGGCCGAGGGTGGAGCAGGGCTCGGGACCATGTGGGGGGAGGAGAAGGCTCGGGAGATGCTGCGGGAAGCCGGGTTTGCCGAAGTGGAGGTGCGAAAGCTCTCGCACGATTTCCAGAATTGCTATTACATCTGTACCAGAGATGCCGCCCTTCACTGAGCAGAGCAAGGAACAGCTGGCAGACAGTAGCGGCGAGAGGAGATTCAGATATGCAGACCACTCAACAAGGAACCATGACCCCACCCATGGCTTCACAGACGTGGGCGACCGGGAAGAGATGGCTTGTATTTACCTACGGGGCTGTGAGCTACGCAGCCTTTTTCGTCGTGTTCCTCTACCTCATCGGGTTCGTGGGGAACCTGGTCGTGCCCAAGTCGATCGACTCCGGGCCGGCCTCTCCCTTCATGCCGGCCCTGCTCGTGAACGCTCTGCTGATCGTCCTGTTCGCTGTCCAGCACACCGTCATGGCCCGCTGGGGGTTCAAGAAACACTGGATCAAGATCATTCCCCGTCCGATCGAGCGCAGCACCTTCGTCCTGGTGACCAGCGTGCTCCTGGCCGTGATCTTCTGGCAGTGGAGGACCATGCCCGGCGTTGTCTGGGAAGTGGAGAACGCCATGGGCCGTTCGGTTCTCCAGGGGCTCTTCTGGGCGGGTTGGCTGATCCTGCTCGTCTCGACTTATCTGATCAACCATTTCGAGCTCTTCGGTCTGGAGCAGGTCTACAGGAATCTGCGCGGCCAGGAATTCACCCCGCCCAGGTTCAGGACCCCTTTTCTTTACAAGTTCGTGCGTCACCCGATGATGACCGGGATGATCATCGCCTTCTGGGCCACGCCGCGAATGACGGTGGGACATCTGGTGTTTGCGATCGGAATGACCGCCTACATCATCATGGGCACCTGGTTCGAGGAGAAGGACCTGGTGCATCACTTCAGGGATGACTACCGGAAGTACCAGGAAAACGTCCCGAATAAATTCGTGTCGTTCCGCCCGAAGAGGTGAAGGAAGACGGCGAGGTTCGCCGTAGAATCACGGACTCGCGTCCAGGCCCAGTGCCTTGTGCACGGACTTCGCGTCGAGGCCGCCCCCGCTCAGAATCTTCCCGGCCCATTCCCGGGTCGGCTCGTCGGGGTGCCTGTTGGAGGTATCCTCTAAAATGGCGCGTGCCTCCTCTTCCTCCATTGTGCCTAGCATGAGGATGCCGATGAATCTGACCTTCGGGTCGTCGGCTTGAAGCAGGCTCCCGAGCTGTCTTGCGGAAGTCTCTCCCCCGATCCGCCGCATCTCATCCGCTGCAGTGTAGACGACCAGCGGGCTCGGATCCTCCAAACCCCGAAGCAGGATTTCCCGTCCTTCCTCTCCGGCCTGCCTGCTCGCGACAGCCACGGCCCGGGCCCTCACCTCTTCGGAAGTGTCCTCTGTGGCCATCTCGGTCAGCAGGACGGTCACCTCCGGGTCGGATGCCTGTGCGGCGAGAGCGAGGGCTCTCGTCCTGACCCGTGCGTCCGGGTCCTTCAGACAGGCTTCGAGCACGCCGTGACCGAAGCGGCTGCTCGCTCCGGACGCTTCAAGGTCCTGAAGGATGGAGAGCCGCATTTCAGGCTCACCGTCGAGAACGACTGCGATGCTCTCTTCGAATCCCTCCCAGGCCAGAAGTGTTCGAATCAGCCTGCGCCTGGCGGTGCGGCTCTTGGTCCTGTCCAGGATGAAGCGATCGAGGGTCTTCGTCTCATCCTTGCCGATCAGGATCCTCAGGTCGTTGAGACGAACCAGCGCTTCCACCGATGCGTCCTGCACCAGCTCCACCCGGCTCTCGAGTCCCAGGAGAAGAAAGCCCAGGTATTTCTTCTTTTCGTCCTTGTTCCGATAAGACGCGAGTTCCTGATAGGTCGTAAGAAAGGCAGCGCTTTCTGCGGCCGCCTTCGGGTCGAGCTCCTTTACCCCTTGCTTCCTCCCCACTGCGGTGTGGGCTATCCCCCTGGCGCGATAGTCCTTCCACCGGGAGTAAGAGGGAAGGTCGACCAGAAAGAGGAGCACATGTCTTCCTTCCCGGTACGAAGGCTGGTCCGAAGGGAAGAGGAGCTCCTCGGCTACCCAGAGGTCCCGTGCCTGGGTCTCCCCTTTGAGGATCTCCTTGACCTGGATACTTGCCGTGCAGATCCGGTCCCGGCCGGGGGGAATCACCTTCTCGACCTTGCCCCGGACGGCAAGGTCAGACGAACGGAGAAGCCCCAGGATGGTCCCGCCTTCCTCTGCGCGCTCTGCAGAGCGGACAGAGGGCACCAGGGGCAACAGGATCCCCAGAACGCACAGGGCACGAAAAATCGGTCCAACGATCCCGTTCTTACCCGGCTTGCGGCGGAAGGCTTTGCGCAATATGCGGGTCATGTCTTTGTCACGGTGCCGACGGTCCGTCGTAGACTCCATTGCCATCCGCGTCGATGAACAGGGGATTCGTGAAACCAAGCGCAAGGATACCCTCCTCACCCACGTTGCCGTCCAGCAGGTCCGCCAGAGTCGAGTTGGATCCCTGGGTAATGTCGTTCGGAACCACCGGGAACAGAGGAGGCGACACGCCGTCCGTGCCTCGCACAAGTGCCACGATCCACGTGTCCTGCGCGAGCGGACCCATCACGTAGTTCACGATAGCCTCGCGGTGACTGGCCCCCGGGATCCCAGGGTAATCATTCACCACCGAGATCGTAAAGTCCACCCCCGCGGTGAGCACCACGTCGGGGGAGGCCTGATAATACGGAGGCGTGGAGGGATCGCTGTCGTGATCAAAGGGGACCGGCACCGTGTTCATATAGAGTTCCACCGTGTCGAACTCCACCCAGACCGGGCACTGCATCTCCAGGGTCAGGGTCGCGATTCCGTCGGTGGTGCTGATGATGGTGGGGAGCCCCAGTGCATGGCCGCCGGTCTCGCCGGTGCTTGTGGCGTCAACCGTCGCCCTCAGGAACGGCGAATACCCGCCCACGGCCCTTCCTTGCTTCACATTCAGCGTCGTGGCGTCCTCGTCGATGAGCTGCGGATCGTCCGTGGAAGAGGCGATGTAGTTCCGCCAGGTGCCGGCCTGGGTTGAGTTCCTGTCATGGGTGTCGGAGTCGCTTATGCCGACGTAGACCAGGCCCTGGTTCATCAGGTTGAACCAGTCTCCCAGGTTCTGGTTGAAGAAGTTCTCGATCTGCCCCCTGTCGTTCCCGATGAGGAGCTCCAGCCCGTCGAAGTTGGTGGAGAAGAGGTTCGGGATGGAAGGGTCGAGCCGGAAGGGCGTCGGGTCCACCGTGGAGATGGGGGGCACGAAGCCCGTGTCTATACCTAGCAGGTTCATCCCAGCGCCGCCGCCCGAGTTGATGTGGTTGATCAGAACCACCTCTTCGCCCGGGTCGTCATAGGCAAGCTGAAAGATCTCGCCCCAGGTCATGCAGTAGGCGCCCAGGGTCCGGTAATCCTGGCCCGGAGGGGCCTCTCTCGCCCAATCGAGTGCGCCCAGGCTCCGCTTCGTCGGGTCTATGGTCAGCGGCCAGGCGTTGTAGTGGCCATAGTCCTGTGGAGTGATCTCCTGGCCCACAGAGGTGGAGATAAACGCCTGCGCACCGAGCGACACGATGGTGGGCCACAGGTCGGTCAGATACTCGTGGTCCGAGGCGACCAGGTAGTCCACCCCTTCCGCCAGGAAGGTGGTCACCCTCACATCCTTGGGAATGTTGGAGTCCGGGCTGTTGATCATGTGTACATGGAAGTCGCCGGAGATGAAGCCGGTTGTGTCGACCACGCGGGCGATCTGCGCTTCGCTCAGGGTCAACGCGCCGGAAGAGATGGTGATGGATTCGCTGAAGAGGCTGTACTCAGGCCCCCGGGACACGAAGAGCTCGTACTGCCCCGGTTCGACCAGGACCTCGCCGGAATCACCGTTCACGCCCATGAAGATCGCGTTTGCGAGTCCAAAGACGCCTTCGGCACGATCGTCATTGAGCACGAATCCCCTCAGGTCCAACAGACCCAGAATGCTCTGCACGTTCGGGATGGAAGGACTCGGGTCAAAGCCCACCAGGCTTGCCTTGGCCGGTATGGACGAGGACCCCTCGTCGATGGCGGTCACTCGCAGCCGGCCCGTGTCCGGCAGGGTCAGGTTCGCCACGGTGGTTGTGCCTTGGGTGACGGTCACGAGCGTTGTATTCGGGATGCTCGTACCCGAATCATAGGGGTAGCCGTCCTTGGCCACCATGAGGTCGTAATTGGCGGGCATCAGATTGCCCTGGAAGAAGCCGGCCGCATCGGTTTCGAAGGCGGAGACCACGTCGTAGACCGCGCCGTTCTGGCCGGGCTGCAGGGCCACCACCGTGGCCCCTTCCAGAGGACCGCCGCCCGCGACGGTGACGGTTCCCTCGAGTACTCCGGAAGCGACACCCAGGATCTCGATCTGGGCGTCCTTGATGGAGGCCACGTCATCTCCGATGACGAAGTGACGGGAATAGGTGTAGACGAACCCCGGGAGAATCTGGACTTTCGCGGGGAGTCCGAGAAGGAGGACGCCCACAACGTTCTGGCCCAGGCTCGAGACGAGCACACCCGTTTCCGTGAAGGCCGTGGAGTCGATGGTGACGCCCGGGATGTAGCCGTAAGTCATATCTTTTGCCGATCCCTTGCCGACGAAGGCTGCGAAATCAAGGGTGAGCCTTGCCAGGGGCTCACCGAAACCGATATCGGGCACGAACTGAGTGAGCTCGCCCGCTTTCCCGACGATGTAATCACCGAAGTAGAGCCCCTGGATCCCGGACCCTATGTTCTTCACGTTCGTCTGGATCTCCAGGTAGTTCTTTCCCGGGTTCAGGACGTAGTCCACCACGATCTCGACCGGGATGTCGTTGTCGTCGGCCGAGGAGGGAACGCTCAAGGGGATGCTCCCGGCAATGGACTTGATCAGCTGGCTCGCGTTGATGTAGTCGAGGGAATCGTCCAGGCCCGTGGCACGGACAATGGCCGGGGCGCCGTTGGAGCCGTCGTTCACCACCTGAACGTCCGTGGCGTGGAAGGTTCCCTCGATGTTGATCATGTGGCTCATGGCCATGAACTGGTCATTGTCCGGATCCCCGGGCCCTCTGACCTTGTCGGCGTCGATGATGTGCCCGCCGAAGGGGGCGACGAAGCCCACGGGGTCCCTGCCCGGGCCGGAGATGATGACCCGGATCTTGTCGTTCTCGATCAGGTAGTCTCCCAGCCTGCCTGTTGCCATGGGTCCGCCGATCAGGTCGTTCGGATCCGAGATCTGCCTGGCCGCTGAGAAAGCTCCGCTCGGAAGCACTTCGAAGGAGACGAAATCAGAGACGGTCCCGACAAGGCTTCGGACCGAGGCGGTGAGCTGATAGTTACCCGAAGAGAGGGCGGCCAAGACGCCCGTGGCGCCGCTCGGGTCGACCGCGAAGGCAGAAGTGACATCGTCCCCGTTCAGGCGCGCACTGAAGGTCGTCTCGTCCGGCGGGATGGAACCTGCAAAAACGATGACCACATCCACATCCGAGCCGTCCGCGAAGGTCGAACCATCCGGAGGCGCCACGATGACGATTTCGGTGCAGGCCGACAATAGAAAGATACCGACGATAGCCAGAATGGACGCGGTTCTCATTTTCAGGCCCTCTCTCTTCTATTTATAGGATATAAGTACTTGGATTCCCGGCGGTCGAGCGGAGTTTCCGATCCGGCCCCCGAATTCATACAGTCCTTGTAGAATTCTACTGAAACGGGGATCATCCTGTCAAAACAAAAAACTATCTTCTTTGGGCCCCTTTTGCCTTCTTCTCGCAGTCGCTCCGGGCCGCCTCCCGGACGATGGCTCTTCTCTCCTTGGCCCCTCTGGTTTGTCAGCAAGAAAGGGTCCGGATTCGGAGCAAGCCTGACCGGACGGTGGAAGGGTTGGAAAAAACCGCTTGACACGCTGCCGGAGCGGGTGTAGATTGTATATCGAAATAACGCGATGTACCGAAAAGCTTTGCAGAGAGATGCGATGAATCCGGAACAGCTCGTCAGGATCTTCAAGGCCTTGGGCAACGAGAACAGACTGAAGATCCTTGAGACGATCAGCAAGAACCAGGAAAAGTACGATTGCAGCGAGCAAGATGTCGCCAGTTTCGACATCGAGCAGTCGGTCGCGTGCTGTGTCGACGAGATTGTCTGCCAGTTCGACATGGCGCAATCCACCATCTCCCAGAATCTCAAGGAGTTGCACAACGCGGGACTGCTCGAGCGTCACAAGAAGGCCCAGTGGGTTTACTACACCATCAACCGGAAGAAGATCGAGGAGCTCAAGGAGTACCTGCTCCAGTTCATGCCCGGCGTCGGTTCCGATTCGTGAGGGGGGAGTCCCATTTTTTTTGCCCCTCTACTTCGGTAAATTCCGATATTCAAAGATAACGATAAGAAAGGAGGACCATCATGACGGACGTGTACAAGAGGCTGGCAACGAGATTGGATGAACTGCCCGGCGGCTATCCCGCGACTGAGAGCGGTATCGAACTGAAGATCCTCGAGAAGATCTTCTCACCCGAAGAGGCGGAGTGGACATTGAAGATGAGGTCTGTTCCGGAAACGGTCGAACAGGTCGCCGAGAGACTTGGGAAGCCGGTTCCCGAGATGCAGGAGATTCTGGACAACCTGCACGAGAAGGGCCAGATCGGATCCTTCAAGATGTTCGGACAGCGTATGTACATGCTGTTTCCTTACATCGTGGGCATCTACGAGTTCCAGCTCAATCGTATGGACAAGGAGATGGCCCATCTCTTTGAAGAGTATGCACCCGAGATGATCAAGGAATTCGGCACCCTGGAGCCGGCAGTGGGACGCGTCATCCCGGTCGCCTCGGAGATCGATGCCGAGCTTCAGGTGCACCGCTACGAAGACGTGGAACGCATCATCAACGAGGCAAAATCATTCCAGCTCATGGAGTGCATCTGCAGGAAGGAGAAGCTCCTGCAGGGCAAGGATTGCCCGCACAAGCTGGAGACCTGCCTCGGTATTTCCGGAGAGGAAGACGCCTTCGATAAGTTTCCGAGAGGAAAGGTCATCTCACAAGAGGAAGCGTTGAAGGTCGTCAAGGACGCAGAGGAGGATGGGCTGGTCCACTGGTCCTATAACGTGCAGGAAGGACACGCCTTTGTCTGCAACTGTTGCTCCTGTTGTTGCGGAGCCCTGCGGGGCGTGAGGGAGTTCGATGCGCCGAATATGATGGCCAAGAGTCACTTCGCGGCCGTCATCGACCCGGATGCCTGCACCGCCTGCGGCGACTGTGCAACCGAGCGATGCCCGGTGGATGCGATCGTCGAGGAGGATGGCCCGGCGTACAGGGTGGTGGCGGAAAGCTGCATCGGATGCGGGGTCTGCACGAGTACCTGCCCAACGGAGGCGATCAAGCTTGAACGGAAACCCGAGTCCGAGCATGTCATCCCGCCGAAGAATCTGATGCAATGGTATCAGGACCGGGCCGCCAGCCGCGGCATCGAGCTCAAGCTGGGCTGAACTCAAGACAAGGAAGACAAGGGGTCAGGCCGTAACTATCAACCTTAGAGGGGGCGTTTCAGGCTTTTGTAATTCGATCGTTCTGCTTCTAAAGTTGATAGTTACGGCCTGACCCCAAAGAATCGGGGAGGCTGCCACGCTTCGCTCGCAGCATTCGTGAGTAAGGGAGGGTTCCGACAATGCCCCAGACCAGGAAGCAAGGAATGGCTGAACAGAGCGTATCCTACGCCTGTTCCTACGTTCCCGAGGAAATCATCCTCGCGGCAGGCCTCAAGCCTGAGAGGATGATCCCGGAGCCCCGTCCATCCGAGGCGGATGCCTACATGCACCCGAACACCTGCTACTACGTGAAGAGCCTTCTGGCTTCGGGCCTTGCAGGAGCCGAGGCCGGGGCGGGCGCCGTGGTGTTTGCGAACTCATGCGACGGCATGCGAAGGCTCCACGACGTCTGGAAGGAATACGTGGAAGGCGTGCCTGCCCTGTTCGTTGATATCCCGAAGAAGAAAGACCCTGCCTCGGTAGAGTACTTTGCCGCCGAGTTGAGCCGATTCGCCCGGCGCCTGGAGGAGGCCTTCCCGGGTGCAGAGATCACGGATGAGGGCCTGGAAGAGGCGATCGAGACCTGCAACGAAGTTCGTCTGCTGATGGATGAGGTCTTTGCCCTCCAGCGGGACGCAGCTTCGGGTGTCTCAGGCAGAGCCGTTCTCGAACTCTGCCTCGAAGAATCACGTTCCCATCCCGTCGACTTTGCACGGAAGGTGAGGAAGTTCATTTCCGAAGCGAAGGACGTGGGCGCAACCGATTCTTCCCGAAGAATCGTGCTGACAGCGAACGTCATCCACCGACCGGATCTGATCGAGCTCATCGAGCAGGCTGGCGGCCGGGTTGTGGCGCTGGACGCGTGCATGGGCATCAGGCACTACGATACACCGGTCAAGAGCCATACCCCCGACCCGATGACGGCGCTGGCCGCGCGTTACCTGGAAAAGGCATCCTGCCCGAGGATGGAGGGAATCGAAGAGAGATTCCAGCGTCTCAAAGGACTGGCAAAGGAATCCGGTGCGGAAGGCATCATTTACAGCACGGTGAAGTTCTGCGACCTGCACCTGTATGAGGCCCCCTTGATGCGCGTAACCTCGGAGGATGCCGGCTTCCCGGTTCTCTTCCTCGAGAACGACTACGAATGGACAGGACTCGAGCAGATGAAAACCCGGGTGGAGGCATTCCTCGGGATGATCGGCGAAAGGGGGTGATGGGAGATGATGTATAGACAGATGCTCGAAGTTGTGGCCGAGCGCACCGCGGCGGTACTTGCGGAGAAACAGGTCCCGGGAATGCTCTATCGTAATGAATGGTCCAAGGTCTTCCTGAAGGCGTACGAGCCGGACCAGAAGGTCGTCTACACGTCCGTCTACGCCTTTCCCATGGAATTGCTATGGGCCTTTGACGTCGTTCCCTTCGATTTCGAGGTGGCCGGGGCCATGATGTCGAACATCGGTCCTGGGCTGGATATGATGAAGACGGCCGAGGACCAGGGATACGCAATGGATGTCTGCTCCTTCCACCGGTGCTCGCTGGGTGCGACCTTCAACGATCATTTCCCCGTGCCGGACCTTCTCTTGACCACCTCCTATTACTGCGACCAGAAAGCAAAGTTGAACGAGCTCCTGTCCCGCTTTCATGGCCGGGAGCAGTTCCTCGTGTACGCGCCCTGGGAAATCTCCAAGGAGTCTGTCCGATATGTGGAGACACAGTTGCGACAGATTGCTGAGAAGCTGGGTGAGATCACGGGAGACCCGCTCGATGAGGACAGGCTGAAGGAGGCGGTGCGGAACTCGAACCGGGCGAGGAAGTCCCACTTGAAGCTGCTCGATACGCTCAAACACTGCCCGGCACCCTACGGAGGTGCCGACCTGATCGGTTTTTCGATCAACGGATTGATGTTCACCGGAACCGAAATCAAGGAGAAATTGAATCAGGCCTACCTGAGCCATATGGAGAAGGTCATCAGGGAAGGAAAATCGAAGCCGGAAGACCACAGGGTCTACTGGTTAGCGTGGTTTCCGGTATACGATGCCGGTCTCTTCGAGACGCTTTCGGAAAAGGGTGTCAGTGTTCCCTTGTGTGAGACCTTCAGGGTGTTCTGGGACGAGATCGACGAGGACCGCCCCTTCGAGGGTCTCGCCCTCAAGTGCCTGAAGAATCTGTTTGTCGGTCCGGTGGAGCGCAGGCTTCAGGGGTTGGGCGAGATCGCAGAGGCATACAATCTCGATGGTGCCGTGCTCTTTGCGACACCGGCGTGCCGCCATGCGAACAGCGCGTACCGGGTCCTGAAGGATAGACTCGACGAGCAAGGGCTGCCCTTTCTTCTGCTGGACATGGACATAAGCGATCCGCGCGGCTATTCAAAAGAGCAGATGAAGGTCCGTGTCGAGGGATTCGTGGAACTGATGGCGCAGAGATAGATACGAGGGTGCGAAAAGGAAGAGGATGGGGTGGAGTACTTTGCCGGAATCGACATCGGTTCGCTCACATGCGATGCGGTGATCATCGACGAATCTGCCGAGATCGTCTCCTGGGCCGTCGTGCCCACCGGCGCCCACGCGCGGAACTCGATTGAGAAGGCTTACGGCAGCGCCCTGGGAGGCGCCGGTCTCGACCAGGGCCGTATCAGGGGCATCGTGTCCACCGGTTACGGCCGGGAACAGGTGGCGGACCGGTTGAACAGCGTGACGGAAATCAGCTGCTACGGCAGGGGCGCAGGGTTTCTGTTTCCCGATACCAGGCTCGTTCTCGACATTGGGGGGCAGGATTCCAAGGCGATTCGGATCGGGGAAAGAGGCCGGGTGGTCGATTTTGCGATGAACGACAAGTGTGCGGCCGGCACCGGACGCTTCTTCGAGGTCATGGCCCGTGCCCTGGAGATCGAGCTTGACGATTTGGGCCGGCTTGCCTCTCAGTCGACCTGGGAGCTTGGGATCAGCTCCATCTGCACCGTTTTTGCGGAAAGCGAGGTCGTATCGCTCGTTGCCCGGGGAGAATCAGTCGAGGATATCGTGGCCGGGCTGTGCACGGCCGTGGCAGAAAGGACCCTTTCTCTTGCCCGGCGGGTCGGCATCTCGCCGCAAGTGACCATGGCAGGGGGGGTGGCGAAGAACCAGGGGGTCGTCCGCGAAATCGAGGACCGGATCGGGCATCGGTTCAATATTCCGGAAGAGCCCCAGATCGTGGGTGCCCTCGGGGCCGCCCTGTTCGCGCGCGAGGCCGCCGTTTAGGGATCGGGAAGGTCTTGGGTCAGGTCGTATGGATCAACTCCAGGAGAAATTCGTTTCGAAAAGACCGGAAATAGAGTTTATAATTACGGCCTGACCCCAACAAGAAGGCGAAGATGTTCAAGACGATGCTGCAGATGATGGTCGAGCAGGCGGACACCGCCCTCGCCCAAAAGGAGAGCCCGGGCTGGCTCTGGATCCGCGAGTGGGGAAACCTCTTCCTGAGGGCCTACGAGCCGGACCGGAAGGTGGTCTACACGGGCGTTTACTCCTTTCCGACGGAGCTCTTGAGCGCCTTTGACGTTGCGCCTTTTGACTTCGAGCTCGCAAGCTCCATGCTTTCATCCACCGAGGCGGGTGTGCCCACGATGAAGGAAGCCGAGGAGCGCGGGTACGCCATGGATGTGTGCTCTTTTCATCGGGGTGCTCTGGGTGCTGCATTCAACGAGTACTTTCCCAAACCGGAGATTCTTCTAACGACCTCCTACTACTGCGACCAGAAGGCGAAAACGAACGAAATTCTGGCGCTGCTCCAGGGCAAGGAATCGTTCCTTCTCTACGTACCTTCGGAGATCTGCAAGGAGTCAGTAGCCTATGTGGAGAGGCAACTCCGCGAGGTCGCTGCCAGGCTGGGTGAAATCACCGGTGAGAAGCTGGACGAGGACAGACTGAAGGAGGCGGTGCGCAATTCGAACAGGGCCAGAAGATCTCATCTCCATTTGCTCGAGAGGCTCAAGCATCGTCCCGTTCCCTGGGGTGGGGGCCAGCTCATCGCCTTCTCTATCAACGGGCCCATGTTCAACGGAACCGAGACCAAGGAACGGTTGAACCAGGCCTTCCTGAACAAGATCGATCAGAGGATAGAGACCGGAAACCTCAAACCGGAGAAACGCAGGGTGTACTGGTTTGCGTGGCTACCGACATATGCTTCCAACCTCTTTGCCGTCCTTGCGAGAAACGAAGTGACCGTGCCGTTGTGCGAAACCTTTCGGGTTTTCTGGGACGAAATCGACGAAGATCGTCCCTTTGAAGGGCTTGCCCTGAAGTGCCTGCAGAACCCGTTTGTGGGGCCTGTGACCCGGAGGACCGAAGGGCTGGAGAGAATCGTGGAGGAGTATGATATCGACGGTGCGCTGCTTTTCGCCACGCCGGCTTGCCGACATGCGAACGCGGCTTACAGACATCTCAAGGAGTCACTGGAGAAGCTCGGCGTTCCCTTCCTGCTGCTCGACATGGATATCAGCGACCCCCGAGGCTACTCCCCGGAGCAGATTCGGACCCGGGTGGAAGGCTTCATCGAGCTGATGGATCAGAGGGACGATCCAGTTCTCTTCGGATCGCCAACCCGATCTGCTCGAGCACGTAGGGCTTCCTGACATACTCCCCGGCGCCCAGCTCCTGTGTCTTCTTCACCCGATCCGTTTCGGAAAAACCGCTGACAACGATGGCTTTCTGGTTCGGCCTCAGGGCGAGCATCCTGCGATAGGTCTCCAGACCATCGATTCCCGGATCCATGATCATGTCCAGGAGCACCAGATCGGCCGGTTCCGTTTTCAGGTATTCCACGGCCTTCTCTCCGCTCTCGACGGTCACGATATGATAACCGAGGGGTTGCAGCATGGCCCTGGCAAGGTTCCGTTGCTCCATGACATCGTCCACCACGAGAATCGTTTCCCCCTGGCCGAGATAGGACTCCCGTGTCACAGCCGCGTGCTCATCCGGAGCCTGCTCCCTGGTTATGGGGAAATACAGGGTGAAGGTAGTTCCTCTTCCTTCATGACTCTCTACGTCCACATGGCCGTTGTGATCCTTTACCGTGCCCCAGACCACTGCCAGACCCAGACCGGTGCCGCTTCTTCCCAGCACCTTCTTCGTATAGAAGGGCTCGAAGATCCTCTCGATATCCTCGCCGGATATGCCTTCCCCGTTGTCCGACACCGAGACGATCGCGTACTCACCCTCTTCGAAGTCATCGTACCCCTGGAGGGGCCTGTCGAGATACAGGTTGCCCGTCTTGATGGTCACCTCTCCCTGATCGGGCAGCGCCTCTGCCGCGTTCGAGACCAGATTCATCACGGTCTTGCTGAGATGAACCGGGGACCCCTTGATGCTTAGCAGAGTCGGTTCCAACTCCGCCAGGATGCTCATGCCCGGATGGATGACCTTCAACTCTGCAAGCTCCGGTGTTTCAAGGTAAGCCTCGACGATGTCGTTCAGATTGACCGTCTCGGAAACCGTCACGCCTCTTCTTGCCATGGTGAGCAAATCCTGAACGATCGCAGATCCCCTCAGGCCGGATTGGTGAATATTGGATACGTGTCGTCTCAGAGGGCTGCCATTGGGTATTTCCAGCTCCAGAAGCTCCGAGTAGCCGACAAGGACACCGAGGACGTTGTTCAGATCGTGGGCAACACCGCCGGCTAGCGTCCCTAGGGCCTCCATCTTTTCGGCGCGCTTGAGCCTCTCTTCCAGGGCCCTGCGCCCCTGTTCCGCGCGCTGGCGCTCGGTCATTTCCTGCTGAAGCTCCTCGATCGCCTTCTGCAGCACTTCCTCGGCAATCTTCCGGTCGGTGATATCCCGGTCGATGCCCCTGTAGCCCACCATGTTCCCGGCGTCGTCGAAGATGGGCACGCCGCTGGTTTCCAGCACCACCCTTCTTCCGTCCTTGTGCAGGTCCACGTTCTCGACCCTGTCCAGGGTCCTGCGACCCTCCACGGTGTTGGAGAATTCCTCGCGGGCCCGGTCTGCTTCGTCAGGGGGCATGAGGTCGAAGGGCGTCCTGCCGATGATCTCTTCCGGTTCGTATCCGAGCAGCGCCTTGATCCCGGGGCTGGAGTACGTGTATGCGCCGTTTTCGTCTATCTCCCAAATCCAATCGCTGCTCTTCTCGAGCAAGGATCGGAATCGCTCCTCCCTGCTCAGCAGCGCCTCCTCCTTGAGCTTCCGTTCCGTTATGTCGTGAGCGATGGTTCTCGATTTGACGGGAACTCCGCCCTGCATTTCGTACATGACGGTGAACATGGCCCACATGGTGGTCCCGTCTTTCTTCCTGATTTCGTATTCTTCTGTCAGGGGCGGATCGGACCCCTCCGCCATCGTCCCCATTCTTTTGCTGAACGTGCGTATTCCCTCTTCGGTAAGAAAGTCGAGGGAGCTCATCTCCATGAGCTCATCCCTCGAATACCCTGTATACGCACACATGACGTCATTGAACCGAAGGAACTTGTAGTCCTTGTAGTCTACCTCGTAGATGGCCGCGGGTGCGTGAAGGAAGAGTTCGCGATATCGCTCCTCGCATTCTCGGAGAGCCTCCTCCGTGTCTCTCAAACGCAGAACCTCGTCTTCCAGTTCCTTTACCCTGCCTGCCAGGTCTTCGTAGGTTGGTTTCTTACTCATTCGCCGTGCTCCCGGGATGGAGAAGCCTCGCTGGTAAAAACTTGTTTATTTGCAAAAGAAAGTTATAGGAATTGATACAGGTGTGTCAAGAATGTCCGGGCGGGCGCAGGCATCCCTTGTTTTCGGACAAGTATCCGCCTTGTTCGGAAATGCGGAACCGGCTAGAATCCCGTTGCAGCGGAAGGACCCCACGGATTCGTCTCAAGAGGCCCCACAGGACATGGACAGGAGGCCGGTTCGATGCTGACAAAGGCGTTTATTCCCTACAAGGGCTACTACAGCTCCCCCTTTGCCAGGTGGCAGGGGACCATGGCCAACGAGCACGCGGTCGTGCTGGGAGCGGGCACATCGAAGCGATGGTTTGCTGGAAAGGGCTGGGACCCGAAGATGTTCGACTACGTGTTTCTCGGGATGACGGTGGGGCAGCCCCAGTGGTTCTATGGGGCGCCATGGGCTGCGGCGCTCATGGGCGCCGAGGCGACGCCGGGCGTGACAATGAGCCACGCATGTGCGACCTCGACGGTCTGCGCTTATCAGGCAGGCATGTGTGTGGAGACGGGGCTGCACGAGAGCGTCTACGTTCTGACAGCGGATCGGTGCTCCAACGGACCCCACACCGTTTGGCCGAACCCGAACGGACCGGGCGGGGAGGTGATCCACGAGAACTGGAACATGGACAATTTCAATCGCGATCCATGGGCCGGTCAGGCCATGATCCGGACCGCAGAGAACGTGGCTCGCGAAGCGGGGATCACCCGGGAAGAATGCGACGCGGCCACATTGAGGAAGTACGAGCAATACCGGGAGGGGCTCGACGACGGCCGTGCTTTCCAGAAACGCTACATGTTTCCGGCCGAGGTGAGGGTTTCCAGGAAGAAGACGGTCATGGTCGAGGAGGACGAAGGGGTCACGCCGACCACGGCAGAGGGCCTGGCGCGCTTGAAGCCGGTCGTGCCGGACGGGGTCGTCACCTTCGGTTGCCAAACACACCCGGCCGACGGGAATGCAGGACTCGTTGTCACAACCCGCGACAAGGCCCGGGAGCTGAGCGACGATGCCGGTGTAGAAATTCAGCTGATCTCTTATGGGTACGCCAGGGCACCGAAGGCCTTCATGCCCGCTGCCGTGTCAGGGGCGGTGAAGATGGCCCTTTCGAACGCAGGCATCAAGATCGATGATGTGAAGGCGGTCAAGACCCACAACCCGTTCATCGTGAACGACCTCAATCTGGCCAAAGAGGTCGGGCTGCAAGTCGATCGAATCAACAACTACGGAAGCTCCCTGATCTTCGGGCATCCCCAGGGGCCGACCGGTGCGCGCTTGATCATCGAGGGAATCGAAGAGGTGGCCATGGAAGGTGGCGGGTATCTGCTGTTTGGCGGTTGCTCGGCCGGCGATTCCGCCGCATCCCTGGTGCTGAAGATCGGTTGAGTCCGTGTCGGAGGGAAGCGAGTTGAACAGAGTGATCCTGAGTACGCCGGCCCGCCTTCATTTCGGTCTTCTGGACCTGAACGGTGAAATCGGGAGGATCGACGGCGGCGTGGGTCTGGCCCTCGAGTCTCCCCACACACTGATCGAGGCGGAAAAGGCGGAGAAGGTTACGGCCGAGTGCAGGGACGAGCCCGAGATCACCCAGCGGGTCGTGGCCGCCATGGAAGCAGTGCGGGAGCATCTGGGCATCGGGGGCGCACACGTCAATATTCGAGAACGGCCCCTGGCGCACGTCGGGATGGGCAGTGCCACCCAGACTCTCCTCGGCGCAGGCCACGCCCTCTGCAGGCTCTACGACGTGGAGAAGACATCTGGAGAACTGGCCAAGCTGGTCGGCCGGGGAGGCACCTCCGGCATCGGGGTCGAGGCGGTCCAGTCCGGAGGGTTCATACTCGACGCGGGCCACGCTTTCCGACGCGGGGAGGACAGCAAGCAGGAATACACGCCCTCAGGCGCTTCGGTGGGGATCGAACCGCCGCCGATCCTGGCCCGTTACGACTTCCCTGACTGGGACGTGCTCGTGGCGGTACCCATGGGTGAAGGTGCTTCCGGCCTGCGGGAGGTCACGATCTTCAAGGTGGTCTGCCCGATTCCGCTAGACCAGGTCCGTGAGATGTGCCACATCCTTCTGATGCAGATGATGCCCGCGGTTCTGGAAGGCGATCTTTCGATGTTCGGCAGGTCCATGGAGGATTTTCAGAAGCTCGGGTTCAAGGTGTTCGAACTGCGGGCTCAGACGCAGCTCCTCTACGATTGTCTGCAGTTCATCAAGGACAATGGCGGCATCGGGGCGGGCATGAGCAGCTGGGGTCCGGCCCTGTATGCCTTTGGCGAAGATCTCTCCGATCTCCACCGGAAGGCCGAAGAGTGGCTGGCTTCACACGGCGGAGGCGAGGCGATCCTGACAAAAGCGAACAACACGGGCATGCGCATCAAGGAAGAGGGGTGAAGGGGTGGGGGACGTTGATCGGATCGTCCGGCTCGATCGTTCGCGGCTGCAAAGGGCGGGGGAGGTTCTTGCTCGTGCCTTTCACGACGATCCCTTTTACGCAACGCTTCTGCCCGGCGAAGAGGACCGGCCGAAAAGGCTTGCCTGGTTCATGGAGAGGATGTTGTGCTATGGCCTGCATTACGGCCACGTGTACACGACACCTGCCGTGGAGGGAGTGGCGTGCTGGTTTCCGCCCGGACATACGCACCCCTCGGCCGGAGACATCCTTCGCAGCGGCCTGTTCGCTCTTCCTCTGCGCATCGGGTTCGGTGCCTATCGCCGGTTGACGGCCTTTACCACCTACACAGACCCCATACGTCATCGCTGTGTGCCCGAACCTCACTGGTACCTTCTGTTGCTCGGAGTGGATCATCCGTATCAGGGGCAGGGGTTGGGCGGACGGCTGATCCAACCGATCCTGAAGAGGGCGGACAGCGAGAAGGTTGCATGCTACCTGGAGACGGAGAAGGAGGGGAACCTGCCTTTCTACGCCCGTCACGGCTTCAACCTGGCCGAAGCAGGACAGGAGCCTCGTTACGGTGTGCGTATGTGGGGCCTCCTGCGGCCCGGCACGGCGCAGCGGGGACCCGCGTGAGACTATGGGTATCGCAGGCTATTGGCGGTTGATGAAGCCGAGCAGGTCGTGACCGAGGCGGTTTTCGGGATGTTTCGCGATCATTATCTCTGCCATGCTTTTTGCTTCGGTGAGCCTGCCCCTCTTGAGATAGTGGTCGGCGGCCGCGTAGAGGAAGTCCAGGTTGTCCGGCTCGATCCGCAGCGCTTCGAGCAGCTCCCTCTCCGCTTCGACGTCACGGCCGAGAATCTGGAGCAGCAGCCCCAGGTTGTAGTGGATGCGAGCACGCCGTGGTATTCCGTCGGCGGCCTTCCGAAGGTGTACGGCTGCTTCCTCGTAACGCTTCTTCTCTGCCAGCAATAGTCCCAGGGAATAGGCAACCTCGTGCATTTCCGGGTTCGCTTCCAGCACCTCCCGCAACAGCATCTCCGCTTTCTTCTTCTCGCCCCTCCGGTCGTAAAGCATGGCCAGATTCACCTTGGCCGGGTAGAAGAGGTCGTCGATCTTGATGGCGGCCAGGAAGGACCGGATCGCCTTGTCCGGCTGAGCGAGCGCGACGTACAGATTGGCCAGGTTGTACCTGGCAAAGGCGAAGTCGGCAGAGTATTCCATGGCGGCCTTGAACTCCTCGAGGGAAGCCTCATAGGTCTTCTTGAGATCCGTGGCGATCTGAAGGGTAGGGTCCTCGGCAAGCAGGCGGGCCGCTTCGATGCGCACCGCCTTGACCGGATCGTACAGCATAGGCGAGACCCATCTCTGTTCCGATTGTGGATTGTGCACGGTCATGCCGTCGAGGGCCGTCCTTCGAATCAAGGCCTCATCGTCCATGAGTGCTCGCTCGAAAGCTTCGGCGGTCTCTTTCCCTGAATAGCCGCCCAGCAGTGCGAGTGCTGTCGCACGAACGATGACAGGGTACAAGGGGTCGCCTGCGAGCCGGATGAGCTCGTCCCGCGTTTCCGGTTCCTGCCTCCGTCCCCTGTCCACGATCTCGCCGTAGTGGGGCCTGCGTCCCGGGCCGTACCATTTGGTGACCGCTTCGTCCGACCATTTTGCGGTCTTGTCGATATGGCAGCGGTTGCAGGCGTTCGGAACGCCCAGCTTCACGCTCAGGTCGGGCCTCGGCAGGCGAAGGCTGTGGTCCGGCCGGTAGTCGATGCCCATGTAGACCCGACCCGGCATGTGGCACTGAACGCAGTCGGCGCCTTTACCGACTTCAAAGAGAACCGTTCCGTCGGGGGACTTGATCGCCTCCCCCTTTTCGCCCTTCTGCTTGTGAAAGTGGTGCTCCCGGGTGTCGTAGACCTGCGCGCGGTGGCATTGGAGACAGAGGTCGTTTCCCTCCCGGACGGGCCGAACGCTGTGAACCTCGTGGCAGTCGCTGCAGCGCACATCCCGGTGATACATCTTGCTCTGGGTGAACGAGCCGTAGACGTAGACCTCGTCCAGGATCTGGCCGTCGGCAAAATAGAGGCCTTCGTTGAGTGTCTGGGGGAGCATGCTGTCGAGCAGGTCCGGCTCGGCATGGGTGTAGTCTCCCAGGGCGGCGCGGCGGGAATGACACGGGGCGCAGAGTTCCACAAGGCTCCGGGACGTCAGCCCAGAGGTCTGCACGGCCAGCTCGAAGTTCTTCACGGGCGGACGGGCCATGTCCGGCAGCTCGGCCCACCCCACATGACGCGATCCTGGGCCGTGGCAGGCTTCGCATCCCACGTCGATGTCCGACCAGGTCGTCTCATACGAGTCGGAGTCCACGTCGTAGTTCTTCTTCAGGTTCGTGGAATGGCACTCGGCGCACATGCCGTTCCAGTTCTGGCCGGCATTCGTCCAGTAGAGCCAATCCTTGGGGTCGATGGGTGGGTCCGGGTACAGGTGATACCATCTCTTCTTGTCCACGTCCCAGGCAAGGGGGAGGCACTGCAGACGGCCTCCGGGAAAAGGCACCAGGTACTGTTGCAGCGGATACCAGCCGAAGGTGTGGGTCACCTCGAAATCGCCCATCCCGGCATCCGGCCCCGGGGTGTGCACGTAGAACTTGCCGCCCTTTCGGTAGAACCGGGAGACCACGTTGTGGTGCTCAAAGGTTCGATCGTTGAAATCCCCCAGCACGGTCTCTTCCGAGGCGACCTCCATGGCCCGGTCGTGGTGGGAATCCTTCCACAGATCATACTCGCGCTTGTGGCATGCTTTGCATTCTTCACTGCCTACGAATGTGGCAGATGGGAACGGTTCCAGGGTTGCCGAAGGCCTGCCCAGGAGGTGGACCCTTGCCAGGTAGAGCGGCAACGAAAGGCCGATGACCAGGGTCGCTATGATTCCGGCGATCTTCCAGTTCTTCATATGAGATCCGTCATGTGCCCTTTACGTAAGCGACCTGCGATGCCTGGAATTCGTTTCGCTTGATCCTCTTGACGGTGTTCACCTTGACGACATTGTTCTCGATCGCTACGGGAAACAGGTCCAGGGCCCTTGGAGCGGGCGCATGGATCACGTTCCCGGTGATGTCAAAGGTCGACCCGTGACAGGGGCAGGCGAATCGTTTTTCTTCTTCCAGCCACGGTACGGTGCACCCGAGGTGTGTACATTTCCGCGAGATCGCCAGAAAGCCTCCGTCCTCGAGGCGTGCAAGATAGAACTGCCCCCTGGGAAAGGCGGTCACCGAGTTTCGGTCAAAGCCTTCCGCCGAACCCGCGAGGACCACGGTACTCTCGTTGTCCTGTTCCGTCGATGGTCTGCGCGGCCGCAGGAAAGAGACGACCAGCCAGACGAGCTCGACCAGGACGACCAGGCCGAGGCCGACCCAGATCTTGTTCAGAAGGCTGCGGCGCGACTGCCCGGGCCCAGAGCCTTTGTCGTTCTGTTGCTCGGCCATTTCAAGGTTCCTTTTTCGGTTCGGCCGCCCTACAAGGGCCAGACGAGCTTCATTCCCTGGCCCCGGAACCAGACACAGGTCATGGTAAGGAAGACGAAGGAGACCGCGAGAAAGACGAACACGGATTGGACCGCTTCGAAACGTGTTGCCGAGTAGCGTCTTTTCATCAGCGCAAACCAGGCGAAGACGACCGCCAGGAAGATGACCGCCGGAATCAGGCCGTTGCTGATTTCCAGCGGGAGGCCGGGGAGCCAGGCAGGGAAATCGATGACGTACTCATCCAGCAGAATCACGGCCGGCGTGAAGAGCGTCGCAGCCCCAGCGCCCAGGGCAGCCGTGCGACGGCCGCCGGGCGAAGCGAACCAGATTCCGCTCGGGACGCTTCCGTAGTCGAGGTAAGGCAGAAGCAAACATGCAGAGAGCAGAAGGGCGGGCAGGACGAAGACGGCGAAGGCAGGATGAAAATGGAGAAGCATTTCCTGGAGGCCCGCGAAGTACCAGGGGGCCTTGGTTGGGTTCGGGCTCAGCCCGGGGTTGGCCGGGTTGCCAAAGGGGGCATCCACAAGGGCCGCGAGGCTGAAGACGGCAGCAATCAGCATCAGCGCGACAACCGTTTCGCGCATCAGCAGGTCCGGCATAGTGAGGACCCGCTCGGGTGGTGCGGTGGCGTCCTCTTCCCCGGATCGCGGAACGACGAGGCCTCCAGCCTTCCGAACCCTCCAGAAATGAAAACCCATCAAGGTAACCAGCAGGACGGGGAGAACGGTCGTGTGGGTGGCAAAGAAGATGCGCAGCGTATCCGGTCCGATCTCGGTGCCGCCCCGGATCATGTTCTGGACCCAGGAGCCGATGCCCGGGACGTACTCCAGCATGCCGATGCAGATGGTGGTGCCCCAGTATGCGAGCTGGTCCCAGGGAAGCAGATAGCCGGTGAAGTTCGACGCGAGCACCAGAAGCAGCAGGCCTAACCCGATGACCCAGTTGAACTGGCGTGGAGAATGGATTGCTCCTGTGAAGAAGACCCGGAGCAAGTGTAGGAACAGAACCAGAACGAGGCAGTTGGCGCTCCAATGGTGGACGTTGCGTACGAAAGGACCGAACAGGACCTGATCCTGAAGGGAAGTGATGGAAGCATAGGCTTGTGCCGGAACGGGGACGTAGACGAACTTGAGCAGAATCCCGGTCACGAGTTGCAGCAGAACCAGGATGGCGGCCATTCCGCCCAGCCCCCAGGTCAGGGTGAACCTCAGGGTCGGCTCGGGAACCGTTGTTGGGCGGAAATGCAGGAGAAGATACTTGAGAGTGAATCGTTTGCGGTCCCGATCCGTTTGTGGGTAGATCGGATCGCTGAAGATCGAAGCCCAAATGCGGCGGCTGAGTCCTGGTGAGCGTTCGGTCATGTCCTTTCCGGGCCGTGGGGCGTCGTGCAGCCGAGCCTGCAGTCCGCCAGGAGTTAGGGTATTCTATTCCTTGAAGTCCCTGAAGTCGAATCTTGACTTCCTTGCGATCTAGGCCGGTTTTCTGTGATGTATCGCGTGCGCACACCGAACTGCAATGTACATAAGTATATCTATCCCGGATTCGTCCAAAGGGGATGAATCTCTTCCAGTCTTGGTTGCACAAATCTGCTATCAGAGCTCAGCCGGAATCGGCAGGTTCTTCTCCTGGGAATGTTTCTCCTCTGGGAATGCGTCTTCTCATGGGATAGTATGAGCCGGAGCAACGGGATCAGGTTTCCCGGGTCCGTGCACTCCAAGCAAGAGAGGAAGTCAGACATGATTCGATCCTTTGACAACATGCCGGTCAACCCGGACGGCCCGAACATGCGGGACTATGAAGATGTGACCGAAAGGTATGCGATCGAGGTCCCGGAACACTTCAACTACGGATTCGATGTGATCGATCGATGGAGCGAAGACCGCTCCAAGCTCGCGCTGGTCTGGGCGGACAGGACCGGCCGGGACATCCGGAAATACTCTTTCTTCGACCTGAGGTGCCTGTCGTCCCGGTTCGCCAATGCGCTGATCGCCCTGGGCTTTGAAAAGGGGGATCGCCTGTTCGTGATGGTGCCCCGGGTCGTTGACTGGTATGCGGTGATGCTGGGCTGCTTCAAGCTCGGGGTCATCCCCATGCCTGCCCCGAACATACTCACACCGAAGGACGTGGCCTACAGGATCAATGAAGCCGATGCGAAGGGGGCGGTCGTCTGGCAAGAACATCTGTCTACGGTAGAGGCGATCCGCGACCAGTGCCCCAGCCTCGCGCACCTTGTGAGCATGGAGGGCGAGGGGGATGGCCCGGCGGACGGGTGGATGTCGTACCGATCGCTGATGGAAAAGGCGTCGAGAACCCTCCCGCGAGACGCGGTTGCGCCCACCCGGTCCGACGACATCATGCTCATCTACTTCACATCAGGGACGACCAAATTCCCGAAGATGGTCCCGCACACACAGGCCTCCTACGGTCTGGGGCATCTGGTGACCGCGAAATTCTGGCACGACCTGAAACCCTCTGATCTTCACTGGACACTGGCCGACACCGGATGGGCAAAGGCCGCCTGGGGCAAGCTCTTCGGGCAGTGGCTGATCGGCGCGGCCGTGATGGTCCACGATGCGAGCGGCAGGTTCGATGCAACAGCCCATCTGGAGTTGATCGAGAGATGCGGCATCACAACGCTGTGTGCTCCGCCGACCGCCTATCGCATGTTCGTGCTCGAGGACCTGAAAGGATACGATTTCAGCGAGCTTCGCCACTGCTGCTCTGCCGGCGAGCCCCTGAATCCGGAAGTGATCAAGGTCTGGAAACAGCATACGGGCGTTACGATCTACGACGGGTTCGGACAGACCGAGACGGTCAACTTCATCGCCAACTACCCCTGCATGCCGGTCAAGTACGGCTCCATGGGCAGGCCGGCTCCCGGCTTCACTGTCCGGATCATCGACGACGACGGCAATGTCCTTCCCTCGGGAGAAGAGGGCCACATCGCCATCCGGGTCAAGCCCGAGCCTCCGGTCGGCCTTTTCACCGGCTATTGGCGAAACCCGGAGGCGACAGCCGAATCGTTCCGGGGAGATTGGTACTATACGGGCGACAAGGGCTATGTGGACGAGGAGGGATACTTCTGGTTCGTGGGGAGGGCGGACGATGTGATCAACTCTTCCGGATACCGCATTGGCCCTTTTGAGGTAGAGAGTGCGCTTCAGAGTCACCCTGCCGTGGCGGAAAGCGCAGTGGTTGGTTCCCCTGACCCCTTGCGGGGCTCGGTCGTCAAGGCCTTCGTCATCCTGGCGCCCGGATACAACCCGTCAGAGGAACTCGTGGGAGAGATCCAGAATCATGTGAAGGCAGAGACTGCACCCTACAAGTACCCGCGCGAAATCGAGTTCGTAGGAGAACTACCCAAGACCCTGTCCGGCAAGATACGCCGGGTCGAGCTCCGGGGACTCGAAGAGAAACGAAAGAAGGGGTAGCGTTACCCATAAACGGTTTCCTGCCTCGCATGGAGGTCTCCTTTGTCTTGGGTTGCCTCGGAATACTCTCCCCGGGGGGGAAGCCAATCGTTTCTGCTACCTTCGGGAAAGAATCCAATAAATCCAGCTGGTTAGACTTCGAGGAACTCCTTGACACGGGGCAGGAGAAGGAGTAGGTTAGGACCAACCGGTTGGTCCTAGCGACGGAATCAGAAAACGGGGGTCCCTATGAGCGTAGTGGATTACACATCCGCCTCGGTAGAGGTGCGGGACGATATCGTTGAGGCACACAAGTGCGCCTGGCAGCGACTCGGGGAGCCCGGTACGTGGTGGACAGGGGCGGAACGAGTGGCCATTGCTGCGGAAGCCCGCAACGCAAGGAGGTGCTCGCTGTGCCGGGAGCGCAAGGCGGCCCTTTCCCCAAATGCTGTGCAGGGCAGCCATGACAGTCAGGGAGCGCTGCCCGACGGGGCCGTGGACGTGATCCACCGCGTGGTGACCGATCCGGGGCGTCTCAGCAAGGACTGGCTTGAACAGTTGCTTGCCGGCGGGCTCGAGGACACCCACTACGTAGAGATCATCGGTGTGATTATCACGGTGGTCACCATCGATGTGTTCTGCCGGGGAGTCGGGGTGCCCCCCCATCCTCTCCCTTCTCCGGTAGACGGAGAGCCCACCCGTCGCCGGCCCGAGAGCGCCAAGATGGAGGCCGCCTGGGTGCCGATGATCGCCCAGGGCAAGGAGAAAGGACCGGAGGCGGATCTCTACCGTGAAGGAGACTACCCCCATGTGGGACGCGCGCTCAGCCTGGTTCCGGACGAGGTGCGCGGGATGAAGGGCCTCCTCGTGGCCCAATACGTCCCCGTCCATCAGGTCATCGATGTCCGTGTGAACCGGTCGATCAGCAGGGCCCAGATGGAGCTCATCGCCGGAAAGGTATCCGCACTCAACGGGTGCTTCTACTGAACCACGGCCCACGCCATGCTGCTCCGGGAGAGCGGCACGCTGGACGGTGAATCCTACGATCTGTCGGCAATCACCGAAGATGGTTCCGCGGGGGGTGGGGTTCCGCTGGGCGAGACCCTGCTCCGGTTCACGGAAGCCGTGATGGGTGAAGACGAAGGGGCCCTCGATCGTGCCAGACAGGAGATGCTCGAAAAACTCGGGCCCGAACAACTCGTGGACGCGTCAGGGGTAGCCGCCACCTTCAACATGATGGACCGGATCGCCGATTCCACCGGCATCCCTCTGGACGGACCCCTCGATCTCATGACCATCGACATGCGGGAGGAAATCGGGCTCGACCGGCTCCCTTCAGCGGCCAACACACCGAACCCGGGCGCTCTCAAGCGCCTTCTTTCCAGGGCCCTCAAGCCGGTTACCCCCCTGGGGATGAAGCTCATGCTCGCCATGCAGGGGAAACCACCGGACGCGAAATAGCCCGACAAGTGCCGGGTGCCCGACCGACAACGACGACCGGATAGCCTCGGCTTGAGCTGGGGCTTCTGACGCCTTTCCTTGTGCGTCCGTGGAAGAGGACCGCGGCAAACGACAGCATCCCCGCCCTTCTCATCCTTATCGATCCACGGCTTTGTCAGCCCTGGATATGTCAAATCCACGGACAGCGATTTTCTCAGGCTCGCGACCAAGACCGGAACGTTCGCCTTCAGCGACGCAGGGCTCACATTCTCCACGGAGCCGATCGACAAGCTGAGGATAGGCGTTCAGCTTCTTGCCCTCGATTTCGGCAGCTGCTCCAGTACACCCTTCAACTCCCCATCACTGTAAGGTACTGGGCCAAGTACTCCTATATCCTGTCCGCAGAATTCACCATCGGAAACCTCATCTTGGCCGCCGAGTACTTCTACCAGAGAGCCGACATCGAGCTGCCACCCCTTCAAGGTCTTCCGGATGTGCCGGCACTTCCGGGGCAAGAGATCCGGCAGTCGACGGAAGGCTTCTACTTCCAGGCCAGGTACCGGTTGTTCGATCGTTTCGAATTCGGAACGTACTACTCTGTTTTCCATCCGAATGCAGATGATCGAAGCGGAAATTCCCTCGCAGCGATAGGGAAGCCCGACTACTATGCGTGGCTGAGAGACTGGGCTCTCAGCTTTCGCTGTGACATCAAGCCCTTCTGGCTCATCAAAGTGGAAGGACACCTCATGGATGGGGCCGCCCTGGTCGAGGTGCCTGCCGACCCGGCGGATGCGGAGAGACATTGGGGCCTGGTCGCGGTGAAGACGACCTTTAACTTTTGATCACGTGAGAGCAGTATGATACGAGAGGCAAGGGTGGAGAAGACGATCTTGTTCGTATGCACGGTGCTGGTTTCGCTGTGCATCTCCGCCCAGACGGTGCGAGCCGACTTGATCGTCATCGCGAACGAGGATGTGGCCGTGAGCGGGCTGGATCGCGAGACGCTGCAAGCCATCTTCCTGGGGAAGAAATCCCAGTGGGAAGACGGCCACAGGATAGCGCCTGTCAACCTCCAGAGGGGCCCCACCCATCTGCGATTCCTGCAGGTGATCGTCAGGAGGACCCCCGCCCAGTATCGGAGCTTCTGGAAACGGGTGATCTTCACGGGAACCGGGATGCCTCCGAAGTGCTTTGCGGCCGAGAAGGAAATCGTGGAATTCGTGCGTTCGTCCAGGGGGGCGGTCGGCTACATCGACGCCTCGACCCCCCACGAGGACGTGAAGGTTCTTTCTATTCAGTAAGTGGTTGGCCCCCCGATCCCCCTCTACTCGACTCCCTTTTTCTGAACCGCTTCAGGGCGCGTCCACATTTCCCAGGAGTCGTCCGCGGACCGGATCTTGATCTTGTTCGAGCCCTTCTTCTCCACGATGCAGACTTCGACTCCTGCCTGGGACATCTTCGCCCTGCCTTCCTGCCTGAGCTTCAGAAAGAGAGCCGTATGGTTTCCGGAGACGGTCTGAGCGAAAAGGTTCAGGTCCTCCTCATTGTAGGCCATGGGATGGTCACCCTTCGTTATAAACCCGCAGGTTTGTTGTGGAAACGCTGGGGATGGAATGCAGCATGCCGTTATGAAAGCGGCGATCAGCAGCAAAACGGTTCTTCTTGGTCCAACTCCGCAGGATTTCAAGTTTTTTCCAGGCCTTTCCGATAACAGGACTGAACCGATCCGAACCGCTTTGTATCCCGGGTGTCGGTGCGGGCGGGAGTCCCTGTTTGCGCAGCACCCGCTCCCGAGAATAGGCGGTCGGAATCTGATGGTCAAGGAAAGACTCGATGAAATCCAGAGGGATCTATTTTGTTCTCTTCGTCTTCTTCGTTGTGGGGATCGCCCTGCTCGGTGGCGTGCTGATCCAGCAGGAGAAGAAGCAACAGGAAGAGAAGCTCTCCAACCAGGGGAACTACCTGGTCAGCCTGATTGCCCTTCATCCGATTGCCGACTTCACGGGCGAAAAAGGCAACTACATCCTAAGAACGATCCGGGAATACATCTCGCCCGACGGTCTGGTCTATTGTCTGATACACGATCGGTCCGGTGGACTCCTCGCCTCTCTCGGGGCCCGCGACCTGATCACCGGAATCCCGAAGGAGGTTCGAATCCAGTCCCTGTACACACCCGGCCTGGTTACACAGACCTTCCGGGCCGGGACGACCGACCTTCCCATACACGAGTTCTCGAAGCCGATCTACGAGAACGGCGAGAGAAGCGGGACGGTCCGGCTTGGTTTCCATCTTCCGTCGCCGTCCATACTGTCCCCTGACCGCATCAAGCTGCTGGGCATCGTCGCCTTCTTCATCTTCACGATTTCGCTGGCCATCTATTATGCGATCACCCTGGCCCTTCAGCGTCTCAACAGCTTGAGCCTGAGCGTGCAGAGCAGCTTCATGGATCCAGCGTCAACCCAGGTTTCCTCGGTGAAGGCCACACGGATCGATCAGGTCATCAAGGATTTCGAGCAATCCTTGGGGCTGCTCAAGGCAAAGATGTCCGAAATCGAGACGAGCAACATGGAACTGGAGACGAAGGCGGGCGTCACCGCCTTCTACGAGAACCAGATCACGAACATCCTCGATTCCATGAAGCTCGGGATCATGATCCTGGACAGCCAGGACAATATCATGAACATCAATGTGTACATGCTGGCTCTGATCAACGGGAAGCGTGACGACATGGTGGACCGATCCGTGGGAGAAGCCCTTGGGCACCGGGAGATGCTCACATACCTCGAGCGCCATGAAGGAGAAGGCAAAGACGGACGTGCCAAATCCCTGGAAACCACCTTCGAGGACGTGGCCCCGGGCCACCTCTTCCAGGTGACCTCTTCCGCGCTGAAGGATGGGGAGGGAACCGTGACCGGCAGGATGGTGCTGGTCGATGACGTAACCAACGAGAAGCTGGCCGAACGAGCGAAGCAGGAATTCGTTGCCCATGTGACCCACGAGCTGTACACACCCCTGACCACGATCAAGTCCTACAACGAGATGTTGATGGCCGGGGAAGTGCAGGACGAGGAAACCCAAAGGGAATTCTTCAACACCATCATGGATGAGACCGATCGTCTCCAGAGGCTGATCGAGAATCTTCTGAACATTTCCAAGATCGAGATGGGCAGTCTCACCCTTAACAAGAGCCTCGTCAAGAGCGACTGGCTCGTCAACGACTGTATCGCGGCGATCGAAACCGCGGCGCGAAAGAAGCAGATTACCATCGAGAGGACCCTGCCGGACAACTTCCCCTCCCTTTTCGGGGACAAGGATCTTCTGAAGGTTGCGATCATCAACCTTCTGGGCAATGCGGTGAAGTACACGCCGGACTTTGGAAGGATTTCCTTCGGCCTGAGCGACGACGGGGATGCCGCCGTCTTCGAGGTGGCCGACACCGGATATGGGATCAACCCGGAAGACCTGCCCCGCATCTTCGACAAGTTCTACCGCTCCGAGGACCCGCGCGTGGCGGAGCAGACCGGGAGCGGTCTGGGGCTGGGAATCACTTCGGAGATCATCCACCTTCACGGTGGAGAGATCGGCGTGGAGAGCGAGTCGGGCCAGGGGACGCATTTCTCGGTGAGAATACCGAAAGAGGAGTATCAGATTGGCTAGCGACAAGAGTGTTCTCGTCATTGACGATGCGGGGCCCATTCGGCGTGTGATCGAGATGAAGTTCAAGAACCGGGGTTACCAGGTCATGACGGCGGCCAACGGGGAAGAGGGCCTGGGTCTGATTCATGCTCATAGGCCGGATGTAGTGATCACGGACATCATGATGCCGAAGCTGGACGGGAAGAGCCTTTGTGAGCAAACCGTCGGCCTCAAGGAAGAGCGGCCCTTCCTGACGATTGTTATCACCTGCCGGATATCGCCTGAGGAGCGTTCCTGGACCGGGCAGATGCGAGACACGGTCTTGATGGAAAAGCCCTTCAGCCCTTCCCGGTTGGTCGAATGCGTCGAGCAGTATTTTGGGGGAGACGGATGCTGATCGACCTCTCGAAATTCGAGGGTTTTCTAGAGAGCATGTCTCGAATCAACCGCCTCCAGCTTGAGATAAGAGACGAGGCCGGAGAAGTGGTCGTCCCTCCCTCCTCGGAGAAGGGACCTGACCAGTCAGTAGACCTCCAGCCCTTCGCGCAAAAGGTCATGGAAGGGTGGAGTTTCCAGCGTGCCTCCATCCCCGGCCGGGCTGTCGCGTTCGGTGTCCCGATCCAGCAGGGAGGCAGGGTTGTAGGGTCGCTGCTCGCATACGGAGCGTCCGATGTAGAGATGCGTCCGGAAGATATGGAGGCCTTCCTGGCTCAGACCGCTAGGCTCATCGAGGAGAACGGAGCCTGCCAGCGGGAAATCGAGGACATCACGGACGAGTTGAGCCAGAGCTTCGAGGATCTTCATCTCTACTCGCGGATCGCCACCCAGATCAAGACCCTGAAATTCTCCGATTCCATGTTGAAGAGTCTCATGGAAGAGATCATGGACGCGATGCGGTCGGACCTGGCCTTTGCCGAGTTGCCGGAGCGGAGGATGCACAACGTCCGCGTGGTGAAGCCCTTTCTCGCACACAAATTCAAGGACCCGGCGGCCCTGGTGGACGGCCTCGTGGATTCGATTCCGGCCGAAGCCCCTTCCCTGAAAGAGAACTACTTCATCCTCAACCACTCGGAGGAACAGCCCGTCTTTCGCAGGCTGCATCCGGAGCCGTATCGTTTCCTTGCGGTGAAGGTGGTGCACGACCATCATGACTACGGGTGGCTCGGGCTTTTCTCGATGAACCTGGGCTCGATCTTCCGACAGAGCGAGCTGCGGCTTCTCACTTCCATGGCGGAGCAGGTTGCAGCCATCATCGCCAACACGGACCTGTACCAGGACCTCGAACGGTTCGTTGTCAACGTGGTGAAATCCCTGGTCCACGCGATCGAGGCGAAGGATGTCTATACAAGGGGTCACTCCGAAAGAGTGAACCTGTACTGCACCATGGTTGCCGAGGAGCTGGGTCTGCCCGAGCAGGAGCGGCAGAATCTCCATTGGGCATCCATTCTCCACGACGTAGGCAAGATCGGGATCTCGGAGCAGATCCTGAACAAACCCGGAAAGCTGACGACGGAGGAGTTCCTCATGATTCAGGACCATCCGACAAAGGGCTTCAACATCCTGAAGCCGATCGAACAGCTCTCCCAGTCTCTGAGCGGTATCCTGCATCATCACGAGCGCTACGACGGCAAGGGCTATCCGTTCGGCTTGAAGGGAGATGCGATCCCGTTGGTGGGAAGGATCATCGCAGTAGCGGACACCTATGACGCAATCACCTCCACCCGAGCCTACCGTCCGGCAAAATCCTCCCATGAAGCCCTCGAAATCCTCGAGGAGGTTTCCGGCAGCCAGCTCGACCCGAGTCTGGTCGAACTGTTCAGCCGCCTCATCGTCGAAGAAATGGAAGACGTCGAAGAAGAGCCCCCACCCCGGACAGGAACGCTGGGATGAGCGGATCGTCGAAGATCTCCGTATCGAAGGTGGGCCCCCGGACGGTCCTTTCTCCCAGGGAGCCTCTGACATACCTGAACTGCGAGGATCTCGAAGCCACATTCCGTTCCTGCCTTACCCACCCGAAGATGGAAATCCTGCTCGACCTGGACAGTGTACCTCTCCTGGACAGCGAAGCCCTCGAGCTGCTTCTCGGGATGCACGAGGAGATGCTCACCCAGGGCGGCGCGCTCAAACTCATCAATGTGAATCCCCTGTGCCGGGACATACTGATCGCAACACGGCTGCTCAACGTCTTTTCTGTTTTTGAAAACGTGTCGGAAGCGATTCGAAGCGGACCATGAAGAAAGCTCCGGTTCCAAAACGAAAGAAGATCGGCGAGATCCTGGTCAGTCAGGGGCGGCTCACGCCGGACCGGCTCGCCGAGCTGCTTCGAAAGCAGAAGCAGACTTCGAAGCCTCTGGGGCAGCTCCTGATCGAGGATGAGGTCCTGACCCCGGATGAGCTCAAGCATCTCCTGGGGGAACAGCTCGGTATCCCCCACGTCTGGCTCCGAAAGGGGCTGATCGATCCCCGGATCGCGCACTTGTTGCCCAAAGAAAAGGCGGTCCTGTTTCAAGTCATCCCCATGTTTCGCGTTCGGAACGTGCTCACCCTGGCCACTGCGGATCCTCACGCTTTCTTCGTGTTCGACGAGGTGTCCCAGATCACGGGTCTGGACGTGCACCCGGTTCTCTGCCGCGGGGACGACATTCTGGAGGCGATCCAGGAATACTACCAGCATGACATGAGCGTGGATGACATCGTGGCCGGCCTGGACGAGCAGGACATCGAGGTCGTCAGTGGTCCCGCCGAGAAGGAGATCACCGAGATCGCAGAGATGGCCGAGGGGAGCCCGGTCGTCAACCTGACCAACATGATCCTCGCAAAGTCCATCCGCGACGGTGCAAGCGATATCCACATCGAGCCCCACCCTGGCAAGTTCCGGGTGAGGGTCCGGATCGACGGCCTGCTCTACGAGCTGATGACGCCCCGGATAGAGATGCACCCGGGGGTCGTGTCCAGGTTGAAGGTGATGGCGAACCTGGACATCGCGGAAAGGCGCATGCCCCAGGACGGCCGCATTCAGGTGGCGATCGACGGCCGTAAGATCGATCTCAGGTTTTCGTCCATGTCGGGGGTCCACGGCGAAAAAGTGGTCTTGCGAATCCTGGACCAGAGCAAGGCGATCCTGGACATCAACCGGCTCGGGCTCGGAAAGGATGCGCTCGACCGGTTCAAGTCTCTCCTTCGACAATCCCACGGTCTCATTCTGGTATGCGGCCCGACCGGAAGCGGCAAGACCACCACCCTGTACTCCGCGATCTCCATGCTGAACACCCTCGAGAAGAACATCATCACCATCGAAGACCCGGTCGAGTACCAGATGCAGGACATCAATCAGAACCAGGTCAAGGAGGCGATCGGCCTTTCCTTTGCCACCTTTCTGAAACACGCACTCCGGCAGGACCCGGACATCATCCTGGTGGGCGAGATCCGGGACAAGGCCACCGCGGAGATCGCGATCCAGGCCTCCCTGACCGGTCATCTGGTGCTCTCCACGTTGCATACGAACGAGAGCGCGAGCGCGATCACGCGTCTTCTCGAGATGGGAATCGAGCCGTATCTGATTTCCTCTTCCCTGCTCGCTTCGATGGCTCAACGGTTGGTCCGGAAGATCTGCCCTGAGTGCAAGACCTCCTACTCCCCTTCACAAGCCGTACTGGCCGAGCTGGGGGTCAACGGAGGGGAGAAACTACAGCTTTCCAGGGGCAGGGGATGCTCGGAGTGTTACGATTCCGGCTTCAAGGGACGGACCGGCATCTACGAGCTGATGGAGATGTCCGACAGCCTTCGGACACTGGTCTTGAACAACCCGACGGTGGATACGATCCAGGAGCACCTCCGTTCGAACGGGCGCGTTACCATGAAGGACTTCGGGTATGACAAGGTCCGGGAGGGGGAGACCACCCTGGAGGAAATACAGCGCGTCACCACCGTGGAGATGTAGAGCTCAGACGAACCCTGAGGAAGAACTGCCGTATGGCCATCGACACCAAGGCAAAGAAGGCACCCGTCGAGACAGGACTCTCCATGCCGTCCGGCATGTCGATTGCCTCCATCGAGGAGGCGGTGCGGACCCGATTGGGTGGACGGGTCAAGGCCTCCGAAATAATCTTCTTCACCTCACAGCTGTCCCTGATGCTGGAGGTGGGTACCTCCCTGAGTGCCGCCCTCAAGGCCCTCGGCAATCAGACCCCGAACCCTGCCTTCCGCGAGGTGATTCTGGCGATGCACAGGGACATCGAGGAGGGAAAGCAGTTCTCCGAGGCGATGCAGCGGCACCCGTCGATTTTCGACCATGTGTTCGTGAGCATGGTCAAGGCGGGTGAGACCGGCGGTTTCATGCAGAAGATCCTGAATCGTATCGTCGAGATGAAGGAGAAGCGGCAGGCCCTGATTGCCCAGGTGCGGACCACGCTGACCTATCCTGTGATCCTGTGCGCTATCTGCGTCCTAGTCGTGGTGTTCATCCTGGTCTGGGTCCTGCCCAAGTTCACCGCCTTTTTCGAGGGCAAGGAGGCTATCCTGCCCTTCACCACCCGGTTCCTGATAGCCTTGAGCGAATCGATGCGCTCCTACTGGTGGGTGTATCTCGCCTCCGTGGCAGGGCTGGCCATCTGTTTGAAGATGTTCCTGGACAGTGAGGCGGGCAAGATACTCGTAGACCGGGTCTCCCTGCGGGGTCCGGTGATCAGCAGGCTCTGCAACAAGATCTACACCTGTCAGTTCCTGAGGACCCTCGGGCATCTGATGGAGAGCAAGGTTCCCCTTCTCGAGGCTTTAGACGTGAACCGGCCCACCATGGGAAACCGGTACTATCGCCAATTCATCGATGAGATTGCCGAGGAAGTGCAACAGGGAGGCAGGTTTGCCAAGCCCTTCGCGGCCAATCCGCATGTCCCGGAATCGGTCAAGGAGATGGTGGCCACCGGTGAGGAGGCCGGGAATCTCCCCAAGGTGATGCTCCGCCTGGCCGAATTCTATGATACCGAGGTGGATCGCGAGCTGAAGACCATCGCGTCCCTGATCGAGCCCGCCGCCCTGATCGCCCTGGGCGGCGTGGTCGGGTTGATCGTCTCTTCCGTGATCCTCCCGCTCTTCAAGCTCGGCCAGGCCATGTATTAGTCAAC
>JANQFG010000087.1 GCA_028277985.1 bacterium | reverse complement strand
GCGCGTACGAATCGCTCCTCCAGATCCTTCTCGAGAATCCCCAGCCGTTCGAATCTCTCCAGAAGCTCCCGTTGCTTGTCCGGATGAACCGGCGTGCGGGCCATCAGGCTTTCCTTGTGCTCACGTGCGAGGCTCCCCGGATCCGCCGCCTCGTTTCTTCGCCTTTCCTCGACGAATCTCCCGCCAGCGGTTCAGGCGGTCGCGGATCGTCTTCTCGTACCCCCGATCCGTAGGCCGGTAGAAGATGGAGCCGGCAAGCTCGTCCGGGAGGTAATCGGCAGGGACGACTGCATCCGGATCATCGTGCGGGTACTCATAGTCCCGCCCGTAGCCGAGGTTACGCATCAGCCCGGTGGGGGCATTCCTCAGCGAGAGCGGAACAGGCAGGATTCCGCGTTCGCGGGCCGCACGCTGCGCTTCGGACAGGGCCTTGTAGGAGGCATTGCTCTTCGGTGCAGTAGCCAGATATGTGACCCCTTGCGCCAGATTCAGGGCCGCCTCGGGGAGACCGATGAAATGAACCGCCTCTTTGGTTGACACGGCTACGGTCAGGGCGTTCGGATCCGCGTTACCGATATCCTCGGAGGCGAAGATCACCATCCGTCTCGCAATGAACAACGGATCCTCACCGCCCGCAAGCATTCGCGCCATCCAGTAGAGCGCGGCATCAGGATCACTTCCGCGAAGACTCTTGATAAAGGCGGAGATCAGGTTGTAGTGCTCCTCTCCCGCCTTGTCGTAGTAAAGGGTGCGGCTCTGCAGGGCCTCCTGTACATCCTCTACCCGGATGGTACGGTCCGAGGGTCTTTGGTTCCGGAGCAGGGTCGTGGCCACCTCGAGGGCATTCAGGCCGCGGCGTGCATCCCCTTGAGAAGCCCTGCAAAGGAACTCCAGGGCTTCCGAGTCAATGCTCAGCCCAAGTTCACCCAGGCCTCTTTCAACATCCTCGACAGCCCGTTTCACGATGGTCGCCATCTCGAGAGGGCTGAGAGGGTTGAGCACCAGCACTTCGGTCCGCGAAAGGAGCGCCTTGTTGATCTCGAAAGAAGGATTCTCGGTGGTGGCACCCATCAAGAGGATGCCCCCGCTTTCCACATGGGGAAGGAATGCATCCTGTTGCGCTTTGTTGAACCGGTGGATCTCGTCAACGAAGAGGACCGTCTGTTTCCTATGCCGGCTCCACTGGTAGCTCGACTCCCGAAGGACTTCACGGATTTCCTTGACACCGGAAAGCACGGCCGAGAAGGCGACCCAGTGGCTCTCCGTGCTCTTTGCAAGCACCTGGGCTAGGGCCGTCTTTCCGCAGCCCGGGGGACCCCAGAATAGCATGGAAAACAGCTTGCCCTGCTCCAGGGCCTCACGCAGGACCTTGCCCGGCCCGAGAAGATGCTCCTGGCCGACCACCTCGTCCAGGCTTGTCGGCCTCATACGCTCCGCCAGGGGGCGGCGCTCCCTGCCCTCTTCCTGCTCCTCCCTTTCGAACAGATCGCCTGTTTGATCCTTCATCGAAAAGGGCTCTCCTGTGTATGCATGCCGGGTCGAAGGGCTCTGCAGGTCCCTCTCCTCCTCCTACATTTACATCCTTTGGAAGCAATAGACAATTTCCCCTGCCCCACCACTCTTCCCTTCGGTCGTCCTCGTCCTCGTCGTCGTCCTCGAATTCGGGCACCGGCACGCGCACGGGCACGGTGGCGGGTCCAGCTCCCCGACCCCTGATCCCCTCGGTGTCTACCCTCTCGCTTCTGGTTTCCTCTCACCGCATCAATAGACACCCCCGAAGCGAGTGTGCTATTAGAGTAAAGATTTGGAGACCTTATGAAACGCATCGGCATCGTCGCGAAGGTCAAGCAGGACAAGCTCGTTCGCCAGACCGTGAACGACCTCGTCCGGTGGCTCTCCAACAGACAGATTCAACCCGTCCTGGACGAGGAAATCGGTAAGCCCCTGGGTCACCCGGATTGTCTCCCGAAGCAGGAACTGCCCGAGGCAACCGAGATGCTCGTGGTGCTGGGAGGCGACGGCACACTCCTGAGCGTGGCCCGCCTGGTCAAGGGACGGGACGTCCCCATCCTGGGCGTCAATCTCGGCAGCATGGGGTTCCTCACCGAGGTGACGATCGAGGAGATGTTCCCGGTACTGGAGCAGGTGCTGGAAGGTAAGTATCGGATCGACCGGAGGATGATGCTGAACGCTCAGATCCTCCGCCAGGGAGCCTGCATCATGGAGGAATCCCTGCTCAACGACGTGGTGATCAACAAGAGTGCCCTGGCCCGCATCCTCACCCTTGAAGTGGTGGTAGACGGCAACTACCTGACCACCTTCCAGGCGGACGGACTCATCCTGTCGACCCCCACGGGATCGACGGCCTACTCCATGGCGGCGGGAGGTCCCATCATCTACCCCTCCCTTGCCTCGATACTGCTTTCTCCCATCTGCCCACACACCTTGACGAACCGGCCGATCATCCTCCCGGTGGACTCCACCGTCGAGGTCACCCTGCGGTCCGAGCAAAGGGATGCCTACGTCACCCTGGACGGCCAGGTGGGGCTCACCTTTCTTGAAAACGACGTGGCCAAGATAGAACAGTCCGAATACACCGTGCCGCTGGTCAAGTCCCCCTTCAAGGGCTACTTCGAAGTCCTACGAACCAAGCTGAAGTGGGGGGAGCGTTAGAAGGCAGTTGAAAAACTCCACGACCCCATGAGATTTGAGATCGGGGACAGCCACCGATCTCCTGACGATGCGCAATGATTGGATTGCTGAGATCGGTGGCTGTCCCCGATCTCACACAGCATGCTGAAAGCCTTATCGCTTGTTGGGACGCTGAGGTTTTTTTCAACGGCCTTGTCGTGCCCTGTCCCGGAAATACATCTGGACGCTAGCCCGAGGGGTTCCTGGGGGATGCTTCGAGAGCTTTCGATAGAAAACCTTGCCATCATCGAAGAGGCTAGGATCGACTTCGGACAGGGTCTGAACGTCCTGACAGGCGAAACAGGGGCGGGCAAGAGCCTTCTGGTCGCCGCCCTCGAGCTCGTTCTCGGGGAACGGGCCAAGGCGGACTGGATTCGGGACGGCTCGGAAGAGGCCCGGGTGGAAGCGGTCATCGATCTCGAAGGGGCGCCGGAGCTGTCCGAGATGCTGGACGAGGCGGGCCACCCTGCCGCGGACGTTCTGGTGGTCAGGCGAACCGTGGCACGGTCCGGGAAGAACCGGGTGTATGTCAACGACCGGGCGGCCACGCTCGGCTTCCTGGAGATGCTGGGGCAGCGGCTCGCCGACATTCACGGACAGCACGAGCACCAGTCGCTGCTCCGGGTGAAGAGACACCGGGAGCTCCTGGATCGGTTCGGGGAGCTGGTGCCCACCCAGGAAAAGGTAGCCGCCCTGTCCGGCTCGGTGCGGGATCTTCGACGTCAGCTCGACCGCCTGAAAGAGCAGCAGGAGCAGATGCTCTCGGAGAGAGATCTGGCCGAGTTCCAGCAAGAGGAGATCTCGCGGGCGAAGCTGCAGAGTGGGGAAGAGGAGGAGCTGGAGCAGGAAAGGGAGCGGCATCTCCACGCAGAACGGCTGCTCGACGTCTGTCAGGAAGGGGACCGAAGGCTTTACAGCGACCCGGACTCGGTGGTGGACACCCTCAGCGGGATCCAGAAG
>JANQFG010000065.1 GCA_028277985.1 bacterium | reverse complement strand
GACTCCTCGGTTCTCAGGTGGATCTGGTACTCGCTTCCGATCTGATCCACCGTGCTCAGCACCTCGTCGATCTGGCTCGGGTAGATGTTGACCGCCCTGTAGATGAACATGTCGTCGGTGCGTCCCAGGATCCTGTCGTGCCTCGGGAAGGGGACACCGCATTCACATTCACCGGAAAGCATTCGTGTCACGTCGTGGGTGCGGTAGCGGATCAATGGACTTCCTTCCTTCCGGAGGGTCGTCACCACGAGTTCTCCCTCCGCGCCGGGTGGGACCGGTCTCAGGGTCACGGGGTCCAGGATCTCGAAGAGAAAGTGATCCGCCCAGTAGTGAATTCCCTTGTGGAAAACGCAGTCGAGACCTGTGCCCGGCCCGTAGAGCTCGGTCAGGCCGTAGATGTCGAAGACATGTTCCACGCCCATCAGCTCTTTCATCCGGGCCCGCATCGCATCGCTGTGCCGCTCCGCTCCGGTGATGATCTTCTTCACACGGACCTGGTCGCCGAGGCCTCGCTTGTGGATTTCCTCTGCCATGAGAAGGGCCATCGAAGCGGTGGCGCAGAGCACCGTGGTCCCCATATCGACCATCATGTCACAGTGCATTTCCGCGTTGGCAGGCCCGATCGGCACGGCCATGGCGCCGAACCGTTCGCAGCCCGCCTGAAAGCCCGCGCCCGCGGTCCACAGGCCGTACCCGACAGCGATCTGTACCCGATCCTCCCGGGTAAGCCCGGCAAGCTCGTAGCACCTGGCGAACATGTCCGCCCAGAGATCGATGTCCCCGGCCGTGTAACAGAGGATCTTGCGCTTCCCCGTGGTGCCCGAGGAGGCATGGATGCGCACAATTTGATCAAAAGGAACGGAACGCAGCGGAAAGGGGTATCCTGTCTTCAGGTCTTCCTTGTCCGTAAAGGGGAGCTGCCGGATCGCCTCGAGCGAGCGAACCGCGCCAGGCTCTATGCCGGCGTCGTCGAGCTTTGCCCTGTAGGCCGGGCAGTTGTCGTAGGCGTGCTGCAGGGTCCATCGAAGTCCCTCGAGCTGGATCGTCTCCAACTCTTCGGGAGAGAGATCGCCCGGGATGAAGCCCATATTACCGCGTCCTCCACCCAGCTCTATGACCTGCCTCGAGGGCCTGAAGGCATGCCTTCAACATTTCTTCCCTCCCGGCAAGCCGTTCCTGCAGAACCATGGTCAGGTCCTCGAGAGAGCAGAAGAGGCTCTGGTCCCCCCCTCGTGTCCCTTTGCCTTGAGCGAGGGCGAAGCCCAGGAGGACCAGGTTCGCGGACTTGGGATGCCCGATCCTCTTGGCCGTCTCGTCCGCGTCCAGCCCGTAGAGTCGACGCCGGCCGCCCACCTTTTCCTTGGAGGGAAGGTTGACCGCAATCCAGGCATCCGGTTCAAGGAAGGCCACGTGGTGCGCGATGCTTTCGGGCTTGAGAGCAAGAAGAACGTGCCCCTGCCCCGGCCGTATCATGGGGCTGGAAAAATCCCCTACCTTGAGGTGCGAAACGACCGTTCCCCCTCTCTGTGCCATACCGTGGGTTTCCGATGTGAAGACCGGGAGCCCCTTCCGGATGGCCGCCCCGGCCAGCAGGCTCGTAACGAAGAGGACGCCTTGGCCGCCGACGCCGCCGACCAGGATCTGTTGTTTCGCGCGTTCTCTCATCAGTGTTCGTCGCTTCCCCGGATGTTGTGCTTCGGGCACACGTAGGCGCACACACCGCATTCGATGCAGAGAAGTGAATCCACGTGGATCCGTTTGTCCGTCTCGTCCAGGAACAGGGCAGGGCACTCGAACTGGTCGATGCAGTAGCCGCACCCGTCACACTCTTCGTCGATGCGAATGGCTACTCGCTTTGCCCTCTTCCTGTCGCCCGGAGTTGCCAGCGGGCAGGGATGCCTCGCGATGACGACCGCGGGTCCCTGTTCCCGACTGTGTTCGACCGCCTCACGCAAGAGCGCGATAAACTTGTCGATCTTGTAGGGGTCGCCGACGCGGCAGAACTTCACACCGCATCCCCGCACCAGGTTCTCGATCTTTACGGCCTGCAGAGGCTCGCCGCCTGCTCCTGTACCTGTGGCGGGGGTGGGCTGGTTTCCGGTCATGGCGGTCGTGCCGTTGTCCAGGATGACCAGCACGAAGGCCGCCTTCTGGACCACCCCGTCGATCAGGGCGGGAACACCCGCATGAAAGAAGGTCGAGTCTCCGATCGTTGCCACGATGTCCCGAGGCTTCTTCTCATCCTTGAAGGCCTGATAGAACCCTTCCGCCTGGCCCACGGCTGCCCCCATGCAGAGAACCGTGTCTACAGCACCGAGATTCAACCCGAGGGTGTAGCATCCGATGTCGCTCGTGTAGATGCCTCGCGGCGCCGCCTTCTTGATGGCGAAGAAGGCCGCCCGGTGGGGGCAGCCTGCGCAAAGGGTCGGGCGTCTTCCAGGTGGGGCGCTTGCGGAGGTGCCGGTGGTCGGTACCCCCCCGAAGTCGCCGACGATACGCTGAATCGTCTCTGGAAGAAGCTCGCCGACCTGCGGCACCGCACCGGTCAGCTTTCCGCGCACTCGTTCCCGGTGGGCAAACTGCATCTCGATGACCGGTGTGGTTTCTTCCAGAACGAGAATCTCATCGTAGTTGCGAAGCAGTTGAGAGCGAAAGCGCTTGTGGAGGGGATAGGGCTGCACAACCTGATAGAAGGGGAGCCGCTTCCAGAGTCCCAGTTCCTTCAGAATCTCCGTTGCGTGTGCGGCGGCAACGCCCGACGCGATGACCGCCTTCTTCCCCTTTGCTCCCGGATTCAGACGGACCGGTTTGGTCTTCGGGTACGAGGCAAGCTTCGAAAGTTTCTGTTCCAGTTCCTTGTGCAGGATAGATCGATACTTCGGCGTTGCTGCCCACCGTTGCGGATCCCGTTCGAACCCGATCTCCCGGTCCGATGCCGGGACGTCCTCCATCTGCACGTCCTGTCTGGCGTGGCAGACCCGCGTGGTGGGACGGAGCATGACCGGGACCTGAAACGTTTCTGAAAGCTCGAAGGCTAGGGCCACCATGTCTCTGGCCTGTCTGGGCGACTGCGGATCGAGAACCGGCATCTTGGCCATCATGGCCATCATGCGGCTGTCCTGCTCGGTCTGGGAAGAGTGGGGACCCGGATCGTCGGCGCTGATCACGACGAACCCGCCCCTCGTTCCCATGTAGGCGGCACTCATCAACGGGTCGGACGCTACGTTCAGCCCGACCTGTTTCATGCTCACCGCTGTGCGCCGGCCTGCCATGCTTCCCGCGTAGGCGATCTCGAACGCGACCTTCTCGTTGATCGCCCATTGCGCGTGGAGCCGGAGGTTGTCCTCTTTCTGCCAGGAGACGAGCGAGGAGAGGATCTCCGAGGCAGGGGTGCCGGGATAGGATGTTGCCACGGTACAACCGCTTTCCACGAGGCCACGCGCCATGGCTTCGTTACCGAGCATGAGTCTGCGCCCGCCCAACGAAAGACCTCCTTATGGTATGAAGGTGTCCGGGGAGAAGAAAACGTGGCCGATCGCCACACACAGTGTCGACCGGCCGCGGGTTGAATCGTTTCGAGGTGTGCTCGCCCTCAACCTCGGGCCGTGATCAGACCGTTGGTGATCACCGGTGTATCGCGCTCCTTGGTCTTCGCCTCCACAAAGATGTTCTCCCCTTCCTTCCACATGGAGGTAATGATCGTCTCCCCGGGGAACACCACTCCGGCAAAACGGACCTGGTAGCGTCCGACCTTGGTTGTGTCGCCGTCGAAGACGGTGTCGACCACGGCCTTGCACACGATACCGTACGAACAGAGCCCGTGAAGGATGGGCACATCGAAACCGCCCATCTTGGCGAATTCCGGATCCGCATGCAGCGGGTTCTTGTCTCCGTTGAGGCGATAGAGCAGCGCCTGCTGGGTGAGGGTCGTCGATTCCGCCTGGAAGTCGGGCGCCCGGTCCGGGGCCTTGTTCCCCGCCTTTGGGCCGGAGTCACCGCCAAAGCCTCCCTCGCCACGGGCAAAGATGGAGAAACGATTGACGAACAGAACGTCTCCCCCCTGCTCGGCCGTCTCTACCTCCAGGATGATCAGCGCCGCCTTGCCCTTGTCGAAGATGTCCGCGATCCGGCTCCGATGGACCACTTTTGCGGCCGTGGGAATCGTCTTCTTGATTTCAAGGTCCTGCTCGCCGTGAAGGACCATGGCGAAATTGATATCCACGCCCGGGATCTGGGCCATCGATGTCAGGGCCCCGGACACAGGGATCACGCCGTAACTCGGCAGAACCTTCAGATTGCCCTCGTAGGTGTAGGTGAGTTCGTTCGGATCCGTGGCGGGAACACCCGCGCCGACTCCGAGATGGTAAAGGATCACGCTGTCCTGGTTCCATTCTCCGGTTGTCTCGGGCAGCTGGTAGCCGACGGCCTTGGCAGGATCAACAGGCATGGTCTTCTCCTCTTCTCAGCGGGTAGCAGATGTCAGCGATTTTAGGGCGGACCAGTATAGGAGATGGAGGAGCCCCCTGTCAATTTGGAGGCGCTGTTCGGGCCTGCCGCAGGGGTTCAGTTCGGTGGAGGATCCTTTGCGACGAAGGTCGCCTCTGCATCTGCCACGAGTCGATTCCCCGCCTGAAGCGTGCCTCTCGTCGAGGTCTGCCGCCCATCCACTTTCTTCAACGTGCCGTTCATGGACAGCTCCGTGTGAAGAGGGCACGGACTACGGTAACGGACCTTCAAGGAGCTGCTCGTTACCACGTCGCCTTGCCGGGGCCGTGTCAAGCCCAGGAGTTCGTCGAAGGCTGCTGCAACGATACCACCGTGTGCCAGGCCGGGGGCACCCTCGAAAGCGGCGGAGAAGATGACGTTTGCGGTGACGGCGGAACCGCTGCCTCTGTGCACAATCAAGGGGGGAGCGATCGGATTGTCCATTCCGGTTACGGGGCTGCAATCGACCCGGTCCGGAAGGGGAAGAGGAGTGTTCTGGACGCCGGGTTCCTCGCTGGGGCTGCGGGCCGGTACGGGCTCAGACCCCGAGGTTCCGGTCATCCGCGCGACCAGCGCCTCCGTCGCAACCACGGCCTCACGAAACAACGCCTCCGGTGCATCACGGGCAACCACTTCGGATGCGATCGACCTGAGAGCCTGTGCGAAGAGACGACGAGGGGTTCGAGCGTTTCCCATTTCTGCATGCCCCTCTGCGAGGCCTCGATCCGGGCCGGGCCGGGTTTCTTCCAGGCCGTATCTTCGGTTCCGCTCGACGGTCAATTCACGGAGCGTGATCTCCCCCACCACGAAGAAGACCGCGTCGGCCTTTGCAAGGGATCGTCCTTCGGCGAACACGGTTGCCTCCGTGAAGATCGTCGACCCGCTGATTCTTCTCACCCCGCCCTCGATGCGGACCTCCTTCTCGATCGGGCAGGCGCGATCGAACCTGACGTCCAGAATCCCGGTCATGGCCGGCTTGCCGAGGCGCGCCAGGGTTGCCCCGAAGACCTCGTCTATGGCGGCCGCGAGGTGACCGTTGTGCAGCGAGCCGGATGGAGATGCGAAGGTCGCGGGAAAGGTAACGACACCGACGGCATGCCTCTCCGCCCGGTTGTCAACCCTGACCGGCGGTGCAAGAGGATTCGACGTCCCGGAGAGGGGGCTCAAGTCCTGCATGCCATAGTCAAACTCCCGACCTTCCAGGTCGCTCTCGGTCTTTCGAAACCCGACCCGTCGACGGCGCAGCGGATGCTCCTTCATGCGTTTCGTAAGGGCTTCGAGATCCGCTGCCCCATTCCTGAGGAAATCCGCCGGTGCCGCGGGGTTCACCGCTTCAAGATTCAGAGCCCTCAGAACGGCGGCGAGCGTTCTTCTTGTGGATTTCGAGGCTTTTTCAAGGCTGTTGCCGGGTGTCATGGTCTCCTGACCTCTATCGAGTCCGATGGAGCCGACCCTTAGCACAGGCACCCTGCGAAGGCAACCGGAGGGGCTGGACTTCTTGTAGAGAATATGGCAAAGAAATCTCGAATAATGAACGTTACGCGTGTTCGTCATGAGGAGGCTCGAGGATGATTAGGGTCGAAGACCTGACCAAGTACTACGGCAGCCTGTGTGCCGTCGACCACGTGAGCTTTGAGATCCGCAAAGGGGAGATTCTCGGTCTGCTGGGACCGAACGGGGCCGGAAAGTCGACGACCCTCAGGATCCTTACCTGTTTCATGCAGCCCACCTCGGGTAACGTCTCGGTAAAGGACTACAACATCCACGATCATCCCCTGGAGATCAAGGGCCTGATCGGTTACCTTCCTGAGACCGCGCCCCTGTACCACGACATGCTGGTATATGACTACTTGAGATACGTGGCCGACATCCGGGGCTTTCCGAAAGAGAAGCAGTTGCCGAGGATCAAGGAGATATGCGCCCTGTGCGGGCTCGAGGACGTGATGCATCGATCGGTGGACGAGCTTTCCAGGGGGTATAAACAACGAGTCGGGCTCGGACACGCAATGCTGACCGATCCGGAGATTCTCGTTCTGGATGAGCCCACGGCCGGGCTGGACCCGAACCAGATCGTCGAGATCCGGAACATCATCCGGGAGATCGGCAAGGCGAAGACGGTTATTCTGTCCACCCACATTCTGAGCGAGGCGGAGGCGACCTGCGACCGGGTCGTCATCATCAACAAGGGCAAGATCGTCGCGGACGGCCCCACGGAATCGTTGAAGGAAGAGTCCGGCAGCGCCTACGACGTCCACCTCTCGCTCAAGGGGGCAGAATACGCGGATGTGGAGCAGGCCCTTTCCACCCTCTCGACGATCCGGAAGATCTCCAGGGGCGAGGACACGGACCACACCATGAACCTTGTCCTTTCCTGCAGCGCGGGACAGGATATCCGGCCCGAGCTCTATCAGATCATCAAGCAGAAAGACTGGTCCCTCCTGGAGTTTCATCGTGAAAGCCGAACCCTGGAGAACCTGTTCAGAGAACTGACAAAGGAAGGCTGAGATGAGAGGCATCCGGCAGGTCTTCAAGCGAGATTTCAAGGTCTATTTCATTTCTCCTATTGCCTATATTGTGATCTCCATCTTTCTCATTCTGTCCGGGTGGTTCTTCTTCTCCACCTTCTTTCTGTTCAATCAGGCGGAAATGAGATCCTTCTTCGGGCTCCTGCCCATCCTTTTCGCTGTAGTCGTTCCCGCGGTTACCATGCGTCTCTTTTCCGAGGAGCTGAACACCGGATCCTACGAGCTTCTGCTGACCCTTCCCGTGTCGGTCCGGGACGTGGTGATCGGGAAGTTCGTTGCCGCAGTCGCCTTCGTCGGGCTCATGCTCGTACCCACCCTTTCGTACGGCATATGCATATCCTTCTACGGAGACCTGGACTGGGGGCCCGTGATCGGAGGGTATCTGGGAGCGGTGCTGCTGGGAGCCGCTTTCGCAAGTGTGGGGCTGTTCGCCTCCTCCCTGACGCGGAACCAGATCATCGCCCTTCTCATAGGCATGTCAATCTGTTTCTTCCTCACCCTGATCGACAAGATGCTCTTCTTTCTGCCCGAATCCGTGGTGGGGGTGTTTCAGTTTCTCGGTGCGGATTTCCACTTCCAGAACATATCGCGGGGCATACTGGATTCCAGGGACATCGTTTACTTCCTGAGTGTGTGCTTCGTGGCGCTGTACGGAACCTATCTGGTGATCCAGGAGAAGAAGTGAGGTCGCTTAAATGAGCAAGCCAGGAAGGACGAGCAAACACGTGCGGTTTCTCATGTACCTCGCCGTGATCGTCTTATTGAACCTCGCCGGGACCACCCTGTTCTTCCGGGTGGATCTGACAGCGAACAAGCTGTTCTCCCTGTCCGAGGCGAGCAGGACGGCCGTGGCCACCCTTTCCGATCCTCTGACCCTGAAGGTGTTCTTTTCGGGTCAACTGCCTGCTCCCTACAACAACGTGGAGCGCTACCTTCGGGACCTGCTCGCAGAGTACAGCGTGGCGGGCAACCGGTACTTCAACTACGAGTTCTACGACGTGTCCGAAGGGAAAGGGGAAGAGACGGAAAGGAACCGGGAGATTGCCCGGGACTATGGAATTCACCCCGTGCAGATTCGCAAGCTGGAGCAGGATGAGGTCCGGTTCCAGAAGGCTTACATGGGCATGGTTCTGATTCACGGCGATCTGATCGAGACGATTCCGGCCATCACCTCCACCGAGGGGCTCGAGTACAAGATCACGGTGAAGATCCGGAAGATGGCGAACGAGATCAGCGCTCTTCTCGGCCTGGAGGAAGACGTGAAGGTCCTGCTCTTTCTCTCCTCCTCCCTGCAGGCGGTGGGGCCGTA